>CAVXDC010000030.1:0-97429 GCA_963760365.1 uncultured Phycisphaerae bacterium
GACACCGACGCCAACACCTACGCCCTCCTCTATCGCCGCCGCAGGGGCGGCTACGGCATGATCATCCCTGAGGCGCCTAGGCTGCCTAGGCGGACACCCCAGGCGATCGAGTTGTCGGAAGCTCCCGTCCTGGTAAGCTTCCTCGGCGGGGTGGGCGGCAGCCCCGTGGAGGAGATGATCGCCGCCGCCCGCCGCGCCGCCACCCTGGATACCCTGGAGCGTGCCCTCTCCACCGGCGCCTTCGCCTACGCCGTCCTGGTGGCCGACGCCGCCGAGGGGCTGGAGGCGCTTCCCGCCGGCGTTCGGCTGGATGTGGACGCCGGCCCCTTCCACTTCGGCCGCCGCCTGGCCGCGGTCATCGATAGGCTGGGCCTGCGGTAGGTGGTCTACTTCAGCGGCGGCAGTGTGCCCCTGCTCTCGGCCCAGGAGTTCGTGGGCATCGCCCAGGAGCTGGGGCGCGGCGAGGGGCAGGTGGTGGCCAACAACTACTACTCGGCGGACCTGGTGGCCTTCTCGCCGGTTGACGCCCTCCGCCGCATCGACCTGCCCGCCATCGACAACCCGCTGGCCCGCCTGCTGGCCGAGCAGGCCGGGCTCACCACACACACCGCTCCCCCGCAGCGTCGCCAGCCAGTTCGACATCGATTCTCCAGCCGAGCTGGCCATCCTCACCCTGGTGGGCGGCGCCGGCCCTCGCTTGCAGGCGCTACTGGACGGCTGGCGGCTGGACGTGTCCCTCTACCGGCGCGTGCTGCCCTCTGTTCATCGATCTCGACTGCCCAGGTGCTGGTGGCCGGTCGCACGCAGCAGCCGCGTCTGGCAGTACCTGGAGCGGGAGACGGCCTGCCGGGTGCGCTTCTTCGCCGAGGAGCGGGGCATGCAGGCGGAAGGGCGCATCGAGGGCGGGCAGGCCCGCTCGCTGGTGGGGTTCTACCTGGCCGCGGTGGGGGTGCAGCGCTTCTTCGCCACGCTGGCGGAGCTGGCCGACGCCGCCTTCCTGGACAGCCGCGTGATCCTGGCGCACCTGGGCCTCCAGGCCGAGCCGCGCCGACCGCTTCCTCTCCGACCTGGGGCGGTACGAGGAGATCGAGGACCCGTTCCTGCGCGAGCTGACCAAGGCGCCGCCAGGGCGGCCATCCCCGTGGCGCTGGGCGGCCATTCGCTGGTGTCGGGCGGGCTCATGGCCCTGGTCGAGCACGCCTGGCAGGAGCACGACCGTCGGCTGTGCAGGAGGAAGCGCGACGTTGACGCTCGGGCGGGCTGGACGAACTGGGGCCACATAGAGGAGCGCTGTCTTCAAGCGGGCACGACGGCGACAGGCAGGCAGGAGCGACGACGGGTTGCCCCCTGCCTTTTTGTCTAGCGGACTAAAGGACGAGAGACATGGGCGTTCTGGACCAGTGGGACCCTGAGGTGGCGGCCATCATCCACCGCGAGGAGGAGCGGCACCGCCTGGGCCTCGAGCTCATCGCCTCGGAGAACTACGCCAGCGCCGGCGTTCTGGCAGCGCTGGGCACCGTGCTCAGCACCAAGTACGCCGAGGGCTATCCGGGCAAGCGCTACTACGGCGGCTGCCAGTACGTGGACGAGGTGGAGGAGCTGGCCATCAGCCGGGCCAAGCAGCTCTTCGGCGCCGATCACGTCAACGTGCAGCCCCACAGCGGCGCCGAGGCCAACCGGGCCGTCTACACCGCCCTGATGGAGGTGGGCGACGTGGCCATGGGCATGAACCTGGCCCAGGGCGGCCACCTGACCCACGGCCTGGACGTCAACTTCTCCGGGAAGACTGTACCGCTTCGTCCACTACGGCGTCGACCGGGAGACGGAGCTCCTGGACTACGACCAGATGGCCCGCTCTGGCCCGCGAGCACCGGCCCAAGGTCATCGTGGTGGGCGCCACCGCCTATCCGCGCATCATCGATTTCGCCCGCTGCCGGGAGATCGCCGACGAGGTGGGGGCCTATCTCCTGGCCGATATCGCCCACATCGCCGGGCTGGTGGCGGCGGGCATGCACCCGTCGCCGGTCGCGCCACGCCCACGTCATCACCACCACCACCCACAAGACGCTGCGCGGCCCGCGCGGCGGCTTCATCATGTGCCAGGCGGACCTGGCCCAGAAGATCGACCGGGCCGTGTTCCCGGGCACCCAGGGCGGGCCGCACATGCACAGCATCGCCGCCAAGGCCGTCTGCTTCGGCGAGGCCCTGAAGCCGGAGTTCGCCGACTACCAGCGGCGCATCGTGGAGAACGCCCGGGCCCTGGCCGAGGAGCTGCAGCGGCCGCGGCCTGCGCATCGTCTCCGGCGGCACCGACAATCACCTGATGCTGGTGGACGTGGGGGCGCAGCGGCGATCACCGGCCGCGACGCTCAGGTGGCGCTGGAGGCTGTGGGCATCACCGTCAACAAGAACACCATCCCCTACGACGAGCGGCCGCCGGCGGTGGCCAGCGGCCTCCGCATCGGCACGCCGGCGGTCACCAGCCGCGGCATGGGGCCGGACGAGATGCGGCAGCATCGCTGGCTTCATCGCTCGCATTCTGGACAACCTGGGCGACGAGGGGGTGGCGGCGGCGGTGCGTCAAGAGGTGCGGGAGCTGGCCGGCCGCTTCCCGGTGCCGGGCGTGAGCGACCTAGGGGGTAAGGCGGTAGAGGGCAGCGTTCTCCGAACCCATGCTCATAGCCCGTCTTCGCTTGTGATGCATCAGCCTGGTGCTATAATTCCGCTCCGTGTAGCGGCCCGAAGCTGCGGGCCGCTGGTTTAACCTCGGCCGCAAGAAGAGGAGAGGCGTTTGCGCGACTACGAACTGGTGTTGATCATAAGCCCCGAGATCGCGGAAGAGGACGTGCCCTCCACCATCGACAAGGTGAGCCAGTTCATCACCGGTCGCGGCGGCGAGGTGGCAGAGGTCAATCGCTGGGGCCGACGCAAGCTGGCCTATCCCATCCAGGCGACACATGGAGGGCAACTACGTCGTTACCCAGTTCCAGCTCGACCCCAACAGGTGGCTGGCCTGGAGGCGAGCCTGGGGCTGGCGGAGGAAGTGATTCGCCACCTGGTGGTGCGCACGGATGAAGACTAGGGGTCTGGCCGCGGAGGTAATACGCATGCCGGGGCTGGGCGAGAAGGAGCCGGCGCGATGTCAGGCTTGAACAAGGTGATGATAATCGGCAATCTGGGCACCGACCCGGAGATGCGCTACACCGCCAACGGCAACGCCATGACCAGCTTCCGCGTGGCCAGCAGCCGCAACTACACGACCCCCGAAGGGGAGCGGCGGGAGGAGACCGAGTGGTTCACGGTGGTCACCTGGCGCAAGCTGGCCGAGCAGTGCAGCCAGTTTCTTCAGAAGGGACGTAGGGTATACGTGGAGGGGAGGCTGCGTACTCGCTCCTGGGACACTCCCGATGGCCAGCGCCGCTTTCGCACGGAGGTCATCGCCGATAGGGTGCTCTTCCTGGACCGGGCGCCGGGCGTGCCCCTGCCGGAGGAGGGGGAGGCGGAGACGGTGGAGGCCGATGAGCTTCCCTTTGAATAGATGGAACGTATGGTAGAAGAACGACCGGAAGAGCAGGCTCCAGCCAACGAGACCGCGCGCGGGCCTGCGCCGGCGGCCGCAGGCGCCCGGCCAAGCGAAAGGGGCGCTTCACCCGCCGACGCAAGGCATGTAGCTTCTGCGTCGAAGGGGTCAAGGCTATCGACTACAAGGACGTGGGTAGGCTGCGCCGCTTCCTGTCGGACCGGGCGCGCATCGAGCCCCGCCGCAAGCTGGGGACCTGCGCCAAGCATCAGCGGGCGCTGGCCGTAGCGCTGAAGCGGGCCAGGCACTGGCCCTCCTCCCCTACACCGCGGAGCAGGTGCGGGAGACGGGAGCCCTCGTCGGGCGCCAGTAGGCGTTCGGGAGGCTCGCCGTGGCCAAGAAGAGACGTCCACCACCCGCTCCCTCTGCCGCCGCCCAGGCGGCGCAGCCACCGCGGCCGCGACTGGCGGCTCCAGGCCGCGGTGGTGGCTGGTTTCGCGATTTTCTTGCTCGTGGTAGTGGGCTTCATCGGCTATGGCTGGTGGGACAGCCAGATGGGGCCGCCCGCACTCCAAGGCCATGCGGGTAGGCGACACCACCCTCAACCTGGACTTCTTCTCCCGCCGTCTGAAAGGCTTCCTGCAGGACGCTGGCCTGACTAGTTCCGGCCAGGCGGTGGACTCGAGACGTTTAGCTCCGTCGTCAACATCGTCGTCGGCACGCTGGAGCAGGAGATACTGTTGCGCCAGCGGGCCCCGGTTGACCTGGGACTGACCGCCTACGCCCGACGAGGTGGAAGGCGGAGATCGCCAGCCGCCTGAGCGTCTCGACGGGACGATCGCGGCGGCGTTCCAGGCGGCATACGAGACGGAGTTGAAGGCGAGGGACCTGTCGGACAAGGAGTATCGCCAGATGATCGAGGCCGCTCTGCTGATCCGTGGGTGCAGGACGGCTTCGTTCGGGCCGTGCTC
Source organism: uncultured Phycisphaerae bacterium (assembly GCA_963760365.1). GTDB lineage: Bacteria > Planctomycetota > Phycisphaerae > SM23-33 > SM23-33 > JALHTV01. The sequence continues at coordinate 4,492 of CAVXDC010000030.1, forward strand.
CCGAGGCCGCGGACCAGGTGAGGATGCGCCAGATCCTGGTGGGGGCGCGAGGAGGAGCCGACACGGTGGTGGAGCGCCTCAACGCCGGTGAAGACTTCGCCGCCGTGGCCAAGGAGATGTCCTCTGGACACGGCCACCAAGGATCAGGGCGGCGAGAGGGGCTGGGTGGCCCTGCGAGGAGCTGGACCCCTCCTACGCGGCGAAGGTCTTCGCCCTGGAGGTGGGCCAGCGCAGCGAGCCCCTGGCTGGGCAGGGCGGCTTCCTTCATCTTCGAGGTGGAGGAGAAGCAGGCCGGCCGGCCACTGGAGACCGCGCAGCGAAGCACCATCGGCAGCCGCTACTTCAGTCTCTGGCTGGCTGAGCAGCGCACTCTCGTCGCCGACCACCAACTACGTGAGCGTCGACGCCGACAAGTTCCAGTGGGTCGTCAACCAGACCTATCGGGCTAGGCGGGATGATGGGCGAAGAGCAGATCGGGATCGGCTTGCTGGGCATCGGCGTGATTGGCAGCGGCGTTGCCCGCAACCTCCAGGACCGGGAGGAGGCCTACGCCCAGCAGACCGGCCTGCGCCTGAGGCTGCGCCGCGTCCTGGAGCGCGACCTCTGGAAGGCTGAGGGCGCGGGCGTCGACCCCGCCATCGTCACCGACGACCCGCCGCCGTCCTGGGCGACAAGGCCATCGACATCGTCATCGAGCTCCTGGGTGGCGAGCAGCCCGCCTACGACTTCATCAAGGAGGCCCTCCTGTCGGGTCGCTACGTAGTCACCGCCAACAAGGAGGTGATGGCCAAGCACGGCCCCGAGCTGCTGGCCCTGGCCCACGAGCAGGGGGTGGACATCCTCTTCGAGGCCAGCGTCGGCCAGCGGCACCCCGGTCATCGCGCCCGCTGCGCCGCGACCTGCTGGCCAACGAGATCACCTCCATCCGCGCCATCATCAACGGCACCACCAACTACATCCTCACCCGCATGAGCAAGGAGGGGATGGACTTCGAGGAGGCGCTGCGCCAGGCCCAGGAGCTGGGCTACGCCGAGGCCGACCCCACCAACGACGTGGAGGGCATCGACTGCCGCCTACAAGCTGGCTATCCTGGCCAGCCTGGCCTTCCACACCTCACGTCCACCCCGACGATGATCTACCGCGAGGGCATCACCAGCCTCAGCGGCCGCGACTTCCGCTACGCCGCGGAGCTGGGCTACGCCATCAAGCTTCTGGCCCTGGCCCGCAAGGACAAGGACGGTGTGGAGGCCCGCGTGCACCCGGCGCTCGTGCCGCGAGGAGGAGCTGCTGGCCAACGTGGACGGCGTGCTCAACGCCATCCAGGTGGAGGGCGATCTGGTGGGGCGGGTGCTCTTCCAGGGGCCGGGCGCCGGCCCCCAGCCCACGTCCAGCGCCATCATCGCCAATGTCATCGATGCCGCTCAGAGCATGGCGGCGGCCACGCGCTGGCCGCGGGCCCGACCGCTTGCGCCTGGCGGCCGGGCCGGCCGCTGCCTGTGAAGCCGGTGGCCGAGCTGACCACCCGCTACTATCTGCGCATGGAGGTGGCCGACCGGCCCGGCGTCCTGGCTCAGATCGCCCGCTGCTTCGGCGACCACGGCGTGAGCATCGCCTCCGTCATCCAGAAGGAGACGCGACGAGGTGGCCCAGACGGCGGAGCTGGTGATCATGACCCACCTGGCGCGGGAGGAGGATCATGCAGACGCACCATGAAGGAGGTGGCCGAACTGCCGGTGGTGAGCCGCATCGGCAACCTTCTGCGGGTGGAGAGCTGAGGCTAGGAGGGGGGTCGATGGGCGTGGACAAGAAGGTCAGGCCCCTCTCGCCGTTCCCTCGGCCGACGCTGTTCCCTGGCTGGAGGAGGAGGTGCGCCAGGCCAAGGCCATGTGCACAAGCTGCAGCAGCAGGTGGAGCAGGCGCAGCAATCAGATATGGAACCTGGCGGAGAGGGTGCAGAAGGTGGAGGACGTCCTCTCCGCCCATGCCTCCCAGCTTGCGGCCTTCCCTCAGCTTCAGGACGAGGTGCGCCAGACCAAGGAGCAACTGGGCCGCCTCCACGAGCGCGCGCTGGCCAATCAGGGCCGCATCGAGGAGGCGATGCGCCAGCAGCAGGGGGCAGTGGAGCGGGAGAGGGAGGAGCGCAGCGCCTCCGTGCGCCGCCTGGAGGCCGTGGAGAAGCTGGCTCAGTCCTACGAGGGGCGCGTGCTGGCCATGGAGGAGGGCAGGGCGCCGCCTTCGGGACGATGTCTCTCTCCTGGAGAAGCGGGTGGAGAGCTGGAATAAGGGCGTTGAAGAGGTAGCGACGAAGACGGCCCGCCACGGCGAGGCGGTCAAACGCCTGGAGCAGGAGACGAGACGCCTGCACACTGAGACGGATGCCCTTGCCAAGCAGGACTCCGTCCTCGCCGAGCGCGTGCAGCTCTTGGTCGAGCAGGTGCGCCGCACTGGAGGAGCAGGTGACCGTCATCGGCGAGGATCACGTGGTGCACCAGGAGCTAGCCGATGTTCAGGACGCACTGGCGGCGGACGGTCAGCGCCTGGACGAGCGGCTGAAGGCGCTGGAGCAGACGCTGGGAGAGCAGCAGCCAGCGCGCTGAAGACCAGAGCTCGTGCCCTGGAGCTGCTGGAGAGCAAGGACCAGACCCAGATGGAGCGCCTGGCGGCTTTCCAGCAGCAGATCCGTGAACACCGCCAGCAGGTGGCGGAGCTACCTGCGCAAGCTGAGCCAGTTCCAGGAGCGCCAGAAGCGCCGCCAGTTGGCTGCCCTGGAGCAGGAACTGAAGGAGATGAAGCAGCGTGACCTCAAGCTGGGCGAGTGAGCCGTCGCCCGCCGCCGCGGCCTGGGCGTCCTGCGCCGCTATCGCGACTACCTGCCCCTGACCGAGGCCACCCCCCTCGTCTGCATGGGCGAGGGCGAGACGCCCCTGGTGCGCTCCCAGCGGCTGGAGGCCAGTCTGGGCTGCGGCCCCCTCTACTTCAAGCTGGAGAGCTGCAACCCCACCGGCTCGTTCAAGGACCGCGGGCATGGTGGTGGCGGTGGCCAAGGCGCTGGAGGAGGGCCGCAAGGCGGTCCTCTGCGCCTCCACCGGCAACACCAGCGCCGCCGCCGCCGCCTACGCTGCCCACTGCGGCCTCAAGGCCTACGTCCTCGTGCCGAAGGGGAACATCGCCCAGGGGAAGCTGGCCCAGGCGGTGGCCCACGGCGCCGAGGTCATCGCCATCGACGGCAACTTCGACCAGGCCCTGCTCCCTGGCGCGCGCCATCACCGACAGGCATCCCATCGCCCTGGTCAACTCCCTCAACCCCTATCGCATCGAGGGGCAGAAGACGGCCGCCTTCGAGATCGTCGACGCCCTGGGCGATGCGCCCGACTATCTGTTCATCCCGGTGGGCAACGCCGGCAACATCACCGCCTACTGGCGGGGCTTCGTGGAGTACCACGCAGCGCGGCGAGGCCAGCAAGCGCCCGCGCATGATGGGCTTCCAGGCGGAGGGCGCGGCGCCCATCGTCCTGGGGCGGCCGGTGGCCGAGCCGCGAGACCGTCGCCTCGGCCATCCGCATCGGCAACCCGGCTAGCTGGAAGGGGGCGGAGGCCGCCCGCGACGCGTCGGGCGGCGTCATCGAGGCGGTGAGCGATGAGGAGATCCTGGCGGCCTACCGCCTGCTGGCCCAGGAGGAGGGCATCTTCGGCGAGCCGGCGTCCGCCGCCTCGGTGGCCGGCCTGCTGAAGATGAGCCGCCAGGGGCTGGACCTGCGCGGGCAGACCAGTCGTCTGCGTCATCACCGGCAGCGGCCTCAAGGACCCCGACACGGCCATGACCATCCGCGCCGAGATGCGGGAGGTGCCCGCGGACCTGGCGGCGGTGGAGAAGGCGATGGGCTTGGCGTGAGGGGGCAGCCAAGTGTAGCGGAAGGCTGCAGCCTTCCACCGCCCTACCCGTGGAGGCCTGAAGGCCTCGGCTACACCCGTGCGGTCGAGGCTCGTCCGTCGGCGATGCGGCCTGCGTCCGGCTGACGTGACATACCCCCCACCCGTACCGCTTGACCCCCCGAACGGGCCGCTGCTAGAATTAGATATAGCTGCTAATTCGCGAGCGCGCCTGAGGCTGCCGGCCGGTGGCTCATCAGGCGCGAACTTTCCTTGGGCCAGGGGACTTGGTAGATAGGGGCAGGATCGCCGCGGCGGTGCGGGAGATTATCGACGCCATCGGCGAGGACCCAGACGGGAGGGCCTCGCCGAGACGCCCCGCCGCATCGCCGATATGTACGCCGAGCTCTTCGCCGGGCTCTGTCAGGACCCGCGCGAGGTGCTGGCGCGGCGGCTTCTCGGAGGAGAGGAGGATGTGGTGATCCTCCGCGATATCCCCTTCTACTCCCTCTGCGAGCACCACTTCCTCCCCTTCTACGGCTCGGCCCACGTAGGCTACATCCCCAACGGTCGGCTGGTGGGCATCAGCAAGATCGCCCGCGCCCTGGACATCCTGGCCAAGCGGCCGCAGGTGCAGGAGCGGCTCACCCGCCAGATGGCCGATGCCATCCTGGAGGCGCTGGACGCCGATGGCGTGGCGGTCGTGCTGGAGGCGGAGCATCTCTGCCTCAGCATGCGGGGCGCTCGCAAGCCGGGCAGCCGGGTAGTGACCTCGGCCGTGCGAGGGCCCTTCGCCAAGGGCAGCGTGGGCCGCGGCGAGTTCCTGGCCCTCGTGCAGGGGTCGTAGGGTGGCGCTACAGCGTCGCGCCGCGAGGAGCTGGCCTCCCTGGAGGGGCCCTGGCGCGACATCCTGCCCGCCAGCGGGCCCAAGGCCGTGTTCTACTCGCCCCTCTGGCTCAAGACCTGGTGGGAAGAGTTCGCGGACGGGCGCGAGCTGGTGCTCCTGAGCGTGCGCGACGGCGAGCGCCTGGTGGGCGTCGCTCCCCTGATGCGCGAGGGCGAACGCCTTACCCTGGCCGGCGATACCGAACGTCTGCGACTACATGGACGTGGTGGCCTGCGAAGGCTGCGAGGAGGGCGTCCTCGATGCCGTCCTTCACGCGGTGAGCGAGGAGCCCTGGAGCGAGCTCGTCCTCTGGGGCGTGCCCGAGCACTCGCCCACGCTGACCATCCTGCCCCGCCTGGCGGCCGGCCTGGGCTACAGCGCCGAGATCGAGCAGGAGGACGTCTGCCCGCGGGTGGAGCTCCCTGCCGCCTTCGACGACTACGTGGAGGGCCTGGACCGTCGAGACCGGCACGAGCTGCGTCGCAAGCTGCGGCGGCTCTACCGCAGCGGCGACGTGCTCTTCCATGCCTGCCAGTCGGCGCCGGAGGTGGAGTCGCATCTGGACGACTTCCTGCGGCAGCACGCCGCCAGCCGCCACGAGAAGGCCCTGTTCATGACCGAGCGCATGGCGCGCTTCTTCCGGCGCATGGCCCTGACCCTGGCCGAGCAGGACCTGGTGCGGCTCTACTGCCTGGAGGTGAACGGCGTCCGCGCGGCCTCGGTGCTCTGCTTCGATGCCGGCGACGAGCTCCTGCTCTACAACAGCGGCTACGACCCCGATTACGCCTCGCTGGCGGTGGGCCTGCTTTCGAAGGCGCTGGCCCTGGAGCAGGCCATCGAGCAGGGCAAGCGCTGGTTCGACTTCCTGCGCGGCGCCGAGCCCTACAAGTACGACCTGGGCGGCAAGGACCTGGCGGTCTATCGCTGCATCGTCCGGCGGGAGGGCCGCTAGTATGTGCCGCATCGCCTTTCTCAGCGTCCACACCTCGCCTCTGGCCCTGGCCGGGCACCCGCGAGGCGGGCGGTATGAACATCTACGAGCGCGAGCTGGCCCGCGAGCTGGGCCGCCGCGGCCTGCGGGTGGACATCTTCACCCGTCGCCAGGACCCGGAGTCGCTGGCGGTCATCCCCTGGGAGGCCAACGTGCGGGTCATCCCGATCAGCGCCGGGCCCGAGGCGCCGGTGCCCAAGGAGGACGTCTACCGGCTGCTGCCCCAGTTCCTGCGCGGGGTGATGCAGTTCCGGGAGGCCACGGGCGAGGACTACGACCTGATGCATAGCCACTACTGGCTGTCGGGCTGGGTGGGCCAGGCGCTCCAGGGCCTGTGGCGCGTGCCTCACGTGACCATGTTCCACTCGCTGGGGGAGGCCAAGAACCGCGCCCGCGTCAGCGAGCACGAGCCGCGCTATCGCATCGAGGCCGAGCGGCAGATCGCTCAGAGCGCCGACCGGGTCATCTGCGCCAGCCAGGACGAGAAGGAGATGCTGCATGCGGCTCTACGGCGTCCCCGCCGAGAGCATCGAGGTGGTGCCCTGCGGCGTGGACCTGGAGGCGCTTCCGGCCGCTGGACAAGGCGGAGGTGCGCCGCCGCTTGGGCTTCCCCGAGGAGCCCATCGTCCTGTTCGTGGGGCGCATCGAGCCCTTGAAGGGCATCGACATCCTGGTGCGGGCGGTGGCCCAGGTGAGCGAGGACATCCGCTTCTGCCTGGTGGTCGTCGGCGGCGACGCCAGCGCCGAGGCGGAGAAGGCGGAGCTGCGGCGGCTGGCCCAGAAGCTGGGCATCAGCCGGCGCGTGGCCTTCCTGGATGCGGTCGATCACTCGCTGCTGCCGCTGTACTACAACGCCGCCGACGTCTGCGTCGTGCCCTCCTACTACGAGAGCTTCGGGCTGGTGGCGCTGGAGGCGATGGCCTGCGGCACGCCGGTCGTGGCCTCGCGGGTGGGCGGCCTGCAGGGCACCGTCCGCGATAGCGAGACGGGCTTCCTGGTGCCCTGGCGCTGCCCGGAGCCGTTCGCCGAGCGCCTGGAGCTGCTGCTGGAGAACGAGGAGCTGCGCCGCAACCTGGGGATGGGCGCCCGCGCCGCCGCCGAGGACTACGCCTGGCCTCGCATCGCCGAGCGGGTGCAGGCCGTCTACGACCGGCTGATGGCGGTGCACCACGCTCACGCCTGCTGCCGGGGGGCGGGCGACGCCCACGGCCTCTGCCACGCCGCTGACGGCGCCGCGACGCCGGTCTAGGGCCGAGTGAGCGTACCACCGACATGCGGCGACGCTTCAGGTCGCCATCTCATCTGGAGGCTCTGAGCCTCGAGGGCGAGCCGCTCATGGTCGATGGCTCGCTGCGAGAAACCACTGCTTGTCCTAGTGCTGGCCAGCGCCTTAGGATTCAGTAAGCGGCTGCTTTCACGATTGCGCTAAGCCATGGAACAGTTCTCGGTAGACATGTTCTGGCTGGCCATCGTCGCCACGGCGGCGGCCACCGTCCTGTACTGGGGCTACGCCTTCGGCGCTCGCCTGGCGGTGCGGCGGCTGGCGACCGACGGGGCACCCCGGCACTCTCACGGTAACCACCTGGGAGCGGCTGCCTACCTCCGTTGGGCGGGCAGCGACGGCCGTGGCCTGGCTGGCCATCGCCCTGCTGGGCGCGGCGCTGGTGGCCCGCTGGCGGGCCACTGACCACGCCCCCTGGTCCAACATGTGGGAGTACACGGTGGCCTTCGCCTGGGGCGTCTCCTTCGCCTACGCCGTCTTCGAGCGCTGGTACGGCCAGCGGACGCTGGGCTCCCTTGCCCTGCCGGTGGCGCTGGGGCTGATGGTCACGGCCGCCGTCTTCTTCCCCTCGGACGTCAAGCCGCTGGTGCCGGCGCTCCAGAACGAGCCGCTGCTCACCGCCCACGTGGCGATGATGGTGCTGGCCTACAGCGCCCTCAGCGTTTCCTTCGGCTCGGCGGTGATGTACCTCATCCAGGGCGAGGGCAACCGCTTCGCGCCGCCTGCCCACGGGCGAGCCTGCTGGACGAGATCGGCTATCGTCGGTGATGGTGGGCTTCCCGCTGCTGGCGCTGGGCATCGCCCTGGGGGCCTACTGGGCCAACGAGGCCTGGGGCCGCTACTGGGGCTGGGACCCCAAGGAGACATCGGCCCTGGTGACCTGGCTCATCTACGCCGGCTACCTGCACATGCGGGGCCTGCGCCGCTGGCAGGGCACCCGCTCGGCGGTGCTGCTGGTGATCGGGTTTGCGGCGGTGCTGTTCACCTTCTTCGCCGTGAACCTCTGGGTGAGCGGCCTGCACAGCTACGCCGGCGTGTAGGGCCACCTCGCACCCCGCGACCCTCTCGAGCATGGGGTCTCTCGGAGGTCTGCCGTTCATGCTGGCATCTGGCTCTCAGACACACCAGTGTGTCTCGAATTCGAGCGGTTGACAATCGTGCGATCTTTCTGATACCTTTCCTATTTGGCGTCTAACGTCCCTACGTATAGACGCGATACGTACAGGTCGAAAGACCCTAAAGTGACGACGGTTCGCCTCCGGGCGGACTGGCTCAGAAATAAGGCTTTCGACCGTTTTCGTTGTGTGCGAGGGGGAGGATTTGCCCACCATAAACCAGTTGGTGCGGAAGGGCGCAAGAAGCTGGTGCGGAAGACCAAGGCGCCAGCCCTGCGCTTTCCTCTACAACGCCCTGAGGAACAGGATGACCCGCGGCGAGGGCGCCCCGCAGAAGCGGGGTGTCTGCGTCCAGGTGCGGACGGTCACCCCCAAGAAGCCCAACTCCGCCCTGCGCAAGGTGGCGCGGGTGCGCCTGACCAACGGGATGGAGGTCACCGCCTACATCCCCGGCGAGGGGCACACCCTCCAGGAGCACTCGGTGGTGCTCATCCGCGGCGGGCCGCGTGAAGGACCTGCCGGGGGTGCGCTATCACATCATCCGCGGGGCGCTGGACTCGCAGGGGGTGTGGGGCGGAAGCGGGGCCGCAGCAAGTACGGCACGCGGCGCAGCGAGGAACTCAGGTAGGGGGCAGGCGATGCCCAGACGAGGCAAGGTCATCCGCAGGCGAGCGACTGCCCGACGCCAAGTACAACAGCATCTGGCTGCAGATGTTCACCCATAAGCTGATGACAGCGGCAAGAAGAGCACCGCCGAGCGGGTCATGTACGGCACCCTGGCCATCATCGAGCAGCGGACGCGCCGTAACCCTATGGAGACGTTCGAGCAGGCGGTGCGCAACGCCATGCCTGTGCTGGAGGTGCGGCCTCGCCGCGTAGGCGGTGCCACCTATCAGATCCCCCTGGAGGTGCGGCCCGAGCGGCAGCTCTCGTTGGCCATGCGCTGGCTCCTGGCGGCGGCGCGTGCTCGCAAGGGGCGGCCCATGGCCGAGAGGCTAGCCGCGGAGCTGATGGATGCCGCCAGCGGCCAGGGCGTCACTATCAAGAAGTCGGGACGACACTCACCGCATGGCCGAGGCCAACCGGGCCTTCGCCCACTACCGCTGGTAGCCTCTGTGTAGCCGGCCGCCCATGATCGCCTAACGCTTGCCCACTCGCCCTTCGGGATCGATGATAGAACCATGACTAGACCTGTGCCCATCGAAAAGGTGCGCAACATCGGGATCATCGCCCACATCGATGCGGGCAAGACCACCGTTACCGAGCGCATCCTCTTCTACAGCGGCCGCACCTACAAGATCGGCGAGGTGGATGAGGGTACGGCCGTGATGGACTGGATGGCCCAGGAGCGCGAGCGGGGCATCACCATCACCGCCGCCGCCACCACCTGCGAGTGGGCAGAGCACATGATCAACATCGTCGATACGCCCGGCCACGTGGACTTCACGGTGGAGGTGGAGCGCAGCCTGCGGGTGCTGGACGGCGGCGTCGTCGTCTTCGACGCCGTGGCCGGCGTCCAGCCGCAGTCGGAGACGGTGTGGCGCCAGGCCGACCGCTATCACATCCCCCGCATCTGCTTCGTCAACAAGATGGACCGCGTGGGCGCCGACTTCTGGCGCACGGTGCGGATGATCCACGACCGGCTGGGCGCCCGGCCGCTGCCCATCCAGATCCCCCTGGGCGTGGAGGACAAGTACCTGGGGCTCATCGACCTGGTGGGCGAGGTGGCCTGGGTCTTCTCCGGCGAGAAGGACGAGCCGCCCGTTAAGCGTGCCCCTGCCCAAGGTGCGGCCGCAGGAGCCTGACGCGCTGGCTGAAGGAGGCCGTGACGGCGCTGTGAGCTGGCGGTCAAGCTCGATGGCGAGGGCGAGGCGCTCAAGACCTGGAGGCCGCCCTGGGGGAGGTCGCCAGCGGCGGGAGGAGCTCATCGAGGCGGTGGCCGAGCTGGACGACCAGCTCCTCATCAGCTACGTGGAGGGCCACCCCATCTCGGCCGGCGAGCTGAAGAAGGCCATCCGCCGCGTCACCCTGGCCAACGTGGTCACGCCCGTTCTCTGCGGCAGCGCTCTGCGCAACCGCGGCGTCCGGCCCCTGCTGGATGCGGTGGTCGACTATCTGCCCTCGCCGGTGGACGTGCCGCCGGTGCAAGGGCACCCACCCCAAGACCGGCGAGGCGCTCACCCGCCGCGCCTCCGACGAGGAGCCCTTCGCCGCCCTGGCCTTCAAGATCGTCGCCGACCCCTACGTGGGTCGGCTGGCTTATTTCCGGGTCTACTCGGGCAAGGTCAGCCAGGGGACCATGGTCTACAACAGCACCCGCGGCGAGCGCGAGCGCATCGGCCGCCTGCTGCGGATGCACGCCCAGCACCGCGAGGACATCGAGGAGGCCTACGCCGGCTCCATCGTCGCCGCGGTCGGCCTGAAGAACACCTTCACCGGCGACACCCTCTGCGACCAGAGCCACCCCATCGCTCCTGGAGGCGATCAAGTTCCCCGAGCCGGTCATCTCCGTAGCCATCGAGCCCCGAACCAAGGAAGACCAGGACCGCATGAGCGAGACGCTGGGCCGCCTGTCGGAGGAGGACCCCACCTTCCGCACCCGCTACGACTCGGAGACGGGCCAGACCATCATCTCCGGCATGGGCGAGCTCCACCTGGAGATCATCGTCGACCGGATGCTGCGGGAGTACCGGGTGGAGGCGCACGTGGGCAAGCCCGAGGTGGCCTACAAGGAGACCATCACCCGCGCGGCCAAGGTCGAGGGGCGGTTCATCCGCCAGACGGGCGGCCACGGCCAGTACGGCGTGGTGGACGCTGGAGGTGGCTCCCCGCGAGCGGGGCGCCGGCTTCCGGTTCGTGGACAAGATCGTGGGCGGGGCCATCCCCCGCGAGTACATCTGGCCGGTGGAGCAGGGGGTGAAGGAGGCGCTGGAGACGGGCGTGCTGGCCAGCTACCCGGTGGTCGACGTGGAGGTGACGCTGCTGGACGGCAGCTACCACCCGGTGGACTCCTCCGAGCTGGCCTTCCGCATGGCCGGCTCGCATGGCCATGCGCGAAGGCCCTGACGCAGGCCAAGCCGATGCTGCTGGAGCCGATCATGGAGATCGAGGTGGCCACGCCGGAGCAGTTCTTCGGCGACGTGCTGGCGGACATCAACTCCCGTCGCGGCCACGTGACCATGGTCGATCAGCGGGGCCACATGCGGATGGTGCGCGCCCTGGTTCCCTTAGCGGAGACTTTCGGGTATGCTACGGACTTGCGCTCCCTGACGCAGGGGCGAGCCACCTACACTATGGAGTTCGACCACTACCAGGAGGTGCCGGCCTCGGTGGCCGGAGGCTATCTGGGCAAGGTTAGCGGGTTTGTAAGGAGATAGGCGGAAGGGCATGCCCAGACAGAGGATACGCATTCGGCTGAAGGCCTACGACCATCGCATCCTCGACCAGTCCGCCGCCCTCATCTGCGAGGCGGCGGAGCGGACGGGGGCGGCGGTGGCCGGCCCGGTGCCTCTGCCCACCGAGATCAAGAAGTTCTGCGTCATCCGCTCGCCCCACATCGACAAGGACTCGCGGGAGCAGTTCGAGATCCGCACTCATAAGCGACTGATCGACATCCTGGACCCCACATCCAAGACGGTGGACGCCCTGATGCGTCTGCAGCTGCCTTCGGGCGTGGACATCGAGATCAAGCTGTAGTCATGATCGAAGGGATTCTGGGCCGCAAGCTGGGCATGCTCCAGGTCTTCGACCGCGACGGCACGGTGGTGCCGGTGACGGTCATCGAGGCTGGCCCCTGCACCGTCCTCCAGGTGAAGACCCAGGACAGCGATGGCTATGAGGCCGTCCAGCTCGGCTTCGGGGTGCGCAAGCGGGTCAACCAGCCCCTGAAGGGGCACTTCAAGGGGCTGGGCGCCTTCCGCTACCTGCGGGAGTTCCGGTGGACGACATCAGCCAGTGGCAGGTGGGCCAGAAGGTGGGGGCGGAGATCTTCGAGCCCGGCGACCTGGTGCACGTGAGCGGCGTGTCCAAGGGCCGCGGTTTCGCTGGCGTGGTGAAGCGCCACGGCTTCCGCGGCGGCCCCAAGACCCACGGCCAGTCGGACCGCCATCGCGCCCCCGGCTCCATCGGCGCCAGCGCCAGCCCGGGGCGGGTGCTCAAGGGCATGCGCATGGCCGGCCACATGGGCGACCGACAGGTCACGGTGCGCAACCTGGAGGTGGTGGAGTCCAACCCGGCGCGAGGCGTGATCATGGTCAAGGGCTCCGTGCCCGGCGCCAAGAACGGCCTCTTGCGCATTCGCCTGGCCCGCAAGCACGCCGTGAAGCGGCAGGGCTAGGTGGAGAGGGAAGAAAGCGGCGAGGCCGCCGGCCGAGGAGGCCGAGAGAAGGAATGAAGCTTCCGGTACGCAACGCCAAGGGCGGGAAGCTGAAGGCCATCGAGGTGGATGACCAGGTGTTCGGCATCAAGCCGAACATGGCGGTGATCCACCAGGCCTTCCTGGCCCAGATGGCCAATCGGCGGGCGGGCAGCGCCAGCACCAAGAGCCGGGGCGAGGTGCGTGGCAGCACCGCCAAGGTTCGCGCCCAGAAGGGGAGCGGCCGCGCCCGCCAGGGCAGCGCTCGCGCCCCTCACCGACGGGGCGGCGGCGTCGCCTTCGGGCCAAAGCCGCGCAGCTATCGCCAGGCCTTGCCCAAGCGTATGAAGCGCCTGGCCATCCGCTCGGTGCTATCGGGCAAGGTGGCCGACGGTCAGCTGTCGGTGGTGAACGAGCTGTCGCTGGAGAAGCCGCGCACCAAGGAGATCGCGGGCTTGCTGGACGAGCCTGGGCATCGAGCGCTCGGCCCTCATCGTCACCGGCGACGCCGACCGGAGCGTGCATGCCAGCGCCCGCAACCTGGCGCGGACCAAGGTCCTGCCCGCCGCCTACCTGAACGTCGTGGACATGCTCACCCATCGCGACCTGGTGATGACGGTGGCGGCGGTGCGCCGCTGCGAGGAGCTGTGGGGCGGCGACCATGCGCCCGGCGGCGGCGGCCGCTGCCCGCTGGCCGCCGTGGCGCCACCGGCGGCGCGCCGCAGAAGGAAAGCGAAGACCGTCGAAGAGGTCGTCCCGGAGGAGGCGGTGCCGGAGGCGAAGGCCCCGCGCCGCACAAGGAAGGCGAAGGCCGTCGAAGACGCCGCCCCGAAGGCGGAGGCGGTGCCGGAGGCGGAGAGGGCGCCGGAGGCGAAGGCCCCGCGCCGCACAAGGAAAGCGAAGGCCGTCGAAGACGCCGCCGAAGGCGGAGGCGGTGCCGGAGGCGAGAGGGCGCCGGAGGCGAAGGCGGTGCCGGAGGCGGAGCGGGCGCCGGCGGCGGAAGGGCGCCGGCGGCGAAGGCCCCGCGCCGCGTCCGGAAGGCGAAGGTCGTCGAAGACATCGCCGCCGGAGGCAGAGGCGGCGCCGAGCGAGCACCGCCGCTGAAGCAGGAGGCGAGCTAGGATGCCCAAGGCCATTCACCCCTTCGACGGTGATCCGGCAGCCGCTGGTGACGGAGAAGGGCACCTATCTGGCGGCTGAGAACAAGTACGCCTTTCGGGTGGACCAGCTGGCCAACAAGACACAGATCAAGCAGGCGGTGGAGAAGACCTTCAACGTGCAGGTGGTGGCGGTCAACGTGATGAACGTGCGGGGCAAGCAGCGCCGCTGGGGCCGACGCACGACCGCTGCGGCCGGCCTGGAAGAAGGCCATCGTGACCCTGGCCCCAGGCGACAAGATCGAGCTGTTCGAGGGCGTGTAGAGATGGGTATCAAGCAGTACAAGCCCACCTCTCCCGGCCGGCGCGGCGCGACCGGCCAGACCTTCGAGGAGATCACCAAGCACAAGCCGGAGAAGGCGCTGACGGTGCCCCTGAAGAGGAAGGCGGGTCGCAACGCCCAGGGGCGCGTCACCGTGCGCCATCGCGGCGGCGGCGCCAAGCGGCAGCTCCGCATCATCGACTTCAAGCGGGACAAGTTCGGTGTGCCGGGCAAGGTGGCGGCCATCGAGTATGACCCCAACCGCTCGGCGCGCATCGCCCTCATCCACTACGCCGACGGCGACAAGCGCTACATCCTCTGGCCGGTGGGCCTGAAGGTGGGCGATACGGTCATGTCGGGCCCGGAGGCGGAGATCCGGCCGGGCAACGCCCTGCCCCTGAAGAACATCCCGCTGGGCACGGCGGTGCACAACGTGGAGCTGTACTTGAAGCGCGGCGGCCAGATGGTGCGCAGCGCCGGCTCTTCGGCCCAGCTGATGGCCAAGGAGGGGGACTACGTGCTGCTGCGCCTGCCCTCGGGGGAGGTGCGCAAGGTGCTGGCCGACTGCATGGCCACCATCGGCCAGGTGGGCAACGTAGAGCACAGCCAGATCAAGCTCGGCCGCGCCGGCCGGTCGCGCCTGCATGGGGCGGCGGCCCGCAGGTGCGCGGCTCGGCCATGAACCCGCGCGATCACCCCCACGGCGGCGGCGAGGGCAAGGCGGCCATCGGTATGCCCGGGCCCAAGACACCCTGGGGCAAGCCGGCCTTGGGGTATCGCACCCGCCGCCGCAAGGACACGGACAAGTACATTGTGCGACGGCGCGGACAGAAGTAGGGGGTAGGTCTTGTCCAGATCGACAAAGAAGGGGCCGTTCGTGGACGCCAAGCTGATGAAGAGGGTGGAGGCGGTCCAGCGCTCCGGCCAGAAGGCGATCATCCGCACTTGGTCGCGGGCCTCCACCATCATGCCCCAGATGGTGGGCATGACCATCGCCGTCTACGACGGCCGGCGCCACGTGCCCATCTTCATCACCGAGAACATGGTCGGCCACCGCCTGGGCGAGTTCGCCCTGACGCGCACCTTCCGCGGCCACGCCGGTCGCTCGGAGCGAGCCACCCAGGTGCGCCGCCGACGTAGGTATGAACGAATGCAGGTGAAAGCCGTCGCCAGGAACGTAGCGCGTATCGCCCAGGAAGGTACGCCTCATCCTCGAGCACCTGCCCGGCCGGCGGGTGGACGAGGTGCTGGCCCGCCTGCGCTTCCTCCCTTCGCCTCACGCGCGAGTGGTGGCCAAGGCGGTGCAGTCGGCGGCGGCCAACGCCGAGAACAACTACCAGATGGACCCGCGCTTCCTGAAAGTGGTGGCCGCCTACGCCGGCGACGCGCTGCGCCTGAAGCGCTGGCGCGCGCGCGCCCGCGGCCGCGCTTCTCGCCGTCGTGCGACGGCGCAGCCCACATCACGGTCGTGGTGGAGGAGATGGAGGGCTAGCATGGGCCAGAAGGTTCATCCGCATGGCTTCCGCATCGGCTATCTCTACGGCTGGGAGAGCCACTGGTACGCCGAGCAAGCACTACACCACTCTCCTGCACGAGGACCTGGCGGTGCGCCGCACCATGACCCGTCCAAGCCTCACTTCCGCGTCCGACATGCTGCCCGTGCCGCCGGAGAACCAACCCGTCGGCGCCGCCGCGATGGTGGGCATGCACCCGGGCATCCTGGGGCACAACCACAGCCCCGGCCTGGCCGTCTGCCCCAACGGCGACGTGCTGGCGGTGCACTTCACCGCCTGCGCCACCAGCGCCGAGTACCTGCCCAACATGGCCTTCATCGCGACGCGCCTGCGCTGCGGGGCGGACCGCTGGGACCCACCCGACTTCTTCCTGGACTTCCCCGACGTGACCGAGGAAAGCGCCCTGCTGTGGAACGACAGCGGCACGCTGCACCTGTTCACCGGCGGCGTGGGGCTGAACGGCACGCCGTTCAAGTGGTGCTCGTCGCGCGACAGCGGGGCGACGCTGGGACGAGGTGAAGTTCCCCGTCTTCGCCGGGGTCATCGGGCCGTATTCCGCCCAGCCCATCAGCAGCGCCTTCCGCGATGCCAGCGGCACGATCTACGTCGCCAGCGACGGGGAGGGCGGCAACTCGGTCCTGTGGGCCAGCCGCGACGACGGCCGGACGTGGTTCGACACCGGCGGCCGATCGGCCGGGCGGCACACGGTCTACGCGATGCTCTCCGACGGCAGCATCCTGGGCATCGGCGGCAAGAAGACGCATCTGGAAGGCTGGATGCCCCAGGCCATCAGCCGCGACGGCGGAAAGACCTGGCAGACCGGCAAGACGCCCTTCCCCGCGATGGGCGGCAACCAAAGGCCCGCGCTGGTGCGACTGGCCAGCGGGCGGCTGTTCTTCGCGGGCGACTTCCAGAGCAAGAACGACGTTCAGCCGGCCGGCGTCACCCAGCGCGGGGTCGTTCGTGGCGCTCAGCGAGGACGAGGGCAAGACCTGGCGGATCAAGCCGCTGCCGGGAGCCCGCCCGCACGAGGGCAACGTCCTGCCCCCTCGGCCCGGCTGGGGCAAGGCCGACCACGACGACGCCACGCTGGGCTACTGCCGTCGCCGCCCAGGGTCCCAACGGCCTGATCCACCTGATCACCACGATGAACCATCCGTGCCTGCACTTTGAGCTCAACGAGGCCTGGATCCTCGATGAGGCGGCGGGGATGGCGCCCGACGATGCACCCGTCTGCGGTGCCCCAAGGCCCAGAGCGTTGCGAGGAGAAGCACCCCAACGGCCGGACGCGCTGCACCTACGGCGGCGGCGCTGGCCACCGACGGGCGGTGGCTGCTGGAGGGACCCGAGACGCTGGTTCTACCCCGACGGCCGCAAACAGTACGAAGTGTTCTGGCGAGCAGGCCGGAAGATCGGCAAGGAGACCTACTGGGACCCCCAGGGCGCGGTTGGGCTGGCAGTGGGAGCATCGCGACGACGGCGGCAGCGTCTGGACGCAATTCTGGCCCAGCGGACAGATGAAGTCGCAGTCCACCTGGCGCGGCCACCTGGCCCACGGCCCGGCCAGGCTGTGGGATTACACCGGCGCCCTCGTCAGCCAGCGGGAATTCAAAGAGGGAGAGCTTGTTGACTGAGGGGTCAGCCCTCGGACATTCGATATGGAGCCCCACCACCGGCCGGCAACGGTGCTTGACGGAATCGGCCGTCAGGCGTAGGCTCTAATCCGGTTCCGGGAGTGTGCCCGAGTGGCCAAAGGGAGCAGACTGTAAATCTGCCGGCTCAGCCTTCGGTGGTTCGAATCCACCCGCTCCCATGCTCCTACGCTCGCCGGAGGCGAGCTACGGAGCATGCCCTCCGTAGCTTTAGCGAAGGAGGGCTTCTGTGTCTTTTGACCCCGTGGCCCGCGTCAGCGGGCTCTTTTCATAAGACCTTGCCCCCAGCCGCAAAGGGGGTTATGGGTAATGGGCAAGAGGTGAAGCGTCCATGGCCGATGACGTGTGCCTGTTCGGTGGGACGTTCGATCCGGTGCATCACGGGCATCTAATCGTCGCCCGCGCCGTGGCGGAGAGGATGGGCTTTGACCGCGTGATGCTCATCCCGACCCACAGCCCCCCGCACAAGCCGCCCACCCGCGCGTCGGCCGCCGACCGGTTAGCCATGCTGAAGCTGGCCATCGAGTCCGACGCGCTGTTCGATCTCTGCGAGCTGGAGCTGCACCGCCGCGGCCCCAGCTACACGCTGGACACGCTCCAGGCCCTGCGGCCTCGGGCGGGCGAGGGGACGCTGTATTGGTTGATCGGGGCGGACATGCTCACCGATCTGCCGCACTGGCACCGCGTCGAGGAGGTGCTGGAGCTGGCCCACCTCCTCGTGGCGGCCCGCGCGACCGACGCCGGCAGCGCGGAGGACGCCCTGGCGGCCCTGGCCGGCAAGCTGGCCGACCGGCACCTCTGCCGCCTGCGCGAAAACCTCCTGCCGACCCCACAGATCGACATCTCCTCCACCGACATCCGCCGCCGCGTCCATGCGGGGAAGTCCATCCGCTACCTGGTTCCTGACGCCGTCGCACGCTACATCGCCGAGCACGGGTTGTACCAGGACGCCGATCCCGCGAGTCACGACCCGCCGCACCCCCAAACCTGAGTTTGATGGAGTATGGAGAAAAGAACATGGCCTTTATCTTAAATGACCTGGGCGCCGTCGAGTCCGCCGTCCGCCAGGCCGTCGCCTCCACGACCGCCTCGGACATCCACACCCACCTGTTCCCCACCGCCCACGGCAAGCTGCTGCTGTGGGGCATCGACGAGCTGCTAACCTACCACTACCTGGTGGCCGAGCTGTTCACCGTCGCCCCGCGCGAGCTGACGTACCCGAAGTTCTGGGCCCTGCCCAAGACCGCCCAGGCGGACCTGGTGTGGGAACACGTGTTCCTGCGTCATGGGCCCATCGGGGAGTCCGCCCGCGGCTTGCTGACGGCGCTGTGGATGCTGGGGCTGGACACCACCACGCGGAATATAGCCGGCATCCGCCGCTGGTTCGCCGGCCAGAAGCTCCAGGACTACCTGGACAAAGTCTTTGAGCTGGCCAACATCGACTACGCGGTGATGACCAACAATCCCTTCGTGGCTGAGGAGGCCGGGCACTGGAAGGCCGGGCGGCCCAAAGGCAACTGCTTCAAGACCGCCCTGCGGATCGACACGCTGATTGTGGATTGGGCTTCAGCCTCCAAGGCCATGCGGGCCGGGGGATACAAGACAGCCGCGGCCGGCGGGGCGGCGGCGTTCACCCAGGCCCGGCGGTTCCTGGCCGATTGGGTCGGCATCCTCAAGCCCGTGTACCTGGCGGCCTCACTGCCACCGGACTTCGCGTACCCCTCGGCGGCGATGAGCTCCAAGGTGATGGACCAGGTGGTCCTGCCGACGGCGCGGGAGTTCGGCCTGCCGGTGGCGATGATGATGGGCGTCCGCAAGCGGGTCAACCCGGCCTTGGGCGATGGCGGGGACGGGATCGGCGAGAGCGACATGTCGGCCCTGCTGCACCTGCTGCAACGGCACGAGGACGTGAAGTTCATCGCCACGTTGCTATCGCGGGTCAATCAGCACGAGCTGTGCGTGCTGGCCCGCAAGTTCAACCACCTCCACGTCGAGGGCTGCTGGTGGTTCTGCAACAATCCCAGCATCATCGAGGAGATCACGCGGATGCGGATCGAGATGCTGGGGACGGCCTTCACCGTCCAGCACAGCGATGCCCGCGTGCTGGACCAGCTCATCTACAAGTGGGCGCACGTGCGGACGATCCTGGCCGACGTCCTGGCCGAGAAGTACCGCGACATCTTCCTTGCCGGCTGGCGGCCGAGCGAGGAGGAGATCCAACGCGACGTGCGCAGCCTGCTGGGCGGGACGTTCGAGGAGTTCTGCAAGAAGTAATCGCCAGCCGCTATCTCCCCAGTTCCCGGCTTTTTGCCGCGGCGGCGCGAATGGCGGCGATGAGGGCGTCTTTGACTCCTGCGCGCTGGAGCGTCTCGATGGCCCGTTGGGTCGTGCCGCCGGGGCTGGTGACCTTGGCCCGCAGCACTTCAGGCCTTTCGCCCGTCTCGGTGAGCATCTTTCCAGCTCCGGCGCAGGTGGCGGCTGCCAGGCTCGCGGCCACGTCGGCGGGCAATCCCTCGGCCGCACCCGCGGCAATCATGGCCTCGACGAGATAGAAAAAGTACGCCGGCCCGGAGCCTGACACGGCCGTGACGGCATCCATCAGGCCTTCGTCCACGCGACACGTCATCCCACCGGCGGCGAACAGCCGCTCGGTCCATCGCAGGTCGTCTTCCGTTGCTCGGGGCCCGGCGGCGATGGCCGAGGCCCCGCAGCCGACGAGCATCGGCGTGTTGGGCATCACGCGGACGATCCGGCCGCGCCGCCCAGGCCGCGGTCGATCGTGGCCGTCTTGACGCCCGCGGCGATGGAGATGACCGTCGCGTCCGCCCGCACGGCCTCGGAAATCTCCGCCAGCACCGCCAGCAGCACCTGAGGCTTGACGGATAGCAACACGTGCGGGCAGGCCGCCGCGGCGGCATTTTCGGCCTTGCACGCCACGCCCACCGCCGCAAGGGCCTTCAATCGCTCAGTCGATGGGTCGGTGGCCAGGATGGCCTTGGCTTTCAGCACGCCGGCCCGTAAGACGCCCAGGACGATAGCCTCGGCCATGTTCCCGGCCCCGATAATGCCCAGTTCATATCTGCCCATAGGGGACGTTACTCCTTCCCCCGCTAGCGTAACCTGACCCGGGGTGGTTGGAAAGAGACGCATCGGCGTTTCGTCAATCCCCCGCTCACCGCAGCGAGTCGCCGTGGCGACCTGACGGCGGGGGCTGCCCCGTGGAGATCGCCATTCCCATAAGACCACCCCACAAGACCGGTGCCTCCGCGGCCCAGAAATGCTATTGAAGCCCACGCTCGAAAAAGAGACGATAGAGAATCGAGTTCGACATGGAACTGCCTTCTCGAAACATCGGTGACAGGCTGCTCAAGCCGGGCGAATGCCTGGACATCCGCCGTCGCCTGCGGCGGATGACGCCCCAACACAATCTGACGGCCGTCGTGGTCTGCGCGTTTGACCCGCGGACGCGCATGCTGCCGTTCTACTACTCCAGCACCCACATGGCCCCCGGGGCGCACGGGCCATCGGGGCGGCCCTGGCCGACGCGGGCATCCACAGAACCCGCATCGTGCTCCAGCAGTGGAACCCCCACGTCCGGCCTTGCCGGATGGTCCTGGACGGGCGTGTGCCCGACCTGCTGCTCATCTCCAGCATGCAGATCCATGCCGCAGCGTGCGAAGCGATTATCCGCGATGCCTGCCGAATGTCCCCGGCGTCGCGTCCGCTGATCATCGCCGGGGGCCCCAGGGCCATCTATGAGCCTTGGAGCCTGTTCAGCGCCGAACCGGCCGATCCCTGGGCGGCCGACGTGGCCGTCACCGGGGAGGAATACGTGCTGCTGAATCTCCTGGAGGTGCTGCTCAACGAGCGGACCCGCAGTGAGACGCTACGATCCGCCTTCCTCCGCGCGAGGGACGACGGCAGCCTGGACCAGGTGCCGGGTCTGGTGTACGCACGAGGCGGCCCCAGCGCCACCGCTGAGGACCTTGTGGATACGGGAATTCAGCGCCTCGTGGGGGACCTCGACGAACTGCCGCACCCGGTGCTGGGCTACGGGTTACTGGAGCCGCCTTCACGCCGAGCGACGCTGGCTCCCGGGCCGCTGGAGGCCGGTCGGGTTCTCAGGCATAGCCCCATCGGGTCGCTGGTATTCACTTTGGGATGCAAGTTCTCCTGCCCGTATTGCCCCATCCCCGCGTACAACCAGCGCCAGTACCGCGCAAGAGCGCCGAACGCATCGCCGACGAGATGTCGCAACTGAACGAGCGATACGGCCTGCGGTTCTTCTTCGGCACGGATGACAACTTCTTCAACGAACGGGATCGAACGGTCTCCATTGTCGAAACCCTTTCCCGTGCGGAGACGGGCGGCCGGCCGCTGCGCCATCGGGTCCGCTGGGGCACGGAAGTCACCGTGCATGACACGCTGGGTATGAGGGATCACCTGTCCGCGGTGCGAAAAGCCGGTGCGCTGGCCCTGTGGCTGGGCGTGGAGGACATGACCGCCACGTTCGTCAGGAAAGGCCAGAGCGTCGATAAGACCCTCGAGGCGTTCGGGCTGCTTCGCCGGCACAATATCCTGCCCGTGCCGATGCTGATGCACCACGACGGCCAACCGCTCTACACGCGAACCTCCCCGTACGGACTGATCAACCAAATCAGGCTGCTCCGCCAAGCCGGGGCGATCGACATGCAGGTGCTCACGATGACACCCGCCGTCGGCTCCCGGGTCTACGAGGAACCCTTCCACGCCGGCCAGATGATCCAGAGTGCCGCCGGCAAGTCCGTCGAGCCGTACATGCTGGATGGGAACTATGTGGTCGCCTCGAGCGAGGCCCAGCCCTGGCGGATGCAGCTTCGCGTCACCGCGGCGCTGGCGTACTTCTACAATCCTCTTCGGCTGCTGGGATCGTTAATCCGTCCCAAAAGCAGCCGATACCTGATCGACGCCAGCGTCCAAGGGATCGGCTTGTGGGGCTTGATTCACACGCTGCCCCGCACGCTCGGCTGGGCGATGCGGCTCATGACGGGCAAAATCAAGCGGTGGTCGCAACCCCCGGAGACTCACCTGCGATTGACCGGCATCGACGGAGTCCCCGCCAGTCACGGACACCGCTTTGCCCCCGCAGCCGCGGTGGGATCCTCCGCCTGATGGCCTCCTGAAGCAGGCGAACAGGCCAGCTCTCCCTGTCCGCATCAAAAAGAGGCTCGTTCTGTCTCCATAGTACGGCGATGGAGCATCGGCGAAGTCCCACCTGCCGTCTCTCGACATGCCCAGGCACCCGTAGGGACGCCCCCGGCAAAAACTGGCAGAACAAGGCGGGGGACAAGATACAATAAAGCAACGGTTGGCCCCAAAAAACTCACAGGGAGATCACCATGATGATTGCCATTCGCTACATCGTCCCCATGGCCCTGGCCGCCGCGGCGGCGGTGGTGTGCCTGGCGGCGGGAACCCCCAAACCTTCCAACGCCTTGCCTCCTCCGGAGACCAAGGGGAGCAAGTCGCTGGAGGAAGTTTTGGCCGCCCGGCGGTCCGTGCGGCGATTCAAGCCCGACCCGCTGACCGTCGAGCAGATCGGCCAGCTCTGCTGGGCCGCCCAAGGCATCACCGACCCAAAGCGCGGCCTGCGCACGGCCCCCTCGGCCGGGGCGCTGTACCCGCTGGAACTCTACGTCGCGACGGCCGAGGGCGTGGACCGCTACGTCCCCGCCACGCACAGCCTCCAGCGCCACCTGGACGGCGACGCCCGACCGGCCCTTCAGGACGCCGCCCTTCGTCAGCCTTGGGTTGGCCAGGCACCGGCGGTGTTCGTCATCGCGGCCGACATGCATCACCTGGAGCGAAAGTACGGGGAGCGATCCGCTCGCTTCGTACACTTAGAGGCCGGCCACGCCGGGCAGAACTTCCTGCTCCAGGCCGTGGCGCTGGACTTAGGCGCGGTGCCCGTCGGGGCGTATGACGACGCCCAGGTCGTCAAGGCGCTGCAACTGCCGGCCGAGCAGACGCCGCTGTACCTGATCCCCGTGGGCCAGCCTGGCCGGTGAGGCGCTTCCGCCGTCTCCCCGTGGCAGTATTCGTGGCCCGGTGTGGGTACAATAGGACAGGCCTATGGTTCCCCATCGAACGTTTACAGGAGATCACCTATGACCATCCGAACTCGCTCCATGATTCCCCTGGCTCTGGCCCTTGCCGCGACGATGGTATGCCTGGCTGAAGTGGCGACCAAACCGGCTGAAGTAGCTACCAAACCGGCGGTGTCCTTGCCTCCGCCCGTGACGAAAGGGACCAAGTCGCTGGAGGAAGTCCTGGCCACCCGGCGGTCCGTGCGGCAGTTCAAGCCCGACCCGCTGACCGTCGAGCAGATCGGCCAGCTTTGCTGGGCCGCCCAGGGCGTCACCGAACCCAAACGCGGCCTCCGCACGGCCCCTTCAGCCATGGCCAGGTACCCGCTGGAACTCTACGTGGTGACGGCCGAGGGCGCCCGCCACTATGTCCCCGCCCACCACGCGCTGGAGACCCACGTCGAAGGTGACGCGCTGGCCACGCTGCGGGCCTCCGCCGGCCGACAACGCTCCGTCGCCCAGGCGCCGGCGGTATTCGTCTTTGCTGCCGTGCCGAGCCGGCTGGGCGGTCGATTCCCCGAGCGCGCGCAGCGATGGGTGGACCTGGAGGTCGGGCACGCCGCTCAGAACCTACTCCTGGAGGCTGTGGCGCTGGGACTGGGCGCGGTGCCGGTGGGTGGCTACGACGAAGCGGCCGTGGCCAAGGCCCTCCAGCTCCCCGAAGGGCAGCAGGTCTGTTACCTGATCCCCGTCGGCGAACCGGCGAAGTGAGCTGACGCGCCAGATGCGGGCGGGACGCCTGGGCTACCTTCCGAAGCTACTCCAGGTTGGCGTGGCGCTGGCGGAATTCGTCCATGTCCAGTCGCAGCCGATCTGACAGGACGTTGAAGACCGCATCCAGGCACAGGCTGGCGGCGTGCTCGAAGACCGCCGCCCGAAGCACGATGTCGTCTTCGCTGGCGGGGATAACGACGACCTTGTCGGCCTTGCAGGCCAGGGCACTTTGCGGCTCAGCCGTCAAGGCCACGACCTTGGCCCCCAACTGCCGGGCGCGCTGGGCGATGTAATCGGTGATGCCGGTGGCGCCCGTGCAACTGATGGCCACCAGCAGGTCGCCGTTCCCGGCCGCGGGGGTGATGGTCTCTCCGGGCACAAAGGCGGGCAGCCCGGCGTGCATCAGGCGCATGCCGAAGCTGCGGGCGACTAGGCCGCTGCGGCCTGCCCCGGTCACGAACGTCCGCCGCGCCCGCGGCAGCAGGTCGGCCAGCTCGAGCAACCCCTTCCAGTCGGCCTTGTCCATCACGGCCGCGATGCGGGTCAGCAGGTCCTGACCGGCCACTCGGACTGCATCCCTGTCAGACATGGAACACCATTGCCAATTGCCAATTGCCAATTGCCGATTGCCGTAACACGGCTTCGCAACGATTCTGCATCCATTGGAAATTGGCAATCGGCATTCGGCAATCATCCTATTTCCGGCCCGCCGCCTTTTTGGTCCCAGCGGGCCAGGTTGAGCACCGCTCCCAGCGTGCTGCCGCTGCGAATCTCGGTGCGGATGCGGTTCTCGGCCTCCAGCACGTCCGCGGCGCGGTTCGCCAGCTCGACGGCGCGCTCCTTGGGCAGCACGATCACGCCGTCGTCGTCGGCCGCGATCCAGTCCCCAGGAAAGACTCGCTGGCCGGCGATGGTGACGGGCACGTTGATCTGGCCCATCCCCTTGGGGTCCCCGGCGTGCGAACAGACCAGTCGCGCCAGACGGGGAACTCCAATCGGCGGATTTCGGCCGTGTCGCGGACCGCCCCGTGCACCACCAGGCCCGCAAGCTTTTTATTCTTGGCGCTCTCGGTGGCCAGTTCCCCCCAGACAGCCGGGGGCAGGCCGCCGGCGTCGATCACGATGATCTGGCCCTCCTCGGCCACGTCGATGGCCTGGACGGGCTTGGACCAGTCGCCCGGCATCGTCCGCACCGTGACCGCCGGGCCGCAGGCGGATGATCCCGGGAAGATCGCACGCAGACCTTCCAGGCAAGGTTGGCGGTGGTTGCCATCGGAGATATTGCTGGTGCGGACAGCCGCCAGGACCGCCCGCAGGTTCTTGCCGTCGGTCCGCTTGAACAGCGCACTGGCGACGGGACGAGCGCTGTCCAAGGCCTTGCGGATGTCGGCGGTGGCGGCCTGGGGATCGACGGCCTTGGTGATCGCACCCCCGACGATGACCACGTCCGCTCCGGCTGCGGCGACCTCGGCGGCGGTTTGACTGTTGATCCCGCCCGCCACGGCCAGCGTCAGGTCGGTGGCGCTACGAAGCTGCCTTAGCAGCTCCAGCGGATCGGCGCCGGCCATCTGGGCGTCGATGGCGCAGTGCACGTCCAACCAGGCCGCGCCCAGTTGCTTGACTTTGGCTGCCAGGGCCAGTGGATCGGCGACGCCCAGGGTGTCCACGGCCACGAGCAGCCCGTAGTGCCGCCCAGCCTCGACGGCCTCGCGGATCGTGGACTCCGAGGCCGTTCCGCTGACGGTCATCACGTTCGCCCCGGCCTTGGCGGCGGCCTCGGCCTCCAGGCGACCGGTGTCCATCGTCTTGGTGTCGGCGATGATGAGCTTGCCGGGAAACTCCGCGCAGGCGGCGGACGGCCTCCAGGCCCTCGCTCTTGATCAGCGGCGTGCCGGCCTCCAGGTAGTCCGCCCCACCCGCTGCGGCCGCCCGCGCCACGGCCAGCGCCCGCGGCAGCTCCAAAAAGTCCAACGCCACCTGCAACTTGATCCGGCTCATCGGTTCCTCGCCCCTTCTTGGACCCAGCATAGCCGCAAGGAGGGGAGGAGACAAGAACGCGCCTCCTCCCGCCGGCGAAGCCGGCGCCCGCGACGCACTGGTGATGGGGCTAAGGCTCCAAATGCGCTTCTAACACGGGCAGGCTGCGGCACGGTGGATTATGGGATGGGCGAACGCCAGCCGTCGTGCCATGATCCGCACGGCCTGCTCGCTTGAGTCGATGAGCACAGCGGATCGGCCGTTGCGGACGGCGGCCTCGCCGGTCGTGCCGCTGCCGGCAAAGCTATCCAGCACGCGGTCGCCGGGGTTGGAGTGGATGCGGATGATCCGGTTGAGGATGCCTAGCGGCTTTTGCGCGGGGTAGCCGTTCTTTTCCTTGCCCGTGGGGCTGACGATCGTGTGCCACCAGACGTCCGTAGGCGTCTTGCCCCTTGCGGCCTTTTCTGGTGTGACCAGCCCCGGGGCCATGTAGGGAATCCGCTCCATGTCCTGGTAGCGGAAGGTGTAGTGCTCGGGGTCCTTGGCGTACCACAGGATGTTGTCGTGCTTGGCCGGCCAGCGGCGCTTGCTGCGGGCACCGTAGTCGTAGGCCCAGACGATTTCGTTCATGAACGATTCGCGCCCGAAGATGGTGTCCAGCAGCACCTTGACGTAGTGCACCTCGCGATAGTCCAGGTGCAAAAAGAAGCTGCCGTGCGGCTTGAGCAGACGATAGGCCTCCTGGAACCGGGGCTCCAGAAAACTCAAATAGTCATCGAAGCGGTCCGCGAACGACTTGCTTCCGACCCGGACGGTCCTGTAGCGCTGGCCCTTAAAGCCGCGGCGGTCGCCGCCGTCGTCGCGGACCGTTTGGATGCTGGTCCGAGCCTGCGTCTTGCCTGTATTGAACGGGGGATCGACGTAGATGAGGTCAAACAAACCGTCCGGAAAGCCAGGGGTGATGGCTAGGTTGTCCCCCAGGTAGATGTCCACCGTCACGTCAGCCGCCGCCACGTTCCGCCTCTCCTTGACTTCACTGCCATTATGGCCACCGCGCCGATGTCCGCAAGGTCCCGCTTTGCCTTGACCGCCCGGTGGAGGGGATTCTATCCTCATTCCATGAGGCCGCTGTCGTCCAGTCATCTCCGCCATCGCAAGGGCAAGCCCTGGGACACTTCCGGCGTGCTGCTGGAAGGTCTGCCGGCCTCGGTTCCGCTGGACCTACCGGCCATCTTCGGCAATGGTCGGCCTGTGGAGCTGGAGATCGGCAGCGGTAAGGGCACTTTCCTGCTGGCCCGGGCCACCGCCCAACCGGAGTTGAACTTTCTGGGGATCGAGCGGGCCAAGGCCTACTGCGCCTACGCCGCCGACCGGGCCCACCGGGCAGGTCTGACCAACGTCCATCTGCTCTGCGCCGATGCCGGCGACCTGGTGCGAAGCCGCCTGGCCGAGCGGTCGGTGTGGCGGATGCACATCTACTTCCCCGACCCCTGGCCCAAGCGCCGCCACCATCGCCGCCGGCTCATCCAGCCGACCTTCCTTGCCGCCGCCCGACGCTGCCTGGCCATCGGCGGCCAGCTCATCATCGTCACGGACCACCTGGACTACTACCGGCGCATCCAGGCCGTCCTTGCCGGCACCGAGGGACTCGCGGCCGTGCCGTTGCCGAGGATGAGCGACAAGGACGGGGAACTGGTGGGGAGCAACTTCGAGCGGAAGTACATCGCCCAAGGCCGACCGTTTTACGGGGCAGCGAGAATGCGTTACGCCTGAGCTCCGGGGGGGGCCGAGGCACCGGGCCTTTAGCCTTCCGTCTGGGCCTGCATCTCCTGGATGGCCGCGGCCGCCCCGCGCTTGCCGACCAGCACCAGCGTGTCGCCACCGGCGAGCTTCAGGTCGGGGGTGGGTTGGTAAATCGCCTCCCCGTCCGCCCGCCGCACGGCCACCACCTGCACGCCCGCCCGGCGGGGTAAGGCAAGTTCGCGAAGCGTCTTGCCGCACAGGCTGCACTGCTCGGTCAGGACGAGTTGGTCCATCTCCAGGTCGATGCCCCGGTGGGCCATCTCCACGAAGTCCACCACCGCCGGTCGGAGCACCATGTCGCTGACCTGCATGGCTCCCAGCGTCTCGGGGCAGACCACGCGCGAGGCCCCGGCGGCCGCGAGCTTATCCTGTGTGGTCGGCTGCTCTGCGCGGGCGACGATGCGGACCCGGCCATTAGCCTGGCGGGCAGTGAGCGTCACGAAGACGTTCTCCGCGTCCGTCGGCAGCATGGCCACCAGAACCTTGGCCCGCGTGACCCCGGCCGCTTGGAGCGTGCCTTCGTCCTGGGCGTCGCCGAGGACGTACAGAAGGCCCTTTTCCTGGGCCGCCGTGGTGCGGGAGGCATCGCTATCCACCACGACCACATCGCGCCGGGCGGCCTGGAGTTCCCGAGCGACCAAGGCACCCATGTTCCCGTACCCGCAGAGGATGACGTGCCCTTCGAGTCCCGCAATCTTGCGTTCCAATTGTCGTCTCCCAAATATTGCTCTTACCTCGCCTTCCACGACCGCGCCCACGGCCATGGTGAGCACGACCGTGCCAATGACCAGTCCTGTCAGCACAACGAACATTGTCCAGACCCGGCCAATGTCATTCAGGGGCTTAACCTCGTGGAACCCCACGGTCGTCACGGTGATGATGGTCATGTACAGAGAATCCAGCCAGCCATAACCCTCGGCCAGTAGACGGTAACCCAGAGAGGAGATGAAGATAAATACCACTAAGATAGCAAGGGCCGCTGCCAGCCGACGTCGCCAACGGTATCTGCCTCCGGCCCGTTGCCTTGAAGATTTCCAGGGCGTGTCCGACCCACCAGGGTTCATGAGCGCTGGTAATTATACCTACTGCGTTGCGCAGGTAAAATGATTCGGTTATGCACCTCAACAGGCCACTTGGCGGCTTGTGTTTAACCTCTCGCATAGAGGTTAAGTAATCATAGTAGTATGGATAGACCCCGTGGGTAACGTGAGTAGGGGGGAGCCCAAGTAGCACAACAAGATTTCGTAGGCGGAATTGCGGCGTAGCAGACTTTTATCCAAGGGCGTGGATGGGTTGTTGCTGGTTTTCTGGAGCTTCGCAAAATAGCAAGGGCAGAGCGACCACACCGAACGACTCATCGGAAAAGACGCTAACGGGGGAGTCGGCTAATAAGGTTTTACCTGACAGGGAAAGACAACTTTCTTACGGGTTATCCACGGGGAGCTGTCGGTTTTTGTTTAGGGGTGCAGGTCAGGTGTTGTTGGCCAGTTCCCGGGCGATAAGGTCTAGAGTGGCTTGGAGATGGGGATCCTTCTGTCTTAGCAGGTTGATCGCGCCTTGGCGTGCATCACCGTCGTGTGGTCCCTTCCGCCGAAGTACCCTCCGATCTCCTCTAGGCTGTGGCGGGTCAGTTCACGGGCCAGGTACATGCAGACTTGGCGGGGCAGGGCGATGGACCGGGTGCGCTTCCTGGACTGAAGGTCAGCCAGGCGGACGTTGAACCGCGCCGTGACGGCTTTGAGGATGTCCTCGATCGTGGTGCCCCGCCGGTCTGAGCCGAGCTTGGTGCCCAAGGCCTCTTCGGCCAGGGGGATGTCGAAGCTCCGGCTGGTGACCTGCGCCAGCATGGCCACCTTGGCGATGGCGCCCTCCAGCTCGCGGGAATTGGAGTCGATCACGCCGGCGATGAAGCAGATAACCTCCTCGGGCAGGTCGATGTTGCGCATGCGGGCCTTCTTGCGGACGATGGCCACGCGCGTCTCGTAGCAGGGGCGGTCGATCTGGGCGACCAGGCCCCAGTTGAACCGGCTGACGAGGCGCTCCTCCAGGTCGGGGATCTGTCCGGGGCCCCGGTCGCTGGAGAGGATGATCTGCCTTTGCGACTGGTAGAGCGTGTTGAAGGTGTGGAAGAATTCCTCCTGCGTCTGCTCGTGGGCGCTGAGGAACTGGATGTCGTCGATGGCCAGCACGTCGGCGTGGCGGTAGCGGTAGCGGAACTCATGCAACTGCCCGCGCTCGACGGCCTCGATGAAGTGGTTGACGAACGTCTCGCAGCTCAGCACGCAGATGCGGGCCTGCGGGTCAGTGGCGGCGATCTTGCGGCAGGTGGCCTGGAGCAGGTGCGTCTTGCCCAGCCCCACGCTGCCGTGGATGATACAGGGGGTTGTACGTCTTGCCGGGCGTCTCGCTGACGGCCAGGCAGGCGGCGTGGGCCAGGCGGTTGCACGGGCCGGTGACGAAGGCCTCGAAGGTGTAGTCCTCTCCCAGCGGCAGGCCCTCGGCCGTCAGGGAGGATGGGGCCGAAGGCAAGGCCCCTTCTGGGGCGGGGGGTTCCTCCTGGACCTTGTCGGATGCGGTGAGAAAGCACACGCCGACCAGCCGCCCCGTGGCGGCCTGGGCGGCCTCGGTGAACAGGCGCGTGGCGTGGCGGCGGCAGTAGTCCCGCTCGCGGGGCCCCCCCACGTGGATCTCCAGCAGCCCATGCTCCAGAGAAATGGGCTCCAGCTCCGTGAACCAGGGACGAATGATGTTTCCGCCCGCGGCGATGACCTGCTGCACAATCTTTTGCCACAAGGCCGGATCGACGGGAGGCATCGACGTAGCCTTTCGACAAGCGCCGCAGGCGCGATGGGTTTACACGGTAACGGCCGTACTTCCCTTGGCGCAACTTTTAACCTTTAACCTCTTAACAAAGAAGACGACCAACGACGAATCGCAAAAACATTTGGCCATCCCTGGCGAAGTGAGCCATCCCTCAGGCAGCCGCGCCTCCGACAACGACACCCGGGGAATCTAATGCCGTTTCCCCTGCATGTCAAAACAAAATCGCGCGATGCACCGTGGGCATGATGGAATGCGCACGGCGGGAAGCTCTTGCGCACCTCGAAACACGCCGGTCAGTTCGTCCGCCGAGCCGCCGGGGCCAGCGGGCTGCCGTTTCCGCGACTGAACTGCGCCGGCGACGTTGGCCCCCGCGTCATGCCGTAGCCGTTGGTCCCGCCGGAGGCGGGCTGACGGGGCGCAGCACAATGTTTTCCTCTCCCAGCAGACCGACCAGTTCGTCGATCAGCCGCCGGTTAGGCCGGACGCACCACGGGCGGTCCAGCCGGACGATCGTGCGGACGTCGCCGCGGGTGGCGGGACGAATCTCCAAAAAAACCGGGCAGTCGCCGCGGCCTTCGCCGAGCGCGCCTCGGCTGAGTTCGGTGTCGAAGCCAGGCCGCCCGGAGCCCCTCGAGGGGCGGTGGCGGACCAGCACGTCGTGGAGGCGCTTCAGCAGCTCCGCAACGGCGGCGCCGGACGGCAGGCGGAGCAGTAGCGAGCCGGTCCGTTCCTCCACCGCGCGGTCCAGGGGAATGACCTCCTGGACGATCAGGCTGACCCGATCGCGCCGGCGGTCCACCGTGCCGACCAGGAAAACCATCTGATCCGCCCGCAGCAGCTCGGTGACTTTCTCGTACACCTCAGCGAACACCACCGCCTCGCAGGAGCCGGTCAGGTCCTCGACGGTAAGCATGGCCATCTTCTTGCCGGCCGATCTTCCGTTTTTGGTGATCGTCGCGCGGACCGAGGCGAGCATGCAGCCCACGGCCACCTGGCCGGAGAACTCACCTAAACGCGTGAGGTTCGCTCCGGAGGGGCTGGCCAGGCTCTCCAGCTCCCTCCCATAGCGGACGAGCGGGTGGCTGGAAATGTAGAACCCCAGGGTCTCTTTTTCCGCGGCCAACAATTGCGCCTCCGACCAGGGCTCGGTTTGAGGGAAGCGCACGGGCGGGCGGGCGGAAGCATCGGAGACGTTGAGGTTGAAGAAGCTCATCTGGCCGCTGCGCCGGTCGGCGGCGGCGGTCTGGCCCAGCTCGATGGCCTGGTCCAGGGCGGCCATCATGGCGGCCCGGTGGGCGCCCAGGCTGTCGAACGCCCCGCATTTGATCAGCGCCTCGATGGTGGCGCGGTTGACGCAGCGCAGGTCCATGTGCTGGCAGAAGTGGAACAGGTCGGTGAATCGCCCGGCCTCCTTGCGGGCCGCGACGATGGCCTCCACCGCTCGGGGTCCGACGCCCTTGACAGCCGCCAGGCCGAAGCGGACGCGCTCACCGTCCACCGTGAAGTCGCTGTCGCAGGTGTTGATGTCCGGCGGGGCGACCTGGATGCCCAGGCGCTGGGCCTCGGTCAGGTACTGCACCACCTTGTCGGTGTCGGAGCTTTCATAGGTCAGCGTGGCGGCGATGAATTCCCGCGGGTAGTGCACCTTAAAGTACTGCGCTCTGGTAGGCGATGATCGCGTAGCGGGTGGAGTGGGCCTTGTTGAAGCCGTAGCCAGCGAATTTCAGGATCAGCTCGAACAGCCGGTTGGCGTCCTCCAGGCGGATGCCGTTGGCCCGCGCGCCCTGGACGAACTTCGCCCGCTCGGCCGCGATGGTCGATTCCTTCTTCTTGCTGATGGCCTTGATCAGCGTCAGCGCGGTGTTCAGCGGAAGCTGCCCCAGGCGGTTGAGCACGAGCATCACCTGCTCCTGGTAGACCATGATGCCGTAGGTCTCTCCCAGGATGTCGTCCACGAGGGGGTGGAGCGACGGCACGGGGTCGGCGCTATTCTTGCGGGTGCAGTAGGCGGAGATCAGCTCCATGGGCCCGGGGCGGTACATGGCGTTGGCGGCGATCAGGTCTTCGATCCGCGTCGGCTGCATCTGGAGCAGGACGTTCCTCATCCCGTCGGACTCAAACTGGAACACCCCCTCGGTCTGCCCGCGGCGGAACAGCTCCAGCACAGCCTGGTCGTCCAGGGGCAGGGAATCGGGCTCCAGGTCCTTGCCCGTTCGGCTGCGCACCAGCTCCCGCGCCCGCTGGAGGATGGTCAGCGTCCGCAGGCCCAGGAAGTCCGTCTTCATCAGCCCGATCTTGTAGGCGCAGGTGTCGCCGTCCCACTGGGTGATGACCTCCTCGCTGTCGGCCTGGCGGCACAGCGGCACGATGTTCTCCAACGGCTCGTCGGCCACCACCACCCCCGCGGCGTGCACGCCGGCGTGACGGGCCAGGCCTTCCAGCTTCCGCCCGGCGTCCAGCAGTTCCCGCACGCGCGCGTCGCGGTCGTACATCGTCCGCAGGTCCGGCTCGGCCGCCAGGGCGCTATCCAGCGTG
This sequence comes from uncultured Phycisphaerae bacterium, assembly GCA_963760365.1. Taxonomy (GTDB): domain Bacteria; phylum Planctomycetota; class Phycisphaerae; order SM23-33; family SM23-33; genus JALHTV01. The sequence goes on from CAVXDC010000030.1 coordinate 37,552, forward strand.
ACGCCCAGGCCCTCCGGTACCTTCTTGGCGATGACGTCCACCTCGGACAGCGGCAGGCCCATCACGCGCCCCACGTCGCGGACCACCGCGCGGGCCTTGAGCGTGCCGAACGTGATGATCTGGGCCACGTGGCCGTATTTCTCACGGACGTACTGGAGAACCTTGGCCCGGCCTTCCTGGCAGATGTCGATGTCGAAGTCGGGGTCCTCGTCCCGTTGCGGGTCGGTCCACCGCTCAAACAGCAGCCCGTAGCGGATGGGATCGACGTTGGAGATGTCCAGGCAGTAGCCCAGCAGCGTCGCGCAGCCGCTGCCGCGGGCCCCGATGGGAATGCCGTTGCCCCGGGCGAACTGCACGAAGTCGTGCACGATGAGCAGGTAGCTGCTGTAGCCCTTGGCCTCGATGACCTCCAGCTCCCGCTGCATCCGCTGCACGTATTCTTCCGGCGGTTTTTGGTCAAACTTGCGGTTCAAGGCCTCGAAGGCGATCTGGGCCAGGTAGTCCTTGGCCGCGACGCCGCCGGGCGTGTGGAAGACCGGCAGGTGCTTTCGGCCGAAGGTCATCTTGGTCTGGCACATCTCGGCGATTTTCAGCGTGTTGTCCGCCGCCCCCGGCCAGGCCGCCAGCGCGCGGCGCATCTCGGCGGGGCTCTTGAGATAAAGCTCCGGCGGATAGCTCAGCGCCCCGCCCTCAGCCAGCGTCTTGCCGGTGGAGATGCAGGTGAGGATCTCGTGGGCGGGCTTGTCCTGGCGGCGGAGGAAGTGCACGTCGTTGGTGCCCACCAGGCCGACGCCCAGCTCCCCGGCCAACTCGGCTAGCAAGGGGTTCACCTGGTCCTGCTCGGCCAGGCCCTGGTTCTGGACCTCGATGAAGAAGCGATCGGGCCCGAAGATGTCTTTATATTCCCCCCCGATCCGCCGGGCCGCGTTCTTCTGACCCGAAAGCAGCGCCGAGGGGATTTCCCCGCCCAGGCAGGCGGTCGTGCAGATCAGCCCCTCGTTCAGCTCCGAAAGCAACTGCCGGTCCACGCGCGGGCGGTAGTAGAAGCCCTCCAGGTAGGCCCGCGAGGATAGCTTCATCAGGTTCCGCCAGCCCGTGTCGCTGGCGGCCAGGAGCAGCAGGTGATACGCGGCCGTCTGGATGTTGCCCATCGAGCGGTCGCCCCGCGTGGTGGGCGAGATGTACGCCTCCATGCCCAGGATGGGCTTGACGCCGCCGGCCTTGGCCGCCAGGTAGAAATCCACCGCCCCGAAGAGGTTCCCGTGGTCAGTCAGGGCCAGGCTGTCCATGCCCATCGCCCCGGCCGCGGCCACCAGGTCCTCGATGCGGTTGCCCCCGTCCAACAGGGAGTAGTGCGAGTGCACGTGCAGGTGAGCGAATCCGTCCATGGCCATCCGTCCGCGCGGGGTGAGCCTCGAAGCCGCGCGGCGACCACTATACCACGCGGCATCAGATCCGCAACGTCCCTTGTCCGGTCGGTTGGCTTGACATCCTTTTTGCAGCGTGTATGTTGGTGGGGTTGGTTTTCGGGCGGGGTTTCTCCCAGAGGAAGCGGAGCTCAAAATGGCCAAGCGGAACGTGACGGTCGTGGGCCTTCAGTGGGGCGATGAGGGCAAGGGCAAGGTGGTGGATGCCCTGGCGGCCTTGTGCCGGTACGTCGTCCGCTTTTGCGGGGGCGCCAACGCCGGGCACACCGTCACCATCGGCGACGAAACGTACGCCATGCATCTGATCCCCTGCGGGGTCTTTAACCGCGGCGTGATGAACGTCATCGGCAACGGCGTGGTGTTCGAGCCGGCCGTGGCCATTCAGGAGATGGACGAGCTGGCCAAGCGAGGCGTCCAGGTCGGCCCGGACAACCTTCGCATCAGCGCCGCCGCCCACGTCGTGATGCCCTACCACCGCCGCCAGGATGCCCTCAGCGAGGCCGTGCTGGCCGGGGCCAAGATCGGCACGACCGCCCGGGGCATCGGACCCTGCTACGCCGACAAGGCCCTGCGTTCCACGGCCATCCGCGTGGGCGATCTGACCGACGAAAAGCTCCTGCGCGAGAAGGTCGCGCGGATCGTGGAGATCAAGAACAAGCTCCTGGCCGCCTTGTACGGCGAGAAGCCGATGGACGCCGCGTCGATCGCCGACGAGCACGTCGCCTTCGGCCGGCGGCTCGCGCCGATGATCGGCAACACCGGCGCGATGCTTCGGCGGGCGGTCGCGGCCGGGGAGCGCATCCTGTTTGAGGGCGGGCAGGGCACGATGCTCGACGTCGATCACGGCACCTACCCGTTCGTCACCAGCTCCTCCGTCAGCGCCTGCGGCGTGTCGGCGGGGGCCGGTGTGCCGCCCTCGGCCGTCGGGCAGGTGGTGGGCGTGATCAAGGCCTACACCTCGCGCGTCGGCGCCGGGCCATTCCCCACCGAGCAGGACAACGACATCGGCAACACGATCCGCCAGCGCGGGAATGAGTATGGCACCACCACCGGTCGGCCCAGGCGGTGCGGCTGGTTCGACGCCTTTGCCGTCGGCTACGCCGCGGCCCTGTCGGGCGTGGGGGCCTTGGCGCTGTCGCTGCTGGACGTGCTCGGCGGGCTGGAGGAGCTGAAGATCTGCACCGGTTACCGCGTCAACGGGAAGCTGTTGGAGGAGTTCGACCCGATGGGTTTGGGCCGCGCCGAATGCATCTACGAGACGCTGCCCGGCTGGAAGGAAGACATCAGCGGCTGCCGCACGGTGCGCGACCTGCCGCCGCAGGCGAGGGAGTACGTGCGGCGGATCGAGGAGCTGCTCGGCCGGCCGGTGGGATTCATCAGCGTCGGGTCGGAGCGGACCGCCTCCATCGTCCCCATCGACGCCATCGAGGGCCTGAGCTGATGGCCGACATCTCCCCCCAGGCCGTCGCCGCCGCGCGGAAGGCGCTGGGCGTACCCCAGGAGCGCCTCCCGCGTTCGGTGGCCATCATCATGGACGGCAACGGGCGATGGGCCCGCGCCCGGGGCCTGCCGCGCGTGGCCGGGCACGAACAGGGCGCAAAGTCGTCCGCCGCATTGTCACCGAGGCCGCCCAGTTGGGGCTGGAGGCGCTGACGCTGTTCAGCTTCTCCATCGAGAACTGGCGAAGGCCCCCCCAGGAGATTAACGCGCTGATGGGCCTTTACGCCAAGTATCTGGAGAGTGAGCGGCCGGTCGTGATGGAACACAACATCCGCCTACGCCACCTGGGCCGCCGCGAGGGCCTGCCGGCGGAGGTGCTGACGGAACTGGATGCCTCGACCTCCGCCTCCGCCCGCAACACGGGCATGTACTTGTGCCTGGCGTTGAACTACGGCGCCTGCGCGGAGATTACCGACGCGGTGAAGCGCATCACCCACCAGGTGGCCGAAGGCAAGCTCTCCGCCGAGGCGATTGACGAGGCCGTCATCTGCTCCGCCCTGGACACCGCCGGCGTGCCCGACCCCGACCTGATCATCCGCACCAGCGGCGAGAAACGGCTGAGCAACTTCCTGCTGTGGCAACTGTCCTATGCGGAGTTCTATATCACCGACGTCCTCTGGCCGGACTTCGACGAGCAGGAGTTCCGCAAGGCCATCCTCGACTACGCCGGCCGACACCGGCGCTTCGGGGGACTAAACGAAGCGACCGCCTGATATCGGGTTGTGGATTTGCGGTCTTCCCGATTGACCGATGGATCGGTCACCCCTGTGACCCCTCAACGCTTCCTCAGCATCGTGTAGGGGCCGTCGGGGATGATGGCGATTCGCGCATCGGGCCGGGTGACCAGAAATGAGTCGATGGCCTTTTGCGCCCGCTGCTGGGCGTTGCCGGGTCCGAGGATGGGCGTCACGGCGATATGCTTTTGCCTCTGGGCCTCCAGGCCGTCGCTGACGAACCACAAGCGCTCCTGCCCGATCCGCGCCAGGACCTTGGCCTGCATCTGGAACTCCCATTGGTCGAGCTGGGTCTGGTCGCTGGCGGCGATGTCAGAAAGAAACGTCCGCCAATCGTTGTCGTATTGCCGCATCAGCTCCGTGTACGCGGATGAGCCGAGCTGCTCGCCGCAGTGGGAGGCGATCAGGAGCGTGGAGTCCTCCGCCAGCGCCGGCAAGGCCGTGCACAGGCCCTTGACGGTCTGATAGAAGGTCTGGTCCAGCGGGAAGCCCCCGCCGTTGGTGATGACCAAATCGAACGGCCCGTCGATGGCGGCCGAGGTCCACTCTCCCACGTCGCGGCAACCGGCCAGGTGCGCCTGCTCCAGGTCGCCGCAGTAGACCCCGGCGATCCGTCGGTCGCGCGTGATGGCCACGTTGAGCAGAAAGTCCACCCCCACAGCCTTGGCGACCTTCAGGGCAATCTCGTGGCAGGGGTTGCCTTCCAGGATGCCGTTGTCGGCCTTGGGGTGCGAGAGCGTCGCATAGCCGTGGAACCGCTGCACGGTGGCCAGGTCCACCAGCGCCGGACAGACGCCCTTGCGCCCCCCGGAGTACCCGGCCATGAAATGCGGCTCGATGTACCCGGTCACGATCCGCAGGTCCGCGGTGGCGAAGCGCCGGCAGACGCTGACGGGCGGGGAGTCGCTGACCTTCACCAGCGTGGAGGAATCGTCGCCCCGATGGTCGATCACCTCCAGCCGCCGCAGCAAGTCGCCGCCCAGCATCAGCTCGCGCTCTCCGGCCGTGCTGGGCCGGTGCAGCCCCGTGCCGATGATGACGACGATCTGCCGATCGGCCACGCCGGCGGCGTTCAGCACCTCAAGTAAGGGTGGGAGAAAAACCCTGTTGGGCACCGGCCGGGTGATGTCGGAGATGGTGATGGCCACGGTCGAAGGATTTTTGGCGGCGACGATCTGTGAGAGGGGCTTGCTGCCGATGGGCGCCGCAAGGGCCGCCTTCACCTCGGCCTGCGGGTTGGGCAGGGCGGGGACAGTCTTGCCCTCCAGCACGGCCGCCGAATCCGGCACGGCCAGCGCCATCCCTTCCCTGCCGTAGAGCATCTTGATCGTCTTGGTCTTGCCCATAGCCTCACCCGGATTGGGTTCCTAAGATTAGTCTATCCGATTCCCCCCCTGCCGCCCAAGGCCGGCGGCGGGCGTGCCGAATGTCCCGACAACCTCTCAGCGCCTTGTTTGGGTGGAGGCGATTCGCTATACACGAATTGGAAGAGCGGCCGGAGGATTCCGGCCCGGATAACAACCGATGTCAACCGTTACCGTCGATACGATCTGCTCTGCGGGCGTGGTGGGGGCCGGCGGGGCGGGCTTTCCCACGCACGTCAAGCTCTCGAGCCAGGTCGACACGGTCCTGATTAACGCCGCCGAGTGCGAACCCCTGCTCCACAAGGACAAGGAGGTCCTCAAGGAGCACGCCGACGCGGTGCTGGCCGGCCTGGCGGCGGCCATGGAACTGACCGGGGCCAAGCGCGGCGTCATAGGCATCAAGGAAAAATACGGGGACGTCATCGAGCTGCTCCGCCCCAAGCTCGGCCGCGGCATGGACATCGCCCCGCTGGCCGACGTCTACCCGGCCGGGGATGAGTTCATCTTAGTCTATGACGTGCTGGGAAGAGTCGTGCCGCCGGGGGGCATCCCGCTGAACGTCTCTGCGGTGGTGATCAACGTCGAGACGGCCTTGAACGTCGCCCTTTCTTCTTCTCGTCCGGTGACCGAGAAATATCTCTCCATCGCCGGGGCGGTGGCCGAGCCGGTCACGCTTCGCGTGCCGGTGGGCATCTCGCTGGCGGAGTGCGTCGTCGCCGCCGGCGGGCCGACGGTGAGCGACGCCAACTACCTCGTCGGCGGCGTGATGATGGGCTTTCTGGAGGAAAACCACCAAGCCATGGTGGACAAGACCACCGGGGGCGTGATCGTGCTGCCCAGCCGGAACATCGTCGTGCGGCGGCGGCGACAGGATTGGAGGCAGGTCCAGCGGATCGGGCGAAGCGCCTGCGACCAGTGCGTCTTCTGCACCGAGCTGTGCCCGCGCTACCTGCTGGGCCATCCCATCGAGCCGCACCGGGCGATGCGCAGCCTGCAATTCACGCTGATCGGCGAGCCGAACGTCCAGGGCACGGCCTTCTGCTGCGAGTGCAACCTGTGCAGCCTGTATGCGTGCCCGGAGGACCTGGACCCCAAGAACGTCTGCGCAGAAAACAAGCACCGCCGGGCGAAAGAAAAGAAGCGATGGGATCATCCCCCCTTCAACCCAGACCGCCCCGCCTTGCTCCTGGCCGGCCGCAAGGCGCCCATGCAGCGGCTGATGCAGAAGCTGGGTCTGGCGGGCTACCGCAACGTCGGGCCGATGAAGCCCGGCCTGCTCGCGACGCGCAAGGTGGGCATCAAGCTCAAGCAGCACGCAGGCGCGCCCTGCGAGCCGACGGTCCAGGTCGGCCAGGCGGTCAAGATTGGTCAGGAGGTCGGCCGGCTGCCGAACACCAACGGCAGACCCGCCCTGGGGGCGCCCGTGCACGCCTCCATCGACGGGGTCGTCTCGGCTATTACCGATGGCGCCGTGTGGATCGAAAAGAAATGAACCAGGACCCAGACCCATGACTTCCAACGCACAGTCCCTTTCCCAAAGAGCGATCGGCGCGGTGGAGCTTTCCAGCATCGGCGTCGGCTACCAGGTGCAGGATGAGATGCTCAAGGCCGCCACCGTGCGGCTGCTGGTGGCCCGGACGATCTGCTCGGGAAAGTACTTCATCGTCGTCGGGGGTACAGTCAGCGACGTGCAGTCGTCCGTCGAGGCCGCTCTGCGGTCGGCCGAGGAGGCGATCATCGATCAGGTGGTGATCCCCAACGTGCACGAGTCGGTCTTCGCCGCCTTGGGCCAATCGGTCGTCCTGGTTCCAGGACAGGCGGCGGCCCTGGGGGTGGTGGAGAGCTTCAGCGGCGTGAGCATCATCGCCGCCGCCGATGCCGCCGCCAAGGCAGCCAATGTGACGCTGTTCCGCATCCACGTGGCCATGGCGCTGGGGGGTAAGGGGTTCTGCCTGCTGACCGGCACGGTGGCCGATGTGCGGGCCGCCGTCCAGGCCGCCGCCGAAGAGGTCCGCCGCCGAGGGTTGCTTGTCAGCCAGATCGTCATCCCCCAGCCCAGTCCGGAACTGTTCAGCGAATATATCTGACCCAGGTCTAACTCAGGGGGCTTCGATAGACCGCTTCTTGACTGAGTTCGTTCACCAGGTGGTAAATATCTATCAAAATCTTTCATAATTTTGTTGTTGACAATATCGAAATAAGTTATAATTCTGGCATAAATACACCTCAGTATGGCGGTGTTCGGCCATGGCAATGGATTTACCCATAGACGATCGCCGTATAAAAGAAGCGGAATTAGTTTCTCAAAAAGGCTTTATGTCTTTGACTGAACTCGTTCAACATCTGGACGTTTCCGAGAGCACGATCCGGCGAGACTTGGAAGTTCTGGAAGAACAGGGGGTGGTCCGTCGCACGCACGGGGGCGCGGTGTATGTCAAAGACTCAAGCGCCCACCACCTGGCCTTTGCGGATCGGGAGACCTCGGCAGCGGTGGAGAAGCAGGCCATCGCCAAGGCGGTGGCGGAGCTGATCCCGGCGGGCAGGACGATCCTCATCAACGGGGGGACAACCTGCTACCAGGTCGCCCGCCAGATCGCCGGCAGGCGGCTGAACGTGGTGACCAACTCGCTGCCCATCGCCGCGCTGCTGTCGGGCGACGTGGCCACGGAGGTCACGCTGATCGGTGGCTACGTGTATCCGCGGACGGGCGTGGCCTTGGGCCGCATGGCCGAGCAGCAGTTGGAGGACCTGCGGGCCAGCCAGTTGATCCTGAGCTGTGCGGCGCTGAATCCCGAAGGGGCCTTCAATCCCAACCAGATGATGGTGGACGTGGAGCGGCGGATGATGCAGGTGGCGGATGAGGTCATCCTGGCCGTGGACCACACCAAGCTGGACAGCCGCTCCGTCGTCAAGCTGTGCGACCTGGACGAGGTGGACGTGATCGTGACCGACGCCGGCCTGGACGAAAGCGCCCGCCGCTGGCTGGAGGCGCTCAAGGCCAAGGTGATCATCGCATGACCACGGTGCTGAACATTCCGATGCCGCGGGAGCAGTTGGAGCGGATCGTCCGCCAGGTGGTGCGCCAGCAGTTCGCCGAGCGATTGGCGGCCGGGGAGATGCAGCTTTCGGCCGCCTACACGCCCAATCTGGTGGTGAACATCTCCGCCCGACACATGCACATCACGCGCGAGGACTTCCAGAAGCTCTTTGGCCCCGGGGCGGAGCTGACGGTATATCGCTGGTTGTACCAGCCGGGGGAGTTCGCCAGCGAGCAGCAGGTGACGGTCATCGGCCCGCGCCGCAGGGTCATCGAGAACGTCCGCATCCTGGGCCCGCTGCGCGATCACACGCAACTGGAGATCAGCGCCACCGACGCCGTCGCGCTGGGCGTGGAGGCCCCCTGCCGGCCCTCGGGCAAGATCGAAGGCTCCCCCGGGTGCCTGGTCCTTGGCCCCAAGGGCACCTTGGAGCTCAAGCAGGGCGTCATCCGGGCCGAGCGGCACGTGCACATGAGCCCGGCCGACGCGGCCGCGTACGGCTTTGCCGACCGCCAGTACGTCAAGCTGCGCGTCGAGAGCGACTGCGCCATGACGTTCGAGCGTGTCCTGTGCCGCGTGAACGAGAAATTTCTGCTGGAGGTGCACCTGGACACCGACGAGGGCAACGCGTGCAACCTGGTGAACGCCACCGGCGTGGAGCTGTTGGCCTAAACGAAGGCAAACAATGACAAGCTATTCCGTTCAAAAGGTTTCGTGAAGGAGAAACAGGCATGGCAATGCAAGCATTGGGCATGGTCGAGACGCGCGGCCTAGTCGCGCTGATCGAGGCGGCGGATGCGATGTGCAAGGCCGCCAACGTGGAGCTGGTCGGCTGGGACCGCGTCGGGGCGGGGATGGTCACTGCCTTCGTCCGCGGGGAAGTGGCCGCGTGCAAGGCGTCGGTGGACGCCGGGGCCGCCGCGGCCTCCAAGTTGGGCGAGGTGATCGCCTCCCACGTGATCCCCCGGCCACATGAGGACCTGGACCACGCGGTCCCCCACAAGGGCGAGGGCAAGAAGGCCTCCCCCAAGTGACGTCTCGGCCAGGGCACGAAAGACGAAGGAAGCATCCCCGCCTCGGCGGGACAGGAGAAATGACCATGGAAGCATTGGGCATGATTGAGACCAAGGGCTACGTAGGCCTGGTGGAGGCCAGCGACGCCATGTGCAAGGCGGCCAACGTGGAGCTGGTCAAACGGATCGAGATCGGCGGCGGCTACGTGACCACGCTGGTCCGAGGCGACGTCGGTTCGGTCAAGGCCGCCGTCGAGGCGGGCGCCGCCGCGGCGGGTAAGGTTGGCGAGCTGGTTGCCTCCCACGTGATTCCCGCCCCCCATGAAGGCCTAACGGGCGTGTTCCTTTAACCGCAGGGACTAGGGATCAGGAACCAGGCAGCGGCGAAGGTCGTGGCGCTGAGATGAAGATTCTGGTAGCCAACATCGGCTCGACAAGCTTCAAGTTCCGCCTGTTCGAGATCGCAGGCGGCCGGGAGTGCGAGCTGGCCTCGGGCTCGGCGGACCGCATCGGCGGCCGGGGCGGAGAGCTTTCGCTTACCCTCACCGGACAGGCCGCCCGCATCGCCCCGACTGACTTTGCCGACCACGGCGAGGCCATCCTGGCCGTGCTGGACCGTCTGAGCGAGGTTAACATTCTCGACCGTAGCGGCCTGGATGCCGTGGCCTTCAAGACCGTCGTGGGCGGTGACCTGCCGGCCGTGACGAAGGTGGACGACCACGTGCTGGCGGAGATGGAGAGCCTCTCGCCCGTCGGGCCGGCCCATAACCCGCCCTACGTGGCCGCGATGCGGTTGTTCCGCAAGGTGCTGGCCGGCGTGCCGCTGGTGGCCTGCTTTGAGAGCGGCTTCCATCGGACTAATCCGCCACGCCGTCGGCTTTACGCCGTACCGGCGGACTGGGCCGACCAGTACGGAGTGCGGCGCTACGGCTACCACGGGGCCAGCCACCGCTACATCGCATGGCGGGTCGGCCAGCTCCAGCCGCAGGCGCGGCGGATCATCAGTTGCCACCTGGGGGGCAGCAGCAGCCTGTGTGCCATCCGCGACGGCCAATCGGTGGCGACGAGCATGGGCCTGTCGCCCCAGTCGGGCCTGCCGCAGGGCAACCGCGTGGGCGACTTCGACGTCTTTGGCGTGAAGCTGATGATGGTCCGAACCGGCCGGAAGTTTGACGGCCTGCTGGAGGAGCTGGGCGAACGCAGCGGCCTGGCGGGGTTGAGCAATACCTCCGGCGACATGCGCGACATCCAAAAGGACGCGGCTGCGGGCCACGAGCGGGCCAAGCGGGCGCTGGAGGTTTTTGTTACGTCCGTGAGGGACTATCTGGGCGCGTACCTGGTGGAACTGGGCGGCTGCGACGCCGTCGTCTTTACCGGCGGCATTGGTGAGAACCATCCGTCCCTCCGCGCGGCCATCTGTGAAGGCTTGGACTTTGCGGGCATCGCCCTGGATGCAACCAAGAACGCTGCGGCCAAGGGCGAATCCCGCATCGACGCCGACGGCTCCAAGGCGGCCATCTGGGTCATGCCCACCAACGAGGAGCTTATCGTCGCCCGCCAAGCGGCGGAGATTCTTAACGACAGATCGTAGTTCGGAGTTGGAAGTTCGAAAGGCGACGACAAGGGAACCGGCGCGAAGAAAGGTTTGGAGAACGGCGATGGAAGAAGCATTGGGAATGATTGAGACCAAGGGTCTGGTGGCCGTGATCGAGGCCACCGACGCGATGCTCAAGGCCGCCAAGGTCAGCTACGTGGGCATGACCAAGGTCGGCAGCGGGTACGTCTCGGTGCTGGTGGCCGGCGACGTGGCCGCGTGCAAGGCGTCGGTGGACGCCGGGGCCGCCGCGGCGGGGAGGATCGGCGAGGTGGTGTCGGTCCACGTGATTCCCCGGCCGCACGGTGACGTGTCCAAGATCCTGCCCAAGACTTAACGGCGCCGCCGGACCGGTCGATGGGCGGTCGTGCGCGAAGGCCGGTCCGGGCGGACGCGCCTGGAAGGAGTTGCCATGTTCATTGCCAGGGTGCGAGGCAACGTGGTCACCACGCAGAAGGTCATGAAGATGACCGGCCGGAAATTGCTGATCATCGAGCCGCTGCGGGTGGACGAGGCCGGTGGCCAGATCAAACCCACCGGCAAGTGCTTCGTGGCGGTGGACTCCATCGACGCCGGCACGGACGACCTGGTGCTGGTGACGCAAGGGTCCAGCGCGAGGATGACCGAGACCACCGCTGAGGCTCCGGTGGACGCGGTGGTGGTCGGCATCATCGACACGATGACCGTGCTGGGCAAGATGATCTACAGGAAAGGCCAGAACGATTGACGCAGGGTTAGGCCACCGGCCGGCCCCGCCGCTTGAGGGGCGCTTGACCGCGGCGGCGCCCCGTCGGTGGCGATGCATCGGGAGCTTGCCATGACTCAGACAGCGATTGACGAAACACTGGTCCGGCAGATGGTCGAGCAGGTGCTGGGGCACATCCAGACCGGTTGGGGCGGCCGGTCGGCCCCGGCGGCCGGGAAGGGCGCTGCGGCGCCGATCACGACCTCGGCCGCGGCGGTGAGAAATAAGTTCGGCCAGTTCACGGACGTCAACGAGGCCGTCGAGGCCGCCAAGGCAGCCCAGAGGGCGCTGGCCCGCCGGTCGCTCGCCCAGCGGGAACAGGCCTGCCAGCTCATCCGCAAGATCATCTCCGAGCAGGCCCAGGAATTGGGCCGGATGGAGTATGAAGAGACGCGGATCGGCCATCCGCCGCACAAGCCCATCAAGCTCCAGCTCGTGGCGCGCCTGGCTGCCGGCGTCGAAGGCCTGGCCACCGAGTGCTTCAGCGGCGACCACGGCATCACGCTGGACGAGCACGGGCCATGGGGCGTGATCGGCGTGGCCACGCCCGTCACGCACTCCCTGCCCACGCTGGCCAACAACGCCGTGAACATGATTGCCGCGGGCAACAGCCTGGTGTGCAATCCGCATCCGGGCGGCAAGAAGATCGCCGCGTACGGCGCCAAGCTGTTCAACCAGGCCATCTACGAGCTTCTAGGCATCGACAATCTCATCTGCGTCATTACCGCCCCGACGCTGGAGACGGCCAACGCCATCTTCCAGCATCCCGACATCCGCCTGCTGACCGTCACGGGCGGCATGGGCGTGGTGGCGGCGGCGCTGCGGTCGGGCAAGCGGGCCATCTGCGCCGGTCCGGGCAACCCGCCGGTCGTGGTGGATGCCTCGGCCGAGCTGGCCAACGCCGCCCGGTGCATCCTGGAGGGCGCCAGCTTTGACAACAACCTGCTGTGTTTGTCCGAAAAGGAGGCCTTCGTCGAGGCGGCGGTCTTCGAGCCGATGATGGAGGCGATGACCAAGGTCGGCGCCTGCCGCCTCAGCCCCCCGCAGATGGACGCCTTGGCCAAGGTCTGCATCGAGCCGGCCAAGGACCACGACCACCCCCTGGCCAGCCGAAAGTTCGTCGGGGCCGAGCCGCAGACCCTTGCCCGTCAGATCGGGCTGAACGTCCCGGCCGACTGCCGGCTGCTTTTCGGCCAGACCGACCTGATGCACCCGTTCGTTCAGGCCGAGCAGATGATGCCGGTGCTGCCGTTCGTGAAGTGCGAGAGCTTCGAGCAGGCCGTGGAGTACGCCCTTCAGGCTGAGCACGGCTTCGGCCACACGGCCGTCATCCACAGCCGGCTGGTGGACCACATGACGTACATGGGCAAGGCGATGGACACCACCATCTACGTCAAGAACGGGCCTTCGCTGGCGGGCGACTCGGCCGGCGGGGAGGGCCACGGCAACTTCTCCGTCGCCTGCTCCACCGGCGAGGGCATTGTGACCCCGCTGACCTTCACGCGGTTTAGGCGCTGCTGCATGGTGGACAATTTGCGGATCGTCTAAGGTCCGCCAGGGCGCAAGTGAGTCATGCTGCTGGCCATGGTCGAAGGAAGCGCGATAACGACGATCAAGCATCCCTCCCTGAAGGGCTGGAAGTTGTTGGTCGTCCAGCCGCTGGACATCGAAGGCCGGCCTGACGGGGACATAATCATGGCGATCGACATGTTGGGCGCGGGCGTGGGCACCAAGGTGGTGATAAGCAATGACGGCCGAAGCGCCCAGGAAATGGTCGGTGACGAGCGCAGCCCGCTCCGCTGGACGGTGATAGGGATCGTGGACTGAGGAAGGTGTGCCGGACCTTGGATAAGGAACTAGTCAACCAGGTGACCGAACAGGTGATCCAGATGCTCCGCCGACAGGGCGTGACGATCCCTGCTGCCGCTGTGGTTCCACCGGAGGTCTTGCCCTCGTCGGTCGGCGTTGCGCCGTCGGCTACTGGGCCCGTCAAGAGGGCCACCGCTCCGCCTGCCGGGCGGGTCTTTGTGACGGCGGAGGTGCTTCGCCAACGGATCGCTGCCGCGGGGGGCGGCGGCGGTATCGAGTTAGGCTGCAATGAGTTTCTCACGCCCAACGCCGTCGATTTGGCCGAGCAGAGACGGCTGACCATCCGCCGGACGACCTGCCCGGGGTTACCGGCCCAGGCTGCCCCGATGGGCGCGGGAACTAGCGTTGCAGCGGCGCCTGTCCGTCAGGCCGAGCCGAAAGGTGCGTGCGGGATGATCGGCCTGGTCGTCTATCGGGCCGACGAGAAGGTCCGCAACGTGCTGGCGGGTCTGCCCCACGACGGCGTGGCCGTGACAGACTTCACCCAAGGAGATTGCTGGATGGCGGACCTGCGGCGGTTGTGCCAGGCCGTCGTCACCGGCCAGGTGGCCTCCGGGGCGGCCATCCTGCCGTATGGAGCCAACGCGATGGTCCTGGCAGGCAAGATCAAGGGCATCCGTCCCGTGCAGGGCACTCGGCCCGAGAGCGTGGCGGCGGCGCTGCGGCACTTCGGCGCCAACCTGCTGGTGTTGGAACACGCCTTCAGCACTTACCACCCGATGCGTTCGATGCTCCGCATCCTGGCGGCCGGGGGGCCGGGGGCGAATGCGGCGCTGAAGGCGGCGCTAGAGGAACTAGAAAGGTCCTGAGCGATATGCGTGTTTCGCGTGTCATAGGAAAGGTCACGCTCAACCGCAGGATGGCCGAGCTCCAGCCGGGCAGCTACCTGATCGTTCGGCCTTACGACCGCGGGGCGCTGGTGGGCAAGAACCCCGGCAGCATGGAGGAGTCCATCGTGGTCTACGACATCCTGGCCGCCCGGGAGGGCGACCTGGTGGGGATGGTCGAAGGCCGCGAGGCGTCCATGCCGTTCCGCCCCGCCAGGGTTCCCTTTGACGCCTATAACGCCTGCATTCTGGACGCCATCGACTTCCAGCCCGTGCTGGAATTGCCGCGGACCTAGCTTCGGCCCCGGGGCATGGGAGATGCACAATATGGCCAGCGAGTTTGAACTCAAAAAGCTGATCTGCGACATCGGCCGGCGGATGTACGACAAGGGTTTCGTGGCCGCCAACGACGGGAACATCTCTTGCCGCGTCGGCAAGGGCCGGTTCCTGTGCACGCCGACGTTGATGTCCAAGGGGTTCCTGCGGCCGGCCGACATCGCCGTGGTGGACGACAAGGGCAGGCAGCTGGAAGGCCCGCTGGCCCGCACCAGCGAGATCCTGCTGCACCTGGAGATCTACCACGAGCTGAGCGAGATCAACGCCGTCTGCCACGCCCACCCGCCCTACGCGACGGCGTTCGCCGTGGCCGGCATCGACGTGCCCTCCAACATCCTGCCGGAGGTGGAAATCTTCATCGGCCAGGTGCCCATCGCCGAGTACGAGACCCCCGGCGGGGAGGGCGTCGCCAAGACGCTCCTGCCGCACCTCCGCCGCAAGGCCAACACCATCCTGCTGGCCAACCACGGGGCGGTCGCCTGCGACAAGACGCTGGAGCAGGCCTTCTTCCACTTAGATACGCTGGATATGTACTGCCGCATCCTGCTGCTGAGCAAGGAGGTGGGCAACATTCGCCAGCTCCCCCCGGAAAAGGTGCGGGAATTGCTGGCCATCAAGAAGAGCCTGGGCATCGCCGATCCGCGCATGGACGGCCAGGAGGTGGCCGCCCTGGCTGGCAGCGATGAGTTCCTGCGGGGCTTTTCGACGCGAGCGATCCCCCAGCACACCGCCGACGCCAACGGCCACGGCCGAGGGCAGGGCATCGCCGGCCAGCCTTCCCAGGCCGGCCAGGCCCAACCGCTGCCGGCGGGGCGACAGCTCTTTCCTGCGATGGTGGATGGTCGGGTCCTGCCCGGCCCTGACGGCATGGGTGCCAGCAGCGAGACCGCCCGCCGCCGCAGCCTGGAAGACCAGACCGAGCGACTAGTCCAGATCATCACCGACCGCATCGTCCAGATCGGTAGCGGTAGCTAGGACGGTTCTTGGGGCGGGGGCGGGATTGACGGCGGGGGTTCCAGGCCCCGGGCGGTGCGGAGCGTCTCGATCTTGTCCAGCGGCTTTTGCAGGGCATTGCTCCGCAGGCCGCGGAGGGTCTCGAACTGCTTGGCGGTGGAGTCAATCCGCTGGCCGAGCTTGTCCAGCTCCTCGTTGTACCTTTGCCACTGTCGGTAGAACTCGCCCAGCAGCGTGGCCACCTCATCGGCGGTCTTTAGGACGTTGGCGTTCTCGGCCGCCTGGCGGATGACCGACAGCATCGCATACAGCGTCAGGGGGCTGGCCAGCACTACCTGCTTGGATAAGGCTTCATCGATCAGGTCGGCCTGGGCCTCCAGGACCAGCGAGAAGATCTGCTCACTGGGCAGAAAGACGATGACGTAGTTGACCGTCGGCACGGCCGGGTCGATGTAGCCCCGCTTGGCGACGGCCTGGACGTGCCCGCGGACGGCAGCGACCAACTGCTCCAGATGCTCGGCCCGCTGGGCGTCGCTGTCGGCATCCAGGTAGGCCTTGTATCGCTCCAGGGGGAACTTGACGTCCATGTTCAATTTCAGCTCGTTGGGCAGCAGGAAGGTGAAGTCGGGCCGGCCGGCCTCGGCGTCGTCGGACGACTGCCGTACGTAGTTGACACCCTCCTGCATGCCGACCAGGCGCAGCACGTCCTGGGCCATTCGCTCGCCCCAGGCCCCGCGGCGCTGCGTGCTGGCCAGCATCCGATGGAGTTCCCCCGTCGTCGCCGCCAGCGACGACACCGAGCTGCTGAGCTGGCCGAAGTCCTGGCGGCGGGTGGACTCGACCTGCTGGAGGAAGCTGCGGACCTGCTCCAGGCGCCCGGAGACGTCCTGGAGGGTCTGGTCGATCAGCGCCTTGCGCCCGTCCAGGAGGGCGGCAGCCGATTCGCTTAGCCGGCGGCTGTTGGCGTCCAGCGCCTCGGCCGCGATCAAGGCGAACATCTGGCGCATCTGCGCCTCGGCCGCCCGGCGCGGAGGTGCGCCACCACCAGGGCGATCGCCGCTCCCAACACGGCGCCCAGGGCAAACCCCACGACGAAGTAAATCATGCTCCACCTCCCTTACCAGGGGCATTGTACGCCCGCGTCCGCCGGGAGGAAAAGTCGGAACCTCCGCGGGTAAGCATCTCCCTGCGGACGCGGGAAAGATTTCCTTCGATACGAGAGGAGCCGCCGAAAGAGTCTTATTCGACGTCCGTAAACCGGCTGGCGTCCAGGAAGCCTTCCAGCTTGCGGGCGCGGACGGGGTGCTGGAGCTTGCGGATGGCCTTGGCCTCGACCTGCCGGACGCGCTCGCGGGTGACCTTGAAGATCCGCCCGACCTCCTCCAGCGTGTAGGTGTAGCCGTCGCCGATGCCGTAGCGGAGCTTGATGATCTCGCGCTCGCGGTAGGTGAGGGTCTTGAGCACCTCCTCGATGCGGTCCTTGAGCATCTCGGTCGCCGGCGGTCTCGACGGGGCTCTCGGCCGTCTCGTCCTCGATGAAGTCGCCGAAGTAGCTGTCCTCGCTCTCGCCGACCGGGCGGTCCAGGCTGATGGGGTGGCGGGAGATCTTCAGCACCCGCCGGGCCTCGCTGACGGCTCATGCCGGCCTGCGTCGGCGATCTCCTCGATGGTCGGCTCGCGCCCGAGCTCCTGCACGAGCTGCTTGGAGATGTTGCGCAGCTTGCTCATCGTCTCGATCATGTGGACCGGGATGCGGATGGTGCGGGCGTGGTCGGCGATGGCGCGGGTGATGGCCTGGCGGATCCACCACGTGGCGTAGGTGGTGAACTTGTAGCCGCGGCGGTACTCGTACTTGTCCACCGCCCGCATCAGGCCGGTGTTGCCCTCCTGGATGATGTCCAGGAACGACAGCCCGCGGTTGCGGTACTTCTTGGCGATGGAGACCACCAGCCGCAGGTTGCCCGCCGGACAGCTCGCGCTTGGCCTGCTCGTAGTCGTTGAAGACCTTCTGGATGGCCTTGACCCGCTTGCGGAGCAGGTCCGGGCTCTTCCATGACCAGGTCGATCAGGCCCGGCGAGCTCCTCCTTCATCACCGCGACGTCCTCGGCGGGCGTGTCGTTGGTCTCGGCCGCGTCGATGGACCGCTGGAGCTCCTCCATCTTCTCGGAGATGTGCTGACGAGCTTCTTCATCAGCGGCTGGATCTGGCTGGTCCGCAGGCGACAGCTCCTCCAGCAGCTTGGCCGCCCGGCGGCGGCGGCGCCACAGGCTGCGCAGGCGCGGCGGCGGCGTGGGCTCCTCCGAGCGGTTGTCCTGAGCTGCGGTCCCAGTCGGCCTGGTTGGCCTCGATGATCTTGCGCACCGTGGCCAGGTTGGCCGGCATCCGGTCGCTGATGGTGTCCTTGGCGAGGTTCTCGGCCGTGGAGATCTTCATCGTGCGGTCGAAGGGCAGGTCGCCGTCGTCGACCTGCTGGAGGATCTCCACCGCCTGCTGGATGCAGTAGTCGCTCTCCAGCACGCGGCGGCGGAAGTGCATCCGGGTCATCTCGATCTTCCTGGCCAGGGAGATTTCCTGCTCGCGGGTCAGCAGGGGGATCTCGCCCATCTGGGTCAGGTACATGCGGACCGGGTCGTCGATCCGCCGCGACGGCCTCCAGCTCCTCGACCATTCCTCGGCCGGGGCCTTTTCCTCGACTCGGCTTCTTCCGCCTCGGCGAACGGCTCGCGCTGGGCGGCCTCGGCCTCGTCGATCAGCTCGATGCCCAGCTCGTCCAGCGTCATCAGCAAAGAGTCCGAGCTTGTCCGGCGAGACGGCCTCGTCCGGCAGGTCGTCGTTCATCTCCTCGTAGGTGAGATACCCGCGCTGCTTGCCCTTGGCGATGAGCTTTTTGACACTGGCGTCCAACGCGTCGGACATGTAGGCACTCCGGAAGCTCTCTGTGGGCGAAAACGAGTTATTATAGGCGCCCAAAAACGCAAGTCAACCTCGCACCTTGACCTATCTCTTTTGTCCTTCCTTTCTCGCGGTGGGCGTTAGCGGATCTTGGGATGCCTCCGGACGTCGGGCCGGCGGAGATGGTCGCTGAGGGCCTGGAGCGACTCGTCGCTAAGTCCCTCTGTTTTCAGTTGTTGTAGCTGCCGGCGGCCGCGGCGGTAAATCAAGTCTTCCACCGCACCCTCCAGGGTCTTTTCGTAGTTGCCCCGCCGTTCTCCCAGGCCTGCCAACGCCACCAGCAGCGGAGCGTGGGGGGACAGCTCCGGCTGGGTGAGCAATTCGTCGATCCTCACAGCGCCCCGCTGGGCCGCCGCCCAGACGGCCTGGGCGATCTGCCGCAGCACCGGGTCGAAAAAGTCCTCGGGTGTAATCTTCTCAGACGCCTGGCTGAACAGGTCGGGACGGTTCAATAGCACCTCCAGGACTTCGCGCTGGGCGTCGCTGCCGATGCCTTTCTCCATGCTGTTCGGCTCCATGCCCGCCGGCTCCATGGCCGGCGATCGCGGGGCGCGTGGGATGGTGCGGGCTAGGCGGCGCATCTGCTG
The DNA here is from genome assembly GCA_963760365.1 of uncultured Phycisphaerae bacterium. Taxonomy (GTDB): domain Bacteria; phylum Planctomycetota; class Phycisphaerae; order SM23-33; family SM23-33; genus JALHTV01. The sequence goes on from CAVXDC010000030.1 coordinate 56,493, forward strand.
CTGGAGGTCGGTGGCGGGGACGTTGAGCAGGTGGGCGATGTGCTGGGCTAGTTGGCCGCGGCGGACTTCGTCGATCGCCCCATACGCGGCCGAGGTAGCCACCAGGCGCAGAAAATCCTCCACGGCCCGGCGGCGGCTGGCCAGGTTGTCCCCGGCCGAGCGGGCCTGTTCGGAGCGACGCAGCCAGACGTAGTGCAGGGCGTCGGGGGCGTTTTTGATCAGGTCGGCGAAGGCCTCCCCGCCGGCGCTGAGGCAGTAATCGCAGGGGTCCTTGCCCTGGGGGATGGCGGCCACGCGGACGTGCACCTGCTGGGCGAGGAAGATCTCCAGCGCCCGCTCCGCCGCGGCCACCCCGGCCGTGTCGGCGTCGAAGACCAGCACCACGTCCGTCGCGTAGCGCGACAGCAGCCGGACGTGCCGGTCGGTCAAGGCCGTGCCCAGCGTGGCCACGACGTTGCCCACCCCGCATTGCAGCGGCATCAGCGCGTCCAGGTATCCCTCGACGACCGCGGCCGTGCCACCGGCGACGATGGCCTCGCGCGACCAGTTCAACGCGTAGAGCTGGCCGGACTTGTCGAATAGCGCCGTGTCGGGGCTATTGAGGTACTTGGCCGGCTCCTCGGCCGACAGCGTTCGGCCGCCGAAGGCGATCACCTCTCCGGCCGGGTTGAAGATGGGGAACATCAGGCGGTTTCGGAACCGGTCATAACAACCGGGTCGATCCTCCGGGCGGACGGCCAGTCCGGCGGCGACGAGCTGGGCCTCCTGGTAACCGTCGGCCATCGTGGCCCGCAGCAGGGCGTCCCAACTGTCGGGGGCAAAGCCCAACCCGAAGCGCTCGATGGACCGCTCGCTCAGCCCGCGCTGAAGGGCATAGTTCAGGGCCCCACCGCCCGTGGGGGAGCGGAGCTGGGAGCGGTAGAACCGCGCGGCGTAGGTCATCAGACCGACCAGGTCCTCCTTGCTCAGCCCCGCGCCGGTCTCGGCGACGGTTTTTTGCAAAAAGTCCTGCGGCACGGGGATCCGCGCCCGCTCGGCCAGCGTCCGGACGGCCTGGGGGAAGGTGAGCTTGTCGTAGAGCATCAGGAACTGGAACACTCCGCCGCCGGCGCCACAGGCGAAGCATTTGAAGATCTGTTTGGACGGTGAGACGTTCAGCGAGGGCCTTTTGTCGTCGTGGAAGGGGCACAGGCCGACGAACTCCTTGCCGCGCTTCTTGAGGGCGATGTATTGGCCGATGAGGTCCACGATGTCCGTGGCCTGGGCGACCTGATTGACGAAGTGTTCCGGGAACCTCAAGGAAGCTCTCCACGGGAATTGTAACAGCCGGCGACACCCTCGCCCAGCGAATCAGCGGGGCCGGGTCAGTGCGTTCCTTTGACGTGGCCGCCCCGGTCCATGGCCCGGTTGACCAGTTCATCCGCCCGCTGGTTTTCCTCCCGCCGGACATGGCGGAACGTGCAGGCGGCGAACCGTGCGGCCAGGCGGCAGGCCCGCTCGTGCAAGGGCTTTAGGCCGGGGTTCCTGACGCGATAATCACCATTCATCTGGCGGACCAAAAGCTCGCTGTCGCTGAGGACTTCTACCTCCGCCGCCCCCAGCGCCGCCGCTCGCTCCAATCCAGCCAGCAGTCCGCGGTACTCGGCCACGTTATTGGTCGCTCGCCCGACGTACAGGCCCGCCTCGTGCAGCACCGTTCCGTCGGGCGCGAGGATGACCACCCCTGCGGCGGCCGGGCCAGGGTTGCCGCGGCTGCCACCGTCAATCTGGACGATGACGCGGAGCGGCGCCTGGGCGGGTTGTCGGGCCGGGCGTGGCGTCACGGGGTAGCGGACCCTTCGGTCTGGGGTTCCAGGTACAGGATCCGCCCGCAGTTGTCGCAGGTGCGGATCTCGTCCCGCGTGCGGAGCGCGTTGACGTGCTCGGTCGTCAGGCTCATGTTACAGCCGCCGCAGATGTACTCCAGGGGCGGCTTGCTTCCCTGGATCTCGATGGCGGCCATCGCGTGGCCGTCGTAGTTGTGGGCGATCCGGTCGAAGATCGCCAAGGCCGGGGACGGCACCTGCCCGGCCGCCTCGGAGCGCTTCGCGCGAAGCTCCTCCAACATGGCCGTCAGGCGGGTGACCTCCTCGGCATTGGTCCGCTGGATCTCGACCAAGCGGGCCTTCGCGGCCTCGACCTGCTTGGCCGCTTCGTCGGCCTGGGCCTTGACGACGTCGGCGTCCTGGAGGACCCTCAGCGCCTCTTCCTCCATCTTAGCGTTGTCGGCCTTGAGGGTGTTAATCTGCGTCAGGACGGCGGCGTATTCCTTGTTGGTCTTGGCGGAGTTGAGAGCCGTGCGGAACTTGGCGACCTGCTCTTCCCGGGCTTTAAGGTCCAACGCCAGGCGGTCTCCATCCTTGCGGCGGGTGAGGTACTTTTCATGGAGGGCTGCATGGGCGGCGATGAGCTGGTCGAGCTTAGCCTGCTGAGCGAGGACCGCGTTCTTCCGGCTGCGGAGGCGACCCCGGACGGTGGATAACTCCCTTTCGACGGCTTGCAGATGAAGCAAAGCCTCGAGCATCTTTGCCATGCGATTGCCCTCTTCACTTTTGAAAGTACCCAGGGGGAGCATTATCCAGCCCACAGGTGCGTGCTTCAAGGCTTTTTGAACCTTGAATTATTGGTGCATCCGGTGACGGCCTTGCGAGCCGAGCCGGAGCGGCGATATCATGCCATTTTGGTTGCTTGCGGAGACGGTGCGTGGACACAGTGCGTCTAGCGATGGTGGGGTTCACAGGCTACGGCTGGTCCTTGGCGCAGCAGATCGCCAAGGCCTCCGCGGCCTGCGGCTGCCGCCTGGTGGCCGCGGCGGATAACCGCATGGATCGGGCGCCCGACCGCGTCGAAAAGCTGCGGGCCGCGGGCGTCGAGCTGTACGACGACGCCCTGGCGATGTATCGAGCCTTGGCCGGCCGGTGCGAGGCGGTCTACGTCGCTACGGGCATTTCCTCCCACGAGCCGCTCACCTGCGCCGCATTTGAGGCGGGCTTTCCGGTGCACCTGGAAAAGCCCCCCGCGGCCACGGTCCAGGAAGTCGATCGCATGGTGGAGGCGATGCGCCGAGCGGGGCAGTATTGCCTGGTGGGGTTCCAGGCCGTGCACGGTGAGGACATCCGCCTCGTCAAGCAGCGCGTGGTCGAGGGTCGGCTGGGCAAAGTGCAGACGTTGGTCTGCCGGGCGAGCTGGCCGCGGGGGCAGGCCTATTACGACCGCTCGGACTGGTCGGGCAGGCTTCGGCTGGGCGATCGCTGGGTGCTGGATGGCCCGGCCACCAACGCCTTGGCCCATCAAGTCACGAACATGCTGCTGCTGGCCTGCGACCGGCCCCATCGCCTGGCCCGCCCGTCGGCTGTGCGGGCGGAACTGTACGCCGCCGCCCCCATCACCGGCCACGACACCGCCGCTATCGAGATGGTCACTGCCGAAAATCAAACCGCCATCCTGCTGGTCAGCCACTGCGGCCTGGCCCAGGCCGGGCCGTTCATAGAGCTTCAGGCCGAGCGGGGCAAGGTGTTCTGGGATCAGAAGAAGGGCGCGGAGATTACCTACGCTGACGGCCAAAAGGAGTTTTGCCCCGCCCCGGCCGACAGCGGGCGGGGAGAGATGATCGCCAACTTCGTCCAGGCCGTGCACCGCAAAGACGGCAGTGACCTACGCTGCCCGCTGGAAGAGTCGTGGGCAGAGACGGTGGCGATGGACGGCGCACACGAGAGCAGCCAGGTCATCCATCACATCGCCCCCGCCTATTGTCGTACCGTTCGGGAAGACAAGGGTGGGCCGCGGGTCGTGGTCGAGGGACTGGATGAGCTGCTGGTCCAAGCCGCCCGCCGGCGGTGCCTGCTCAGCGACCTGCCCGACGCCCCCCCCTGGGCCGTGGCCACCAAGCCTTTCGACCTGAGCGGGTACAAGAGTTTCCCCCAGCAATTCCGCGGCCGGTAGGTTCTTTCCAACCATGTTCGCGTTGGATGACACCATCGTGGCCATTTCTTCAGCGGCCGGTTCCGCCGCCCGGGCTATCGTCCGCCTGAGCGGGCCGGCGGCGATGGAGCTGGCCGCAGCGGTCTTTGCCCCCGCCGACCGCCTGAAACAATCTCTTCCCTTCCGCCGCCTGGAGGGATTGGTCACCGTCGAGGGCCCCGGCCTCTGTGTGCCGGCGGTGGCGTATGTCTTTCGCCCCCCGAAGCTTCACAAGGCAGGACGTGGTGGAGCTGCACGTTCCCGGCAGCGCGCACGTCGCGTCGGTCGTGCTTGCGGCGCTGACGGCGGCCGGGGCCCGCCAGGCCGGGGCGGGTGAGTTCACGGCCCGGGCCTTCTTCTCCGGCCGGATCGACTTGTCCGCGGCCCAGGCCGTGGCCGACGTGGTCAACGCCGCCGACGACGCGCAACGGCGCGCCGCCGTCACCGCCTTGGGCGGGCGCGTGCACCGCCTGTGCCAACAGGCCGCCGGCAGGCTGACCGAGGCGCTGGCCGAGGTCGAGGCGTCCGTCAACTTTGCGGATGAGGAAATCACGCTCCAAAGGCCTGCCGAGCTGGCCGGCCAATTGCGAGAACTGGCCAGCCACCTGCGCGGGGTGGCGGAGCAGGCGGGGGAGATGAGCGAATCCGCCGAGTTGCCGCGCGTGACCCTGGTTGGCAGATACAACGTGGGCAAAAGTTCTTTGCTGAACGCCCTGGGCGGCGCCGACCGGGCGATCGTCTCCGCCTTGGCGGGCACGACGCGGGACGTACTGAGCGCAGCGATGTCCCTGACCGGCGGCGGGACGGTCCTGCTCCAGGATGCCGCGGGCTTCGGGCGGAGCGAAGACCGCTTGGCGGAGGCAGCCGGTGGGGCGGCCCGGTCGGCTATTGCAGCCTCGGACGCGATCGTGTTCGTCGTGGACGTCTCCTCGGAAAACTTTACGGAGGACGCGCGGTTGCTGGAGGAGGTGCGCTCCCTCAACCGTTGCGGCCCGCTGATCTTTGCAGCCAATAAGGCCGACTTGCCGGATTCCTCCACCCTGGCGGCCAGGTTGAAGGACTTCGAGGCTTTCTGCGGGGCCGAGCAGGTGTTTCTAGCCGTCTCGGCCCTGGTGGGCATCAACCTGGAGGCGCTCCGCCGGGCGATCGCCGATCACGTGCACCTGGAGGCCACGCGAAGCGGAGGGGCCTTGGGTCTGCACCGCCGCCAAAAGCAGAGCCTGCTGGCGGCGGCGGATTCGGCCCAAGCTGCCGCGGTGTTGCTGGCCGAGGCCGGCGATTTGGCTGACCGGGCGGAACTGGTGGCTGTGGAGCTTCGGGGGGCGCTGGAGGCCGTCGGGCAAGTCAGCGGGCAGGTGGTCAGCGAGAACGTCTTGGCCAACATCTTCGCCCGTTTCTGCGTGGGCAAATAGCCGAACCACGCTCGGCCGCGGCCGGAGCCTATCTTCTCTTTGCTTGCCCTAAGGAGAGGCGAGATGAGAAAGGTGCTATACTCCCGTCCTTGCAGCAGGGACATATCTGGAGCGGACCGATGAGTCAGCAGCGGTGGGTGATGTTGGTTGCCGTCGTCCTGGCTGTGGTGGGTGCGGTGAGTGTGGTCCTGCGTGCGTTGGGAGTGATTGGCCCCTACAGCGATGGGAGCCACCTGCCGGCCCAGGCGCAGCAGACGCTGGCGTATTTATTGATCCTGCCGGTCGGGGCGCTGCTGACGGCCGTCGTGCGGACGATGGTGGGCTTCCAGACCTTCGGCACGCTCACCCCCAGCTTGCTTGCGGCCAGTTACCTCTACTGCGACCGGACGACAGGAGCGGTGGTGTTCGTCCTGGTGATGGTGGTGGGGCTGGGCAGCAGGGCGCTGTTGGGTCGGATTCGACTCCAGATGGGCCCGCGGCTGGGCGTCATGCTGACCATCCTGGTGGCGTGCCTGGCCGCGGCGATGGTCGGGATGCATCGGCTGGGCCTTCAGCCCACCCCGGCCGGGGCGATGATGCCCCTGGTTGTGCTGACCATGATCCTGGAACGCTTCTACGTGTCGATCGAGGAAAACGGACTGGCCGTCTCGCTGAGGTTGCTGCTAGCGACGCTGGTGGTGTCGGCGGCCTGCTGGATGCTGTTGGCCTGGCCGGCGTTGGGCCGATTGGCGCTGGCCTATCCGGAAGGCGAACTGATTGTCGCAGCCGGGTTGCTGGGGGTCGGGCGATACTCCGGCTATCGGTTGACGGAGCTGTGGCGGTTTCGCGACCTGGCCGCCGGCCGGCAGGAGCCGCGGCGATGAGGCTTTTTTCCACATGCCAACGTTTTCTGCCCGCCTGGCCGGGGCGATTGCGGCGGGCGGGCGTGCTGGGGTTGAACGGTCGGAACCTGAACGTCCTGACGGCCTGGAACCCCAAGCCGCTCTATCGCCTGGCCGATGACAAGCTGGCCACCAAGGAGCTGTGCGCCCAGTACGGCATCGCGGTGCCGCAAACATTTGCCGTGGTGGACCATCCCGTCCAGGTCCGCCGGCTGGACCGCCTGGTGGGGTCGCATTCGGAGTTCATCGTTAAGCCCGTTCGCGGCGCCGGCGGTCGCGGCGTGGTGCTCATTACCGGGCGGAGCGACAGAAGTTTTATGACGGTGGGGGGGACGATGTCATCCGCCGACCTTCGATACCACCTGCTGGAGATCCTGGGTGGGACGTACTCTCTGGGCGGCAGGGCCGACCGGGCGATGATTGAGCAGCGGATTGCCAGCCACCCGGCCCTGGCGGCCTGGTCGGCCGGCGGGACGCCGGATGTGCGGATCGTCCTGTTCCGCGGGGCGCCGATCATGGCCATGCTCCGCCTGCCGACGTCGCGCTCCGCCGGCAGGGCCAACCTCCACCAGGGCGCCCTGGGCGTGGGGTTGGACCTGCGGACCGGCTCGGCCATCGCGGCTGTGTGCGAGGGAAAGACCGTGGACCGCCACGTGGATAGCGGTTTGTCCATCGGCGACATCGCCGTGCCCGCCTGGCCGGAGATCCTGGCCGTTGCGAGGAGGCTGGCGGCCGTCATCGGCTTGGGATACCTTGGCGTGGATATCGTCCTGGACGACCGCGCCAGGCCCGTGGTGCTGGAGGCCAATGGCCGGCCTGGCCTGACCATCCAAATCGCCAACCGCTGCGGGCTGCTGAAAAAGATCGACGAAATGGATACTCGTTGACGGGTTGACCAAGTAACGGATCGACATCCGGAATAGATTACAAAGCAAACGCAAGCACGAAGGCTCTCTCGATGTCTCTTCTAGCGTGGTCACTGATTCCTCCGGACGTGCAGCACGTCGCGGTGTTTTTGCTGCTGGGGGGCGTCTCGGCCATGCTGGTCAGTGCCGCCAAGGCGGGTTTCGGTGGGACGATCGGCGTGCTGAGCTTTCCCATCATGGTGTACGCCTACAGCGGCAACGCGATGCTGGCCACGGGCACCACGCTGCCGCTGCTGATCGCCACCGACGTGGTGGCCCTGGTGAGTTGGTGGGGCAGGTGGAACCGCCGGACGGTGTGGATGATACTGCCGGGGGCGATCGCGGGCATCGCCGTCGGAGCCTTGGTGCTGTGGGGGTTGCGACGGATGGGCGACCCGGTGCAATCCGCCAAGGCCGGCAGCAGCGCCAACGCCGCGCTGATGCTGATGGTGGGCGTAATCTCCGTGGGCTTCGTGGTTCTCCAGACCGTCAACGCCCTTTTCTACCGGCCTGGGGCGTTCCGGCCCGTGCCCTGGCAGGGGACGGCCGTGGGGGCGGCCGCGGGCGTCACCAGCACCCTGGCCCACGCCGCAGGCCCCGTGGCCACCATGTACCTGCTGCCCCAGCAGATGCCCAAGGGCACCTACGTGGCCACCACGGTGCTGTTCTTTGCCGTCGTCAACTTGGTCAAGCTCATCCCCTACGTGGCGCTGGGGCTGATCAACACCACCACGCTGGGGGCGGGGGTCGTGCTGCTGCCGGCCGTCGTCCTGGGGGCGGTCCTGGGACTGAAGCTGCACGGCCGGGTCCCGCAGCGCCAGTTCACGGCCGTGGTCTACGTCCTGCTGGCCTTGACGGGGGCGCACATGATTTATCAGGGACTGGGTGGGTTGCTGAGATAGCGGGATAGGAAAGACAGGTTAGAGATGAGAGGTTAGAGGTTAAGAAAGGGGCTCTCTACGATAAAGGCCTTGCCAGACTCTAATCTCTAACCTTCCGCAGGAACCCTGGCGGTTACTTTCTGCGTTTCCTGGTGGGCTTGCGTGTGGTTTTTTTCGCGGCTCTCTTTGCCGCCTTTTTGGCCGGGTAGCGGATGGCGGCCTGGGCGGCGGCCAGGCGCGCGACCGGCACGCGGTAGGGGGAGCAGCTCACGTAGTCCAGGCCCACCTGATGGCAGAATTCCACGCTGGCGGGGTCCCCGCCGTGCTCGCCGCAGATGCCTAGCACAAGGTTCGGCCGGGTCTTTCGGCCCTTTTCCACGGCGATGCGGATCATCTGTCCCACGCCGACGCGGTCCAGCGTCTGGAACGGGTCGTAATCGTAGATGCCCATCTCCACGTAATTCTTGAGGAACCGGCCGGCGTCGTCGCGGCTGAAGCCGCAGCCCATCTGCGTCAGGTCGTTGGTGCCGAAGCTGAAGAACTCCGCCTCGGTGGCGATCTCGTCGGCCGTCAGCGCGCCGCGCGGCACCTCGATCATCGTGCCGATCTGGTAGTGGAACGGCAGCTTCCGGACGCCTTTTTCGGCCTTGAGCTGCTCCAGAACCTCCAGGACCACCTTCTTCTGGTGGGCCAGCTCCTTCACGTTGCCCACCAGCGGGATCATGATCTTCGGGCTGGCAGCCCTTGACCGCCAGGGCGGCCTCGAAGACCGCGCGGGCCTGCATGGCGGTGATCTCCGGATACGTGATGCCCAGCCGGCAGCCGCGCAGGCCCAGCATCGGGTTGAACTCGTGCAGCGACTCCACCTTGGCCTTGATCTTCTCCACCGGCACGCCCATGGCCGTGGCCATCTCCTGCTGGCCCGGCGTCGTCGTGCGGTAGGAACTCGTGCAGCGGCGGGTCGAGGAAGCGGATGATGGCCGGCCGCCCGGCCAGGGCCTGGAAGATGCCGATGAAGTCCTGTCGCTGGAGCGGCAGCAGCTTTTCCAGCGCCTTGCGGCGGCCCTCGGCGTCCTCGGCCAGGATCATCTCGCGCATCGGGACGATGCGGTCGCCTTCGAAGAACATGTGCTCCGTGCGGCACAGGCCGATGCCCTCGGCCCCGAACCGCACCGCCACCTTGGCGTCGTGCGGCGTGTCGGCGTTGGCGCGGACGCCCAGGCGGCGGTACTTGTCGGCCAGCTTCATGATCACCCCGAACGGCCCAGTGAGCGCCGGTTCGACGGTGGGGATTTTCCCGGCGTACACGGCCCCGATCGAGCCGTTGAGGCTGATCCAGTCGCCTTCTTTCAGCGTGGTGCCGCCGGCGGTGAGGGTCTTGGCTTTGTAGTCGATGACCGCGTCGCCCGCCCCGGCCACGCAGCACTTGCCCATGCCGCGGGCGACGACGGCCGCGTGGCTGGTCATGCCGCCCCGGCTGGTGAGGATGCCCTTGGCCACGTTCATGCCGCCGATGTCCTCGGGGCTGGTCTCGATGCGAACGAGGATGACGGCCCGGTTCATCTCCCCCCACCGCTCGGCGTCCTCGGCGCAGAAGACAATCTGACCCGTCGCCGCCCCGGGACTGGCGGGCAGGCCGGAGCAGATTTTCGGCGCCGCCTCTTCGGCCTTGGGATCGAAGGTGGGGTGCAGGAGTTGGTCGATCGCCTTGGGTTCCACGCGCATCACGGCCTGCTGCTCGCTGATGAGGCCTTCCTTGACCATGTCCACGGCGACCTTGACTGCCGCGGCGGCGGTCCGCTTGCCGTTGCGGGTCTGGAGCATGTAGAGCTTCCGCCGCTCGATGGTGAACTCGACGTCCTGCATGTCGCGGTAGTGCGTCTCGAGGATCCGGCGGATCTCCAGGAGCTGCCTGTAGGAGGTCCGGTCGCGCTGGGCCAGCTCGTCGATGGGCAGCGGTGTGCGGATGCCGGCTACGACGTCCTCGCCCTGGGCGTTCATCAGGAACTCTCCGTAGAACTTGTTCTCGCCGGTGGAAGGGTTGCGGGTGAAGGCCACGCCCGTGCCGCTGTCGTCGCCCAGATTGCCGAAAACCATCGTCTGGACGTTGACGGCCGTGCCCAAAAGACCGCGGATGTCGTTGAGCTGGCGGTACTTGATCGCGCGGGGGTTGTTCCAGCTTCCGAGGACCGCGTCGATCGAGGCGTCCAGCTGCGCCCGGGCGTCCTGGGGAAAACTCTTGCCGGCGTGCTGGTATGACCTTCTCGTACGCGGCCACTACGTCCTTGAGGCCCTCGACGTCCAGTTCGGTGTCCAGCCTGGCCCCGCGGCGATCCTTGACGGTCTGGAGGGCGTGCTCGAAGTCGTCGTGCTCGATGCCCAGCACCACGTCGCCGAACATTTGCATGAAGCGGCGGTAGGCGTCCCAGGCGAACCGCTCGTTGCCGGTCAGGCGGGTGAGGGCTTGGAGGGTCTGATTGTTCAGCCCCAGGTTCAGCACGGTGTCCATCATGCCGGGCATGGAGGCGGCCGCCCCGCTGCGGACCGAGACCAGCAAAGGATTGGACCCGTGGCCGAAGGTCTTGCCGGTGAGCTTCTCCAGCCTCTGGATGTTGGCGGTGACTTCCTCCGCCAGGCCCCGCGGCCACTGGCGATTGAGCTTGTAGAACAGATCGCACGCCACGGTGGTGATGGTGAAGCCTGGGGGGACGGGCAGGCCCAGGGAGCTCATCTCCGCGAGGTTAGCGCCCTTGCCTCCCAGCAAGGCCTTCATGGCAGCCTTGCCCTCGGCCTTGCCGCCGCCGAAGAAATACACGTACTTAGTCTTCTTGGCCATCGAATCTCTCTCCGTTAAGGCTGGTCGTAATCCTTTTCCGCGGAAAGCGCCGCCCCTGGGCGCTTGCGGGGTTGCTGCGGTGGGGTTGGTTCTGCGGAGATACGCTCATCCTTGGCCCCGCCAGGGGCAAAACGAGCCAGCAGTTTAGGTTTGCCCCCAAACCATGTCAACGTTTTTCGGCTCCACGGCGGGCGACGCGCTTGTTTTGGGCGTGGCGCAGGAGTTAGAATGGGCGTCAAGTTCGCTAGGGGCGCCCGTACGGGCTGAGAGTGACCCTTGGAACCTGATCAATGGAGCCTACCCCCCGGTTGGGGCGGGCGAGTTGCGTAGGGAAGCGGACGGCCGGTGAAGGCAGATTTCCTCGTTCAGGCCGCTCCCGCGCGGCCTTCTTTATTAGCCGGTTACGGCAGGTTGAGCAGTTTTGCTGCCCACGGGATGCTAGCCAGGAGATGGGATGACTCAATATCAGCAAGCCAAGTCCGGGGTCATTACCCCCCAGATGCACCGCGTCGCCCAGCGCGAGAACGTTCCGACTGAGTTGATTCGCGACGAGATGGCCGCCGGGCGGCTGGTCATCCCCGCCAACCGTCTGCACCTTGGTGGAGCGGGCGATTCTGGCGTCCGGCTCGATCCATGCGGCATCGGAAGGGCCATCACCACCAAGATCAACGCTAACCTCGGCGCCTCGCCCGTCAGCAGTTGCAAGGAGCAGGAGCTGATCAAGCTCAAGCTGGCCGTGCAGTACGGGGCCGACGCGGTGATGGACTTGTCTACTGGCGGAGACTTGGATGAAACGCGGCGGTTCCTGCTCGCGGTCGCCACCGTGCCGCTGGGGACGGTGCCGATCTACTCCGTCCTCGTCGGCCGAGATATCGCCGACGTCACGCGGCAGGACATCCTGGCCGCCATCGCCGCCCAGGCCGCCCAGGGCGTGGACTTCATGACCATCCACGCGGGAATCCTCCGCCGACACCTGCCCCTGGTCGGCAAGCGGAAGATGGGCATCGTCTCGCGGGGAGGCAGTTTGCTGGCCAAGTGGATGGTCCTCCATCAGGCCGAGAACCCGCTGTACGAGATGTTCGACGACATCAGCGCCCTCTTCCGCGACTATGACGTAACGTACTCCCTGGGGGACGGTCTTCGCCCGGGGTGTCTGGCCGATGCGAGCGATGAGGCGCAGTTCGCCGAGCTGGAGACGATGGGCGAGCTGGTCCAGCAGGCGCGGGCGGCTGGGGTGCAGGCGATTGTCGAGGGACCCGGGCACGTGCCGTTCGACCAGATTGAGATGAACATGAAGCGCCAGCAGGCCGTCTGCGACGGTGCGCCGTTCTACGTGCTGGGCCCGGTGGTCGCCGACGTGTTCCCCGGCTACGACCACATCACCTCGGCCATCGGGGCGACGGCGGCGGCGTTCTACGGGGCGAGCTTCCTGTGCTACGTGACGCCCAGTGAGCACCTGGCCCTGCCGACGCCCGCCGACGTCCAGGCCGGGTGCGTGGCCTACAAGATCGCCGCCCACGCCGCCGACGTGGCCCGCAAGCTCCCCGGCGCGCGCGATTGGGACGATCGCATGGCCGAGGCCCGGGCGGCCTTCGACTGGCGAGGGCAGTTCCAGTTGGCTTTTGACGGCCCGACTGCCCGGGCGATCCGCTCCCGCGACCACATCGGCCAGGAGGATTTCTGCTCCATGTGCGGGCGGGAATGGTGCGCGCTGCGGATCTCCAAGGAAGTCGCGCGAGACCTCAACGGTTGAAGTTTCCGGGGCGAGGGGTAGACAGGTGACCGGTCGGTGGGGAAAATCCCGGCTTGTCGAATGGGGCAAGGTCAGTTAGTCCTCCGGCCCCGGCAGGCGTGGTTCGGCAAAGGCATAGCATGACGAAACACAAGGAATCCTTCTGGGTCGGGGTGAAGAATGACGTGCGCAGCCGCCTGATCTCCGGGACGGTGGTGTTGGTGCCCCTGTTCATTACCCTCGCTATCCTGCGGTGGCTGTTCTTGTGGCTGTCGGGTTTCCTGTCTCCGGCAGTTGCCAAGCTGTTCACCGAGGGGAATCTGAAGGCCCGGTTGGGCCAGGCCGGTGCCGACTTCGTGCTCCGCTACGCCAACGTCATCGCACCGGTCGTCGCCTTGGTGCTGCTGGTGGTGCTTCTCTATGTCACGGGGGCGCTGACTCGGCGGGTGGTGGGCAAGAAGATCCTGGCCTTGGGCGAGGCCATCCTGCTTCGCATCCCGGTCGTCAAGCCCATCTATTCGGCGGCCAAACAGGTGGTGGAGGCTGTGTCCTTGCCGAACCGAGGCGCCTTCAAGGCGGTCGTCCTGGTGCACTTTCCGCATCCACGGATGTGGGCGGTGGGATTCCTGACGGGGACGATCGTCGATCAGAACGGCAGGCGACTGTACAAGGTCTTCATCCCCACCACGCCCAACCCCACCACGGGGTTCTATGAGTTCGCCGAGCCGGAAGAACTGATGGTGACGGACATCCCTGTGGACATGGCCTTCAAGATGATCATTTCCGGCGGCATCATTGCCCCGGAGAAGTACAACGCTCGCCCCATCGGCTTGGAGTATATGTAGCTCAACCGATGGTCGGTGGCTGAGGTGTTGGCGCTTTCGCAATCAGGAGCGAGACCATGCGAAGGATGACACTGCTAGGTATGGTGTTTGGGTTGGCCGTTGCAGCGGGGAATTGCCTGGCCGGGCAGGAGGATAACTGGCTGGAAGCGGGGGTGCAGCTCGCCCAGGTTAGCGGTGAACCAAACGCCGCCGCAGGCGCCGCGGCGACCGCCCCGCCGGGCGCGAGGTACGTGCCCTGGCAGGAGCGTCGCGGGCCGGCCTATCCGGGCGACTTCTGGCGCAGCTTCGGGCGTTATGGCAAGGAACTGCCTGAGACCTTGTGGGACGACACCAAGGTCACCTTCACCAGCCCAGTCAGTTGGGTCTGCTTCGGCCTGGCGGGGGCGGCGGGGATCGCCCTCAACGGTGGCAACGGCGACGAGCAGGTGGCCCACCACTTCACCAAGCACGGTTCGCAGCTCAACACCTTCTGGGACTCCGTCGGCGACGCCGGCGGCAACCCCTACACGCACTTTGCCGTCGCCGGTGCGGCCTACCTAGTGAGCCTGGCCAGGCAGGACACGCGGAACTACGAAGTCTCCGCGACGATGATGAATGCCCTGATCATCAACAGCCTGTTCACCGAGGTTCTCAAGGTGGCCGCTCGCACCGACAGTCCCAACGGGGAACACCTCGCCTGGCCCAGCGGGCACGCCTCCAGCAGCTTCTGCTTTGCGACGGTCGCCTACGAGGCCTACGGGCCGTGGGTGGGCGTGCCGCTGTTCGGGTTTGCCAGCTACGTCGGCTACGAGCGGCTCGACGCCCGCAACCACGACTTTTCCGACGTCATCTCCGGTGCGCTGATCGGCGTCGCCATCGGCCACGCCGTCTCTAAAAACCACCAGCCCAAGTTCCTGAGCATGGACGTCGTACCCTATGTCAACCCCGCCAACGGCGCCATGGGCATCGCCTTGAGCAAGACGTGGTGACGACGGCGGCCCAAAAGTCAAGCCGCAGGCGGATGTTAGGGAAGAACTGGGCAGGGTAGGCCCGAAGCGTCTGGGAATTCCACAAGATCTCGATACGTTCATTCCGCTCAGAAACTGCAAGGAAATTAGATGTAACCACTCCTCGTTGTGGGTCACCTAGTCATAAGGCCCAGCGGAGGGCATAAAATTAACAGATGGGGGCAACCCCATCCACGATGAGGAGAATCGACCATGAAGCGATTAGGCCTACGAGCCATAGCCCTTGCGGGCGTCTTGGTCGTCTTTGTGGCGGTGCAGGATTGTCGCGCGGCGGGTGGGTTTGTGACGGCCCAGCCGGCGGAGAAGCCCGCCGCGATCGCGGCCATCGAGCAGGCAGCCGGCCCCTCCGAGGTGATCTCGGCCTTCACCAAGGCCTTGGCGGGTGGAGAAGATAAAGCGGCGGTTTACTCGGCGTTCGTCCATCGCATGGTTCAGCTCGGCCTGCCCCAGGCCACCTACGATCAGGCCCAGACGGCCGTCGGACTCGACCCGTCCGACAAAGTCTCCTGGGCCGTGATCGCCTTCACCCAGGCCAGTACCGGCAAGATGGAAGAGGCTCTGTCCTCCCTGGCCAAGGCATCGCCGCAGGCCGATGACGACCCCTTCGTCGTCAAGACGGCCGGGCAATTGCTGGCCTGGTATGACAGCACTCCAGACCAGGCTGTCACGGACGAGACCCGCAAGGCCGTCGAAGATGTCCGCAAGCGTTTGGCAGA
The DNA here is from genome assembly GCA_963760365.1 of uncultured Phycisphaerae bacterium. Lineage (GTDB taxonomy): Bacteria > Planctomycetota > Phycisphaerae > SM23-33 > SM23-33 > JALHTV01. Next base: position 71,707 of record CAVXDC010000030.1, read on the forward strand.
TAACGGACTGTTCATGGAGACCTACCAGACGACGATGGAGGCCTTCCAGCTCTATCGCCTGACCGGTGCCGAAAAGCCCACGGCCCCGTCCGGTCAGGCACCAACTCCGGCGGAGCCCAATGCCCAATCTGTGGCCGTTGAAAACCGGACCATCATCATCTACCCACAGCCGAACGTGGTGTACGGATATTCCTATCCGTTGTTCTTCCCATCCCCTCGGTATTACAGACCCTTCATCAGGTGGCCACGGTTCCCACCGGTATCTTTCCCGGGGGATCATCGACACCGCGGGTCTGACCGGGATGACCATCGCGACCGCGACGCGGATCGCCCTCGCGACGGCGGCAAGGGTACGGATCGTCCATCGCCGGGTGGCCGACGTGTTGGCCGGAGCGCGTCCGTCCCCGGCGTTAAGGTGGATTCTCTGCTTGCGTCCGACCGGCAGGATAGAACGACCGTCGAGGATTCTTCAGACCGCCGGGTTCCAGTTCCGTTTGCGCCTGCCAGAGTGTTGATGCGCGACGGGGATGGCAGGGACTTCCGCTCCATCCCGTGGGTCCACGTGGATCGAGCCCCTGACGGCCGCAGGTCCCGGTAACACGCGGTCCCTGACGTTAAGGTAGGGTGTGCAGTTTCGCTGCACACGCAGCTTCCATGTCGTCTCCTAACCCGTGCGCAGCAGAGCAGCGCACCCCATCAGCGACCTGACCGTGAGGGGAACTTGCCTTCCTCGGGGAGGAAGATTTTATGAATCCTCGGTATTGTTTAAACCCAACCGGACACCGTTGGCACTTTATGGCAGAGGCCGATCGGACCTGACAATGCAAGGGCTTGGACTGCTGGTGAGGGCTGCGCAGGCGGGCGACCTGGACGCCTACAGTCAAATCGTCATGAGGTTCCAGGACATGGGCTATGCGTGTGCCTACGCCGTCCTGGGCGACTTTCACCTGGCTCAGGACGTCACGCAGGAGGCCTTCATTGAGGCCTACCAGAACTTGGCGAAGCTGCGGGACGTCGAGGCCTTCCCAGGCTGGTTTAGGAAGGTCGTTCGCTACAGGTGCAGCCGAGTCAGGCGGGCAAGGCGTCTGCCGTGGGTGCCGCTGGAGTCGGGCTTGGGCGTGGCATCGAGCGGCCCGGGGCCGAGCCAGGTGGCCGAGGAGCGCGAAATAAAAGACAAGGTGATCGAGGCGATCCGCTCCCTGCCGCAACCGCAGCGTGAGGTCACCGCCTTGTTCTACATCGATGGGTACTCACAACAAGAGATCGCCGCGTTCCTGGATGTCCCGGTGAATACCGTCAAGAGCCGCCTGCGTGCTTCCAGGAATCGGCTGAAGGAAAGGATGATTCGAATGCTTGGGCAGGTCTTCAACGAACACAAGCTTCCCGATGATTTTGCGGGACGCGTGATCCAAGGTGTCCCTGTGCTGGCGTGGGGCAAGAGCGGGAACACCACGTACATCGCGGCCGTCTCAGCGGCCTTGGCTGTCACAGACCGGCCTTTCGACTACGACTCCCTGATGGTCTACAGCGGCTTGGCGTTTCGCCTTCGCTATGTCCGCCGCCTGGACGGGCGTGAGTGGAGCGGCGTCGGACCGGTGGGGCAGTTCCCCGAAGAAGCCGAGGCCGTCAGAAAGGCGACGGGGTGTGAGGGTCTCTGGACCAAGGACATGCAGGAGAAGAAGCGGCGCACGGTGGCCGCCCTGGATGCCGGCCTCTGCCCCACGGCCTACATCGAGGGCGACACGGGCGTCATCTACGGCTACGACGAGGGGGGGGATACCGTCCTGGTTCGCTGCTATGACCTGGGCGAGGGGTTTCACAAGATGCCCTTCGAGAAGGTCACCAGCGGGGGCGGCCCGTTCTTCCTGGAGCCCAAGGGCGATCCCCTGCCGCCGCGCGACGCGTTGATGCAGGGACTCAAGTTGGGCGTCATGAACTGGCACCGCGGACGTATGCCTGGCGAACAGTGGCAACCGTGGCGAGGCAAGGGGGCGTGGGAGTACTGCTTTGGCGATTCGGCCTACCAGGCCTGGGTCGAGGACCTCAGGACCATCGCCAAGCTGAACGCCGACGAGCGGGCTGGCCTTTATTCGAACCATCGTTGGACGGCTTATCACCTGTATGACGCTCGCCAGGCCGCGGCGCGGTTCCTGACCGGTCATGCCGACGTGCTCGGCAAGGGAGCGAGGGTGAATCTGGAGACGGCAGCCGGCCTGTACGACAAGGCCGGGAGAACGATTTAGGAGCTGCGGGATAGCCGACGGGCGTTCTATGATCCCAAACCCGTCGGTGTCGATGTGCCCGAATGGAGCGACCAGATCCGCCAGCTCGAAATCCGCACGCTGGTTGAAGTCCACAAGATGGACGGCGCCGCCGTCGCCGAGATTGAAAAGGCCTTGTCCGTTGCCGAATAACCCACGGCTTGCAAGCCGAGGTCCGTTTGTCAGGCGATGCCGTCCGGGTCGGGCGACTCACCATTGGGCCGGTGTTTCCAGCGGCGGTGGACCCACAGGTACTGCTGGGGGGCGTCGCGGACGATCTGCTCCAAGACGGAGGTGTATTCCTGCGTGATCCAGACCAGCGGGTCGGGCTTATCGGCCCATTCGTGCGGGTGGATGATCCGCTGCACGCCCATCTCGAAGTGGAACGCCTCGTCCAGCCGCCGCCCGTAGCCCACGACGATCGGGGCGCCGAACTGCATGGCCATCAGGGCGATGGACTTGTAGGTGCTGGCCGGCCGGCCGAAGAAGTCCACGAACAGCCCCTTGCGCCCCGCGTCCTGGTCGGCGATGAAGCTCAGCGTCCCGCATCCGGCCAGCACGTCTTCCATCGTGGCCGTCGCGCCCCGCTTGTACAGGATGCTCTGGCCGGTCCGCTCGCGGAAACCCATGACGTACTCGTTGATGAACGGATTGTCCAGCGGCCGGGCGACCGTCACCGACGGAAACCCCAGCGTGGCCATCGTGTAGCCCACCAGCTCAAAGCTCCCGTAGTGCCCGGTCACCAGGATCACGCCGCTGCGCTGCTCCAGCAGCAGCCGCAAGGCCTCGGAAAGATTGGCCAACTGTACGTGCCGCCTCCAGAGCAGTGGTGTGATCAGCCGCGGGGTCAGCAGCACCTCCAGCCCCAGGAACACCAGGTGCTTCAGCGACTCCCGCGCGACGTGATGAATCGTTTCCTCGCTCCAGGCGGGGAAGCTGCGGCGGAGGTGCTCGACGGCGAAGCGACGGTGGCGGCGGTCCAGGCGGTAGATGAGCCAGCCGATCAGGTCCGCCGTGCGGTAGTTGGCCGCGGGGGAAAACATGTGCACGAACATCGCAAACAGCCGCAGCGCGACGTACGTCAGGTAGTCCAACAACTTGTTTCTTGGTCGAGCCATTGGAGAAAGGTTAGAGGTGAGAGGTGAGAGTTAACGGCCGCGCAGGCGGCATCGTGGCATCGGTGTCGGTTCTGTGCGTGCCAGGAATTCCTACTTTTCGCCAACGACGTTGCCGCACTCTAACCACTAACCTCTAACCTCTAACCTGGTTTTCATTTCGTCCACGATCCGTTTCGCTTCGGTGACGGCTTGGGCGGCAGGGACAATGGTGGGCCGCTCGTCCGTGCGGCGCTTCAGCTCCACCTGGCCGTCCTTCAGCCCGCGCTCCCCGACCACCACGCGCAGCGGGATGCCGATCAGGTCGGCGTCCTTGAGCTTTACCCCTGGCCGGGCGTCGCGGTCGTCCAGCAGCACCTCCACGCCGCAGGCCGCCAATTCGTCGTGGATCCGCTGGGCCTCGGCGCACACGGCGGGCTTGTCGCTGTTCAGCGGCACGACCTGGACCTCGAACGGCGCGATGCTGATGGGCAGGATGCAGCCATTCTCGTCGTGGCCCGTCTCGATGGCTGAGGCCAGGATGCGATTGATGCCGATGCCGTAACAGCCCATGAGGCACGGGCAGCTTTTGCCGTTGGCGTCGAGGAAGTTGGCGCCCAGCTTTTCACTGTACTTGGTGCCGAGCTTGAACACGTGGCCCACCTCGATGCCGCAGGAAAAGACCAGCTTCTTGCCCTGCCATGTGTCGCCCTCGACGGCGTTCCGCACATCGGCGACGGTGACGTTCCCGCCGCTAATGGGGAAATCCCGGCCCGGCACGACGTTCTTGACGTGATAGTCGGTCTTATTCGCCCCCGTCACGCCCACGCCCATGGCGGCCACGGCGTGGTCGACGATGAACTTGGCGACCTTGCCCGAAAGGTTCATCGGCCCGGCGAATCCCACCGCCGCCGCGGTCACATCCCGGATAACGGTTTCGCTAGCCAGCTCCAGTTCTTCCCCGGCCTGGGCGGTGAGCTTGGCCTCGTTGATCTCGTGGTCGCCCCGAACCAGCACGGCCAATACCTTTTTGCCATGATCGGTTTTGGTGATGTAGATCAGCGTCTTGATCATCTCCACCGGCTTTGTGCCCAGGAACTTGCAGACGGCCTCGATGCTGCCGATGTGGGGCGTGTGGACTTCCTGTATCGCCGGGGCAGTCTTGCGAAGGGCGGCGGCCTGGGCCGTCAACGACAGCGGATCGACGTGGGCTTTGTCGATGTTAGCGGCGTAGCTGACGTCCTGGCTGGTGACCAATACGTCTCCGACGGCGGCGGGGACCATGAACTCCTCGGTATCGGTGCCGCCGATCCCGCCGGATTCCGCCTCGACGACCTTGTAAACAAGCCCGCAGCGGTCGAAGATGCGGCAGTAGGCCTGGTACATTTTGCGGTAGGAAACGTTCAGCCCCTCGGCCGTCGCGTCGAAGCTGTAGGCGTCCTTCATCAGGAACTCGCGGCTGCGGATAACGCCGTACTGCGGGCGGAACTCGTCGCGGAACTTGGTGTGAATCTGGTAGAGGTTGATGGGGAGCTGGCGGTAGCTGCTGATCTCCCCGGCCACCAGGACGGTCACGGCCTCCTCCGCCGTCGGCGCCAGGACGTTCTGTCGCCCGTGGCGGTCCTTGAGGCGGCAGAGGTTCTCACCGTACACCACGTCCCTTCCGGTCTGCTGCCACAGCTCCATCGGTTGGAGGATGGGCATGAGGATTTCCTGGGCGCCGGCAGAGTCCATCTCCTGCCGCACGATCTCGACGATCTTCCGCAGGCACCGCCAGCCCAGCGGCAGGTACGTGTAGGTTCCGCTGGCGAGCTTGCGGATGAACCCCGCGCGGATCATGAGCCGGTGGCTGGGAATTTCCGCCTCGGCGGGCGTCTCTTTCACCGTGGGGATGAGGAGTTGACTATATTTCATGTCGTGTTTTCACTCTTAGACCGCGGCCAGCTCCGCAGGCCAAGTTCTGGTGGCCCAGTAACGAGTCAACCCGTTGACTAGTAACTGGTTGACTGGTGTGAGCTGCTTATATTCCGAAACGCTCGCGTTTTCAACGCCGCGGCCGGCCGCTAGAATAGCCCATCATGGACGCCAAGCGCCGGTACGTCAATCAGCTCATGGCCGGGGAGACGATCGACCAGGTCTTCCTGGTGCGGGACAAGGACCTGCGGACCACCAAGGCCGGGGGGCTTTACCTTCAATGCACCCTGTGCGACAAAGGCGGGACGCTCGCCGCCCGCATGTGGCAGATCTCCGAGAGCATCTACAATTCCGTCCCCGTCGATGGTTTTTTGCACGTCAAGGGCCGCACCGAGGAGTACCGCGGCACCTTGCAGCTCGTCATTGACGCCTGCCGCCCCTGGCCGGCGGAGAAGGTGGACCTGGCCGACTTCCTGCCCGTCACCAAGCAGGACGTTGAGGCCATGTGGGGTGAGCTGGTGGAGATCCTGCGGGAGATCAAGGACAAGTACGTCCACCTCTTGATTAAAAAATTCCTGGAGGATTTGGACTTCGTCGCCGCGTTCAAGCGCAGCCCGGCGGCGCTTCAGCTCCACCACGCTTTTCTGGGCGGGTTGCTGGAGCACACGCTGGCCACGTTGAAGGCGGCCAAGGTGCTGCTGCCGCTGTACCCCCAGGTCAACGCCGACCTGGTACTGGCCGGGGTTTTTCTGCACGACATCGGCAAGACGGCGGAACTGGCGTCCGGGACGACGATGACCTACACCGACCGCGGTCAGCTTGTCGGCCACGTGACGATTGCCGCCACCTGGGTCGCCCAAAAGGCCGCCGCCGTGGCCCAGGAAATCTCCGAACCCTTCCCCGCCCGGACGCTGGACCTGCTCCAGCACATCATCCTCAGCCACCACGGGCAATTCGAGTTCGGCTCCCCCAAGCTCCCGGCTATCCCTGAGGCGTTCTTCGTCCACTACGTGGATAATCTGGACGCCAAGCTGTTCATCACCACCAAGGCGATCGAGTCCGACCCCGATCCAAACACCAGCTTCACCTCCTACCTGCCGTCCCTGGAGACGCGCGTCTACAAACGCAGCAAGGACTTGTAGGGCGTGCAGGTTCCCGCCGCGGCGGGGTTCTGCACGCGGGAATGCGATTCCGCGTGCAACCCGGCTTCGCCACGGCTACGCCGGGCCTTCGGCAAGTTGCACGCCCTACATGGCTCGAGTCTATAAACGCAGCAAGGATTTGTAGGCCGGAGCAGGACGATAAGAAATATCGTGGGGCGTGCAGATGAGCTGCACGCCCCTACGTTTTCAACGGGCCTGAGCCGACTTACCGGGTTTCCAGCCTATCCAGCGGGAACGGCGGGGCGGCCAGGGGACGGACGGCCAGGCTCATCAGGGCCAGCTCGTTATCGTCGCCGGCGATGCGGTTGGACCGCAGCGCCCCGCACCGCTGGCAGCGGTGGATGATGGCCCACTCCCCGCCGCAGCGCACCCACACGGCCACGGGCTCCATCGGCCCCTTGCAGCCGCAGCGACGGTCGCCGGGGCGCAGGTCCAGATGCACGCTCCACAGGCAGTGGGGGCAGTGGTTGCGGTGGTCCGTGCCGCCGGGATCGGGGCTGACGACTAAGCCGCAATGATCGCATAAAAAGGCCGCCGGGCCCGGCGCGGCTCGGCGCCTGTTTGGATCTCTTGACAAGTGTTTTTCTCCGGTCTTGGTTGACTCCTTCAATGGGTTTCGTACACGTCGGGATTTGGGATTGCAGGGCAGTCATACAACGTTCCTTTCACTATGTGGTTTGACTTGGGTTTCATCACGCAACCGGTCAGTGGGCCTGGCGCACTGCGGCGCGATGGGAGCCGTGGGGAAAGTTAAAGAGAATCGGCCGCCCAGTCCGGACGGCCGACGGAGATTGGCGTAAAACCTAGCTTAGTAGGCAGTCCGGAGGTGCACACGCAGGCATTGATCTTTTCTTACCGTCATACGCGCACCTCCTTCTGAAGAACATCTCTACCGAGGATATTACTTCGCTACCGACGTGGATGCAAACAGGTAAATATGGAATTCAGGGAATAGGGAGTAGGGTGCGCAGCTCTGCTGCGCACAAGATTGCTACTCCTCCACTGCCGCCAGTTGTTTGCGGAGTTCGGCGTTGACGTGGCGCATCAGGTCCACATAGTCCACCTGGGCGGCCGTGTAGCGCTTGAAGACGTCGTTGCTGAGCAGCTTGCCCTCCAGCTCGTCCAGGCGGTGCTTGTCTTCGACCTCGAGGGGCTTGTTCTCGGCCTCCAGCTTGGCGATTCTTTCCGCCTGGGCGGCGTAGTCCTTCAGCGTCGCGGTCAGGTCGGCGTGGCGATTGAGCTCTTCCTTGGCCTCTCGCAGCTTGACGGCCTGGGGCGATTCGGCGATGGCCCGGCCCAATTGGGTGGCCAGGTCGATGATGGCTTGCATGGGTTTCTCCACGGGCTCCACCTTCTCTGTGTTCTGCGTGGTGCGCCGGGCCATCCTACCGGCCGGGCCGGAGGGGCGGTACACAATTCCGCCCCTGGGGGGAACTTGCTGGCGTTGCCGGGATAAGGCGGGTAGCCTAGCGACGTTTCAGGACCCGCCTGAAGGTAAAAGGCCCTATGCCCGACCGCTACGTCGATGCCATCGTCAAGTTCCTTTCCGCCCGCGACTATCAGCCGCTCAAACCGCGGCAGCTCGCCCGCCAACTCGGCGTGGCGGAGGAGGACTACGGCACGTTCCGAGCGGCCATCAAGACGCTGCGGGACGCCGGGCGCGTGGTCCTGGGGGCTAAGGACTCCCTCACCCTGCCGGAGATCGGCGACCGCGTGACGGGCATCTTCCGCGCCAATCCGCGGGGCTTCGGCTTCATCGTGCCCGAGACGCCCAACGCCCACGGCGACCTGTTCGTGCCGGAGGAATCCACCGGCGGGGCGATGACCGGTGACCTGGTGGTAGCCACGGTCCGCCACCGCGGCAAACGCGACGGCCGGGCGCTGTACGCCGGGACGGTGGTCCAGATCCTCCAGCGCGGGCAGAACCGCTTCGTCGGCACGCTCCAGCGGGCGGCCTTCGACGGGCCCAGGCCGGCCCGAGCTTGTCGAGAGGCAGGCGGGGCCTGGTTCGTCATGCCCGACGGGGCGGCCATGACCACGCCGATCCTCATCCGCGATATCGGCGCTGCCGGCCCCCCCGAGGGCACGAAGGTCGTGGCCGAGATCGTCCACTACGGCCAACCGGGCCAACTGCCGGCCGGTGTGATTGTCGAAAAGCTGGGCCGGCGGGGGAGGCTGGAGGTCGAGACGCTGGCTGTCATCCGCGCCCACGGGCTGGAGGATGCCTTTCCCCCCAGGCCCTGGCCGATGCGCGGGCGGCGGTGGCGGCCTTCGACGGCGACGACATCCGCGGGCGGGAGGACCTTGCTGCCAGTGGCCTGACTGTCGTCACCATCGACCCGCCCGATGCCCGCGACTTTGACGACGCCATCAGCCTCCAGCCCGGCCCCCACGGCCGGGTGACCCTGGGCGTGCACATCGCTGACGTGTCGCACTTCGTCACCCCTGGCACGGCGCTGGACGAGGAGGCCCACCGCCGCGGCACGAGCACCTATTTCCCCCGCAAGGTCGTGCCGATGCTGCCGGAGGTCCTCTCCAATGGCGTGTGCAGCCTTCAGGAAGGCCAGCGCCGATACTGCAAGAGCGTCTTTATCACCTACGACGCCGACGCCCACGTCGCGGCCACGCGGTTCGCCGAGACAGTCATCGCCTCGGCCAAGCGGCTGACCTACGAGCAGGCCCAGGGCATCTGCGACGGACAACGCGGCGGCTACGAGCGCAAGGTGGTGGACTTGCTCCGCCGCTGCCTGGAATTGGCGCATCGGATCGAAGCCCGTCGGCGTCAGGCGGGCATGCTGCACCTGGATTTGCCGGAGGTGGAGCTGGTCTTCGACGCCCACGGGAAGGTCGTCGATGCCGTCCCGGAAGACCTGTCCTACACGCACACGCTGATCGAGATGTTCATGGTCGAGGCCAACGAGGCCGTGGCCGCGTTGATGGGCCGCCTGAATCGGCCGGTGCTGCGGCGGATCCATCCGGCGCCCAGTGCGACTTCGGCAGCGCCGCTGGCGGCGTTCGTGCGGGCGGCGGGGCATCGCCTGTCGAAAGATTTGTCCCGTCATGACCTCCAGAAGCTCTTGGAGGCCGTCAAGGGCAGGCCGGAAAGCTATGCGGTGAACCTGGCCGTCCTGCGGATGTTCGAGCAGGCGGAGTATTCGCCCATGCAGGTGGGGCACTTCGCCCTGGCGAGCGAGCATTACTGCCACTTCACCAGCCCCATCCGCCGCTACCCCGATTTGACGGTCCACCGCATGCTGGAGGATTACTGCCGTGGCCGGCTGGACACGCGCCCGCCGGAAGACCTGGCGGAGCTGGTTCGCCTGGGCTCGGCCATGACCGCAGCCGAGCGAAGGAGCGAGGCGGCCGAGCGGGAGCTGCGCGAGGTCCTGCTGCTCCAGATGCTTGCCACGCGGGTGGGCCAGGAGTTTGAGGGCGTGGTGACGGGCGTAGCCAATTTCGGCATCTTTGTACAACTGAGGCGGTTCCTCATCGATGGCCTGGTCCGCCTGGAGGAGTTGGGGGACGACTGGTGGGACGTGGACGCCCGGACCGGCCAGGTCCGCGGGGAGCGAACGGGCAAAGTGTATCGCATCGGCGACCTGATGAACGTCCGCGTGATCGGCGTGGACGAGGCCCGCCGCCAACTCAACATTACCCCCGCCAGCCGAACCGCTCCTGACAAGGCGGCAAAGGCCAAGGGCAATAAACGCGTCCAAACTGCCGGACGCCCAGGCCGAGGCGGCAAAGGCCGGCGTTAGTCCCACCGCCCCTGCCGCCCTTGACTTGACGCAGCCACCGGCCGATGATGCCTGCTCGACCGAAGCCCCTTTGCCAAGAGGCGGCAGGTACACGCATGCTCGAGAAGGTCCAGGCCGACAGGCAAGCCAAGCTCCGCAAGATCCGCGAGTTGGGCATCGACCCCTACGGTGGGCGTTACGATACGGCCGAACCGATTGCCTCGGTCCTCGCCCGCTTTAAGGACGACGGTCCGGCCCAATCGGCTGACATCGCCGGAAGGCTTATCCTGCTCCGCGACATGGGCAAGATGGTCTTCGCCCACCTCCGCGACTCAAGCGCCCAGATGCAGATCGCCCTTCGAAAAGACGCGCTGGATGAGAAGGGCTGGGCCTTGGCCAAGCTGCTGGACCTGGGCGACATCGTGGCCGCGGCGGGGGCGGTGCAACGGACCAAGACCGGCGAGATCACCGTCTGGGCCGAGCGCCTGACGCTGCTGTGCAAGAGCCTCTCGCCCATGCCGGAGAAGTTCCATGGCCTGGCGGACGTGGAGATCCGCTACCGTCAGCGGTACCTGGACTTGATGACCAACCCGCCCTCGGCGGAGGTTTTTGGCAAGCGCATCGCGATCGTGGAGTTCTTCCGCGCGGCGCTGGCCAAGCGCGGGTTCGTCGAGGTCCAGACGCCGATCCTCCAGCCCATCTACGGCGGCGGGGCGGCCAGGCCCTTCACCACGCACCACAACACCCTGGATGCCAACCTGTTTCTGCGGATCAGTCCGGAGCTTTATCTCAAGCGGTTGCTGGTGGGCGGGATGGAGAAGGTTTTTGAAATAGGTCCTCAATTCCGCAATGAGGGGTTGGATGCGAGGCACAATCCTGAGTTCACCATGCTGGAGCTGTACCAGGCCTACGCGGACTACGAGGTGATGATGGAGCTCACCGAGGAGTTGATTGTCGGGGCCGCGGCGGCTGTTGCGGGCGGAATGAAGCTGACTTTCGGGCAGCAGGAGCTGGACTTTACTCCGCCCTGGCCGCGGGAGCGGTACGAGGACCTGCTGAAGGAGCACGCGGGGGTGTTGATGCGCGACCCGGCCGCCGTGCGGGCCAAGGCCCGCCAATTGGGCCTGGAAGAGGCCAACAAGGACGACGCGGTGGTGGTCAACGAAGTCTTCCAGGCCATCGTCGAGCCGGCCCTGGCGCGGTCAAATCGCCCGACGTTCGTGATCGACTATCCGGCCGACATCTGCCCGCTGACCCGCCGCAAGGCCGACGATCCGAGCGTCGCCTTGCGCTTCGAGCTGTACATCGCGGGCATGGAGATTGCCAACGCGTACACGGAACTGAACGACCCGGCCGTCCAGGAGGCCAACTTCCGCCAGCAGCTTCGCGGCGAGGGCGACGCGGCCGCCATGCGCGCGATGGACGAGGACTTTTTGACGGCCTTGCGGCACGGCATGCCCCCGGCCGGCGGACTGGGGATCGGCATCGACCGCGTGGTGATGCTGCTGACGGGCAGCACCAGCATCCGCGACGTGATCTTCTTCCCGCTGCTGAGGCAGCAGCAGTAGAGGCGAGTTGACTGGTGAATTGGTTGACTGGTTAACTCGGAGCAGCATGGCTGGTCCAGTAGTTGACCAGTCAACGAATCAACGAGTCAACAAAACCGAGTGACCAGCTGACCCATTGACGGATAACGGTTCGTCTCATGTACAAGCTCTTCCTTTGCCTTCGGTATCTGCGCAGCCGCATCATCGCGTACTTCGCGGTGCTGGGGGTGGCGCTGTGCGTGGCGATGATGCTGATCGTCGTCAGCGTCATGAACGGGTTTCTGGATCGCGTGGAGAAGGCGGCCAAGGGGCTGTTCGGCGACATCGTCATCGAGTCCGGCAGCACGCGCGGCATGGGGTTGTACGATGAGTTCATCGCCGAGCTGCGGACAAGAGTCCCGGACGTCGTGGTTGCCTCGCCGTTCATCCTCAACTCCTGCTTCCTCCAGGTCCCCGGCAACAGCGAGTGGAACCAGATCGTCCAGGCCGCCGGTATCCGCCTGCCGGAGCGCGCGAACGTGACCGACTTTGCCAAGGGCCTGTACTACCAGCAGGGTGACAGTCAGCCCATGTTCGACCCGTCCATCGACCGGCTGCTGGACCGCCAGGAGCAGTTGATCCAGTCCCTGGAGGCCGACATCTCCAGGCTCCGGACGGATGCGAACGCCTCCGCCGATGCGCTCCTGCTGCGCGACCGGCTGGACAATGCGATGCTCTCGCACCTGTGGGCGCGGAGCCTCCTGCGGGGGGCGCGGACCTTCCAGAACGACACGCGCATCCTCCAGGCGCAACTGGACGCGGCGTATGAAAAGTCGCACGGGGAGTCCACCGAACGGACCGAGCAGCTCGAAGAGCGCCTGGGGGAGCTGGTCGAAAAGTCCGGCTACCAGCCGCCGCCGTACCACGTCATCCTGGGGTTGGGCATCCGGGGCTTGAGCTTCCGCACGCCGCAAGGCCAGACCATCCGCCTGTTGATGCCCGGCAACCGCCTAGCCATCTCGCTGATCCCCTTAGGAAGGCTGTCGGCGGCGTCGAACCTTTCCCTGAACACCAAGATTTTCACCGTGGTGGACGACTGCCGCACGGATGTGTCCTCCATCGACTCCGAGATCATTTACCTTCCCTTTGAGACGCTCCAGCGGCTCAGCGGCCTGGAGGCCAAGGTGGATCCCCAGGACCCCAACCAGGTGGTCATCCCCGCCCGCTGCAACCAGATTCACATCAAGGTCGCCAACGGCGCCGGCGGCGAGCAGCGCCTGGCGGCCGTCTGCCGGCGGGTGGAAGTGGCCTGGCACGATTTCCACGCCCGCCACGCCGAGCAAATCGGCAGCGACGCCTCGGTGATGACCTGGCAGCAGCGGCAGGCCAGCATCGTCGGGCCCATCAAGCAGCAGCGGACGCTGACGGTGATCATGTTCGGCATCATCTCGCTGGTGTCGGTGGTGCTGATCTTCGTGATCTTCTACATGATCGTGTTCCAGAAGACCAAGGACATCGGCGTGCTCAAGGCCGTGGGGGCCGGCAGCTTCGGCGTGGCGGGCATCTTCCTGGCCTACGGGGCGGCCGTGGGCCTGGTGGGCTCGGTCTTCGGCACGATCGGGGGGTACTACTTCGTGCGGCACATCAACGCCATCCAGGACGCCGTGGACCGGTGGTTCGGATTCCGCGTGTGGGACCGCGAGGTGTTTCTGTTCGAGAAGATTCCCAACGAGGTTCAGCTCCTCCCGGTGCTGCTGATTGTGGCCGGGGCGATTGCGGCGGGCCTGATCGGGGCGCTGGTCCCGGCCTTACGGGCGGCTCGGATGCAGCCGGTGGAGGCCCTGCGCTATGAGTGAACCGGCCATCCAGGTACAGGGGCTGCACAAGAGCTACCACTTGGGCAAGGTGATGCTCCACGTGCTGCGCGGGGTGAGCTTCCTCGTGCCGACGGGTGAATTCGCCGCCGTGGTCGGCGCCAGCGGCAGCGGCAAGAGCACGCTGCTGCACCTGATCGGGTTGCTCGACCGGCCCGACCGAGGCAGCGTCGCGCTGGACGGGCAGGACGTTTCCACCTGGCCCGCCCGGCGATGCCATCGCGCGCGATGCCTGGAGATCGGGTTTGTCTTCCAGTTCTACCACCTGCTGGCGGAGCTGAACGTGCTGGAGAACGTCCTGCTGCCGGGCCTAGTGAGCTCCTCCACCCTCGGCTGGCTCACCCGTCGTCGCCAGGCCCGCAAACGGGCGATGGAGATCCTGGACCGCGTGGGGTTGAGCGAGCGGTTACGGCATCGGCCCAAGGAGCTTTCGGGCGGGGAGTGCCAACGCGTGGCCATCGCCCGGGCGCTGATCAACCGACCCAAGGTGGTGCTGGCCGATGAACCCACCGGCAACCTCGACAGCGCCACCGGCCGAGAGATCATGGAGTTGCTGAAGGACTGCAACCGCCGCGACGGCCAGACCATCCTCATGGTGACCCACGACGTCTCCCTGGCCGACCAGACCGACCGCATCCTGCACCTCCGAGACGGCCGGCTGCGGGAGTAGCAGGCGAGTCTTGACGGGCTAGGCCAATCGGGACACACTGGGCGATGACGCACGAGGGGTTGAATTGGACGGACCTGCATGGTTGAGATGACCTTAGCGGAGCTTGCCCGCCTGGTGGGCGGGGAATTGAGTGGCGAAGGCAGCAGGACGATTCGCGGCCTGGCGGCCTTGGAGTCGGCCGGGCCGGGAGAGGTGAGCTTCCTGGCCAACGCCAAGTACGAGCGGCACATGGCCCAGACCCGTGCGGCTGCGGTGATCGTGGCCGCCGACTACCAAGGCTCCGGGCCGGTGCTGATCCGCTGCCAGGACCCCTACTTCGCCTTCCGCCAGGCGATGGTGGCCTTCTACGGTTTTCGCCAACCGCACTTTGACGGCATCGACAAGCGGGCGAACATCGATCCCTCGGCCAAGCTTGCTTCGGGCGTGACGATCGCCGCGTTCGTGACCATCGCTCCCGGCTGCGCGGTGGGCGAAGGGACGGTGATCTATCCCGGTGTGTATATCGGACCCAACTGCCGCCTCGGCGCGACTGCATCCTGTACCCCAATGTCACGCTGTACGACGGCAGCATCCTGGGCGACCGCGTCACCATTCACGCCGGGGCGTCCATCGGGCAAGACGGCTTCGGCTACGCCACGCATGGCGGCCGGCATGAGAAGATCCCGCAGGTCGGCTGGGTGGAGCTGGGCGACGACGTGGAGATTGGAGCCTGTTGCGCGATCGACCGCGCGTCGCTGGGCCCGACGGTCATCGCCGCGGGGACGAAGTTCTCCAACCTCGTCGCCATCGGGCATGGGTCGAAGGTGGGCAAGCATTGTTTGATGGTGGCCCAGTCGGGCATTGCCGGCTCGACGGTGGTGGGCAACTACTGCGTCTTTGGCGGCCAGAGCGGTGCCGAGGGGCACATCAGGATTGGCGACGGCGTCCAGGTGGCCGCCCAGACCGGCGTGGTGGGCGACGTGCCGGCCGGCCTCCAGATCGGCGGCAGTCCCTCGATGCCCCTGCCCCAGGCCCGCCGCGCCTGGATGGCCTTGTCGCGCCTGCCGCAGCTTCGCACGGCCGTTCGGCGGCTGACGCAGGAGCTGGCCTCCCTGAAGCGCCGGCTGGGCGTGGACGAAGGCAGCCCGCCGAATCTGGAGGATGAGGCGTGAGCTTGGAGCCTCGCCAGCCGGTGGGGGTGATTGCCGGCTCGGGCCGCCTGCCGTTCCTGGTGGCTGAGGGTATCCGCAAGGCCGACCGGCCGGTGGTCATGGTGGCGCTGGCAGGCCTGGCCTCGACGAGGCTGGCGGGGTGGGCGGATTCTTTCCACCGCGTGGGGATAACCCGCCCGGGGAGTTGGCTGCGATTCTTTGCCAAACACGACGTGCACGAGGCCGTCATGATCGGCGGGGTCCGCAAGCGCGCGATGTACTGGCCGCTGGCGCTGCTGCGGTACCTGCCGGACTGGCGGGCGATCCGAATCTGGTACTTCCGATTGCGAAAGGACCGGCGGGACAACGCCGTGCTGCTTGCCATGGCTGAGGAACTGAGGAACGAAGGCATCGAGCTGGTCAGTAGCGTCAAGTATTGCACCGAGCACCTGGCCGATGAGGGGTTGATGACCCAAACGCCCCTGCCGGCGGGGTTGGAAGGGGACGTGGAGTTCGGTTGGCGGATCGCCCGGGCCAGTGCGGACCTGGACATCGGCCAGACCGTCGCCGTCAAGGGGCGGGACATCATCGCGGTGGAGGCCGTGGAGGGCACCGACGCGATGATCCGCCGCGCGGGCCGGCTGTGCCGGTCGGGCGGGTGGACGATGGTCAAGGTCGCCCGGCCCAAGCAGGACATGCGCTTCGACGTGCCGACCGTCGGGCCGGACACGCTGCGGAACCTCAAGGACGCCCGCTGCGCCTGCCTGGTGGTCGAGGCCGGAAAGACGCTCATCGTGGACAAGCCCGCCACGCTGGCCTTGGCTGAGCAGCTCAAGATCGCCGTGATCGGAAAGAAAGCGTAGGAAAGCCGTTGACGGGTTGACTCGTTCACTCGTGGATTCCTCCAGGCCTCCGCCAGTGAACCCGTCAACGAATCAGCGAGTCGGCTCTTTGCCCCGAGGTGCGCGTATGAAGGAATTATTCGATCTGACGGATCGGGTGGCGCTGGTCACCGGCGGGTCCAAGGGGCTGGGCAAGGAGATGGCCTTAGCGCTGGCGGAGGCGGGGGCGAACCTGGTCGTCGGAGCCCGCCACAAAGAAGAGATCACTCAAGCCGGCCGGGAGATCGCCAAGGCGACTGGCCGGAAAGTCCTGGCCGCGGTGATGGACGTGGCCGATCGGTCCAGCGTCGATGCCGCCGTCCAGGCCGCGCTGGACACCTTCAGCCGGCTGGACATCCTGGTCAATAACGCCGGCGTCAACGTCCGCGCACCGCTGGAACAGGTCCGCCTGGAGGACTTCGAGCGCATCCTGGCGGTGAACGTGACCGGCGTCTTCCATTGCTGCCAGGCCGTCGTGCCGCACATGGTGAAGGCGGGCTTCGGGCGGATCATCAACATCGGCTCCTCCGTCGGCCTGGTGGGCCTGCCCGGAAGAGTGAGCTACACGGCCAGCAAGGGCGCCGTGGTCCAGATGACCCGCACGCTGGCCGTCGAGCTGGCCAAGACGGGCGTGACGGTCAACTGCATTTGTCCCGGGCCCTTTGCCACGGAGATCAACCGCCCGCTGCTGGAGGACCCCCAGATGGCGGCCGACATTCTCGGCCGCGTGCCGATGGGCCGCTGGGCCGAGATGCACGAGATCCGCGCCCGGTGGTGTTCCTGGCCAGCCCCGCCGCCAGCTACGTGACCGGGGCGATCCTCAGCGTCGACGGCGGCTGGGTGGCGCAGTAAGAATTGCCGATTGCCAATTGCAAATTGCCAATTGAACGACAAGAAGGAGGGTGGACGTAAGAAGACACAAACCGGGGGTTTCTCAATCGGCAATCGGCAATTGGCAATCGGCAATTCATACTCTTCGCTTCGACGTTCTCCCCACGATGGACTATAATCCGCCTATCGACTCATTGAGGGAGCACCATGGCCTGGCATGCATGGAGGTATGGAACGAGCCGTTGGGAGGTAGCCCCGGTCTACCCCGGTGCAGGGGACTTGGCCCGGCGGATCGATACCGCCCCGATCGTGGCGCAGGTGCTGGCCAATCGCGGGATCACCGACGCTGAAGCCGGCAAGGCCTTCTTGAACCCCAAGCTCAGCGACTTGCACAATCCGGAGCTTCTGGGCGGCTGCGTGGAGGCGGCCCGGCGGATCGCCGCCGCCGTCGCGCGGAAGGCCCGCATCGTCCTGTACGGCGACTACGACGTGGACGGCATGGCCGGGGTGGCCATCCTGTATTCCCTGCTCCGTATGGTCGGTGCCGAGGTGCGCTACTACGTGCCGCACCGCCTGGAGGAAGGCTACGGCGTCAACGACGAGGCCATCGCCAAGCTGATCCGCGAGGGGATGGACCTGCTGATTACCGTCGATTGCGGCATCTCGGCCCATCGCCCGCTGGAGGCAGCCCGGGCGGCCGGGGTGGAGGTGATCGTCACCGACCATCACAGCCCCGACGACGTGCTCCCTCCGGCCTGCGTGATCGTCCATCCGGCCATACCGCCGGGGCAGTACCCCAACCCGGACCTGTCCGGGGCGGGCGTGGCCTTCAAGCTCGCCTGGCAGTCGGCGGTGGAGCTGGGCGGCAATACCCGCGTCGATGACGCCATTCGCAAGTTCCTGCTGGAGGCCACGTGCCTGGCCGCGCTGGGGACGATCGCCGACGTCGTCCCGCTGGTGGGCGAGAACCGCAGCCTGGTCGTCTACGGTCTGCGGGGCCTGCCGCACACGCAGCACGTCGGATTGCAGGCCCTGCTGCGGTCGGCCCGGCTGGACGGGGAGAAGCTGGACGCCTATCACGTGGGCTTTTTGCTGGCCCCGCGGCTGAACGCCTGCGGGCGGATGGGCCACGCCCGCTTGGCTGTGGAACTGCTCACCGACGCGCCGACCCCTCACGCCGCCAAGATCGCCGAGTATCTGGAGAAACAGAACGCCGAGCGCCAGAAGGTGGAGCGGGCCATCACGGCCGAGGCTGCCGAGAAGGTGGTTGCGTGCGGCCTGGACGGCCCGGAGCACCGGGCGATCGTGCTGGCCAGTGAAACCTGGCACGGCGGGGTGATCGGCATCGTGGCCTCGCGGCTGGTGGAGCGGTTCCATCGGCCGGCCATCCTGATCGCCCTCAACGGCGACGGCGGGCAGGGCAGCGGGCGGAGCATCCCCGGCTTTCACATGCGCGACGCCCTGGCGGCCTGCGCGTCGTATCTGAAAAGCTTCGGGGGGCACGCGATGGCCGGCGGCCTGCGGATCGACCGCCAGCGCGTCCAGGAGTTCACCGCCGCCTTCACCGACTACGCCGCCGCGCATGTGGAGGCCGCCCAGCTCCAGCCCACCCTTCGCCTGGACGCCGAGGCGACCTTGCCGGCCTTGAGCTACGCCGTGGTGGAGCACCTGGGGCGCCTGGCGCCTTATGGTCAGGGCAACCCGCCGCCGCTGCTGGCCATCCGCAACTGTAAGGTGCTGTCGGCCCCGCGGCGGATGGGTCGAAAGGGCGGCGTGCTGAGCCTGATGCTCTCCCAGAATGGCGTCTCGATGCGGGCGGTGGGGTTCTCGATGGGCGAGCTGGCCGAGCGGTTGGTCGGCGTTACGTACCTCGACGTGGCGGCCGAGCCGGTGATCTCCACCTTCAACGGCCAGAGCACCGCGGAACTGCAATTGAAGGACGTTTCCTGGGGGGAGTGATATTCGATAGTCGGCTTCGGTCAGGGGAGGCGCAGGGGTCAGGAATCCTTTCGCGACGTCTGGCCAAGACGAGAGGTTCCAGTCGCGGTTGGCCTTCTCACTCGTCCTTGGCGCTAAAGGCTTTTGAGGATCTAGCCGAAGATAGGCGGCAGATAAGTTTTTTAGCGGCAGGCGCTGTCGGTCGGCGGCGGGCTGCAAAGTCCGCCGCCGTTTTTTTGCGCTGGGGAAGAGTTAGCGGGCGTATTCCACGCAGCGGACTTCGCGGACCAGGGTGACCTTCACCTCGCCGGGATACTCCATCTCGTCCTCGATCCGCTTGGCGATGTCGTGGGCGATCTTGGCCGACAGGCGGTCGTCCACGTTCTCGGCGTCGACGATGACGCGGACCTCCCGGCCGGCCTGGATGGCGTAGGCCTGCTTGACGCCCTCGAAGCCGGTGGCGATCTCCTCCAGCTTCTGGAGGCGCTGGACGTAGCGTTCCAGCGTTTCGCGCCGGGCACCGGGTCGGCTGGCGCTGATCGCGTCGGCGGCCGCGACGATCGGCGTGTAGATGCTGGTCGCCTCGATGTCGCCGTGGTGGCCGCCGACGGCGTTGACGATCTCCTCCTTCTCGCCGTACCGCTTGCACAGGTCGGCGCCGATCTGCGGGTGGCCGCCCTCGACCTCGTGGTCGACGGCCTTGCCGATGTCGTGCAGCAGCCCGGCCCGCCGGGCCGTCTGGCCGTTGAGGCCGATCTCCTCGGCGATGATCTGGGCGAGGTAGGCCACCTCCATGGAGTGCTTCAGCACGTTCTGGCCGTAGCTGGTGCGGAAGTGCAGCCGTCCCAGCAGCTCCACCAGCTTGCCGTGCAGCCCGCGGACGTTGGCCTCGACGGTGGCGGCCTTGCCGGCGTCCTGGATCTGCTTGTGGACCTCTTTTTCGGTGGCGGCGACGACTTCCTCGATCCGCGTGGGGTGGATGCGCCCGTCCTGGATGAGCTTTTCCAGCGAGCGGCGGGCGACCTCGCGGCGGACCGGGTCGAATCCGCTGACCACCACCACGCCCGGCGTGTCGTCCACGATGACGTCCACGCCCGTGGCCTTCTCGAAGGCGCGGATGTTGCGGCCTTCTCGGCCGATCACGCGGCCCTTCATGTCGTCGGAGGGGATGTCCACCGTCGAGACGGTCGAATCGCAGGTGTGGTCGGCGGCGTAGCGCTGGATGGCCGTCAGGATGATCTCGCGGGCCTGGGACTCGGCCTGGTCGCGAGCCTCCTCCAACCGGCGTTCGATGAGCTGCGCGGTCTCACCTTCCATCTCCTTTTCCATCTTTTCCAAGAGCATTGCCCGGGCCTCGTCGACCGACAGGTTGGTGACTTTGAGCAACTGGGTTCTCTGCTGGGCGATCAGGTCGTTGAGCTGACGGTCCTTGCTGACCAGGCCCTTTTCCCGCTCGCCCAAGGACCGCTCGGCCGCCTCGAGCATCCGTTCCTTGGCGTTGAGGGTCTCCAGCTTCTGGTCGATCATGTCCTCCCGCTTGGAGAGGCGCTTTTCTTCCGTCCGCAGCTCGGAGCGGGTGGCCTCGGTGTCGGCGTCGAACTTTTCGCGTCGGCGGATGAACTCGGTCTTGGCCTCGGACTCAGCCTGGGCGAGGATCTTCTGTGCCTGGGCCTCGGCGGCGGCGCGGAGGGCGGCCAGCTCCTTCTCGGCCGCAGCCCGTCGGCTGCGATAAACGAACCACATGACCCCGCCGGCGACCAGCACCATTAGGATGGCGGTGGCGAAGGCAAGGGCGACCGCCTGGGGGGGGTCAACATCTGGGCTAACGGCAACATCGCTTCCATGGCGCACTCCTTTGGGGCAAAGGCCGAAGGGACGTTGCCGGAGCCAAGCAGGCGTGCAGACGAGCACAGACGTTGACGAATGCCTCAGCCGCAGCTAAAAGCCCCGGCCGAGGCGCCCCAGGGGAAGTTCACGTAAGCCTAACCGTTATGGACCCACCAGCGGACTGCGATGACAACCCGTGCGGGGGGCGAGCTTTTTTAGAATTTTTAGAAAAGACATAAAGTACAAGATATTCAACTCACCGCCCGGTGGAGGCGCCGCTAAAGCCGCCGCCAAGCTGATCCGTGGAACGACCTGACAGTCAAGACAACGCTGGCTCATGTGAACTCTATGACCCGAAGGCCTCGCCCGCCCGAAGGCAGGCGACTCATCGACGTCCGGACGCCGCGGCATCCTTTTTGTTTTTGTCGTCCTGCGCCTTTCGGCCAGGCGATGCCGCAACATCGTCAAGAGGCAAGATTTACAGCCAACCTTTTGCCTCTTGCGAACGTCGTCTGCTCTGACGGCCTGCTTGTTGGCTACGACCCTAGGCCGTCGTTTTTACAACACTTTTCAATTACTACCTATCACTACGGTGCTTGCGGGCCTGCGGTTCCAGGGGAACTTTAGTCCCGCTCAGCACCCAACCACATCATACTAATACTTCGGCCTGGCGATGGTCAAGGGTTAATAACCGAAACAGTCCACGGCGATGAGCCTGAAGGCGGCCCGTCCGCCGGAAAAACCGTAATCGCCTATGCAGGAAGTCGTTAGGGGTGGCTTATTGCGGTCCCCCCCACACGCCAACAAACAAACCTCGCCGTGCGCCTGGGCCCAAGCCGCGCTAGACCCCTGGTAGTGAAAATACCCCATCAATTTATGTGGACCGGAAGCAGGGTCGCCGAAGCTTCCCTGGCACGACGGTGGAGGGAGCCGTCGTGTCCGGTCCACGGCAGAATAGTAGCCCCCCGACACCCCCGGCGACAAGGGGGAACCGGAAATTTTGTCCTTTATGGCCCTTCCAGGCAGCTCTGCTGATACGGCTACAGCTCGCTCTTGAGTTTTCGCAGGAAGTCCAAGGCCGCCAGGGGCGTCATGGGGTCCAGGTCGGCCTCCTTGAGAGCGCGGGTCAGGCATGGGGGGGCGTCCGGCCTTGGAAGCCGCGCTCCGTCGCCATAGCTTCGGAGTGTTGGCGACTCCGGTAGAGTAGACTCGGTGGGTACGACTAGAGGGCTCTGAGGCGCTTCAGGGTCAGCGGGCGAGCTGACGGAGGGCCGTTCCTCATGTAGCTCTCGGCCCGCGCCTGAACATCGTCCAGGGCATCCTGAACCTTCTGGACGAAGGCGCGGAACTCTGACTTAGGCACGTTGGAAGGCACCTTGAGGGGTTTCCCGGCGACGAACCATGCGCGGGAGAACATCAGGGGCAGGTTGAGCTTTCGATCGGCGTGGCCGAAGCAGTGGAGCACTTTCGTCGCGATGCCCACCGGGATGATGGGCATGTGGCCGTGAGAGGCGACCCAGGCTACGCCACGGGATACGATCCTGCGAGGATGGCCTACCGGCCCGTCGATGGGGACGCCTATATGCCGGTTTGTCCCCTGTCGCAGCATCTCCCGCAACGCCGTTCTTCCGCCGCGGTTCCTCCCTCCGTGATCCGTCGAACCGCGGATGGTCTGACCTCCGAAGCTTCGGATGACCTCATCCAGGAGGGAGCCCTCGATGCTTCTCGACACGAGCGGCATGATCTGGTCGCCGTGCGTGTAGGCCGGGAGAAGAAGCATGTCATGCCAGAAGACATAGATGGCCGGGGTGTGCATCCGTTGGGGTGCGGCATCGAGATCGTCCAACACAAACCGGTATCTCAGCGATCGGCCGATGATGCGAATTGCTGCGGCGGCAATCTTGGCGGTCAGGCTCATCTGCGCGCTGCTCTTTCTGGGAGCCTTCTTGGCCTCCGGCTTGGATCATTGTGCACATCCGCCCCCCAAACGCAATACGAGGTGACGGTGACCCGCAGAGGCAGGGTGTGGGCCAGGCCTGGGCGTCGTAGAACCCCGGCGCCGCCTAGCTATAACTCGCTCTTGAGCTTCCGAAGGAAGTCCAGGGCCTCCAGGGGCGTCATGTGGTCCAGGTCGGCGTCCTTGAGTGTCGCGGGCGAGGCGGGTGGGGGCGTCGGCGAACAGGTCCATCTGGGCGGCGGAGGCGGCGGCGCGTTCGCCAAGGCGGGCGAGCGTGCGGCGTATGTCCAGCCCGTCGGCCAGGTGGGCCTGGAGCTGCGGCAGGATCGCCCGCGCGCGGTCGATGACCTCCTTGGGCACGCCGGCCAGCCGCGCCACGTGCACGCCGTAGCTGCGGTCCGTGCCCGCCCTCGACGATCTTGTGCAGGAAGACGACCTGGTCGGCCCACTCGCGGACGGCGACGTTCAGGTTGCACGTGCCGTCCAGCAGGTTCTCCAGCTCGGTCAGCTCGTGGTAGTGCGTGGCGAACAGCGTGCGGCACTTCAGGCGCAGGGCGATGTGCTCGCAGATCGCCCAGGCCAGCGCCAGGCCGTCGTAGGTGCTGGTGCCGCGGCCGACCTCGTCCAGGATCACCAGCGACCGGGCCGTGGCGTTGTTGAGGATGTTGGCCGTCTCGACCATCTCCAGCATGAAGGTGGACAGCCCGGCGGTCAGCTCGTCGGCCGCCCCCACGCGGGTGAAGATGCGGTCGGCCAGGCCGATGGTGGCCGACTCGGCCGGGATGAAGCTGCCGGTCTGGGCCAGCAGCACCAGCAGCGCCGTCTGGCGGATGTAGGTGCTCTTGCCGGCCATGTTGGGCCCGGTGATGATGAGCAACGGCGGTCGTCGGCCTCCATGTGCACGTCGTTGGGCACGAACTGCTCGCGGAGCTGCTCGGCCAGCACCGGATGCCTGCCGGCGACGATGTGCAGGACGTTCTCCTGCGTGATCGTCGGGCGGCGGTAGTCGCGCTCGGCGGCCAGTTGCGCCAGGCCGGCCAGGACGTCCAGCGTGGCCAGCGCCTCCGCGGCGGCCTGGAAGGCCGCGATGTGCTCCGCCAGCGCCCGCCGCACCTGCTCGAACAGCTGGGCCTCCAGCGCCTTGGCCCGCTCGCCGGCGGTGAGCACCTCCGACTCGTAGCGCTTCAGCTCGTCGGTGATGTAGCGCTCGGCGTTCTTGAGCGTCTGCTTGCGGACGTAAGTCGGCCGGGACCTTGTCGCGCGTGGGCGTTGGTGACCTCGATGTAGTAGCCGAAGACCTGGTTGTAGCCCACCTTCAGGGTGGGGATGCCGGTGCGCTGGACCTGCGCGGCCTGGTACTCGCGCCAGCCAGCTCTGCCCGTCGCTGCCGATGCGGCGGAGGCGGTCCAGCTCTGGTCGTAGCCGGCGGCGATCACCCCGCCGTCGCGGAGGTCGGTGGGGCAGTCCGGGTCGATGGCCCGCGCGATCAGCTCGGCCGGGGCCTCCAGGCCGGCAAGGTGCGGCAAGCTGCTGGCGATCAAGTCGGCCTGGCAGCCGGCCAGAAGTTCGACCAGCTTGGGCAGCAGCCGCAGCGTCGCGCCCAGGGCCACCAGTTCCCGCGGGCGGACGCGGCGCCATCGCGATGGCGGCGGCGATGCGGTCGATCTGGGCCGCCTCGGCCAGCAGCGTCGCGCATGGCCGACCAGGCGCTTGCGGTCGGCCGCTCAGCTCCTCGACGGCGTCCTGCCGGGCGACGATGGCGCTGTAGCCGGTCAGCGGGAAAGTCAGCCAACGCTCCAGCAGCCGGCGCCCATGCCCGTGGCCGTGCGGTCGATGCAGGCCAGCAGCGTGCCTTCCCGCCGGTCGCTGCGGAGCGTGCGGTGGACCTCCAGGCAGCGGAGCGTGTTGCCGTCGATGGCCATGTGGTCGCCGCGGTCGAACCGGCGCAGCGCGCGGATGTGCGCCAGGGCGGTCTTCTGCGTCTCGCGGAGGTAGTCGATGATCGCCCCGGCCGCTGAAACCGAAGGGTCCCACGCCGGAATCCAAAGCCCTCCAGCGTCGCCGCGCCGAAGTGGTCCTTCAGCGCCGTCGTGGCCGCGTGGGCGTCGAAGGCCCAGGGCGGTCGGGCCGTGGCGGCGGCCTGGGTGCACTGGGCGAGGCGCTGCGCGGAAGGTCTTCCATCGGCGGGGGAGCCTTCGGGGAAGATCACCTCCGCCGGCCCGATGCGGACCAGCTCGTCCAGCACGTGGGGCGGCGCAGTGGTCATCGCCCAGAAGGCCCCGCTGGATAGCTCCACCCACGCCAGGCCCACCGTCTCATCCGCTGTCCGCTGTCTTGAGCTGCTGGTCGGGGGGTTCGTCGAGGCCGGGGCGGCCGGGCCTTCTGTGCCGCCGAAGACCGCGGCCAGGTAATTGCCCTCGCGGCTGTCCAGCAGGGTTTGGTCGGTCAGCGTGCCGGGGGTCACCAGGCGCGTGACCTCGCGGCGGACCAGGCCCTTGGCCTGTTTGGGGTCCTCCACCTGCTCGCAGATGGCCACGCGGAGCCCGGCCTTGACCAGCCTGGCCAGGTAGCTGTCCAGGGCGTGGTAGGGAATGCCCGCCAGCGGCACGGCCGAGGGGCCTTTGGAGCGGCTGGTCAGCGCCAGGCCCAGCACGCGGGAGGCGGTCTTGGCGTCCTCGTAGAACATCTCGTAGAAGTCCCCCATGCGGAACAGCAGCAGGTAGTCGCCGACCTGCTCCTTGAACGTGCGGTACTGCCGCATGGCCGGCGTGTCGAGATGCTCTGGATTTTCGAGGTTCATGCGGTCTGCGATGATAGGTCGGCCCGGTCGAGGCGGCAAGGGCCGTGGCGCGGGGTCGGGAGGGGGTCATTATTTAGCGCAATTTGAACTTAGCAAGCACCTAACTGAACGAAAGGCGCC
>CAVXDC010000031.1:0-27061 GCA_963760365.1 uncultured Phycisphaerae bacterium
CGCCTTTCTGTGTGTATATTATCTACGATGTCCATGCCCACCAGGTACTTAGGATTACACACTTCTTTCGGCTGGCCATGAAATCTATCTTCTCGATATTCTTAATTGAGACTCATGCAGATCAGCTTGTCGGCGTTGGGATGCTCGCGAACCTCCCAACACCTTGGTTAGTGCGTGCAGGCTCCAGCTTGGGAAAAATCCTCGAAGGTAATCATGGGCTTGGTCTCGGTCTATCTCGGGTTACCTTTCTGGTGCTTTGGAAACTTGTCTTCCTCGAGTAAAATCTGCGAGAAGCTGTATTTGCTTGATGCACGACAGGCTAGGCGGCAGCTCCCTGGGGAGAGAAATGCGAGACGTTGCCGGTACAATGGCCAGACAGTGCATCGGCCTCGATGGTGCAGAGAAACATGGAAAAGGAGCCTTTCGATGAGCCTTGCCTCTTGGCGACGGATATTTTGTAGTCTTATCCCAGCGGGCATGATCCTGTTGCTTTCAGGATGCGGTGGCCGGGTTGCCTTGCCGGCCTTGCAGGCGCGGAAGGGGAGGCGGCGTACGTCTCGGGGGGCGCAGGCGGGGACGAATTATCACGTGACGAACCTCGACGACACCGGCCCCGGCTGGCTTGGGGGGGGTTAAGATCGCTAAGGGGCGCGGACGATCGTCTTCGACGTGGGCGGATCATTCCGCTACGCTCCACACCGTCGGGAAAGACCACATCACCATCGCGGGCCAAACCGCCCCGGAATGGGTATCTGCATCGTCAACTATGGGGTGGAGGTCAAGGGCGAGAACATCATCATCCGCCACATTCGTGTCAGGCCCGGCGATGCCTGCAAGGGAAACCAAGAGGAAAAAGGCTTTTGGAGGGACGCCATGAACTTGTCGGGGACGGACATCCTTGTGGACCATTGCTCGGCCTCCTGGGCGGTCGACGAGAACATCGGCGCCGTGGGGAGAACCCACTCCCGGAACATCATTACGATCAGTATTGCATCAACGCCGAGTGCCTGCACCACACCAATATCTATCACGGGGAAGACAAAGACGTTCCCGGCCAACATGGGCAGCCTGCTCAAGCCGTTCAAGGGCGACGGGGCAATGAGCGTGCATCACAACCTCTACGTCAGCAACAACAACCGCAACCCGGCCGTGGGGACCTACCACGCCGACCAGAGCCTGAACGTCGATATCCGCAACAACGTCATCTACAACTGCCACCAGAACGGCTACAGCAGCGGCGACAGTCGCCGCGTGAACATGGACTACGTAGGCAACTACGTCATTGCCGGCCCAGCTACCGGTAAGACCACCCTCCAAGTGGGTGTTCTCCTGCTAA
Organism: uncultured Phycisphaerae bacterium; assembly: GCA_963760365.1. Classification (GTDB taxonomy): domain Bacteria; phylum Planctomycetota; class Phycisphaerae; order SM23-33; family SM23-33; genus JALHTV01. Next base: position 1,337 of record CAVXDC010000031.1, read on the forward strand.
TGCCAAGAACGATGTCTTCATCCACCAGGCTGGCAACAGGATCGACGGCAACCGCAACGGAGTCCGCGACGGCGTCGATACCGGGTGGGAGTCGCCGGCCAATACACCAAGTCCCCCGAGCCGTTGACTGGGTCCACCGTGGTTACCCAAATCGCCGAGGAGGCGTACCGTCGCGTTTGGCCGAGGCCGGGGCCATGCCCTGGAACCGCGACGCCGTCGATACCCGCTCGTCGAGGGGGTCATCAAGGAAACCGGGAAGATCATCAACTCCCAGACCGAGGTCGGCGGTTACCCGCAAGTCCCGATGGTGTATCGCCCCAAAAATTTCGACACCGATGGCGACGGCATGCCCGATGCGTGGGAACAATCACACGGCCGGAATCCCAACGTCCCTGACAACAACAGGGACGTCAACGGCGACGGCTATACCAACCTGGAGGAGTACCTTTGCTCGATCCCCGGAACGGAAACGCCCTGCCGAGCGCCGGCGACATTCTACCCAGCGGAACTGACGATGGTAATGCAGAGCCTTGATCCCGCAGGATGGACAGGTCACGGGCGTTTCCGTTCCGGGGATCGAGCAAAGGTACTCCTCCAGGTTGGTATAGCCGTCGCCGTTGACGTCCCCGTTGTTGTCAGGGACGTTGGGATTCAGGCCGTGTGATTGCTCCCACGCATCGGGCATGCCGTCGCCATCGGTGTCGAAATTTTTGGGGCGATACACCGTCGGGATTTGCGGGTAACCGCCGACCTCGGTCTGGGAGTTGATGATCTTCCCGGTTTCCTTGATGACCCCCTCGACGATGCGGGTATCGACGGCGTCGCGGTTCCAGGGCATGGCCCCGGCCTCGGCCAAGACGCGACGGTACGCCTCCTCGGCGCTTTGGGTAGTCACGGTGGACCCAGTCAACGGCTCGGGGGACTTGGTGTATTGGCCGGCGAACATCGCCCACCCGGTATCGACGCCGTCGCGGACTCCGTTGCGGTTGCCGTCGATCCTGTTGCCAGCCTGGTGGATGAAGACATGGTTCTTGGCATTGGCGGAGAACGCCCGCTGAAGGTATTTCTCACCGGTAGCTGGGCCGGCAATGACGTAGTTGCCTACGTAGTCCATGTTCACGCGGCGACTGTCGCCGCTGCTGTAGCCGTTCTGGCGGCAGTTGTAGATGACGTTGTTGCGGATATCGACGTTCAGGCTCTGGTCGGCGTGGTAGGTCCCCACGGCCGGGTTGCGGTTGTTGTTGCTGACGTAGAGGTTGTGATGCACGCTCATTGCCCCGTCGCCCTTGAACGGCTTGAGCAGGCTGCCCATGCTGTGGCCGGGAACGTCTTTGTCTTCCCCGTGATAGATATTGGTGTGGTGCAGGCACTCGGCGTTGATGCAATACTGGATCGTAATGATGTTCCGGGAGTGGGTTCTCCCCACGGCGCTGATGTTCTCGTCGACCGCCCAGGAGGCCGAGCAATGGTCCACAAGGATGTCCGTCCCCGACAGGTTCATGGCGTCCCTCCAAAAGCCTTTTTCCTCTTGGTTTCCCTTGCAGGCATCGCCGGGCCTGACACGAATGTGGCGGATGATGATGTTCTCGCCCTCGACCTCCACCCCATAGTTGACGATGCAGATACCCATTCCGGGGGCGGTTTGGCCCGCGATGGTGATGTGGTCTTTCCCGACGGTCAAGGTGGAGCGTAGCGGAATGATCCCGCCCACGTCGAAGACGATCGTCCGCGGCCCCTTGGCCGTCTCCAACCCCCCCCGAAGCGAACCGGGGCCGGAGTCGTCGAGGTTCGTCACGTGATAAACGTCCCCGCCTCGCCCCCCCGAGACGTACGCCGCCTCCCCCTCCGCGCCTGGGAAGGCCGGCAAGGCAACCCGGCCACCGCATCCTGAAAGCAACAGGAGCATGCCCGCTGGGATAAGACTAGAAAATATCCGTCGCCAAGAGGCAAGGCTCATCGAAAGGCTCCTTTCCATGTTTCTCTGCACCATGATTCCGATGCGCTGTCTGGCCATTGTACCGGCAACGTCTCGCGTTCCCAACCCCAGGGACTGCCGCCTTGCCTGTCGTGCGTCGAGCGCCTACACTCTCACCGGTTAACCTGAGGAAGACAACCCAAGCGCGAGAAAGGTGACCCAATGACCGAGACCAAGCCCATGATTACCTTCGAGGATTTTTCCAAGCTGGACCTGCGCGTAGCCAAGGTGTTGGAGGTTCGCGAGCATCCCAACGCCGACAAGCTGATCTGCATGACCATCGATTTGGGAACCGAGAAGAGAGAGATCATCGCCGGCCTGAAGGAATATTGTAATCCTGAGTCCCTGGTGGGCATGGACATCGTCGTGGTGACCAACCTCCCGCCGCGGAAGATGCGGGGATTGGATTCCAACGCGATGCTCCTAGCGGCGACGTACGAGCAGGACGGCGCCCGCAAGGTCGTCGTGTTAACCACCGCCAATCCCGTTCCCCCGGGGGCAGCGATTTCCTGACGGCCGGTGAGTCGCTAGCGCCGAATAAGTCCGACGGCCAGTTCAGCCGCGTTGTCCGAGGCGCTGTGCGGCGGGGTGACGCGAAGCGGCCGGGTGAGCTCCACCAGTTGCCGGCGGACCTCAAAGAGATAGCCGTAATCGTCCATCACTTCCTTGACGGCGGCCTTGAGCTTCTTGACATTCCCGTACCAAGGCATCAACTCCGGCACAATCCTCCGGCCGGCCAGGATGTTCACCAGGGAAAAACTCCTGGTATTCACCGCCCAACGCCCCAGCAGGTGCCGCAGCAGCCCCAGCAGCCAGGAAGTGCGATGAAAGATGATCATCGGGGTGCCAAAGTGCGCCAGCTCCAGCGTCACGGTGCCGCTCTTGGTCACGGCGAAATGAGACTCCGCCATCACCTGGCGGGTGCGGCCGACGGCGATGTCGATGTCCCGCCCGTTGCTCAATTGACGCATCAGCCTCTCGGCGGGTTGGGTGGTGGCGGTATAAGTGCAGCGGGCCTGCGGCCAGCGGCGACGGATCATCTCCTCCACGGCCAATAAGGCCGGCATGTGCCCGCGGATCTCCCCTTCCCTACTGCCGGGCAACATCGCCACGCGCCATGCCCCATGGACCCAGGCGTCGGCCAAGTCTAGCAGAGCGGGCGGAGTGGGCAAGGCATCGAACAAGGGATGGCCCACGTAGGTCGCATGGACGCCACGATCCCACAGGTAGCGCTGCTCAAACGGCAGGATGCAGCCCACCTGGTCGGTCAGGCGGGCCAGCTTTTTCACGCGCCACGGCGCCCAGGCCCACACCTGCGGGGCGATGTAATAGAACACGGGCACACCTATCTTGCGGGCGGCCTTGGCCAGGTGCCAGTTGAGGGCGGGGGAGTCCACGGGGATGAAAAGATCAGGCCGAAGGCGGCGGAGACTCCTGCACAGCCGCCGCACATTCCGCAAGTAGTAGCCGGCCTTGAGGATCGGCCCGCCGAGCATGCTGGCCTTGCCGGTCAGATCGGCCAGGACTTCGCAGCCCGCCTCCGCCATGCGCGGGCCGGCGGCCCCCAGGAAGCGGGCGTCCGGCAGGCGACGACGGATGGCCTGGATGAGCCGGGCGGCATGCTCGTCACCGCTGGTCTCGGCCGCCGACAGGAAGATGGTCGCGCCCGGTGCCATGAAGGCTGATTCTATTAGATTTTGTCTTGTCAATGAAACTCCCCACGGAGGCTTCGCCTAGCAAATTCCCGGCATCCCGCCACAGGCGGGTTGCATTGGCCACGTAAAGGTCAACAATCCCCCGCCGCCCCGCCGGGGGCTTCCTTGGCCCCGATGGCCGAGGCGATGGCGTGCGTACCGATGTGGCTGATGGAGATGAAAATGCCTGCCAGGCCCAGCTCGTCAGCGATCTGGCGGCATCGGCCCGCCAGGCGCACCCGCGGTTGGCCGGAGGGGCTGTTGCTAATCTCGACATCGGTCCAGGTGATGCCGTCGCGCCAGCCGGTGCCCAGGACCTTCAGCACGGCCTCTTTGGCGGCGAATCGCCCGGCCAGGTGCTCGATGCAGCGCTTCTTGTCCAGGCAGTAGTCCAGCTCCGCCGGCGTGAAGACGCGATCCAAGAACTTGCGACCATGCTTTTTGATCATCTCGGCCAGGCGGGCACACTCCACCATGTCGATCCCGTGAGCGACGACGTTCATGCCGCCATCATAGTGGCCGATCCGCGGCTGGGGAAGGGCCAAGACCCCTGGCCGATCGACACCCTAGTCCTTTGACGAGGCCTGCTCCAGGGCGGAGCGAACTTCCGGCAGGAGGAAGCGATCCTCCAGTTCCGGCCTTTTCGATAGGGCGCGGGCGACGGCCTGGAGCCGGTCGGAGGCGTCCGCCGAGGTGTCCAGAAAGAGGACTTCTTTGCCTTTCAGGCGGACCAGGGCGCCGCCCCGTTCCGTGCAGGAATCGACGTAGCGGATGTCGATCCCCAGCGAGCGGGTCAGTTCCAGCAGCGCTTCCAGGAGGCGTTCGGTTTCCACGGTCCATCCGCCCTGCTCAAGTTATTCCACCGGCCAAACCGATGAACCAGGAGGAAAGGCAGGTGTTTCACTTTCAATATCCCGCCGCCCAACTGTCGGCAAGAGGAAGAATTCGTGGCCACGACGTCCCGAGCAAAAACAGTCAGCCAGCAGGACAAGCTCCAGCGCCTTACCGTCGAGGTCCACGCCCTGCGCCGCCAGCTCCAGGCCGCCCAGCGCCTGGCGACGGTGGGAACCGTGACGGCGATGGTTTCTCATGAACTGAACAACATCCTCACTCCCATCATGAACTATGCGCAACTAGCCCAGAAGAACCCTGCCTTGTCCGACAAGGCCATCGCCCGGGCGGCGGAGGGCGGCCAGCGCGCGACGAACATCTGCCGAGCCATCCTCAACGTCGCCGTCGACGGGCCCGTGGAACCGACACTACTGAATCTGCGGGCGATGGTCGGTCAGACCTTAGAGGCCATGGCGCGCGACCCGGCCAAGGACGGCATTAGTCTGAGCGTGGACATCCCCGCCGACCTGACGGTCTGCGCCCGACAGTCCGAGCTCCAGCAGGTGCTGCTGAACCTGCTCCTCAACGCCCGCTCGGCCGTGCTGGCCAAAAACGGCCTGCGGCGGATCGACGTCTCCGCCCGCCGCGACGGCCGGGAAACCTTGATCGCCGTCGCCGACAACGGCGTGGGGGTCGACCCGCGGCACATGGACAAGCTCTTCCAGCCCTTTTTTACCACCAAGCAGCGGTCGGGGGACGATTCGGGCGGGTACGGCCTGGGCCTGGCGTTCTGCCGGCACGCCGTCGGGAGCCTGGGAGGACGGATCCACGCCGAAAGCACCCTGGGAGAGGGATCGACCTTCACCGTCCGCCTGCCGGACTGAGGACTAGGCGGCGGCTGCTTCGTCTTGGCGATTCAATCTCGGGGGGCACGGAACTCTTCCCACCACGGCGGCCGACTGTTGACACTCTCCCCGCCGCGTGCTAGCGTCCCTTGTGTGGGCTGACGTATAATTGGCCAGACATGTTTCCAATTCGCAAGGAGCACGCAATGATCGCTAGGACCCTGGCTTGGCTTTGCGTGATGGCGGCGGCCTTTCCGCTTGCGCTTGTGGCTCAGACCACCCTGCCGGCTGAGGTCGCCCCCTCGACTCAACCCGCGCCGCCAGAGCCGGCCGCCTGGACAGGCGTCGTGACGGGCATGAACGTTTACGTTCGCTCCGGACCGGGAGAGCAGGCCTATCCCTGCACGAAGCTCTCGTCCCCCGACAAGGTCACCGTCGTCGGCAGGACGGATGGCTGGTTGAGGATCGCCGCCCCCAAGGGGTGCTTCAGCGTCATCATCAAGAGTTATGTCCAGCCGGACGCGGCGGGTACGACCGGCACGGTGACCGGAGACAACGTCTGGGTGCGGGCGGGCGGAGACTTGCGGACCGGCAGCTTCATCGGCGTCCAGAAGCAACTCAACCGTGGCGAGAAGGTGGATATCCTCGGGGATGCCGGCGAGTACTACCGGATCACCCCGCCCTCTGGGGCCTATTACTACATTTCGGATCGGTACGTTCGTCCGGCCGGTACCGCCGCACCCGGCGAGATGCAGGCCTTGGCCGCCGAGCACCCGGAGCTCAAGGCCGTCCCCAGTGCGGTGGCCCCACCTCCTGCGGAACCCACGCAGTCGGCCCGGCTGGCCGCGTTCAAGGACGCCGAAAAGGTCCTGATGGAAGAGTTCGCCAAACCCCTGGAGGAGCGCGACCTCCATAAAGCCTTGGCCACCTATCAGGCCGTCCCCGTCACCGAAGACGACCCGCTGAAGCTCTACGTCGATGCGCGGGTCACGTTCATCCAACAGAGCCTGGACGAGATGGCTGATCTGGAAAAGGTCCGGGAACTGGCCAAGACCTCGGAGACCAAGCAAGCCGAGTATGAGGCGATGCTCGAGCGGCTGCGCGTAACCGCCCCGCCGCCCGAACCGGTCCGCCTGCCCGTGGCCAGGGGCGTCCTGCAACCCAGCACCGTCTTTGCCGGCACGAGTGCCATCTCCAAGCGTTACATGGTCATCGACCCCCAGAGCAGCCAGACGACGGCCTACGTGCAGTCCACCGGCGGGGAGTTGGACCTGGACAAATACGTGGGCATGAACGTGGCCATCTATGGGAACAGCAAGTTCGACGTCCAGCTCCAGCGGTACGTCGTGGACCCCCAAGAGATTGAAATGATCAGCGCGGGCGGCACCCTTCCTTCACCACCCAAGCCGGTCATCCGCGTGAGGAAGCCCGCGACGATGCCGACCACAGCCCCAACCTCGGCACCGGCCAAGAAACTGCCCGTGGCGGAAGAGAAATCCTCTCCCGGTGGGGTCAACGAGGCGGAGTACCAGTAAGCGCGTGGTGGGCATCGGGGATGCATGCGGCCGAAAGGAGTTGAACCTTCACGCCCTTGCGGGCACAGGCTCCTGAAGCCTGCGCGTCTGCCAATTCCGCCACGGCCGCGTCCTTCGGGGCTTTTCCTTTTTTTGCCCGCAAAGGTACTTTAGGTCTCGGCCGCTAACGTGTCAATCCCAAGCAGAACTTCCCCTTCCGCCGGACCCTTTAGACTATAGTGGTGCAAGAACGACACCGGCGCGTCCCGCACCGGTGCAAGGAGAGGAGAAAACGTCATGGACTTATCGACGACCTACATGGGGTTGAAACTCAACTCCCCCCTGGTGGCCTCGGCCTCGCCTTTAAGCATGGACGTGGGCACGGTGCGGAAGATGGAGGACCACGGAGCCTCGGCCATCGTGCTGGCCTCGCTGTTCCAGGAGCAGATCGAGCACGAGGCCGAGGAGCTGGCGTTTTACCTCCAGTACGGTACTGACCGCTGGGCGGAATCGCTGACCTACTTTCCCCATAAGGAGGACTACAAGCTCGGCCCCGAGGAGTACCTGGACCATATTGCCGCGTTGAAAAAGGCCGTCGCCATCCCCGTGATCGCCTCGCTGAACGGCATTTCCGCCAGCGGATGGGCGTCGTACGCCAAGAAGGTCCAGCATGCCGGCGCCGACGGCATCGAGTTGAACGTGTACTTCATCCCCACCGATCCTCGCCTGCCAGGCCAGCGCGTGGAAAAGGTGTATCTGGACGTCCTGAAGGTCGTGAAGTCCGCCGTGCGAATCCCTGTGGCGATGAAGCTGTCGCCTTACTTTTCCTCCACGGCGTCGATGGCAACCCGCCTGGATGCCGCCGGGGCCGACGCCCTGGTGCTGTTCAACCGCTTCTATCAACCGGACATCGACATCGAGAATCTCCAAGTCAGCCCCCACTTGGAGCTGTCCACCCCGTGGGAGAGCCGCCTGCCGCTGCGGTGGATCGCCATCCTGTACGGCAAGCTTAAAAAGGCCTCACTGGCGGCCACGACGGGCATCCACTCGGCCGAGGACGTCGCCAAGATGATCCTGGTCGGGGCGGACGTCACCATGATGGCCTCGGCCCTGCTGCGGCACGGCGCCGAATACCTGTCCAAAGTCCGCGGGCGGCTAGTGGAAATCATGCAGGCCAAGGAATACGACTCGGTAGCCCAGATGAAGGGCATCCTGAGTCAAAAATCCTGCCCCGAGCCGGCGGCCTTCGAACGGGCCAACTACATGAAAACGCTCCAGAGCTTCGGCTGGACGCCCACGCGGGAATGACCCCTCGCTGATTTCCCCCGGCCGCCGCCCTACCCCCCCACCGGCCGATGCGTTACACTCCACGCCATGATCATCACCATCGACGGACCGGCCGGCAGCGGCAAGAGCACCGCTGCCCGCCAGTTGGCTCGGGCGCTGGGGATCGCTTTTCTGGACACCGGAGCCACCTACCGCGCCGCGACCCTCAAGGCGCTGCGCGAAGGCGTGAACCTGGAGGACGTGGCCGCCCTGGTGGCCGCGGTCAAGGCCGCCCGAATCGACGTTCAGCCCCAGGACGACGGCTCGCAGGTGCTCCTGGACGGTCAGGACGTCACCGACGAGATCCGCTCTCATGAGGTGACCGAGAACGCCCACTACGTCGCCGACAGCCCACCGGTGCGGGAGGTGCTGATGGAGTTGCAGCGACGACTGGGGGCGGCGTTGGGTAGTTTCGTCGCCGAAGGGCGCGACCAGGGCTCGGTGGTGTTCCCCCAGGCGGACTTCAAGTTTTTCCTGGACGCCTCGCCGGCGGTTCGGGCCCGCCGCCGCTACCAGGAGCTTCGCGCCGTCGGGGAAAAGGTCACGTTGAAGCAGGTGCAGCGTTCGATCGTGCAGCGGGACCGGCGGGACAGCAGCCGGCCGGTGGCGCCAATGGTCCAGCCACCTGGGGCGATCGCGATCAACACCTCCGACATGGACATCCCGCAGGTGACGGCCGCGCTGCTGGCCTACGTCGAGGGCCGGCGATGAAAGTCCCCTCCAGCTTCCCCAATCCGCTGCTGCGCGGCTGGCGGCTCTCGGAGGGCACCGTCCAGCAGCCCAATGCGTGGTACCGCCTGATGCGGCGGTTTTTCCAGGTCACGATGATTTCGGCCTGGAAGATCCGGGTCTTCAACCGCCATTATGAACCCGCCGAAGGCGGCGCCGTCTATATCAGCAACCATCAGAGCTTTCTGGACCCGATGCTGTCGAGCCTGGCGCTTCGCCGGCCGATGAATTACATGGCCCGCGACTCGCTGTTCCGCTTTCCGGTGTTCAGACAGATCATCGAGTCGCTCAACGCCTTTCCCGTGCGACGCGCCACGGCCGACTTAGCGGCATTGAAGGAGGCGATGCGGCGGATCAAGGCCGGCGGGCAGGTGGTGGTTTTTGCCGAGGGCACGCGGACTCGCGATGGGCGGATCGGGCCGATGCTGCCGGGGGTGGCCGTGCTCGCCCAGCGGGCGGCCGCCTGGACCGTGCCGGTGCTGATCGACGGGGCCTTTGAGGCCTGGCCCAGGACGGCAGCCTTGCCCCAGCCCGGCAGCGTCGTGGTGCAATATGCCCCCCCATCCCGCAGGAGGAGGCTTGCAAGATGACGGCTGAGGCATTCGTCGCCCACGTCCGCCAGCAGATTATCGAGATGCAAACGGAGGTCCGCAGCCGCGTCGGCCGGCCGCCGATCCTCTACGATTGAGCCACTCGCTTACGTCTCAAGTCCCCGCCCCCGGCGCCACGGCTGGCAGCAGGCGGCAAAGTGCTTCAGTGCGGCGCTCTTGACGATGATGGCCTTGGGTTGCAGCACCGCGGCATATGTCTGGAGCAGGGCGATCGTGTCCAAGAGCGACCGGTAGCCCGACAGGCCTGACATGTCGATGTAGACTTTGGTGAACGGCAGGTCGAAGCGCAAGGCCGCCAGCACGTCAAATCCGTCCAGCACCTCGAAGCGTATCCCCGGCCGCTTCTGCCGGGCCCGCTCGATGCACTCGGGGCTGATGTCGGTGCCCAAAACCATCTTGCACCGCGTGGCGATCCGTTCGGTGGTCGTGCCCCACTCGCAGCCGATCTCCAGCACCACGTCGTCGGCGTCCACCCAGACCGGGATCGTCGCGCGGTACTCCTTGACGTCCCGAACGGCAATGAATTGGGTGGTGGTTTTGAATTGCTTCTCGTTCATCACTCACGCCCCAGCCCCCCTAGCGGCTCGAAAGGGTGCACCACCGGTGAGCCTAGCGCAACCCCATCTTAACCAGGTTGCGGTAGCTGGTGGCCAGGCATTCGAACGGGTCGGCCTCGTAGGTGCTATCTTGTTCCACGAGGTAGTATTCCACGCCGCCCTGGCGGGCCGCCTCCAGGATGGCCGGCCAGTTCAGGTTGCCCTCGCCCACCGGCGCGAAGCGGACCTCCTTTTGCGGGCTGACGGACATGTCCTTCAGGTGCAGCAGCGGTTGACGGCCGGACATCTTACGGACCCACAGCGCCGGGTCTCCCCCGCCGGCCTGGATCCAGTACGTGTCGATCTCGGCCTTGAGCTGATCCGGTGAGGCCTGCTCGTACAGCAGGTTCAACCAGGTCTTTTCACCGAAGCGCATCAACTCCTTGTGATGGTTGTGATACGAAAAATCCATCCCCGCCGCGGCAAGCTTTTGGGCCACAGGGGCAAGCTCGTCCACGAAGCGCTTCAGGCCCTCGAGGGAATAGTAGACCCCGGGCAACGTGCCGACGGCGGCGTGACGGCACTTCCAAAGTCGATGACGCTCGACCAGGCCATCTAAGTCTTCCAGAAATTCCTGCCAGTTACAGTGCGTGGCCGATACGGTCAGGCCGGCGTCCTCGACCGTCTTGGCCACCACCTTGGGATCCATCGGCCCCAGGCTCGAGATCTGGACGGTCGTGTAGCCGATGGCCTTGATTTTCTTGAGGCTCATCGTCAAGTCGGGGAGAGTCTTGCAGAAGTCCCGAACCGTGTAAAGCTGCACCCCAGGATGCCGCTAGTCACTTCCGTCACCTTTCTGCTGCTTGAAGATGTTCCAGGAGCTTGGCGTCTGTCGATCGCTGGCCGATCCAGCAACCCAGCATCGCCCCACCGCATCCCGCCGTCAGCCAATCCACCGGCAAGACCTGAGCGTACACGGGCACGTTCACCCACTCCTGGGGCAGCGTTCCATAGGAACCGACCGAGGCCAACATGTAGAGAATGACACCCGCCGCCAGCGGCGCCAGGAGATAGGCCTCCTTGCGGGGGGCGGGCAGCACGCGGTCGGCAATCCATCCGGCCACGGCAAAGGCCGCCAGCAACGCAAAGAGGATCTGCCCTCGCTGAGGGGACTGGAGCAGAACCGCGACCATCGCCAACCCGATCAGCAGGGCCAGGGTGGCACTGAGCAGCGATTGTCCCCACGGGCCAAGGCCGGCCGCGACACTTGCCCCGCCGTCCCGACCGGGGGAAGGCCTCGCCGAGGCCGGAGGATGCCAGACCAGTCGCGGCATGAGCCTGCCGACAAGCGACCTTACGCCTTCGAGGATCAGGACGGCCACCAACAACACAATGGCAAGAAACACCGTCTCGGCCACCAACAGCCGGAACAAGCCGGCCAGGCTGTCCTGCCGAAGCCAAAGCAGCGTGCGGAAGTCGGCCGATCGGAGACTGACACCCCCCACCCCGACCATCGCCGCCAACAAAGCCCCGCAAGGCCTGGCCGAGACGGTCAGCACGGCGCATGCCACCGAGATCATCAGCAGGCCAACCCCGAACACCACACCTAAAGCCAAATCACCGGAGGCCAGGAACGACAAGGCCGCTTGCCCGTCGCTGGGCCGCACGTAGGGGTAGAGCAGGAAATATCCCGCTGCCAGCAAGACCGCCGCGGTGACCTGCACGATGACTTTCTCAAGCCAATGAAGCTGCTGAGGGGTCATTTATTCTCGACATGAGGTTTTAGGGACACTATTCTAATAGTTTCGGCCGCGTCGGCGGTCATGTTAGCTTCCTAAGAGGCTCCAGGCAAGCCATGAATACCGTCCTTCAACAAATCACGGACCGCGCCATCGCCGCCGACAAGAGCATCGTATTACCCGAGGCCGACGATCTGCGCGTGCTGCGCGCTGCCCGCCTTATCGTGGATCGCAAGTACGCCCGCATCACGTTGCTGGGGGACGAAGCGGTCATCCGCCGTCTGGCCCGACAAGAGGGCGTCAACCTGGACGGCGTGCAGATCGTCAACCCTGCTGGAGACGACAAGCGGCCAAACTACATCCAGACGCTGTACGAGCGGCGGAGGCACAGGGACCTTTCCCTGGCCGACGCCGAGAAGCTTCTGACGCGCACGATCTATTACGGCGGGATGATGGTCGGCGACGGCCGGGCCGACGGCATGGTGTGCGGCAGCACCTGCCCCACGCGCGACACGGTCCGCAGCGCCCTGTTCGGCGTGGGCATTGCCGCCGGCGGCAAGACCGTCAGCGCGTGCACGTTGATGAATACGGTCGTCCGGGAAGTCGGCGTGGACGGATCGCTGATCTTCGCCGACACGGGGGTGCTGCCCGAGCCGACGGCCGAGCAGTTGGCCGACATCGCCCTGGCCGCCGCCGACGCCTGCCGTACCCTGCTGTCCGTCGAACCTTGCGTGGCCATGCTGAGCTTCTCCACCAAGGGTTCGGCCTTCAGTCCGGCCGTGCAGAAGGTCCTGGACGCCACCGCCCTGGTGCGGTCGCGCCGCCCGGGGCTCAAGGTGGATGGGGAACTCCAGTTGGACGCCGCCGTCGTGCCGGAAGTCGCCGCCCGCAAGGCCAAAGGCTCCCCCGTGGCCGGACGGGCCAACACGCTCATCTTCCCAGACCTGTCTTGCGGGAACATCGCCTACAAGCTGGTGGAGCGACTGGGCAAGGCCACCGCGCTGGGACCGCTGCTCCAGGGATTGGCCAAGCCCGTCAACGACCTGTCCCGCGGATGCTCCGTGGATGACATCGTCCTGATCACGGCCATCACGGCCGTCCAGGCCATCGGATCGGAACGGGGTCACTAAGGAAAAGGGAAGGCCGACTTCAGCGGTTTTTCTTGACCAGGCGGACTTGATTGCCGCGGTCGTTGAAGCAGACCTGGTCCATGTAGGCCCGCATCAGCATGATGCCCCTGCCGGTGGGCTTTTCGAGATTCTCGTCGGTGGTGGGATCGGGAACGCTTGAGGGGTTGAACCCTTCCCCCTGGTCGGTGACGATGATGATGGCCCGGTGGGGGTCGATGTCGTACTCGACTTCCACGACCTTGGCTGGGTTCATCCGATTGCCGTGCCGGACGGCGTTGTTGAGGGCCTCCTCCAGGGCCAGGCGGATGGCAAACGCACAGGCCTCGCCGTAGCCGCAATACTTCACGATCCCCAGCAGCTCCAGCGCCAGCTTCCGGGCCCTCTGCAAGTCGGACGATATCTCCATCTTTTCTACCACCATGACGATCCGGTGCGGCCGGTGCGGGGTGCGTCAGGTGAGGCTGGCGATGGCTTCCTGCTTCGTCGGACAGATCTGGAAAATCTCGTTCAGCCGGGTGATGGCGAACACCTCGTAGATGCCGGGTTGGATGCCGCAAAGCCTCAACTGTCCGTTCTTTTCACGGATGCGCTTGTGCAGGGTGATGAGCATCCCCAAGGCGCTGGAGGACATGTGCCCGACGGCGGTGAAGTCCAGGACCACTTTGGGGGAGGCGTCTCGGCCACCAGGGCGTTGAGCTGGTCACCGATGTGCGCGATGTTCACTTCGTCGAGGATCTTTTTGTCCGTCAGTTCCACGATCGTGATGCCGTCGCTGCTGACCGACACCTGAAGACGCCCACCGCGTTCCGCCATGGATGAAGCTCCTTCCTGGGGTATGCGCCGGGATACTAGGCGGGGAGACCGGGGAAAGTCAAGGAGCTTCGTCAAGGCAAGCGGGCCAGGAGGAAGAAGTTCAGGATGACGCTGAAGGCCAAAGCGGCAGACAGGATGACGATCACCGTGGTGTAATTGTGACTGAGAACCTCCTCGTCCACCGTGGGTGCCTCTTGAGTCTCTTGACCTTCCTCCCGTTGTTTGGCCTCGGCGGCCAGGCCTTTCAACACGGTCGCCTTGATCCGCTGGCGGGCCTGAAGCGGGGGCTGGCCGGCCTGGATGGCCTCCAGGTCCAGCAACAGATCGGAGGTGGAGGCGTAGCGCTGATCGCGGTCCTTGGCCATCATTACTTCGACCACTTCGCCCAGGCCCGCGGACAGGATGGTGTTAATGTGGTCCGGCGGGACGAGGGGTTCCTTCAGGTGCTTCATCATGACGGCCTGGGGGCTGGGGCCGTCAAAGGGCACGCGACCGGTCACTAGATGATAGAGCGTAGCCCCCAGGGAATAGATATCCGCCCGGAAATCGACGTCCACCTCGCCGCGGATCTGCTCGGGGCTGATGTAGTACGGCGTGCCAAAGGCCCGGCCGGCCTCCTTCTGGGCGATGCTCGGATCGTCGGCGACGCGGGCCAGGCCCATGTCGGCCAGCTTCACCGTGCCGTCCTTGGTGATCATGATGTTCTTGGGCTTGACGTCGCGGTGAATCAACCCCTGCCTGTGGGCGTGCTCCAAAGCTCGTGCCACCTGGATGATCACGCGCAAGGCGTCCTTCTCCGAAAAGATCTTTTGGGTCATCAGCTCGTCATGCAGGGTGTGACCCTCCACGTACTCCATGACGAAGTAGTGGAACCCACCGGCCTCACCCACGTCGATCGCCTGCACGATGTTGGGGTGGTTGAGCTTGGCTGCCGCCTTGCCCTCCCGGTAAAACCGCTCGACGTACTCGGGGCTCTCCGAGAGCTGCCGCGGCAGCACCTTAATGGCCACCAGCCGGTCCAGGCTGAGCTGCTTGGCCTTGAACACGTGGGCCATCGCACCCGAGCCCAGTTTCTCGATGAAGCGATAGCCGGGAATCTCATGGGCCCCGCGCGACTCCTCCAGCTGCTTCTTCACGCGATCGAGCTGACTGGAGGTCACGACGCCCTGATCCACCAGGATGGAGGCCAGGGACTGGTCGTTGCCCTCCATGGCCATATGGATCTTCAGATCGAGGCAGTGCTGGATCTCGGCCTGCGTGGCCAGTCGCTGTTCCACCACCAATCGCGTCATGTCCGCGTCTAAGGAGGGGTCTGACGTTTTGGACTTGTTGTCCGCCATCACGCGTGCCCAGGAGGTGGTTACCGGCTCTTTGCGAGACATCCTTGGCCGCAAGGGCCTGCTAACGATTACTGGTCATGCAAAGAATCGTCAAGGGAAAAGGCCCCCTCCGGCGGGGACCGCTGCCGGCGTCCCGTGATTCCGGGCCTTTTCTATCTCTCATTATACTTATCCAAACGCTTTCTGACTGCCTGACTTTGGCCGAGGCGCCTGTCATCTAGGCGGCTTGGTACAGCTCCATCGGCCCCAACTCATCGGCGTATAGGCCTTTTGCCTTCAGCGCCAACCACCGCCGGATGTCCCAGCACAGGTGGCACTTGTCGGCGTACCCGGCCGACGGGACAAACCCGGCCGACTCCGCCATCGGCAACAGCCCGACCGGGCCCCGCCGCGCTAATGTGCCCAACACCGGCCGGTCGGCGTGGTCGGCCAAAAGCCTGCGCCAAATCTCCGCAATGCTCTCCCGCCTGGCCTGGCCAAGCACCAAGCCGGCACAAGTTCCCGGCATCACGTAACCCTGCGGGTCGATATGCACGTGCCTTGACCGCAGCAGGGACCGGTTGCATGGCTCATCGGCAAATTCCCGCAGGGGCTTGAGTTGCAGATGTGCCGTCAAGGTCTCTGCCGCCCTGCCGCAAAGGCGGTCCCTGCCACCGGTAGCGTAACGGCTCACAAGGTCAGCCCATGCTTGGTCTTCCAGCCCGGCCGTGTCGAAACCCTCAACCAGCCAATCTCGCCAGCGGACCTGGACGCGGTTTGGCCCCAGCACCTCCCCCGCCACCGCCGCGGCCAGGCGGGCCTTGGCAATCGGGACAAACGCCTGGTGATACGGGTCGGTGGAGATGACCAGCTTGCCCATCCCGGCCTCGTCCAGGGCCTTGAGGCGATCCCGCACGAGGACAGCATCCTCCGCCCAGAAGGCATTGGTCTCTATCTTCTGGAGCGGGCCCAGGCACTCGGCCTTTGCCTGTTGGACCAGCTCGATCAACCGCGGCCAATTGCCGAAAGGCTCCCCTCCGGAGATGTGGACCCGGCACCCCTGTGGGCAAGCCTGCTGAAGCGATCGCCAATACCCCAGCGCCTGCTCCACCGTCATTTCCTCACGCCGGTCCGGACCACAGCACAGATAGCAGGAGGCGCAGCGGGCGTTGCACCAAGTCGTCAGCATCAGCCCGGCGAAGGACCAGGGCTTCAGCGGCAGCGGTTGGGATCGGTCCGGTGCGCTCACGCTCGCATTGTAACCTTTTTAGCATGGAGCATGGGGCATGTGCCTTGTGTTGCCCTTTGGCTACGGCGGTGTGCCCACGATAAAATGACGCCTGGGCCGCGAGCCTGTCGATCCAGCCTGGATCGCCCATGGCCAAGAACGATAAAAAACCCTTCAACCTCTTCGTCTACGGGACGCTGACGAACCCCTCGGTCTTCCGCGCCGTGCTGGGCCTGCGCATGGTCATGATGGCCAGCGACGCCGACGGCGTCCACACCGTCTGGGCGCGCGACGCGATTCTCAACCGCTACCGAAAGACCAGCCCCGACCACACGTACCTGTACGCCGTGCCCGATCTGTTGGGGCGGATCCGCGGCTACCTGATCGGCCCCCTGCCCGCCCGCTGCCTGGACGCCTTGCGGAATTACGAAGGCCGAAACTACACGCGCAAAACCGTCCGCGTCCAGACGTCCAACGGCGTGGAGAAGGCCATCGCGTTTGTCGGCAACCTCAAGGAGTTGGAGCACTCCTTCGGCTACGCTTTTCGCGATCCCTTTAAGCAGGAGGTGCTGCTTCGGGAGAAGATTGAATCGGCCCTGCTGGAGACGGAGCAGGAGCAGTTGCACACCACCGACGAGGCCTGGCGCCGCGCGGTGGGCGAGCTGCACGGAGATACGATCCGCGACCTGGTCCGCCGCCACTTCGAGGCCGGCGGCATCAGCGATTACGCCATCCGCCACAGCCTTAAGGATGCGCCGCTTCGGAACTTCGCCCACTTGGCGGGCGACCCCCAGGCGGCGGCGGTGGCCCCCCACTACCTGGCCTTGGTCATCCGCCAGGTCGTCTTCAACCAGATCGAGGACCGCATCTACCAGGACTTCCGCTACGAGTTCGACCACATGGCGCCGGGGGAAAATTTTTATGAGCGAACGTTGAGCTGCCTGGCCGTGTTGAGCCTTCTCAACAACGCGGCGAGTCTCCTGGACTCGCTGGTCACCCAGTGCCTGAACGAGCTGCGCTTTCCCGCCAGCCGGTTGGTGGACTTCGTCCACCGGGCGGTCCTGGCGGCCGACGCAATCTACGACCCCGCCGCCGCCGGCCGCGAGGTCCAGCTCATCGGCTCCCACATGGGTCGCGGCTTTGTCCCCTTCGGCACGGAGCTGGAGTTCTCCAACATCGGCCACGCCGTCATCCGCGACCCAACCGGCCGGACCGTGCGCGACCCGCAGTACGACGGCTTCTACTACTTCCACGACTTCGGCCTGGACGTGCTGACCTGGAGACTGGGCGGCCACGTGGACGACCATCGGGAAAAAGTCTCCACGCGTCCGCGCCGAGGGTTTTTCGAGCTTGCGTTGGGCAGCCTGTCGCTGGAACCCAACATCTCCAAGCCCGTCACTGACGACCCGTGGGTGCTTAACCAGCTCATCCACCAAGCCAGGATTTTCTACCCCGTCGCGCCGCACAGCGTGCACCTATCGCTCCAGATCCGCAGCCGGCGCCACCGGGGTCCCCAAACGCGATATACCGCGTTTGGGGGGCCCCGTCCCAACGAAAACCGCCTGCTCCCCATGGAGGTGATGAAGTGCCTGTTCTCCATCGCCGGCGACCCGATACGACAGCCCGACGGCACGGTCCGCGTTCAACGCCTGGCCACCGACGAAATCATCACCGCCCAGGACCCTCCCCACATGCTGTTCTCCCAGGTTTCCCTGCGCCGCAGCAGTGATACCGAAGACGCCTCCGTCCCCATCGTCACCCCGCGGAGCCCGGGACGGTACGTGCAGCAGTTCAAGTTCCTCCGACTTTCACCGGCCCTGAACTATGAGCCGATCGCCCTGGCCTTGATGGGCATCCAAATCGCCCTTTCACCGGGCAGCTTCATGACCGCCGCGCAGTACGAGACTAGCAGGAGACACCGCAAGCTCTACCATGAGCTTATCGACTGGGGCGCCCGCCCCACCCCCATCAGCCAGCAGGACCTAGAGAACTTCCTGGGCCACGTCTATGACGGCCTGTCAGACGCCCGCTCCAACCACACCATCCGCCACGATGCCTACATCGCCTGGGCACTCAGCGAGTTGCGCGTGATGATCGGGCAATTCAACGAGACTTTACAGGGGCACCTGCCAAACCGGTCGGAAGATTCTCCTGGAAAAGAAGTATAAAAACCAAGGTATAACTCCCGTTAGAACAAATGAATATGTCATCGATCCAGACCAGTCTCTAACCTGGAACTCATTGTTTCCTTGACGAAACACGTTTCTCTAGTAAGATAATGGACTTAGCACCCGCTTGGGAGCGGCGGGACAGTTTTTACCCACCCCGGGCAGTGACGTGACCCGCTCACGCGAAACTGCCCAGGCCACCTTGGCCAAGTTCCATATGTATCGATGCTTGGGTTGTCGGGCGTTTCTTTTTTGGGAGTTCGGAAAGGAAGGGATCATGGAGAAAAAAGGAGCCACCATTCTGCTGGTTCTGTTGTTGACTGCTCCTGCCATTGCATCGCCGGGTGTGGATATCCGGAACCCGGACATAGACCCTGGCAACACCGGACCGACCATTGATCCACACGCGGCGCAGGGCCAGTGGTTCAACACGGTGAACGATCCCAACACTGGATTCTATAGACCCTATGAATTTTACGACAACCTGTACGGTTCAGGTGGCGGGTTCAAGAGCACCGACGCCATCTACGGCAAGGTAACCTCCATAACCTACGCCGGTGAAGGGGATCGTCCCAACATCCTTGGGTTCAGCATCACGGCGACGATTACCAACGACCTGCCCGGAGATGGAAATTGGCGTCTGGGAAGCAACAGTCATACGGAGGCAAACGCCACGGTTTCCCGCCCTGAAGAGAACATGAAAGACACCATCCTGACGGGGAGCTTCGCCATTCGAGACTTGATGACGCTCCCGTCAGACTTCGGCTTAAAAACAATGCCCTACCGGCAACGCCTGCCGTACTTCATCGCCACGGACGAGGATTGGGGCGGATGGTACTGCTGGACTCCAGGCTCAGACCCCAACAGCCCCGACGGCGGCTACTACGTGCCCTCCTGGGATTTTGGAGACATCGCCCCAGGAGCCTCTTCCACACGCGTGCTGACCTTCGTGGTGGACGGCGACGGTCTGGGAGCCAAAGACTTCCGGTACCAAGATATCGAGGAGTCCTATGCAGCCGATCCCAACGAGGGAGATATCTTCCTCAATCGCACCACGTCGCTGAAGATCAGTGACTGGATCGACAACTTGTTCCTGGATGAGGGCACCGCCTACCCCACCGACACCCCCTTGCTTGATCCTGAGAAGAACAGCAACGTCTCGGTGTTCTACATCCCGGAACCCGCGACGCTGTCGTTGCTGGCCATTGCAGGGGCAGCGCTGCTGCGGCGAAGGCGGGTAAGGTGACCGGGTCCCTAAGACAAGCATTACGCAATGCCAAGCAGGCGGGATATGCATGATCCCGCCTACTTTGTTTATTGAATTCCCGACAAAGTCGTTTTGCTCATCACCGTCGTTTCGTCAACCGGTGAAGTCGTAGTCTTCCCTGAAAACCTATGAAATCTATGATTGGAAACTAAGTTTTCCCTTGATGAAAACGGCTTTTGTAATAGAATAATGGACTCAGTGCCCGCTCGGGAGCGGCGGGACGCGATTTTTCCATTTGGGCAGCATAGGGGCCTGCTCACTCCAACCTGCCTAGGCCGCACTGGCCGAGTTCCGTGATGTACATATCTCTGGGCAGTCTAGTGTGTCAGTGTTTCTTTGTAGATGTATCCATTAAAAGGAAGGGAAGGACCATGTTGAACAATGAGAACAAGACGATTGTGTTGTGGGTGATTTTGCTGTGCACCGCGTCCGCTTTGGCGGCACCAGGTTTGGATATCAGGAATCCCGTCGTGGACCCAGGCTGGACCGGGCCTTCCATTGATCCGGACGCGAACCAGGGCCAGTGGTTTAATACGGTGAACGATCCCAACAGTGGATTCGCCAGACCGTATGAGTTCTACGACAACAAGATCGGCGCAGGTGGCGGGTTCCAAAGTACGAGAGCCATCTACGGGAAGGTTACTGCCGTCACCGGAGGGTTCGGGGTCAATATTACCGCCCTCAGCATCACGGCCACGATCACCAATGACAACCCCGGCGACGGAAATTGGGCTTCGGGGAATAACAGCCACAATGAGTCGAACGCCTATCTCTCCGCTCCCCTGTACATGCACAGTGCTATCCTGACGGGGGATTTCGCGATTCGGGACCTCCTGACGCTCCCGTCGAGCTTTGTGGGAGCCTACCAGGATCGCCAGCCGTACATCATCGCCACGAACGAGGATTGGGCGCCTGGTACTGTTGGACCCCGGAAGCAAACGCCTACGATGTCAACGGGGGCTATTACGTGCCTTCCTGGGGTTTCGGGGACATCTCGGTAGGAAGCTTTTCCACGCGAGTGCTGACCTTCTCCGTGGACGGTGCCGGCCTTGTTCCCGGGGAGCAGCGGTATACAGCGATCATGAACTCCTATAATGCTGACCCCAATGACCCCAATGCAGACGTCCTCCTCAACCGAACCAAGTCACTGAAGATCAGCAGGTGGATCGATACGCTGGGGTCGGACACCGGCGCCGCCTACCCGTCTCCACCCCAGGCGGGCAGCGACGTGTCCGTGTTCTATGTTCCCGAACCGGCCACGCTCTCGCTGCTGGCCATTGCGGCCGGGGCGTTGCTAAGGCGTAGACGTTCAGCTTAACGACAGACAAGACTGTAAGCAGCAAAACCAAGCGGGCGGCGGCATGGAAAGCCGTCGCCCGCCATCTTTTGTTCACCTTACGATAGCGCCTGGATGATCGCCTGGCAGAAGGCCGGCAGGTCGGAGGGCTTGCGGCTGGTGATGATTCTTGGCAAAGAGGGCGAAGAACCGTCCACCACGACCTCCTGGTCCACCCAGTTGGCGCCGGCGTTGATCATGTCGAAGCGGATGGCCATGAAACTGGTGGCCTTTTTGCCTCGCAGCGCATCGGTGCAGCAGAGCATCCAGCCGCCGTGGCAGATGGCGGCCAGGACCATAGGGGACCCCAATCGCGATGAATTGCGATTGGGGTCCCCGCCGGCCTTGGCTGCGTCGCGGACGAAGTTCACCATGTCGTCGCTACGCCGCATGTAGTCCGGGGCCCAGCCGCCGGGGATGATGACGGCGTGGAAATCGCCCGCCCGCACCTTGCCCGCGGCCACGTCGCTGGTGGCCGGGTAACCCAGCTTGGAAGAATATTCCTTTTTGGCCTCCGCCGCGACCAGCGTGACTTCGGCCCCCTCTTCTTTCATGCGATAGTATGGGTACCACACCTCCAGCTCCTGATAGTCCTTGTCCAGCAGGACGGCGACCTTTTTGCCTGTCAGCCTGGCCATGATTTATGACTCCTTTTTTTACTTTCTCAAAAAATTCTAGCCTTGTGATTGTTTGCACGTCCGACGTATCGCTTTCCCCCCTATGAACTACTTTAGTCTCGATAAGGTATAAAGTCCCAGGAACCACTTAGCAAATGCCTCTTTCACCTCAACCGCCGGTCCATCGGGCTTTTATTCCCCCGGCCGGGGCAGGCCTGAAGCAATTGACGATCCTGGATGAATCGATTATGGAAGACTGCGTCGGAACCCGTCGGAAGCACCTTGGCATATCGGAACGTCCCGCAACGTGCGGAGGTTTTTTATCTTTTACCCTCCGCCAAACGAGGAGACTGTAGGATGGAAATGGTCAACGTTGTCAGTCCGGAGAAGTTCGGCCGCGGGTTCATCCCCCCCCCGTACCTGCCCCCCGGTCAGGACGAATACTACCTCCGCAATCAGCAATTGACTCTGCCGGTGGACTGGCGCCATCTGCGGGCGGAGGAGATCGAGGCCTTGGTCAAGAACGGCAACACCTGCGACGACTGGGATGCAGTTCCTGGTGGCCGATCCCTTCAACCCCCACCAGATCAAGAACAGCGAGTTCGTCGGCATGGTGCGGATCGCGCGTCTGGAGAACGTCGTGCTGGAGTACCACGAGCTTCAGGCACCGGCGGGCATCACCAACAGCCTGGTCATCTCCTGCGACATCGGCCGCAACTCCGCCATCCACGGCGTGCAGTACCTGGCGCACTACATCGTCGGCGACAACGTCATCCTGCTGAACATCGGCGAGATGCAGACCAGCAACCACGCCAAGTTCGGCAACGGCATCGTCAAGGACGGTGAGGACGAGGACGTGCGGATCTGGCTGGACCTGATCAACGAGACGGGCGGCCGCGCCGTCCTGCCCTTCGACGGGATGATCCCCGCCGATGCGTATCATCTGGGCCAAGTTCCGCGACGACCAGGCCCTGATGACGCAAGCTGAGGGAGATCACCCAGAAGCAGTTCGACTCCCGCCGCGGCTACTACGGTACGCGTGGGCGACGCCTGCGTCATCAAGAACTGCCGCATCATCAAGGACGTCAAGATCGGCCCGGCCTGCTACATCAAGGGCGCCAACAAGCTCAAGAACCTGACCATCAACTCCAGCGCCGAGGAACCCAGCCAGATCGGCGAGGGCGTCGAGCTGGTCAACGGCATCATCGGGCTGGGCTGCCACGTGTTCTACGGCTGCAAGGCGGTGCGCTTCGTGATGGGCAACAACTCCAACCTCAAGTACGGCGCGCGGCTGATCCACTCCGTATCTGGGCGACAACTCCACCGTCTCCTGCTGCGAGCTGCTGCACAACCTGATCTTCCCGGCCCACGAGCAGCACCACAACAACTCGTTCCTCACGGCCAGCCTGGTGCTGGGCCAGAGCAATATCGCCGCCGGGGCGACGATCGGCTCGAACCACAACAGCCGGGCCAACGACGGCGAGGTGCAGGCCGGGCGGGGCTTCTGGCCGGGACTGTGCGTCACGCTGAAGCACTACTGCCGGTTCGCCTCGTTCACGCTGCTGGCCAAGGGCGACTACCCGGCCGAGCTGGACATCCCCCTGCCGTTCTGCCTGCTCGAACAACGACGCATCGCACGACCGGCTGCTGGTCATGCCGGCCTACTGGTGGATGTACAACATGTACGCCCTGGCGCGGAACACCTGGAAGTTCACCACCCGCGACAAGCGCAAGACCAAGACGCAGCACATCGAGTTCGACTCCCTGGCCCCCGACACGGTCGAGGAGATCTTCGCGGCCCTGGGGCTGCTGGAGCGGTGGACGGGCAAGGCCGCCCTCCGCGCGAAGGGGCGCTCGGCGGACAAGACCATCCGCCCAGGAGGCGGCCGCCCTGGGCCGGGAGCTGCTGACACAGCCGCAGGACGAGACCGGCGGCCTGGAGATCCTGGGTGAGAACATGGAGGACTCCGACCGTCCCGTGGTGATCCTCAAGGCCTACCGCGCCCACCAGGCCTACCGCCAGATGCTGCACTACTACGCCGTCAAGAACCTGCTGGCGTACCTCAAGGCCGACGACAGGCGCCACGCGCGAGAGCATGGTCAAGGCCCTGGGCGGCCGGCGCGAGCGACACTGGGTGAACCTGGGCGGGCAACTCGCCTCCGAGGCCGACGTCATGCGGCTGTTCGAGGACATCAAGAACGGGCAGCTGGAGCACTGGCCGGCCATCCACGCCCGATACGACCAAATGTGGCAGGCGTATCCCGCGCCAGAAGCAGGCCCACGCCTTGGCGACCCTGCTGGACCTGCTGGGGGCCAAGAAGCTCACCGCCGAGCTGTGGAACGCCGCCCTGGACGAGGCCGTCCGGATTCAGGAATACATCCGCGACCAGGTGTACCTGTCGCGCAAGAAGGACTACGACGACCCGTTCCGCCAGACCACCTTCCGCAACGCCGCAGGAGATGAAGGCCGTCGTCGGCACGGCCGAGGACAACAGCTTCGTCAAACAGGTCCGCAACGATACCGAGGTTTTCAGAGAACTCATCGAGACTATCCGCCGGCGGGGCTGAGCTGGTTTGCCAAGGCGAAATTCGACGTGGGGGGCGGCGCCGGGTGATAAAAAAATGCCCTGCTCCGCCAAGGCTACGCAGGGCAACCTGCTTCACTCGCTTTGCTCGTTTTTGCAGGACCAGTCCTGCGAAGCTCGGCCCCCGTAAGGGGCCGAGCGAAGCAGGATGGAGATGGCGGGATTCGAACCCGCGACCTGCTGATTGCGAACCAGCCGCTCTCCCAACTGAGCTACATCCCCAGGGGTTGAGTTTTAATATACGTCGTCGCTGGGGTTATGTGAAAGGAAATCCGCTGTGCCCGGGAAAACGACCTATCTGCGGCCGTGCCGGGACGTCGAACGGTCAGTTTGACGATTGGTACTCGGAGACAAAAAACTGCGACCCGGTGGGAGTGGGCGTGTATTTCTGGACCAGGCGTTTGAGGTCTTCCTGGTCGGACTGGATGTCCAGAGAGGCGTTCCACTCCTCCAGGCCCTTGTCGCGGAGGTCGGTCTGGCTGCGGTCCAGGATGAACTGCGCCATGTAGGCCACGCCCATGCCGCGATGAGCGGCGGCGCTGGAGGGGTTCAGCTCCAGGGCCTGGGCGTAGGCCGTCTTGGGCCTTGGCGAAGTCGCGCAGGTAGAAGTAGCAGGCGCCGGTCTTCTCCCAGGGCACCGAATCGGTGGGGGCTTGCCTGGCGGCCTCGTGGAAGGTCAGCAGGGCCGACTTCAGCCGGCCTTGCTTCATGTAGGCCGAGCCCAGGCGAATCAGCAGGTCGGGCTGATTGGGGTCCTGTTCCAGCGAGGCCTTGTAGGCCCGGATGGCCTCGTAGAGGTCGTCCTGGCTCTCCTTGATGGTTCCCAGGTTGGCGTAGGCGGCGGGGTTGTTGGGGTCGATCTTGATGGCCAGCCGGCAGTACTTCTCCGCCTCGTCCGCCTGGCCGAGCTGGAAGTAGCAGGCGGAGATGTTCAGGTGGCTGTCGAAATCGTCGGGGCTGAGCGTGATCGCCCGCAGATAGACCTCCACGGCCTTTTCCAGATACTCCTTGACCTTCTCAGCCACTTCCGTGGCTGCGGCCAGGGCCTGATAGGTGACGCCGAGGTTGTAGTGGGCCTTGAAGGCAAAGGGGTTGGTTTGACAGGCGCTCTCGTAGGCCCCGCGGGCCAGCTCCCATTGGCCCCGCCGGCGATGGATGTCGCCCATGGTGGCGTAGGCGATGGACAGGTCCGGATCGACCTTGACGGCCTGGCCCAGCTCGGCCAAGGCGGTCTCGACGTCGCCGGCGTCCAGGAGGATCTTTCCCTTGACGAAGTGATCGATCGCCACGTCTTTGGACACCGGCTTGGTGCATCCACCGGTGAGCAGGCAGATGCCTACGGTTAGCGCCACCGCCGCAGCCACCCTTGGCATAACACCCTCGTGATAATTTCCTCAGTGATTATCGGACGCTCGTGCGATGATTCGTGAGCGATTATCGGGTGTTTGTAGTGTCCCAATC
>CAVXDC010000032.1:0-9406 GCA_963760365.1 uncultured Phycisphaerae bacterium
TACCGCAGCAAGCACTGGGAGACTTCCTGGTGAAAAGTGCCGCTGACGCGGAGGATCCTGCGGTTGGTCAGGACGTACAGGCGCCCCACCCACTGAACACACGCGACAGCCAGACGCAGGGCCGAAACACCCACCCAGAACAGCACGATGGCTCCTGCCGACAAGGGTCCGGGCAGCGACGGACCCGCCAAACCCGCCACGACCACAAAGACCACGGCCATCGTCAGCACCGGCAGGGATGTCAGCAGGCAGAACCATCCGCTGGGCTTAACGGCCAGGATGACCACCTCGCCGCCGTCCAGCAACCTGGCCGGTACGACGGTTAATCCCGGGGCCGCGACGGTGGGCGAATCGGCGGAGGGCGTCATCATCTCTCCTGGGTTGTCCAAACCTACCTGTGGCATCCTATCGTCGGCCCGAAGCGCCTGCAACCGCCGGTCCTGAATCTGGCGAATCGGCGCTTGGGGGGTTCCTGAGGTTGGCTTAGGTTATCGAATCAATGTAAGCCTTGGCCGAACCGATGCTTGAGAGTAGCGGCACCGCCTTTCGTAAAGCACCACCCAAGCGCCGAAACCTGCGTTTTTGCTTGACGAAACGCCCTTTTGTGGTATGGTAATCTGTTGGAGCTTTACAGTCAGGAAGTGAAAGGAGTAACGGCAGCGCGAATTTTTGAAGGAAGGGAGGCGCGATGAAAGCCTTTTATGTCGCTGGGGCCGTAGCCACCTTGATGGTGGCAAGTGTGGGGTTACACGCAGAGGTTATCGACGACGTGAGTTTCTTCTCCTCGATCTCTCACACGATGATCAACTTTAACACCTACGCCAGCGGCGACCCGGTGGTGCTCGGCCAAGGGTCAGAGACCACGATGTACTATGATGAGTACATCGACGACGGGGTCGTGTTCGACTACCGGCCGTATGGCGATCCCAATGGGGATATGTCCTACGTCAACGACGGAGGCGCGGACTTCGACGCGGCCCAGGCGATCGGCGGATCTCTTAACATCGCCATCCCCGGTGGGGCTGAAGACAGCTTCGCCATGGTGTTCAACGTGCCGGTGCGGGCCTTTGGCTTCTGGGTGGTTAACAACAACACAGAACCCAACGGAGTCACCTTTACTGCCAAGAACTCCTCCGGCGACGTCCTGGAAACCGTCAGCCTGGAAGGCTCGCTGATCGACGGCACGATAGGCGTGGCCGATTACGGCTTCATGGGTGTCTGGGCCGACGAGGACATCGCCCGGGTGGAGATTACCAAAGACGCCGCCATCCTGGACGATCTGCGGTTCAGCGAGCTGCCCGAACCGGCGACGATGGGCTTGCTCGCCCTGGGTGGCCTAGCCCTCCTGCGTCGCCGAGCAAAACGGTAAGGGCAGGCCTTTCATCAAGGCCAAGCCAGGCAAGGTAGCATCGCGGATGGCGGCGGGTCGCTCGCCCGCCGCACCGAGATGTGCATAATGGCGGTGGAGAAGGATCTCCACCGCATTTTTTATTACGTGACCATGCGTCGCGAGACGGGGGGAGATGGACGCAGCGCTTAGTCTTTCAGTTCCACGTTCCAGTAGGCGGCGTCGAGGAACTGTTTCCAGGAGGCGTACCGCTGGCTGTTGAGGTGGAGGGTCACCACCGGGGAGCGCTTGGGCTTGACCGGCTCGGCGACGAGCTTCAGCCCGGCCTCTTGCGGCAGGCGCCCGCCCTTGCGGACGTTGCAGGCCACGCAGCAGCAGACGATGTTGGTCCAGGTCGTCTCCCCGCCCCGGCTGCGCGGGACGACGTGGTCCAGGCTCAGCTCGCTGGTGGGGTAGCTGCGGCCGCAGTACTGGCAGCGGTTGCGGTCGCGGGCGTAGATGTTCCGCCGCGTGAACTTCACCGCCGTGCGCGGCAGGCGGTCGTAGAACAGCAGGCGGACGATCCGCGGCACGGCCAGGTCGAACCGCACGCAGCGGATCCACTCATGCTCCTCGCGCTCGTAGCGGGCGCGCAGCTCGCTAATCTCCCGCCAGGAGGCAAAATTGTAGCTGGAGTACTGGTTGTTCTCGACGGAGATGATCTCCGCCAGGTCCTTGAAGAGCATGCAGATCGCCCGCCGGACCGTCGTGATCCGCACGGCGGCGTAGTGCTTGTTCAGCACCAGCACGTTGCTCGTCAGCACACTGGGTTCCGTCGCAAACATCGCTTCTGTCCAAAAGCCTCCGTCGCTGTCACCCCGGCGGACTCACCCCGCCGGGCCATCGTCCACTCGATGATACCGCACCTGGCCGTCCAATCAAGAGAGTACGCAATGTTACGTATACGTACAGGAGGAACATCGCACAATGGTATCCCACCAGAAGCTGCGTATGCCAGTGAGATAATATCCCCCCGGTAGCGTTCAACCTAGTTCGAACACCTCAAAGACAGTGTTCATTGCTCCGAGGAGTCATCCTCTAGAGACTCAACTGGGTCACCAATTTTGACGATACTTTGGAACTCCTCCAGTGCCCCATATCCCTTAGAAAAGTCGTCCTGTCGCAGAGTCCTTACCCGAGTTTCTATCTTTGCCGACTGTAAAGCAAAACGATACGCATTCCAAAGGTTAGGATATGAACCCCCTCCTGTACGGACCTCGAACGTTTCATAAGTCCTAGCGATACTCAATTTGGGCTGAACGTCCGTGATCTTCACTCGTATCTTCTCTCTGGTGACAATTCCCAATTCCTGGCCTGTGACAGGGTCTATTACTTTCCGCGGATGTTCAAGTACCTTGAACTTCATTCCAACAGTGACGCCTTGTTCTTGACCTAGGTTGATGGCGATTTCTCGCTCATTCAAAATAGCTGCTACTAGACCTGTTTTTTTGTTATCAGTCATAGCCCACGCTCTCTTATAAGGTTCTCGAGTATTTTCAAACCATCAGGCTCTAGGTGGAAGCCCTTTGGAGGAGAGGGGTCCGTCTTCATCCTGTCTTCCAGGCTCTCCCAGAACTGTGGGCGTTTCCTATCGACTACTTCGGCTCTGGCTAACCCGTTACAGAACTCCGATACTCTTAACGGTTCCCCAATCCTCTCGTGTGTCTGTGTGTACCACTAGCAAGATCGCCCCAATCAGAAGTGACTGTGAGGACTCCCGATCCAGAACGATCTGCACGTTACCTCCCTTCTCCGCAAGGCCGGAGATCCGGAAACGGAAATCTCCGGTCGGTCCCTCACCAGTAATCCCGGCCTGCCGCATGATCAGACATTTCAGACGTAGGAACCCGTGTTCGGTACCTCTGTAATAGCGCACCCATTGAAACAGGTACCACATTCCGGCAACGATCACGAACAAGCCAAGAATGAGCAAGAAAACTAGCAGAATCCCTCTAGTGCCAGGATTCGGAAACATCCAAGATAGGAGAGCTATGATAAGACTAGCTATTGAACCGATCCATAAACGTTTACCTGAGAAAAACCGGGTGAACCGAGGGCGGGGAGGAACGCCGAAAAGGCTTTCATATTCTCCAGTGCTCATGGGTGCTTTCCCGTCGCAGACACCCTTGGATCCGTTAGGCCTAGGCACTAGGTCGCGCTTTTGAGCTTGCGGAAGTTCCGGTGCAGCACCGTACGCGGCAGCATAATCCCTACCAGTCCGCTACCCAAGCCCGAACGAATTCGTAACTCCCTTTTACCCCAACTACCGGTCCTCCGCAAGACAGGTGGCATGATCGAGCGGAGTCCGAGCGGGGCGATCCTCACTTCACGGTAACCTGGTGGAGGTGGAGGCGGTGTTGGCGGGGCTTGAACCGCAGCGTCACGGCCCCGGCCTGGAGGCGGAGTTCACCCCCCTTATCCTGGACAATCTGAACGGCGGATCCCAGAGGCCGGCGGGAAAACACGCTGGCCAGATAGCTCTTGCCGTCGATGGGGACTCGGACGCGGAGGATGTTGTGGGGCCGCTGGGGGCTGGCCACGTGTGCGCCGCTCCGACTTGACTCACCGGGTTCGGCCGAAACGGCCGCCTGGGGGTCGGCGGCGAAAGCGAAATGCATGGCCGCTGAAAGGCCGGTGATCGTGCCGATCATTTTCCCAGAGTCCAGGTGCAGCCGGCCTGCGGTGTGCCACGTCAGGTCGGCCTGCTCGCGCTCGGTGTCCCAGAGCTCCTCCAGCACGATCAGCATCTGCCCTTCCTGCGAACCTGGCTCCACGATCATCACCACGTGGCGGATGAAGCGGACGTTGTCGCCGCAGGCGGTCTCGGCGTCGGCGGCGACCCAGCGGAAGTCCTTGCCGCTGCCGGCCTCAACGATCTCGCCCTGCGCGTCGATCTGATGATCGCGGCCGCCCACGGTAATCGTGTTATGGGCCCGCGCCTGGACCTCGTAGAACCCGCCGCGGGCATCGGAGAAGTACTCCCGGCTAAACGGCCCGTGCCCCAGGTCGATCAGCAGCATTTCTCCATCCAGTTGGAACTGGAGGGAGTTCATGTCGCGCTGGGAGTGGTTGGCGGCCAGGTCGCCGGTCTTGACGGCCGCGTACATCCTGGGCCGCGGCCAGCGGTCGGCCAGGGCCGCCCAGCCGATCTCGCCAAACACCTTCACGGGCTCCAGCCCCGTCTGGCCCGGCGGTTCGGCGTCGGCGGGCCGGAACAGCAGCGCCAACCCCTCGGAGGCCCAGCCGGTGGTGGCGGCATCGCGGTGGAAGGCGAAGGTGTCCAGCCAGCGGGTGACCTCCCCCTGGCCGAAGTGCTTGACCAGCAGGTAGAGCGCCCCATAGAGCGGGACGGCGGAATTGTCGCCGAAGCTGGCCGGCTGGCCGTTGGGCGTGAAATAGATGGGAAACAGGCCCGTGGCGTCCATGCCGCGGCGGTGGAAGATCTGCCGGTCGTCCAGCAGCCGCGAGGCAGCCTCCCCCAGCAGCAGCAGGTAGCGCATCGCATAGCCCCAGTAGCCCGTCCCCTCGTCCCAACCGCCCTCTCGGCCGAGGGCATCGAAGAAGGGCGCCAGGCCCGCCAAGGCCAGGTGGTAAACCTCCTGGGCGGTCGGCTCCTGGTCCCCCAACGCCAGGCCGGCCAGACCGCAGCCGCTGTTGACCACGGCGTTCCAGTTGTGGTAGCAGGTGTACCACCAGGTCTTCTGCTCGACGGCCTTGCGGTAGGGTCCGATGGCCTTGTGCCGGATGGCCTGGAGGACTTGGAGGCGGTCGGTCTCGGGTAGGTCCTCCCACAGCCAGTCCAGTCCCACCGCCGCCGCGACGGCTGCTTCCGCCGTGCACAGGTCGGCGGGAAGATGGTTGTGGCAAGGATCGACCCACGTGCTCCAGGAGATAAGGTTTTTCAGCTCCTCGATGGCGCGGTCGCGGTAGGCCAGGTTGCGATCGATGTGGTGGGCGATCAGCAGGTCCAGGATGCGTCCCTGGCTGGTGCGGGCGGCTGTGACGGCCGAGGACCACTGCCCGTGCTCCCACAGACCCCGCCATTGCGCCTCGGTGACGGGCGGGGTCTCAAGGATCAGCGCGCAGCGGCGACAGAGGGCATCGTAGATGCCGTCGAAGGGTTTTCGGGCGATCCGCTCTCGGAGAGCGACCAGCTCATCCCGGGTGGCCAAGATACCTCGCCGCATGCCTTTTTACCTTTGCGCCTGGACCCCTTTCCGCCTGGACGCCTTCTTGGGCTTGAAGGCTGACGCGTGCGTCTATCGACAGGGTTGAGAATAGGTCGCCGATGCCGGGAGTTCAAGGGGCGTGGCGGCGGCATTGGCCCGTTGCATTAGCGAGGACCTAGCCGATAATGCTTGAGCGGCTTAAGGAGCGGTTGGATGGTAGAAGACCGGCTCATCGTCAGCGTTTCGGGCGTGCGGGGGACGGTCGGCGGGAGCCTGAGTCCCGTGGTGGCGTGCGAGTTCGGCTGCACGTTTGGCACGATGCTGGGCGGCAGCGGGACGGTGGCCGTCGGACGGGACACGCGGCCGTCGGGCCCGATGCTCGTCTCGGCCGTCAAGGCCGGCCTGCTCGGCAGCGGCATGGACGTGGTGGACCTGGGCGTGGCCTCCACGCCGGGCATCGCGCTGATGACCAAACTGCTCAAGGCCGCCGGCGGGGTCGCGGTCACCGCCTCGCACAACCCGGCCCAGTACAACGGTCTGAAATTCCTCCAGCCCAGCGGCACGGGACTGACGAAGGCGTCGGCGGAAACACTCAAAAGCCTCTGGGAGTCGCTTCTGTTCCGCCTGGCCGATACGGACCACCAGGGCACCGAGCGCCGCCAGACCAACACGCACGGGTTGCACGTCGATACGGTCTGCGCGGTCATCAACGAAAACACCATCGCCTCCAATCGCTTCAAAGTCGTGCTGGACAGCGTCAACGGCGCCGGCTGCGTGGTGGCGCCCATGCTGCTAGGCCGGCTGGGCTGCGAGGTGAGCCACCTCAACGGCGAGGCCACCGGCCGATTCGCCCATCCCCCCGAGCCGATTGAGGAGAACCTCGCCCAACTGTGCCAGGCCGTGCAGCGGCACAAGGCCGCGGTGGGCTTCGCACTGGACGCCGACGCCGACCGCCTGGCCCTGGTGGATGAGAACGGCTGCTTCCTCGGTGAGGAATACACGCTGGCCTTGGCGGCGGCGTTCGTGCTCCGCCACCGCAAGGGCAAACTGGCGACCAACCTGGTGACCTCGCGGATGATCGACGACGTCGCCGCCGCCGCCGGCTGCGAGGTCGTCCGCGTCCCCACCGGAGAGGCCAACGTCGTCGAAGCCATGGAGCGCGAAGGCTGCATCTTCGGCGGCGAGGGCGGCGGCGGAGTCATCGAGCCGCGGGTCGTGCCCGTCCGTGACAGCCTGGTGGGCATGGCCTACGTCCTGCAACTCCTGGCCGAGACGGGCAAGACCCTCAGCCAGCTCGTCGGCCAGATCCCCCGCTACACGATGGTGAAGACCAAGCTGCCTTGCCCGCCTGGGGCGATCCAGCGCGTGATCGAGGCGGTGCGGAAGCTCTTCGCCGACCGGCCGGACGCGCGGTTCAACGAGGCCGACGGGCTGCGGGTGGACCTGGCGGAAGGCTGGGTGTGCGTCCGGGCCTCCAATACCGAGCCGATTATGCGCATCCTGGCCGAGGCCACCGACCCGCAGACGGCCCAGAGCCTAGCGGAGGAGGTTCTCCGGATCGCCCAGTCCATCCTGGACTGACTGCGACCATCGAGCTTCATGAGGATTCACGTGAACCGGAACTTTTCTCCAAAACTCCAAAACGTATCGTATCCTGCCCACGAGGCAATCGGGCAGGACATGGCTTGACAATCCCAGCAGCGGCCCCCTATACTTCGCCGTTTCAACAACGACGCCGGGTCGCAACTGGCGGAAGAGCAGTCGGCGTGAGACTACAATGATAAGAGTAAGGATGTGAGCCTTGGCTAAAAAGACACGTTCCAAAGCCGGAGGGACCAGAGGCAGCAGAAGTCCTAACATGCCTTCAAAGAAGGTCTTACGGAAAATAAAGGCCGTCGCTATTCCCCAGGGGCTCTCCACGGCTGTGTTACCGAGCGGACCCCGTTTGAAGAAAAGCCCCCTGAGCAAGGCGGAACTGAAGGAGTTCCGCCAGATGCTTCTGGAAAAGCGTCGGGCGCTGCTGGGCGACATGACGCGCATGGAGGCGGAGGCCGTGCGGACCAACCGTCAAGAAGGCACGGGCGACCTGTCCAAGATCCCCACCCATGACGCCGACGTGGGGACCGACAACTTCGAGCAGGAGTTCACGTTGGGTTTGCTGGAGAGCGAGCGGACGTTGCTGGCGGAGATCAACGAGGCCCTGGAGCGGATCGACAAGGGCACCTACGGCATTTGCCTGGGCACCGGCCTAGCCATCGGCAAGGCGCGGCTGAAGGCCAGACCCTGGGCCAAATACTGCATCGAGTACGCCCGCATGATCGAGAAAGGCTTGGTGCGGCACGGCCAGGAGCGGGAACAACCCGAGGAAGAATTAGGGGAGGAGCCGGGGGGCCAGGAAGAGGAAGAGGGCGAAGCGACTATCGAGGATGAGGCGATAGACGACGCCGAACCCGAGAAGTCCTCTGAGGATTAACCCCACGTCCCGCTCCCGTGACAAAACGCCGACGGCTGAGCCCGCGTGCTCGTCGGCGAACGTCCCGGCTTGCCGCGCTGAGAAGGCCCCTTCCGCCATCACCGCTTTTCTCATCGTCGTCGCCGCCAGCCTTGGGGCGGATCTGCTGTCCAAGCACTACGTCTTCAAGGCCCTGTTGAGCGATCCCTCCCTGCCCGCGCGGCTGGAAAGTTTACGGACCCATCCAGGCCCGCCGCAGCCGCCGGAGCGGACCCTGGCCGAGATGCGCCTCTCTCGCCAAGTCGTCCCGGGCGTGCGGTTCACGTTGTCGATGAACCCGGGTGTGGTTTTCGGTATGCCGATGCCCCGGCCGCTCGTCACAGCCGCCACGATCGTCACGGTCGCGGTGGTGACGGTCTTCTTTGCCGCCTCTCCGGCCCGCGCCCGTTGGACGCACGCGGCCTTGGCCCTCATCGCCGCCGGAGCCCTGGGCAACCTCTACGACAGGCTCTTTGCCCAAGTCGTCCTGCCGGGCGTGGAACCCATCTGCCACCAGGTCCGCGACTTCATCGACTGCTCCCAGATCGGTTACAAGTGGATCTTCAACCTGGCGGACGCCTACCTGGTCATTGGGGCGGCCATGCTGATTCTCCATTGGCTCCTGGAGGGGCGCCGCGCCGCCAAGGCCCCCACCGCCCGCTGAAGGGCAACTGGCCGATCCGGCCTAGGGTGGTAGAATCCCCCCATGCTGCATCAGGAGTCCACTGCCGAACCGGTGGCCGGACCGGCCAATGCCTTGCGTCGCTGGATCGCCATCGCCCTAACCGTCGAAATCGTCTTCCTCGCCGGTTGGATGGCCGTCCAGGAGCAGTGGCTGATCCCCACCTGGAGCGACCTTGCCGAGCATAATGCCTTGGACGCGATGCTCTCTGCAATCGGGCTGGTCTTCGTGGGGTATCTGGCGTACCTGGTCCTCATGGCCCCCCCGGTCATCCACATAAGTACCTTGAACGCGCGGATCCTAGGCAGCAACATCAAGTCCACCGTCGAACTCTCCTTGTGCATGCTGCTGATCCGACCTTTCGCACCTTTAGGGCTGGTGCTGCTAGCCGCCGTGACCACCCACGGGTTTGGCTGGTGGGGTGTGGCGGTGTCAGGCGGTGTGGCCGGTGCCGTGTATTGGCTGGCGAGGTGCAGGAGGATGAAGGTTCCCAAGGCCGTCTTTGTTCCCAGGGAGCGATTCGAGCATCCATTGGCTGCACTGGAAGACGCAGCCGCCAGGTTCGGCAAGGCAGGGGTGCCCATTCATATCGTGGACCATGGATCCCACCCCACGCTGGCCGGTTGTGCAGCCAGCGACGGTGGAGGTGAACAGATCGTCCTCAATGTCGCGCTGTT
>CAVXDC010000033.1:0-48746 GCA_963760365.1 uncultured Phycisphaerae bacterium
CCCGGCGGTCATTCTCCCGGGGCAGATGATACGATACTGTCTTCCCGCAATCCTCGCATTCGCCTACCGCCTGCGTACCCAATCGCAGCAAAGACAGGTCGGAAACCCGCTATAGTCCAACTTCCCAAAGTTCCTTCTGATCGCGGACAACACAGGCCCATTCCAGATTTCCATGACACTCTGGAAGTTCAGATCTCCTACGCCCTGAACGCCATTGTAATCCATGCAACAGGTAACGGCCCTGCCGTCGCAGAGCACCGACAGGGCTGTCCAGGGGTAAAAACAGACAGACACTATCCTTTCTCCCACACGGTTGTACGCCCTCCCGCCTCCATAGTTGTGCAAAGAGCTGCGATTCAGGCAGTCGCCGGCCCTCTTGTCCAGGACAGAGCGCCACAGAGATTGAAACTCCTCCGTCTTGGCCTCATTGGCTTCCTGAGGCAGGTATTGAAGGATCAACTTCGGAGTCCTCTTCTTCAGTTCCTTCCTTATCCTCACAAACTCCCTGATGTTGTGAAGCGCCACCTTGAAATCCAGCCGTCTCATGGTGGCGTGATACGATTCTTCGTCGGTGCCGTAAAAACTGATCTTCATCGTGTCCAATCCCGCATTAATGATCTTTCTCGATGTCTCGGGGAACAGTAACGAAGCATTGGTAACGAGATAGGTATGCTTTATCCCGCAGGTTTTTGCGAGCATGATCCTTTCCGGCAATGACTCATCCAACAGCGGCTCTCCAAACCCGTGCAAATGCACGACGGGTGTTCGGCTCGCGCTGGACACTTCTCTTATGATCTTCTCGAATAATCCAAACTCCATGAAGCCGCGTTTTCGGGTTAGCGTCTCGCGAGGGCACATGACACACTGCGCGTTGCAGCAGTTTGTATTCTCGATCAGGATCACGGAGGGCAATGGAAGATGGTATCGGTAGTACGGATAAAAGAGCAGGGGGGTCTTGGCCAATGACAACAGGCACCTGGTTATCTTGTCCCGTGCATTGAGAATCATGTTACTTCTTCGCTCAATGTGGTTGTCATGATGCCAAGAACGAAGACCACGACGGCGAAAACCCCTATGACCGCGGCGTATCTCAGCGCGGCCATGTTGTCCACAGATACCATGGATGCCCGGAGCCCCTCGTTCACATAGTAGAGAGGCAGTATTCTGGCGAACTTCTGCAGGAACCCCGGCATCATCTCGACGGGGAAGAAGGTTCCCGAGAGGAACATCATCGGGAACATGAAGGCGTTTGCCGCCGCGGCGGCGCTCTCCGCCTCCTTCGCGACGCGGGTGAGTATCATCCCGAGCCCGACGAAGGCGAAGACGTCAAGCACAACGAATACAGGGAGCCAGGCATTTATCTGGAGGCTGACGTTGAACACGGCGTAGCTCACCAGCAGTATCACAATCGTGGACAGGACCGCGAGGATGAACTGGTATAGGATGTTCGACAGGATCCAGTCGGTACGGGTGATGGGGGTGGTGGATAGCTTCCTGATGACGCCCTTCTGCCGGAGCTCCGCATTCACGTTCACCGCACCGAACAGGCTCGACGTCATCACCGTCATCGCGATGATGCCGGGGACGAAGAACTCGATGAACCGGTACTTCTTTGCGAGTATCGATGTCTTGGCCGACCTGATGAACGGCGGCTTCCCGGACATCTCCTGGTTTATCCCGGCAAGCACCGAGTCCAGGGCCTGCATCTTCGTGGACGCCGCACTGGAGCTAGGGTCGTATACTACCGTGAAAGTAACGGATGCGTCAGGGTCGCCGAGCGCCATCCTCTGCATCAAGGACTTTTCAAAGCCTTCGGGAATACTGAGGACAAGGTTCATCTTGTGGTCCTTGGCGTACTGGGTGGCGTTGATGGCAGGGGCGATCGTGGTTATCTTGAATCTCCCGCTGAGCTCGATGGTCTTGACGAGTTGTGCGGACGCCTTCGTCTGGTCGAGATCCTGCACGTACAGATCGAAGCTCATGTTGTCCTTGTCCATGAAAATGGTGCCGAACACGAGTATCAGGAGTACCGGGAAGGCAATCCTGAAGAACACTGCCGTCTTCTCGCGGTAGAAGCTCTTGATGCTCACGACGAGATTTGCGCCGACAACGCGCAGGTTCATTCCGCCCCCCTTCCCCCGGCGGGGTCTTCGTGGAGGGCCTCGCCGGTGAGCCTCAGGAAGACCTCTTCCAGGTTGGGCTTGCGAACGTCCAAGCCGAGGAACGTCGCCCCGCCCGCCTGGATGGCGTTCAGTATCTTCTGGACGTCGTCCGCGCGCTCCAACCGGACCTTGATGTTCCAGTGGTTGTCATGGACCGGCTCGAAGCCAATCTTCCGGATGATTCCAGAGGCTCTTTCATCGACGGACTGTAGCGTGAGGACCATGTAATTCGCGTTGCTTTCTGTGAGATTACCGGGAGAGTCCATCGCGACTATCTTCCCCTTCGAGATTATGGCGACCCTGTCTGCAAGAGACTCCGCTTCCTCCATGTAGTGTGTGGTGAGGAATATCGTCTTCCCCTTGTTCTTCAGGCCCAGCAGGACTTCCCACACCTCGCGCCTTGCGCGGGGGTCGAGCCCTGTCGTCGGCTCGTCGAGGAACACGACCTCGGGGTCGTTCACGAGCGCCACGGCGATTCCGAGGCGCTGCTTCAAGCCCCCAGAGAGGTTCTTGAACTGCTCTTGGGTCTTGTCCTTGAGGTCCGCGAGCGCTATCAGCCCATCGACATCGGTGTTCCTGCAGCAGAAGAGCCGCGAGTAGTACTGGAGGGTCTCCCTGACCGTTATCCTGTCGAACGAGCTGAACCCCTGCGGCAGGACGCCGATGCGGTGGACAAGATCGCGTTTCTTCTTCGTGACGTCCATCCCGAGAAGGCGCACCTTTCCCGACGTGGGCGTGCGGATTGTCTCGATGATCTCGACGGTAGTGGTCTTGCCGGCGCCGTTCGCGCCCAGGAACGCGAACACTTCGCCTTTCCTGACAGTGAACGATATATCGTTGACCGCCAGCAACTCCCCGTAACGTTTCGTCAGGTTCTCGACTTCGATGACGTGTTCGGCTTCTCTTGTCATGAATCCACATTTCGTTTCTATGGGGCACTGGAATTACGACACCGCCGCCCATCGCCTCAGCGGCGTTGCCAATTCAGGAAGGCGATGGACAGCCACATCTTCACCTGCGGAAGCGAGCGTACCCATATGGATCGGCCGGCGCCCATGGGCAACCGCTCCAGGGCCTTCCTTGATAGGCACACCGGAAAGGTGTACTCGCCGTCTCCCTCCACGGATGGATGGACGTAGATGTCCCGCGGCTCCACAAGATGGAACCCGCATCCCAGGGCCTTGACGACGGCTTCCTTGATGGACCAGAGCAGGGCGGATGCCTTCTCCACATCTCCCCCCGCCAACCTCACGACATGTTGAAGCTCCTGCGCATTGAAGACTCGGTGAAAGGGGTAGTCGCCCTGGAATTCGTCGGTCTCTGCCACGTCGATGCCGATATCAGACTCATCCCCACAGAGGGCGGCCCAGACTGCCCCTCCACCTTCGCTGAAGGAGATGGCCGGCCCCCGATATTCTCCCAACAGGAGATGGGGCTTGCCAAGCGGGTCGCGGACCACCTGAATCGGGAAAGCCGCTCTGTTGGACGAAAGGGGGCATTTCCAGAGAGGACTGTCCATCGTCACAAGGTGCTCCCACAGGATGGAGACCAGGCGGTGCCTGGCTCCTCTTCCGTTCGTCCCATGTCCCTTGGGGGTTTCGGTGTCACGCGGCAGGGATGCATAGAAGACCGGTCCCCTTCGATGAACGGGACTCATGGTATGGACGGTTATTCCGTGGTGATCCTGTGCCACATCCACTCCTATCTGCCCGGACTGCGGCTCACTCCGAAACCCACTGCATACGCATAGTACGAATCTGCATTATGGTGCGACCCAGATCGTCGAGTCCTCGGGCGTCCCAGGCGAGGGAGGCCTTGTCCCGCGCCCGCAGGCGGGCCTCCAGGGTTATCCGTTCCCCCGCCCGGCATTGGCGCAGAAACCGCATCTCCCCGATCTCTATGGGAAGCACAGGGCGCCGCTCCGATGGGTCAGTCGTAACCATGTAGAAGCCAACCAACTGCATGAGGGCCTCGAAAAGATAGGGAGAGTATTGGTACCGCGCGCTCGGAAGATGTGCGAAATCACTTGTCTCCCGGTAGGTGGTGCGGCCCCGTACCATCCCTGGACCCGCGCCGTCAATGACCTCCAGCACACGATACCTGCCGTCGAGTCCTGTGCGGTTCTTGTACCATTTAAGCACCTTCTTGTGATCCATGGACCGAGTCCGCAGTTCGTCCGGCCGGACAGGGAAACCCTGGAACCCTTCCCCGAGATCCCCTCCCCCGCCATCGAGGAGCACCTGGCCCGTGCAGTGCGGGGTGAAGCGGTCCGTCACTCTTCCCGTGGGGGAGATGTCCTGTATGGATAGAGAGACCTCGCATACTACCTCCCGAAGGCCGGCGCCGGCTCGGCGGCAGGATATCCTGGAAGACCGCGGAACCTCAGGAGGACATGGGATCATGTCCCTGAATCGCACCTGGCGCACTCCCCGCACCCGGAGGTGGGGATACAGGATCCGGGCGGCTTCCATGAAGGTCTCCAGCACCATGGCGGCTGAGACCAGAGGATGCACGACGGACTTCAGGGGCCTGTGATCCGCGATCCAAAGATCGTTCTGCCTGGAGAAGGCTCTTGAGGCCTCCAGGTGCTCCCGGCGGAGGTCCAAGCAAGAGATCCCTTCTATCATGGGGAAGTCCTCGGGGCTGAAGGCCACGGTGCCCCCATCCAGTTCTCCATTGAGCGAAGGACGGATGATATCACTGAGCCGTGCCGTCCTCACGGATGGCAGTGTCCTCATGAACATCACCCAATCGTCGTCGGCCGGGGCCACAAAGAGTTCCCGGCAGAAAAGCCCTGCAAGCTCATGTGCATGGATGTATGCCACGCCCTTCCGCTTCATCAGATCCCGGACCTCCGGGTTCTCGGCCATGCCCGCCCCCTCGACAGGGGGAAGCATCAACGCCTTGAACCGGATGGCGCCGTTCTTGCGGCCGAGGTACCTGAGTAGCGCCGACATCATCCGGTTGGCGGCAGCGTAGTTGGCCTGGCCGGGATTTCCCTGGATCGCCGCCACCGAAGAAAGGCCCACGAAGAACCTCAAGCCCGCCCCTTCTGCCGCCGAGAATAGATTCCAGGCTCCCAGAAACTTGACGTCCGCGACCAGCGAGAGATCCTCTGGGCTCATTTGGCCGAGCAAACCGTCCCTGAGGACTCCGGCGCCGTGAATGATCCCGTCTATCCTGCCATAACGGCTGGCCACCTCGCCCAGGATGGCACGGACGGCCTCGGGGTCAGTTACATCGCAGGTATGGTACGTTGCCTCGATCCCTGAGGCGTGCAAATCCGCCAGGGTCCGGGCGATCTCCCGGGCCCTGGATTCGTCAGGGCAAGACTCAGAAGACGAAGGCTCGGGGTGCGGCTTTGCCAAATCGACGCCTGAATCCAGAGAAGTTCTCCCCAAAAAGACCAGGCGGGGCGAGAAGGGTGCAAGGCTGCGGGCCAGGTGGGCGCTGATCCCCGTGGCGCCCCCAGACATGACTACAACGTCTCCGGGGCTCAGATTCAGACTTGGCAGATCCCTGAAGACCGAAGGGGTTAAGTGCCCCTGCGAGGTGAAGACCCTTCCCTCACGATGTATGAGTTCCACCACGGTGTATCCTCTG
This sequence comes from uncultured Phycisphaerae bacterium, assembly GCA_963760365.1. Taxonomy (GTDB): domain Bacteria; phylum Planctomycetota; class Phycisphaerae; order SM23-33; family SM23-33; genus JALHTV01. The sequence continues at coordinate 5,766 of CAVXDC010000033.1, forward strand.
TCCAGCGCCCCACGTAAGGCAACGCGCAGGTCGGTGTCCCGGTCGATTTCCAATGTGCGAAACTGGACCGCTGGGTGTTCCTGCGCTGCACTCAGAAACAGTCCGAGCAGCCCCTCCGTCAGCAGCCGACTGAGAGTGTCGGTATCCTTGCGGGAATGGATCAGCACGACGAATTTCCTGGTGGGTGATTGGAGAAAGGCCTTCAGGAGTGGAAAGAGCCCCCTGAGGAGCCGCGAAACATCCGCCATGCCTTCCAACCTTCCCGACCCGCCTTCAGGCAAGGTGATGACCATTCCAACGAGGGACGCGAGCCCCGAGATTCTCTCTGAAGCCCTGGCGGCTCCTTCGGCAGTCAGAATGTCGTGGCCCTCTTCGCCCGGCCCCAAGCGCTCTGGCATGAATGGCATGGAAAACGTGTCAACACCGTAATCCCGCCTGAGCAGGTCTCCCGCACTCTTGGCAATTCCGTCATCCTTGTCAGGCGAGAGAAGGAGGACCGACTCGCCTGGGCTCAATTCCATGGCAGTGGAGGCCGCCGGCTCCACAGGGGCGAGGTTGAATATGAGCCGCTTTAGACTCGCCTCATCCTGCAAGGGCTCCGGGATTCCAGCCCGCGCCGCGCCGGGGTCAACCGCCTGGGTGGCCGGCCGCAAGCCGGCGCCTTCCTGCCTGGCGACTATTGCGGAGATCCGCTGCGCGATGTCCTTCACGGTGCGGACCTGCAGAAACTCCTCCAATTCGATGGTGATCCCGAAGTGGCGTTCCGCGGCATCCATGATTATCGGGAGACGGCTGGAGCGGATGGAGAGGTCCCTCCTGAGATCCATGTCGGGTTGGATCTCGTCCCTGTTGAATCCCGTGGCATCCATGATGATGCGAATAAGCGCCTCCATGTGATCCTGACGCTCAGGCGCTTCGGTGAGGGCCGGGGAGGCCTGTCCGTCCGGGATGGCCGGGAGGCGCTCGATGGGTCGGGAGGGCCGCTGCCCGGCTGGGGCGTTGCGGTGAGATGCGGGAGCCTTCTCGAATCCAGCGAGGGAAACAAACCGCGGTTCTCCTCGAACCTTCAGATGCCCTTGAACGAAGAGCTGGGCAAGGGCGGTCGTGTGAATGAGGCCCTCTGCGGGGGGAAGGCAGGTCTGGATGCATGCCGATTCAGGGAGCGTGTCGGCGATGAGATTGCTCAATATGTCGCCGGGGCCCACCTCCACGAAGAGCCGGATTCCGTAATCATTCCAAAGGGTCTGGACATTATTCATCCAATGGACGGTAGATTCCAGGTGGGCCATCAGGATTCGCCTGATCTCACCGGGATCTGATGGATACGGCGCCATGGTCGTGTTGGAGATGACGGGGATCCGCGGGGCGTGAAATGGGAGGGAGGCAACGTACGCCTCGAGTTCGTCATGAATGACCCTCATGGCCGGAGAGTGGAAGGCCATGCTGACCCGCAAGAGGGTGAACCGGTATCCCATCTCCTTCAGTCTTTCGCCAAGACGTTTGACCGCCTCGGTGTTGCCGCTCAGGACGACCTGGTTCGGTGCATTGATATTGCCAATGTGGACATCCGCCCGTCCATGGATCATCTCCATAAGCAGATCCAATGGGGCGTCCACGGCCGCCATGACGCCGGGGTCCAAGTGCCCGGCGGCGGCCTTGTCCATGCAGCGGGCCCTCATGTTCACGATTCGAAACCCGTCCTCCAGCGAATAGACGCCGGCCAGGCACAAGGCGCTCAGTTCGCCCAGACTGTGGCCGGCCATAGCCATAGGGTGGATGCCAAGGGTGATGAGGTGGCGAGCCATGGCGTGTTCCAGGGCGAACAGGGCAGGTTGCTGCCAGCGGGTCTTCTGAAGGTTCTCCTCTCGATCATGGAACAACAAGTGCAGGAGGTCGAAGTCCGCTGCCGCTGCCGCCCGATCCATCCACTCCTTGATGACGGGAAAGGATTCGTAGAGAGCCCGCCCCATTCCTCCATAGTGTGCCCCCTGTCCGGGAAATACAAAAGCGAGCGGTGGCACTGGCAAATCCTCGGGGCTTATGAAGATTCCCTGCTGCGCCAGGGACCGCACCGCCTTGGGTGAGACGATTCCGGCTTCGGCAAGGGCGGCGGACCTCTCGATGACCGTGAGCGCCTCTTCTTCGGATTGTGCCACAACGGCCATCCGGCAGTTGCGGCCGTCCATCTCAGTCCGGAAGACAGAGACGCCCTGGAGTGTCGGAGGGCCGTCCCCCGTCTCTCCAGTCAGACGAGCCTCTCTGTCCGGGGAGACCAGGATCGTATCCACTTCGTCCAGGGCCTGCTCCATCTGTACAACGTAGTTGGAGCCTCCAAACCCGAAGGCGTTGACCTGAAGCCTTCTTGGCTGGCCGGTCCTGCACTTCCAATCAAGCGGCTCAGGGGCGATGAGGAGACCCGATCCTTCCAAGCCCATTTCCGGGTCTGGATGCTCATAATTGAGGGTGGCAGGGAAAACCCCCGTCTTCATGGCCATGACTCCTCGAATGAGGTTGTTAATGCCCGAGGCGCCCAGTGTGTGTCCGATCTGGGACTTGAATGACGTGAGCACGGTGCGCTTGGAGGAATTGAAGAACGTCTTCAGGGCCCGAACCTCCTCCAAGTCCCCTTGCCGAGTACTCGTGGCATGGCATTCCACCAGGTCCACGGCATCGGGCCCATAGGGCAACCCGCGGAATGAGGCGCGGATGGCGATCTCCTGGGTGACACTGGAGGACTCCACCATGCCCAAATGGTTGTTGCTCGCGCCCATGCCGGTGATGATGGCGTGGACACGCGCCCCTCTTGCGCGGGCCAGGCTCTCCCGCTCGATGACGATCATTCCCCCGCCTTCGCCGAGGACCATCCCGTCTCTTTCAGCATCGAAGGGGCGGGAGGTCTCGTGAGCGGGTCTCTCCCGTCCCGACAGCCCGAAGAGTGCGCCCAGGGCGGAGAATTCCAGAAAATGCAGGTGTGTGAGATTGTCCTCGCCCCCTCCGACGACGGCGGCGTCGATGATGCCGTTTCGGATCATCTGCATGGCGCTGTGAAGTGCGACCAGCGAGGTCGCGCAGGCCGCGGAGACCGAATAACTGGGCCCCATGAACCCATACCGGTTGCAGATGAAGCCGGCCGCTGCGCAGTTGAGTCTGCCCAGGAGTGTGGTGTCGTCCGGGGCCATGCGCCCGGCCTTCACCTCCTGTTCGATTGCGCTCGCCTGATCCGGCGTGAGGGGAACGGCCCGTTTGATGGCGGCGAGGATGTCGTAAACGTATGCCCTGATGATGATATTGGTGAGGGTTCCCGCCGCCTCTCCCGAGTTCTGGGAGATGAGGACTCCGATTCGCTCGCGTGGGATGTCTGACTCCAGGATGCCGGAGGCCCGGATGGCCCTGTCCGCCAGCCACATGGTGATCCTTGTGGCCTCGGTCATGGTCCGGAAATCCTGGGGGGGATCCCGAGTTCATTGCGGGAGATATGAAAGTCCAGGAAGGCGCCTACCTTGCAGTAGGTCTTGTCCGGAACGCGCGGCCGGGGATCATAATAGCACCCGTGATCCCACCGGGAAGGCGGAACCAATGTAATCCCGCTCTTCATGGCCACGCTTGCAGCCCAGACCTCCTCCGGACTCTTCCCCAGGGCATTGAGAATGCTCATCCCGGTGATGGCAATCCTTTCGTGAGCGTCTTTATGGGGGGCGACTTGCTTGAGTCCATAGCCAACCCTGGAGGATGGGGTTTCCATGTGTGGCGGCGCGCCGGGTGGAGGTTCGGAGATCTTCTCGATCGACCCATCGAAGGGCTGATGCAGCAAGAGAGGGCCTTCGGCCACCTCGCGGTGAAAGGACTCCAGATTCTGGACTTTGCTGATAAGGCCGGCGCAGGCCCCGCTCATGAATTGCCCGCGTTCCAGACAGGCCTGCTCATCGAGAGGCATCCCGCTTGGCCTGTCCACGCCTCGGGCCGCAGCGAAGAGGCTCCCCGCGGTCATCTCTTCCATTCTCGTCCGGAAGGATCGCTCGTCCTGGTGGCCCGCTGCGAACTCCCTCTCCAGAGATAAGACGGCGGCCACTCTCGGGGTCCTCAAGGATCGCACCCGAAGACCAGTGCCTTGGCCCGAAACGACTGTTCCCCCCGGCGGCGATTCCACGATCATCCGCCGATAGAGCGCCGTCAGGGCGCCCGTTTCAACGATCTCCTGGGTGGCCAGATAGGCCGTGCCCATCTGGATGGCGTCCGCGCCGAGCAGGGCGGCCATGAATGCGGTTTCCCGATTGAAGATGCCCCCGGCAAGGATCACGCGACAGTCCTGGAACAGGGATGGCTTGCGCCGTTTGAGGTCCAACACCATTTGCGCCAGGGTGAGTGTGCTATGTTGCCCCACGTGGCCGCCTGCCTCGTACCCCTCGCAGACCACGTACCGGACGCCCGCTTCCAGGGCGAGCCCGAGCAGGGCTCCATCAGGGGCGATGTACGCGACCCCTATGCCGCATTCCAGCAATTCTCTTATGGGGGAGAGGTCCCCTCCGGCGATCCAGACAAAACGGGGCCGGTGTTGCTTTATCCAGGCCAGATGCGTCTCCCGGAACGGGTTCTCTGCCAAAGACACGACATTCACCGCATACGGGCGCCCGCCCATGATCTCCGGCAAGCGTCCCAGCCTCCGGTCACGGGCCTCCGCGTCCATCAGGCCGAGGGCGATGGTGGGCAATCCGCCGGCATCGGCAACCCTTAAGGCAAACTCCGGAACATCTGTGATACAGGACATGGCGCCCTGGATGAAGGGGTACTTGATTCCCATCTCTCTGGCGACAGGGCTGTCCAAGAAGCAATCCTTTTTCACCTCAGCCGAGCGGCATAAGTTTCGAATCTCCTCCATAAAGGCTTTCACGGCCGTCTCGGTTCCGGTCCCAAAACGCTCAGTAAACGACGCCGCAAAGGCCGCCTCCACACCCAGAGGGATGACCTCGCCCTGTGTGAAATGGCTCTCCAGGGGCTGGAGGGCCCTGGCCTGCACTTGGCTGACGAAGGAACGACGGCTTTCGTCCGTGATCTCTGCTGCGCACAGCGAGTCCTCGAGCGTCTTGATCTCCTTGAACGCCAGCGAGTTCCCCTTGTTGAAAAGGCGACAAGGAACTTGCAGGTCCAAGCCAACCAGGGCGGTAGAATCCATGCGGAGTTTGGCGAGCTGCTGGCGTTGGAGATCATCAATGGCCACCAGGTCAGTCAGCCAGTGGACACTCTCGAAGACGATACCGGTGGCTCCTGTGGACAGGAATGCCGCTGCCGCCTCAGGGGTCCAGATTCCGCCCCAGATGAGGATGTCCAGAGGCTTCGCGGGCGCGCGGAGCATTTCCCTGGCCGCCGAATAGAGAACCAAGGTCGTCTCGCCGCTCACGAATCCAGAGGCCTCGCATCCCTTCAGAACGATGCGCCCGATTCCCGAGCCATCCTTCACCATCGCGGCCAGGAGATCCACGTCCCCGATGATTGGAAAGCATCGGTAGTTTTCCGACAAGGCCCTCAGTCGCTGGAGGATGGCGGAAGGATCCCCCGGGGGAAACTGGGACTGGCATTCTACCCAGAGGTTCTGGACCCCTGTTTCCTTCAGGAGCCGTCCCACAGATGGATTCATCAGGGCGGGGGCGGAAATCTTGATATCGCTGACCTGGCCGGCAGGGTCAGCCCTTTGTAAGAAGGAATGCAGGGCTTCCGCCCCCATCATGGAAAAATCGAAGACGGCTCTGCTCCCCGTGTGCTGAGCCATCTGGGTCACAGGCTGGCCTATCTCCTCAGGCCTCCAGACGAAAGCGATGATGGGAACCTGCTCCTCAGCCGACACGCCCAGACCTCCGCTTCAACGCCATGCGTTCACTTGGTTAATGGCAACCATCTCACTCCCAACAGGGGCCGTCCTAGACAGAACGTTCGGCTGTCACATCCCCGATTCTCACGATCGACACCATTCCTGCCAAACGGCATCTCGGCGGTCTGCCGGATCCGAACAGGGCCCACGGATGAGCCTCATGGTGAATAGTATACCCCTAGGCAAGAAGGACGTCAGCCAGAACGCAATGAGACCGCACTCGTTGCGATAGGGGGTCCGAAACGGCTTTGGGCAACGCCCGAGCGAACCGTGAGCCCGACCACCGAACAGGACTACCAGCGGATCATCGGGCACCCTCCCTACGGCCCGCCGGCCGTGAACGGTTGCCAGTGCCAGACGTTCACGGCACGTGGAATCACAAAGGCTTTCTGAAGATGCGATATTTCTTGTATGGTCTTGCGCCCCCTTCCTCGAGCAGCGTGTTGACGGCCTCGTTGTTCTCCAGGGTCCAGCCCAGCTCCAGAGAACGGTATTTCCCTTTTTGCCTCACAACCTCATAGATGTGGCGGACGGCCAACAGGGGGAGTCCCAGTTGCCGGTATGTGTCCTTGATCCCGAAGATCAAACATCGCAATCCCGTGATCTCCCGCCGATACAGGATCGTCTTCAGCAAGCCCAGCAGGCCGATCCGCCCGTTGAGACGCTTGAGCAACGGGTTGATGTCGGGGAGGATCACGCAGACCGCCGCGGGGTCACGTTCATAGTAGATGAAGAAAACCAGGTCCGGATCCGCGAAGGTCATCACGCTCTTCTGAATGTCCCGCATCTCGTCATCGCTCAGGGGGACGAAGCCCCAGTTGCCAGACCAGGAGGCATTATAGATCTCCTTGATCAGGGCGAACTCAGCGTTCTCATCCTTGGGACGAAACCGACGGATGTAGATACCTTTTTTCTGGGCTATCCGTTCAGCCAGACGACCCATCCACTCGGGAAGCCGGTAATCGCCATCGATCAGGAAGGCCACCAAGTCCTTCTCTTTGGTGAAACCGCACGATTCGACCAACCTTGGGTAGTACGGCGGGTTGTAGGTCATCATCAACGCCGGCGGATAATCGAAGCCCTCTATGAGCAGCCCCACCTCGTAATTGGTGGACGGGTTGAGCGGCCCCCTCACGAAGGCCATCCCCTTCTGGTGAACCCACGTCTCCACGGCAGAGAAGAGGGCCGCTGCAACCACCGGATCGTCAGTGCATTCGAAAAAGCCCCAAATGCCCATCTTTTCATCGTGGAGCTCGTTATACCGACGATCGATGATGCCCGCGATCCTTCCCACCGTCTCCGAACCACGCCGGGCCAGAAAGAGCCTGCGCTCGGCAGACGCCCAGAAAGGGTGCCTGCGGGGGTCCAGCATCCGTCGAACCTCCTTCTTAAGGGGCGGAACCCACCTGGGATACTCAGCGTATATTCTCCAGGGGAGGTCGATGAAGTCCTCGAGTTCCGATCCTCCTTCCACAACAACGGTCTCGACGCCGGCCATGAGTGCTCCGTTCGAGGCAGGGTTTCTCATAGGATTGTCGTCCTGCGATCGTCGTGGAGTGCCTCTCCTCGATTATCTCTGGTTTCCGTGTTGCGGCAAGCCCAATTCGGGCGCCGAAAACCGCCTGTCCTGACCGATTCTGCAAGATCCTCCCCCCATCGTTGGGCCCGTACCGCTCGCCCGCACGTGTTGGTTCTTGATGGAGAAACGCGTATGATCCCGACAAGAATGATGGTTGGCGATCAAGAGCCGCCCGGCGGAGGTACGAGGATGAAAGCCAGGGCTCCACAACCTGTGCTGGTCACCGGGGCCAGTGGTTTCATCGGACGGCACGTGGTGCAGCGGATGATCGAGCGTGGCTGCCGGGTGTCATGCCTGGTGCGCGCCACCTCGCGCATCGACGAACTGCGGTCGGCCGGCGTCCAACTGATCACAGGCGACGTGACCGATCGGGCCGGCATTGGACGGGCACTGGAAGTGTCGCAGGCCGGCATCGTACTCCACCTGGCCGGGCTGGCGAAGGCGCTGCGGACAGACGATTTCGTGCGTGTGAACACAGGCGGCGTTGAATCCGTCGCGGGCGCCTGCGCTGACCGCGCCGACCCGCCGGTATTGGTCGTGGTATCCTCGCTGGCTGCCGCGGGGCCGTGCGCTGTTGGCCGACCTCGCGTGGAAGGCGATTCACCGACACCCGTTTCAGCCTATGGTCGCAGCAAACTGGCCGGAGAACAGGCTGCGGCCAAGTATGCCGCAGGGGTGTCGATCAGCATTGTGCGCCCACCGATCGTCTTTGGCCCCGGCGACCGGGGCGTGCTTGAGATGTTCCGGCCGATCGCACGCTGGGGTATTCATGTCGTGCCCGGCCGGGGCGAGTGTCGCTTCTCGCTGATCCACGTGGCCGATCTGGTCGAGGGCCTGCTCCTTGCAGCCGAGAAAGGCGAGCGTCTGCACCGCAGCGGATCGCCGGGCCAAGGCGTCTACTTCGTGGCGGCGGAGGACGATCCGACGTATGCCGAACTCGGACAGGCAATGGCCACGGCATTGGAGAAAAGGCGTGCAACCGTGGTGCACATGCCCCGGCCGCTCATGCGACTGGTCGGGCTCTGCGGTGACGCGATGGGGCGGATCCGGCAGCGTCCCGGTTGGGTGAACAGCGACAAGATCGCCGAAGCCCTGGCCGGGTCGTGGACGTGCTCATCCGTCAAGGCACGAACGCATCTGGGTTGGTCCCCTGCGGCCGCTTTGGCCGAACGCCTGCGCGAAACGGCCCAGTGGTATCGCCAGGCAGGATGGCTCTGACCAAAGTTTCCCCGACAGCGAGGGTTTTGCCCCCGCCCGGTCTTTCTCGAATGCACCAGGTCGGGCTCATGGATCTCCCCTGTTTCGCGGGGCACCCACCCATCAGGCCGCTGCCGGCTCACCTCAAGTCCAAGCACCGATGCGCGATCGGGGCGTGTGGCGGCGCTACAGCCTGGCCAGTTCGTCGGCCATGGCGAGGACCGTGGTGCGGATCTGTTCCTGGCTGTGATTGGTGGTGATGAAGAAGCGCAGCCGGGCGGAGTGCTCGGCCACGGCGGGGTGCAGAATCGGGTGGACGTTAATGCCACGCTCGAACAGGGCGTGCGCCAGGCGCAGGCTCTTGACCGAGCTACCGACGATCACCGGGACCACGGGCGTGCCGCCGGCCGAGCCGGTGTTCAGGCCGCGCTCCCGGGCCATCTTCAGGAACAACGCCGCCAATTCACGCAGCCGGACCACGCGCTGCGGCTCACGCCGCAGGACCGTCAGGGCTGCCAAAGCCGCCGCCGCGTTGGGCGGGGACATGCCGACGCTGTAGACGAACCCTGGGGCGGTGTACTTGAGGTACTCGACCAGCTCGGCCGAGCCGGCGATGTACCCGCCGCAACTGGCCAGCGACTTGGAGAGCGTGCCCATCCACAGGTCGACGTCGGCCCGCTCTACACTCCAGTGCTCGCCGATGCCCCGGCCGGTGGCCCCCATGGTTCCCAGCGAGTGCGCCTCATCGACCAGCAACAGCGTCTTGTGCTTCTTCTTGAGTTCCACGAAACGTGGAAGTTCGGGAAAGTCGCCATCCATGCTGTACACGCCCTCGATAGCGATCAGCACACGGCGATAACTGTGGCGCACGTCTGACAACAGCGCGTCCAGCGCCTGCCAGTCGTTGTGGACAAAGGCGCGACGGGTGGCGCCGGAAAGCGCGGCGCCCTGGATGATCGAGTTGTGTGCCAGGATGTCGTGGAGGATCAGATCGCTCGGCCCCAGCAGGTGGCCGATGGTGGTGACGTTGGTGGCATGGCCGGAGACGAACACGATCGCGGCCGGGGTGCCCAGGAACGCGGCCAGGGCCTGCTCCAGATCACGATGCACCTGCTTCTCGCCGGACACCAACCGGCTGGCGCCGGCGCTGGTGCCATAGCGGTCGATCGCGGCCTTGGCGGCGGCGGCGACCTCCGGATCGTGGGCCAGGCCGACGTAGTCGTAGACGCTGAAGTTGACGATCTGACGCCTCTCGATGCATGCAGCGCTTCCGGCGCCGCCCTGGTCGACGCGGAAATACGGGTTGTCGCCGGCCACCACCCGCAGCATGCGTTCCTGACGCTTCAACTCACCGTACTCGGGGAACTGGGCAAAATCGTAGTGTTCGGGTGGGATCTGGCCGGTGGGGACGTCGGGCCTGGGACCATCGATCAAATGCTTCTGCACAGCCTGGGCCAGATCCTCCAGCGTCTGTGCCTGGCTGAACACCGTGTCGGGCAGGTGGCCGGCGAAGGTCTTCTCCAGCGCGGCCGCGAGGTCCAGGCGCTGCAGCGAATCCAAGCCCAGGGCGGTGAGGGGCGTGTCCGGCGTCAGGTCGGGTAAAGCCGCGCCGGCCAAGGCGCGGGCATGCTGGCGGACGGCGGCAAGAGCGGCGGCCTGCGAAGAGTGCGGCGCGGGATGCGCCGGGGAGGCCCCCGCGTCTTCGGCGCCGGGGCGGACGGCGGTGCCGGGGTCGGCACTCTCGACCAGCAGGCCGCGGTGTTCGGCAAGGGCCTTGAGTTCGCCGGCCAGGAACGCCGCGCGGCAGGCATGGCGCTGGATTTTGCCGCTGGAGGTCTTGGGAATCGTACCGCATCGCACCAGCACGATCACGTCCAGTGCCAAGCCATGCTCATCGAGCACCGCCCCGCGAACCGCATCCAGCACCGGCGCGAAATCAACCTCTCCTTTGCGCGTGGCCTCCTGCACCAGAACGAGGCGCCGGCGGCCGTGGTCGTCCGCGACGAAAGCGGCCCCGTAACCGGCTTCCAGCAGCGGGTGACTGCTGCGGGCCGTGGCCTCGATATCCTGCGGATAGCGGTTCAGGCCGCGGACGACGATCAGGTCGTCCCGCCGGCCGGTGACGTAGAGTTGGCCCTTGCGCATGAACCCCAGGTCGCCGGTCCGCAGGAACGGACCTTCCCCCGTGTCGCTCAGGTGGGCCTTGAAGGAACGGCGGGTCTGGTCGGGCTTGTGCCAGTACCCCTGACCGACCGACGCTCCGGCAACCCAGATTTCACCGACGCGGTCGGGGGCGGCCTCCGCGTGGGTGTGCGAGTCGACGATCACCACGCGCAGAGCGCCGACGGGCGATCCGCAGGCCACCAGGCGACGAGCCTGCCGCGCATCGTCGGGCACGGGCTCGACACGGTTCTCGGTCAGCGCCGCGTCGTGGAAGGCACCGACGGTCGCGCCGCTGCCGCGCCTCGGGCCGCTGACCATGAGCGTTGCCTCCGACAAACCGTAGCTGGGATAGAAGGCGCCGGGGTTGAAGCCACAGGGGGCGAACGCGGCGGCAAAGCGTTCGAGCGTTCCGGGGTCAACGGGTTCGGCGCCGACGAAGGCCAGGGCCCAGGAGGAGAGATCGAGGGTGGCACGCTGCTCGTCGGTGATCTTGCGGACACAAAGGTCGTAGGCGAAGTTGGGCCCGCCGGAGATGGTTGCCCGGTACTTGCTGATGGCGGCCAGCCAGGTGATGGGGTTCTGGAGGGCCGTGGCCGGCGAGATGAAAACGACTGTCACACCAGCAAACACCGGGACCAGGACGCCGCCCACCAGCCCCATGTCATGGTACATGGGCAGCCAGAACACACTGCTGTCCTCGCCCTGTAGTCCGAAAGCCTGATGGATGGCGCGGATGTTAGCCATGAGGTTCGCGTGGCTGAGCATGACGCCCTTAGGCTGGCTGGTCGAGCCGGAGGTGTACTGGAGCATGGCCAGCGCGTCGGTGGCGATGGCCGGTTCGTTCCAGCGCTCGGCCAAGACGTCGGGAATCTCGTCGGTGGCGAGCCACAGGATCCGGGAGGAAGTGGCCGCCTGGCCACTCTTTTCCACCTCGGTCATGACCTGGAACTGATCTGCGGCAGAGGCGGTGCTCAGGGCAACGCGGGACCCGGTATCGGCGGCGATGGCCTGGAAGCGATCGCCCACGCGGTGGCGATGCGGCGGGTACGTCGGCACTGCTACGCAACCGGCGTACAGGCAGCCAAAAAAGGCCGTGATGAAGTCGAGGCCAGGCGGATAGACCAGCAGCACGCGCTGGCCGGCAAAGCCCATGTCCTGCAAGCGATCTGCGATGGCTCGGGCTCGCCGATCTAGCTGGGCGTAGGTCAGGCTGGGGTGATCGGACGGGCCGTCGACGAGATGCACGAATGCAGGCCGATCTGGGCGTTCTTCAGCCTGGCGGCGCAGCACGCGGACCAGATTGCTGGGAACCTGATGCGGACTAACGTGGGTTGGAACGTGAATCGGCATCGCCGGAGATTTCCCATGCGACTTTGGCCCACGACCATCGTAGGCCTCTGATTCTCTGATTATCTCTCGACTTCGTCGTCGGTTCAAGCCCCTTTTTCGTCTCCGGGTTGATCATAGTCAGAGTCGCCGTAGAATGGATGTGACCCTGGAGGCTCGCAGATGACCAAACGACGTGTGGTCATAAGCGGCCTGGGAATAGTTGCCCCCAACGGTATAGGAAACGAAGCCTTCTGGCAGGCCAATGTCAATGGAATCTCGGGCGTGTCCGTTTTGAGGCACTTCGACACTTCGGCTCTTAACTCAAAGATTGCTGCATCCATCTACGATTTCGACCCCGCCCAGTTCATGGCCCCATCCGTCGTAAGAAGGATGTAAAGGGCGGAGCAAAACCGTGGCGCGGGGCGGGCGGGGCGGCTGTGCTGGGGGCAGCTATCGAGGTGAACCGTCCGCCGCAGCCCGGCCGATCTCGAACGCCTGCACGTTGGCCTGGTGCAGCGAGTCGGGAAGGTTGGCCCTGATCGCGGCCAGCCAGTTCGACTGTTCGATCTGCAAGTGCCTGCTGAGGGCGCCCAGCATCGCCACGTTGAAGCTGCGGCGGTTCGGTAGGGCATTTGCGTCGATTCGGTCGGGGGAAATCAAGACGCCTTCCGGCCGCAGCAGGTGTCGGTTCACTTCCACCTGGTCGGCGGCGAGAACCACGAGATAGTCCGCCTCGCCGGGCGGCACCATCGGGCTGAGCACGCGCTCGCCGAAGCGGACGTCGCTAGTGACCGAGCCGCCGCGCTGGCTCATGCCGTGCAGCTCGCTCTTCTTGACGTCCAGCCCGGCGGCCAAGACAGCGTCGGCTAGGATGTCGCTTGCCATCAGCACTCCCTGGCCGCCCAGGCCGGCAATGATGACGTTGGTGACTGGCTTACTCATGGCATTCCGTCGAGGAGCGGTCGGAACGTCAGCCGCCCTCGTACATTCGTATCTTTCTCGACGCGATCAGGCACGGGCGGCGGGCGATGATGACGCTCAGCCTGCCGCTGCCGAGCGCCTCCGTCACGACCTGCTCGAAGGCCTCAGCCCCGGCGGCCGGGTCCACGACCTTGACGTGCTCGATGCCGAGTGCCCGGGCCAGGTCCTCAAACACCACGCGGCCGGTGGCGCTGTGGTCCAGCCGGCGGCCCGTGCCGGGGTGTTCCTGCATGCCAGTCATCGCGGTGGTGCCGTTGTCCAGGATGATGACGACGTGGCCTGTCTTGGGCGGGTTGTAGACCATCTCCACCAGGCCCGTGATGCCGCTGTGCACGAAGGTACTGTCACCTATAACGCTGACGACGCGACGTGCCTCGGTGTCGCTCAGCACGTGGCGCAGTCCCAGCCCCACCGTGATGCCGGCGCCCATACACACGCAGGAGTCAATCGCCTCAAACGGCGGCAGGACGCCCAGCGTGTAGCAGCCGATGTCGCCGGTGACGATGCAGTCCAGCTTGGACAGCACCGCAAAGGCCGTCCGGTGCGGGCAGCCCTGGCAGAGCTGCGGCGGCTTGCCGGGCGGCGGAGACGGCTCGGCGGAGTCATCGCGCGCCAGTATCCGCCGCACGCGGTCCACGTTCAGCTCGCCGAAGCGATAGACCTCGGCCTTGCCCTCCACGTTAACGCCGGCCGCTCGCAGTGACTCGACTAGGTACGGGTCGCCTTCCTCAATAACCACGCAACGGCGGACCGAGGAGGCGAACTGCCGGGCCTTTTCGGCCGGCAGCGGGTAAGTCAGCCCCAGCTTGAGGAAGCTCGCGCCTTCAGCGGCCTCGCGGGCGTGCATGTACGAGATGCCCGACGTAATGACGCCCAGCTCCTTGCCGCCTTCTTCCACCCTGTTGAGTGGGCAGCCCTCGCCCCAGGCGGCAATCTCGCCGAGCTTGGCCCGCAGCCGCCTGTGGGCCGGGCGGGCATTGGCGGGGATCATCACCCTCCCCGGCCGATCGTGGTCGAAACGTCACAGGTCGCGGCGGCGCGGCTTGCCGGCGCTGGCCGAGGACCGTCTTGGAGTGGCAGACCCGCGTGGTCATCCGCAGCAGCACGGGGATGGCGTCCATCGCTCGGACAGCTCGATAGCCGCCAGCAGGAAGTCGTAGGCCTCCTGACTGTCGGACGGCTCCAGCATCGGCACGCCGGCGGCCCGGGCGTAGTGGCGGTTGTCCTGCTCGTTCTGGCTGGAGGCCATGCCCGGATCGTCGGCCGAGACGACGACCATCGCCCCGCTGACGCCCGTGTAGGCGGCCGTGAAGAACGGGTCGGCCGCGACGTTCAGGCCGACGTGCTTCATCGTCGACAAGCGCTCGCGCGCCGGCGAACGCGGCCCCCAGAGCCACTTCCATCGCCACCTTCTCGTTGGGGGACCACTGCGCATTGCCGCCAAGCTCGCTGAAGATGCTCTAGTATCTCCGTGGAGGGCGTGCCGGGATATCCGGCGCCAAGGGAGACCGCACCGTCAACGGCGGCCAGGGCTACGGCTTCGTTGCCGCTCACGAGCATTCGTTGTTGGTCACTCATTCGCTCGTGCCTCTGCCGCCCGCGGCGCAGCCGAGCGGCAATCTCATGGCGTCATGAGTCCGTGAGGCTCGCAGGTCGGCGGCGATAAGTCAAGGTCGCCGCGGGGCCGCTACGAGATGGAGGTACAGCCGCGTCGGGCAGCTACGGCCGCACTGGAGCCCGGGCATGACGCACAGCGAGAGAGACACTTCGAGACGGTGGGATCACTGGAGCAAGTATTCCTGTCATCGAAAGAGTCTCTCCGAACAAGCCAGGCGGGAGGACATTTTACCTCGCGCGAACTTTTGTGTACCCTTGCAGGGGGTGCCGTTAGTTGTTAGGATTCTGTACGGACCATGTTATTCGCTCCGTGCATCGACGAAGGCTTGGCCTTGGCCCAAAGGGTGGACCCCAGGTTCGCGCCCGTATGGCAGGGCCGGCCGGCGGAGGAGCGGGCCGCCCTGGCCTGGTATTTCCTGCCTCACACGTCCAACAAGGCCGTGCTCGCGCCGACACGCCCCCGGGTGATCAAGTGGTATTGCCCATTCGCAGACCAGCGGGAGTTTCCCAGCGGGCATCGGTACTGCATCAATGTTTACACTGGCTGTGCGCACAAGTGCGTGTACTGCTACGCGGCCGGCTATGAACCCCGACAGCCCGGCTGCAAGAGGGACTTCGAGGAGCTGCTGCGCAAGGACCTTGAGGACCTAGAGCGATTCGACGTCCCGCCAGCCCCGGTGCACCTGTCCAATAGCACCGATGCGTTTCAGCCACTGGAGGCCGCCGTCGGGCAGACTCACCTGGCGCTGGAGCAGTTGGCGCGACACAGGCGGCGCTTCACCACGGTCACAGTACTCACCAAGAACCCCCTCCTGGCCGCCCAGCCTCCCTATGTGAAGCTCCTTCGACGCTTGGCCGAGTTGCCGGCCGATCACCCTTGCCAAGGGGGCTTTGCGAGGCGTGTCCTGCCCGCCATGCGAGTGGAAGTCAGCTTGGCCTTCTGGCAAGAGGCCGCACGGAGGGTCTTTGATCCCGGTGCACCCCCGGTGGCGGGGCGTATGGAAGGCATCCGCCGCCTGTGTCAAGCTGGCATACCGGTTCTCTTGCGGGTCTCTCCGCTTTTTCCTCGCAGCCCACTTGGAGACAAGACATGGCACGACTTTGGGCTGCCGGAGCCACAGTCGCTTGACGACCTGGACCGCCTGCTGGCCTTTGCAGCCGAGGCCGGCGTGATGCACGTCGTGCACTTGGTAGGTAAGCTCCCCCGGCCACGGAATGGAGGATTGTCTGATGTGATGAAGAAGCTTCTATCCGGCTACCGCCACTTAGCCGGCCAACAGGGTCTGACCTTCCGCAGCGGCTCTTGGCGACTGCCTGACGCTATCGCCCGTGAGCATGTGATCGAGCCTTTCCTCGCCCTTTGCCGCCGCCACGGCCTGGTGGCCCAGTTCTGCAAACAGAACCTAATCAACACACTGTGATCACGACAGGTTGATGATATGAGAAGGCGCCTATGAATGAAGAACTTCCAAAAGAGGTCGGTGCATTGTTTCCGCCAGATGAGGTCCGGCCGTGCTATGAACCGGTCCTCATCAGTGCCTGCCTCCTGGGGATTCCGTGCCGTTGGCATGGGCAACGTTCCAAGAGACGGGACGAGCTCATACAACAATTGAAGGCAAAGTGTGTCTTGGTCCCCGTGTGTCCGGAACAACTGGGAGGCATGCCAACGCCGCGGACGAGCGAAACGCTTCAGGGAACCGGTGCACAAGTGCTCGATGGGGGGCTGCGGCTGATAGCGCCTGAAACAGGCCAAGATGTCACCCATTTTCACGTCAACGGCGCGAAGTATGTCTGTGAGATCGCACAAGTCGTTGGCTGCAAAAGGGCTTACCTCAAAGGGGGCAGTCCCTCCTGCGACCGAGACGGCGTGACCGGAGAGGCGCTACGAAGAGCCGGCGTTGCCGTCATCCGTGTTCCGTAGCCTGACGACGCCCTCCAACACGTCCCACAGGCGGCGCCCACCTTCCATGGGAATAGGCCGAGGCAAAGGCCGCGGATTGTCCAGCCGCCAGCACCAAGGTCCCTCCACAAAGGACTCGCCTGTAACGTCCTCGATAGGTTCGATCCGAGTCAGGTCTACGATACCTATGAGGACTGCGAACACCAGGCGAGATGGATCTGGCAAGAGGCTCGCCAGGTCGGGATTGTGGTACGCCTCGGAAAGTCTCCGCCGCGAACGCCCGGCGTGGATGATCAAAGGCCCGCGATAGGATGTCGTCCAGGTTCTGTTTTCCCATCGCTTGGGGCCATGAATGATCAGCCACGCCCACGGTTGTAGAAGGGTCAATGCCTTCATGCGGTCCGTCTCCTGCCTCACGCATCATAGCCGACTTATTGCCGATGCTCCATCGTTCGGAGGACTAAAGCAGGAGTGCCATCAAGTTGTGTGCTGACATCTTCGGCATGAAAACCGCAGCACAAAGCATCAATTCTGCCGGTGCCGTGCGTCTACGCTCACGGCGACAGTATGCGTCGCGATCACAAGCCTGGTCTGGCCTGCGGGAGTGAATGTCACGCGGATTACCGTCGAGTCACCGGGGCAATTACTCCCTTAGGCAGGTCGGGTTTGTTTGGTCGAGGACATGCTGGACCAAACATCTGGCTGAAGAAGCCCGTCTCAGGCAAGCAAGGCCTTGGGGCAAGCAAGCCCAAGCCTTCGCAGGCCTTACGGGAAAACCCGCCATGGCAAGTGCATTTGCTCCGATGTCTACCGGTAGACATGGAGCAAGTGTTCTTGGGGTCGAAACAGTCTCTGATCGGGTAAGGTCGGTCTGGCTCGAGCGCCGGTCCGCGACAGTCTTGAAGGATGCGATCTGGGGCACCACCTGCTAGCAGGCTGCTTGAACGGTGGCGACCGGACTGCACCATGCCCCGTCAGAAGTCACTGGCAGATGAGAATGGACATTGGCGGCATCGGTTGGCTTCATCCGGCGGGCGTGGACGGGCGACGGGAACGCGCTCGTCGCTGCCGGAGGTAATGCACGGCCACAGGCGCGGCTGACAGCATTGTTATGACAACGATCGCCAAGGGCAGATAGCTTCGCACGAGGGGGATGTGTCCAAAGAAATAACCCAGGAAGAGGAAAACGGCCGTCCACAGGACACACCCCAGCGCGTTGAACAGCAGGAACCGCCGGTAGGTCATGACGCCCATACCTGCCAGCGTGGGCGCTAAGTGGCGGACCAGCGGCAGGAACCGTCCCAACACAAGCGTCAGGCTTCCGTATCGGTCATAGAACGCCCTGGCGCGCGCCAGATTGGGGTGTTCCCGCTGGGCTCGCCGGTCGCGACGAAGGTAGAGCGTCACCACGCCCCGCCCAAGGAAGTAGGTGACCGTATCGCCCGCAACGGCTCCCAGACTGATGAAGAGCAGAAGCCACCGGACATCCAGACAGTTCTTGGCAGCGAGGGCGCCTGCCGTGATCACAAGGGCCCCACCCGGAAGCAGCGGCGCAAGGAGGGGAAACGACTCCAGTAGTATCAGCCCACAGACAATCAGATACGTCCAGGCCTTGTACGTCTCGACCACGTCACTCAGGCGGAGGTCCATCTGCCGGAACACATCGAGGAGTTGTCCCAACATGCGTATCTCTTATTCCCGCAATTCCCGAAGGATATGCCTTGCCACCCGCCGGGCGGCGGACACCACGGCGGGACACGGGGATTGCCCGAATCCACATGACCCCGGTTGAATGGCGATGATCAGGACTCGGCACGCCAGCTCATCCCGCAGATACCCCGTCAGAACGCTCAGCGGCAGGCTGTGCGTGGAGCAAGAGCCCACATCGGCCACGCGCATCGGATCGATTGCCTGGATGTGCCCGGGGGTTTGCCCCATGTCGGCCGCGTCAACCACGATCAGGTGAGTCGGCCGGAAAGACTTGATCGGGCCAGTCAGGTTCTCCGGAGCCGTCTCGCCGAGGAAAACGGCCAGGCGGCCCCGGCGGTGCTGCGCCTTGCCGAGGAACTGCACCTGTTCAGCCGCCAGCAGGCCGACCGCGTCGTCGCCGCGCAGGGATGACCCGACCCCCAGCACGGCGACGCGTTCAGCGCCTTGCAGCATCTGTCGGAAGGGCGTTCTAGGGTTCGTCATGGTTCCTGGCCGCCTCAGGAGAACTGGATGGCTCGACCTTGGTCTCAGTCAAGGCCCCGGATTGGGCGCGGTGAGTTTCCAGGAGTTTCCGCCGGTCCAGTTTGGCCAATTCGAACTCTGCGGTGGCTTCCAGCGCCTTCTTGGGGCAGGAATCGACGCATTGGGCGCAGCAGATGCACCGCGCCATGTCGATGTCGGCCTCAAACTCCTTGTCGGCGACCTTGCGGATGGTGATGGCGTCGGTGGGACAGTCGCGCATGCACAGCTTGCAGCCGATGCATCGCTCCGGAATGAAGCGGAGTTTGCCCCGGAACCTGTCCGGCATGCGCACCTTCACGAAGGGATACATCACGGTGGCGGGCCTGCGCATCACCGACCGCAACACCTGTCTCAGCATGGCTCCCGGTCTTCTCATGAAAGCAGTCCCTTGGCGACCAGGTCAATCAGGACCTGAACGAACGCGATCGGGGCTATGACGGTCCAGCAGAAGTTGATCATCTGGTCGATCCGCAGGCGGGCGAACACGGTCCGCAGCACCGACAGCACGCCCACGATCGCCAGCACCTTGACCACGTACAGGACGAAGCCGACGGGCACGGGCAAGTCCAGACCGAAGGGCAGGAACACCGCCGCAATCAGCGTCGCGCCCACGACCATCTCGATGTCGATCGCCAGCCGGAACAGGGCCAGCAGCCGGCCGCTGTACTCCGTGAAGCTGCCGGCCACGATCTCCGTCTCGGCCTCGGGAATGTCGAAGGGCACCCGCTCCAGCTTGCCCAGCAGCGCCACCAGCGAGACGCACAGCCCGATCACGTTGAACGCGGCGAAGAAGGGATGTCGCTCGTAGAACGCGGCCATGTCGCTGAGCGACCAGGTGTTGGCCAGCAGCGCCGGGGCCAGGATGCACAGGAACAGCGGGATCTCGTAGGCGAACAACTGCATGATCGAGCGGGCCGCCCCGATCATGGAATAGACCGACCGCGAGTACCAGCCGCCCAGGAAGAAGGTCACGGTCGGGATGGTCAGCAGGTACAGCACCACGATCACGTCGCCGGGGAAGGACATCGCCGCCTGGCGGCCCCACAGCGGGATGTACAGGAAGGCCGTGACGACGGCGGCCAGGGCCACCACGGGCGCGAGCTTGAAGGTCCAGGCGTCCGCCAGTTGCGGGACAATCTCCTCCTTGGCGGCCAGCTTGATCAGGTCGGCCAACGGCTGGAACCACGGCGGCCCGACGCGGTTCTGGAGCCGGGCGCACAGCTTCCGGTCCACGTACTCCGCCAGCAGCGCGAAGATCACCAGGAACAGGAACCCGGGGAACACCAGCATGTGGAACAGCTCGCCCGCCATTACTTGGATTCTCCGCAACGGAAGGTCCGGTTCAGTTCGGTGAAGTCGATGCCACGCCGGCGGTGCCACTCGATGCCGTACTGCCGCACCTGCTCCCAGGTGATGATGTCCGAGCAACTAGGGGCACTATCAGCCACTGCGATCAGCCGGTCTGTGCACGAAAAGCACGGGTCGATGGCCGCCACCACGATCGGCATGTCGGCCAGGTACCGGTCCTTGAGCATGTGGGCGACCGCCTGGACGTTGGCCAGGGTGGGTGCTCGCACCTTGACGCGCTCGGGCTTGTCCGTGCCGTTGGCCCGGACGTAGTGCACGTCCTCGCCGCGCGGGGCCTCGTAGCGGCTGAGGGCCTCTCCGGACGGCACCTTGCGCGGGGCCTTCACCGCGATGGGGCCGTCCGGCAGGTTGTGCGATCACGTGCCGGACCATCTTGTACGACTCCATCAGTTCGCCCACGCGCACCAGCGTTCGGCCGTAGACGTCGTTGTGGTCGCTGGTGACGACCTCGAAGGGGATCTCGCCGTAGGCGGCGTAGGGGTCGTCCTTCCGGATGTCGCGCTTGACGCCGCTGGCCCGGGCCGTCGGGCCCACGGCGCCCAGCCGCAAGGCGTCGTCGCGAGCAAGCACCCCGACGCCCGACAGCCGGTTGATCAGCGTGATCTCCTCTGTGGCCACCTGGACGTAGTACTTGGTCCGTTCTTCGAGGGCGTCGATGCCCTTGAGGACCTCTTGTCTCTGCTCCGTCGTGATGTCGCGCCGGACGCCGCCGAAGGTGTTGATGCCGTAGTTGACGCGGTTGCCCGTCAGCAGGGCCAGCAGGTCCATCACGATCTCGCGGTCGCGCCAGGTGTACATCAGCAGCGTGTCGAAGCCGATCTCGTGCCCGGCCACGCCCAGCCACAGCAGGTGGCTGTGGACTCGCTCCAGCTCGGCGACAAGGGTGCGGATGTACTGGGCCCGCTTGGGGACCTCCAGGCCGGCGATCTCCTCGACGGCCTGGACAAAGCCGTGGAGTGCGAGTGCGAGCAGATGCCGCAGATCCGCTCGATCAGGTAGAGGTCCTGGATGTAGGTGCGCTCTTCGCAGGCCTTCTCGATGCCGCGATGGTTGTAGCCCAGCCGCACGCCCATCTGCAGGATCTTCTCGCCTTGCAGGGTGAGGGTGAAGCTGGTCGGCTCCTTCAGCGCCGGGTGCTGCGGGCCGATGGGAACCTGGACGTTTTCGGAATCATGCATGATTCAGCCTCACCTTGTCCGGCCGGGTCGGCCTGGGACGATGGGGGTTTCCAGTCCTTGCGCAGCGGATACTGGCCTTGGGGCCAGTCGTCCGGCAGCGGGTAGCGCGGGCCCTGGGGCAGGCCCTGCACCTGCATGCCCAGCAGGTCGGCCATCTCCCGCTCGTACAGCTCCGCGGCCGGGAAGTAGCCGGTGACGGTCTGAAGGACGGGATCGTCCTTGGGGACTGCCGAGCACAGGTTCAGCGTCACGCCGCTCTCGCGGGCCAGATGATAGATGACGCCGAGCTTGTCGCCCTGGTCCAGCCCGGTGATGGTGCACAGCATGGAGAAGCGCAGATCCTTCACGGCGTAGTCGAAGACCGCGCCGAGGTCCTGGATCGCCACGTCGGCGAACACCCGCCGCACCCGCGGGGTGCGGATCTTGCCCGCCAACTGCGGGAACTTCTTCACCAGGTTCGCCTGAATCGCTAACAATTCGTCCATAGCCTTTCCTTATCTCAGACGCCGACGGCGGCTTTGCTCTGTTGCCCTGACTGCTCCAGACTCCGGAGCAGCTTCACGACTCCGTCGATGATCGCCGTCGGGCTGGCCGGGCAGCCGGGGATGTACGCGGACACCGGGAGCACCGTGTCGATGCCGCCTGTCACATTGTAGCAGCCCTTGAAGACGCCGCCGGAGCAGGCGCAGGTTCCCACGGCGACGACGAACTTGGGCTGGGGCATCTGCTCGTAGATGCGGACGAGACGGTCCTTGATCTGCCGCGTCACCGGCCCGGAGCACACCAGCACGTCGGCGTGGCGGGGCGTGCCCTTCAGCAGCACGCCGAACCGCTCCAGGTCGTACTGCGGGGTCAGCGCCGCGATGATCTCGATGTCGCAGGCGTTGCAGGCCCCCGTGTTGAAATGCAGGATCCACGGCGACTTGACCCGGGCCCAAGTCACGATGCGGCTGATCAACGCCACAGGTTACCTCCTATACAGAACCAACAGCGCGACGATGGCGCACAACAGGTACACGATCGCGATGGTGAACGAGCTGAGGGTTTCAACCGGCACGGTCGTCGCCATCAGCGCCACCACGTGCAGGATCGTGAAGAAGAACGCAAACGGGAGGAACTGCCCGTAGTCCGGCTGGATCATGTGGCTGGGAAGGTCCTCGCCGCAGGCGTACGGTTCGCCCGACGCGTCGGCCAAGGCCCTGCGCTTGAAGCTCAGCCGCGACAGGCCGAAAGACAGGGCGGCGGCCGCCGCCAAGACAATCAGGAACGCCAGCGGGGGTGACAACAGCGATATCTCGTTCATGCTTCTAACCTCTTGATCTGCCTTAACAGAGCTGTGTCGATGGACTTGCTGTGGCGATAGACGCACAGGACGATGCTGACGGCCACCACGATGACGGCCACCTCGATGATGATCAGCGTGATCGCCAGCGCCTGGGCCAGGGCGATCTGACCTACGGCATAGCCGGATGCGATGAGCAGCAAGGTCACCGCCTTGGTCAGCAGTTCCATGCCGATCAGCACGCGGATCAGGTTCCTCGTCGTGAGCACGCAGTAGAAACCCACGATCAGCACCAAGACCACGCCGACACCGAACATCGAGAACAGCCGGGCCATCTCGCTACTCACGTTTTGGCTCCCTTGATCAGGACCACGACTCCGAACGCCGCGGCCGCCAGGATCGACATCTGTCCCAGCAGGTCGATGTGCCGCAGGTTCCACAGCACGTTCCGCACATCCTGCTCCACGGCCGGCGGAGGGGGAACAAAGGTGAGCGGCAACTGCCACTGCCACACGACCCAGCCCGCCAGGATGACGATCACCGGCAGGCGCCAGTACTTCAGCAGCTTGCGCCTCCGGCGCTTGGCCAGCGCCTCGGGGCTGAGCCGCGCGGTCAGCCCGATGGCGCTGATGAAGATGGCCGGGATCAGGCCCGCGCACACGGACAGCTCGAAGACGGCCGCAACGGGGAGTTCAGCCGGAACATCAGGGCCGCCAGGACGGCGCTGGCCAAGGCCAGGCCGACGGCCGACAACAGCAACCGGGCCGTCATGACCGTAGCCAGGGCCGCCAGAACCATCGCCACCAGCAGGACGAAATCGGCTGTCATCTTGTTTATACGCTCCGCTATCTCAGAAAGCCCCGCTCGTCGGCAGCAGGAAGCTGCGCGTCAGCAGCGGGAACAGGAGGCCTACGCCGAGGGTAAGCCCCGCCAGCGCCAGGGCCGCGGCGACCACCGCTCCGGGGCCTCCCGCACGCTGGCCAGGCCTCGGGCGTCTGGCCGAAGAACACCTTCCGCTGGAGCACCAACAAGTAGGCCAACGTCACCACGCTGAACAGCACCGCGATCACGGCATAGGCGTGGTGGTGCGCCTGCCACAGGGCGACGATGATGATCAGTTTGCTCCAGAACCCGGCCAGCGGCGGCACGCCCGCGGTGGACAGGACGCCGATGACCGAGGTGACGCCGGTGACGGGCATCTGCTGACCCAGCCCGCCCATGCGATCCATGTCCGTCGTGCCCAGTTGCTCCTCCAGGGCCGCGGCATTGACGAACAGCAGGGACTTGAAGACGGCGTGGTTGAACAGGTGGAAGACCGCCCCGGCGATGCCCAAGGGCGTGCCGCACCCCAGCCCCAGAATGATATAGCCCACCTGGCTGATGCTGGAATAGGCCAGCAGCCGCTTCACGTCGCGCTGCCCCAGGGCGGCCAGGGCACCGACGACGATCGAGACCGCCCCGACCAGCATGAGCACCTGGTTGAGCGCCTCGCTGGCCGGGAACACGGTCACAGCCAGGCGCATCAGGGCATAGACGCCCGAGACCTTGGTCGCGATGCCTGCCAGCAGCACCGACGCAGGCGCCGGGGCCGCCGAGTACGCTCCCAGCACCCAGCCGTGGAAGGGCACCAGCCCGCCCTTGATGAACAGGCCGCAGACGAACGCCCCCATGGCCAGCCGGGCCAGGGTCGCCCCTTGGCTGGCTTTCAGGGCAGCCCTCACTTGGCCGAAGCCGGTCCCGCCCGCCATCATCATCAGCAAGGCCACCGCCGACAGCATCAGCACTGTCGCCACGGCCGAGAGAACGATGTACTTGAACGCCCCCTCCAGGCCCCGTAGGTCCCGGTTGAAGGCGATCAGGACGAACGACGCCACGGAGGCGACCTCCAGGAACACGTACAAGGAGAACAGGTCGGTAACCAACACCGCCCCGTTCATGCCGATCAGGGAGATCAGCAGGACACTGACGAAGTGGCTCCTCTGGCGATCGTCCCGGAAAGTGCAATGCCCAACCAGGGCGGCCGCGAACAGGGCGATGCCGATGGACAGCAGCATGACCAGGCTCAGTTGCCCGGCCTTCAGGTCCAGGGCGACGAACCGGTCCATCGGGGAGGTCTCGGCCCAGAACCCGGCGGGGTGGACGACGACCACCGCGATCTGCATCGCCGACAGCAGCAGCACCAGGGCAAAGGCCCGCTTTCGCAGCGCACCGGCGAATGGCAGGTTCAGCAACACCACGCCGGCCAGAGGGATCAGGATGAACAGCGGCAGCACGATTGCACTCCTGCATGTCCTAGGGCGATCGCATCAGGAAGACGATCACGGCCGCGGCGCCGATCAGCGACCAGACTGCGTACAGGGAGTAGTTGCCGGTGTGGGCCGCGCGGATGCCCGCGGTAAACACCCGCGTCAGGCCTACGGTCAGGCCGTCCACCAGCCAGTCGAATGCTCGATCCACCCACCAGCCCAAGCGTGCGATCGCGCCCGCGACCTTCCAGCCCAGGTCGTAAGGGTCGAAGCACCGCTTCTCGGCCATGTCGTAGACGCCGTGCAGGACGGGTGCGTAGTGGATGTGGTCCACCGCGCCCAGCCCGCGGCCGGTTCGCTTTACGCCGAACAGGTGGTTCAGGAACGCCAAGGCCAGCGCCGCGACCGTCAGCGTCACCAGCATCGGCTTGAAGTGCAGCCCGCCGAACTGCTGGCCATCCAGGTGCGCTGGGCCGATCGCCGGCTGGATGAGGTAGTTCAGCGGCAGGGCGTTGCCCACGCCGAACAGCAGGCAGCCGGCCGCGATGACGATCATCGGCACCAGCATCGGGGCTGGGGCCTCCCTGACGCCGTCGTTTTCCGGCCGGCGCGGACCCAGGTAGGCCGCGTGCCCGAGCTTCAGGAACGACGCCGCCGTCAAGACCGATCCCAGCAGGGCCGCAAGGTAGAAGATGGCATGCCGCTCCAGGGCGCCGTCGTAGACCAGCTCCTTGGAGAAGAAGCCGTTGGTCAGGGGAAAGCCGGAGATGGAGAACGCCGCCACCAGGAAGCAGCCGAAGGTGATCGGCATCTTGCGGCCCAGGCCGCCGAGCCTGCTCAGGTCGGTGGTGCCGGCCTGCTTCTCCACCGCGCCGCCCGTCAGGAACAGGCAGCACTTGTACATGGCATTGTTGAGCATGTGGAACAGCCCGCCGACGATGCCCACCGGCACGGCCGTGCCGATGCCCAGGATCATGTACCCCACCTGGCTGATGGCGTGATACGACAGCAGCCGCTTGTAGTCCTTCTGCACCAGGGCCATCACCACGGCCAGCAGAATGGTGACGGCGCCGACGATCATCAGCAGGAGGCTGACCCAGGACCCGGGCGACATCTCGAACAGGTCCAGGGTGATGCGGGCCAGGAAGTAGATGCCCAGCAGCTTCTCCAGGCTCGCCGGCAGCAAGGCCATGAAGGGCAGCGGGGCGTCGATGGCCGCGTCCGGAATCCAGGAGTGGAAGGGCATCGCACCGGCCTTGGAGATGGCGCCGATGAGCAACAGGACCATGGCCAGTGCGGAGGCGCCCTCACGGGCAGGTGAATCTTCGAGATCGTCAAGGCCTCTCTCAGGTCCAGGCCGCGGCTTACGCCGATCCACCCCACCAAGGCGATGCCGATCATCATGCACAGGTCGCTGATGCCGACGATGATGAAGGCCTTGGTGGCGGTCTTCCACGCCCCCGGCCGACCGATGGCGATCATCCCGAACAGGGTCAGCAGCAGGCCCTCCCAGAAGAACAGCAGCACCACCAGGTGGTCGGCCAGCACCGCGCCGTTCAGCATGGCCACGGTGATCAGCAGGTAGCCGTAGAACTGGTTCAGATGCTCCCGGTCGCGCATGAACTTCCAGGCGTACAGCACCGTCAAGAGCGCAAAGGCGCCCGTCGCCAAGAGGATGAACGCGCTGAAGGGGTACAGCCGCAGCGAGAACTCCAGGCCAAAGCCCGCCCACGGAATGGCGTACCTGACCTCCTGCGAGCCGGAGCCCGGCTGGACGGCCCTGAACAGGACGATGGCCAAGGCCAGGTCAGCCCAGCACTGTCAGCATCGCCAGGCCGGCGCGGGCCCATTTCAGGGGACCCCGGGCCAGGACGACCGGCACGTGCGGCCGCCAGAGGCAGGACGATCGGCAGTAGAAGCACAGTCTGAGTCATTTCATGAATCCCAGCACGTGCTGCATGGCGGTCTGGGCGAGCTGAAGGGGTGGACTGATGACGAACCCGCTGATCAGGGACAGCCCGGCCAACAGGGCCACGCACACCACCATGACGGGCGAGCCTTCCTTGGCCGGCACTCCCGTCTCGCCCAGGAACACGGTGCTGAAGACTCGCAGAAGGTACAGGATGGTCAGGAACGCCCCGACCAGGAACGTCAAGGCGATCCAGAGATGCCCGCCCTGGACCGCCCCGCTAATGACCAGGTACTTGCTGAAGAACCCGCCGAACGGCGGAATGCCCATGACCGAAAAGGCGCAGAACAGGAACGAAACGGCCGTCACGGGCATCGTCCGAATCAGCCCGCCCATCTGCCGGATGTCCTTCGTGTGCGTGCTCTGCTCGACGATGCCGGCGCAGAGGAACAGCCCGCCCTTGGCCAGGCCGTGCATGAGGATGTACAGCAACCCGCCGGCCACTCCCATCGGGCTGCCGCTGGCGAAACCCAGGAAGATGAACGCGATCTGGCTGACGGTGCTGTAGGCGATGATCCGCTTGAGGTCCGTGTCGACCAGAGCCGCCGCCGCCGACACCAGGGCGCTGGCCGCCGCCACCACCAGCACGGCCGTCTGCCATATCTGGGCGATCGGCAGCGTCACGACGAACAGCCGGGCGAAGACGTAGACGCCGATCTTCACCAGCACGGCCGCGTGCAGCAGGGCCGTCACCGGCGAGGGGGCCACGCCGGCATCCGGCAGCCAGGTGTGGAACGGCAGCGTCGCCGACTTGGACAGGATGCCCAGCAGGATCAGCGCGACGGCCAAGTCCGGCACCGGATGGCCGCCCAGTCTGTCGCCGATGGTCGCCAGGTCGAACGAGCCGGTCTGAGCATAGAGGATGACGAAGCCCAGCAGCATCGCCACCGCGCCGAAGACCGTAACCAGGAACGCCTTGTCGGCCCGGCGAACGTGCAGCTCCTCGCGGAAGAACCCGATCAGCCGCCAACTGGCGATGGCCGTGATCTCCCAGAAGACGTACAGCAGAATGAGGTTGGCGGAGAACACCAGCCCCATCATCGCCCCCAGGAACAGCACGACCATGAAGTAGTACTCGTTCTGGCAGGGATAACTGCGGATGTAGCCCAACGAGTAGACGATGACCACCGCGCTGACCAGTGAGGATACGAAGGCCATGAACACCGCCAGCCCGTCGGCCTTGAAGGCGCAAGGGACACCCAGCCCCGGCCAATGACCAACGGTGATGGCCTTGCCGGTGACCACCGTGGGAACCATCGCCAGCGAGCAGGCCAACGCCACACAAACGAGCGCAACGGCAAGGGCGTTCCTTATCCGGACCGACCCCGCCGCCAGGGGCAGCAGGACCGCCCCCACCGTTGGTGCCAAGACAGCCATTAGCAGCAAACACTCGTTCAACATACGTTACTGCCTGTGGGCAGGATGCCCATGTGGATCAACTCATGGCCTTGCGGCACCCCGTCCTTGCTTGAACCGCTGTGTCAGCCAGTGCAGCACTGGAATTCTTGCTCCACGAAGGCAGGACCGAATCCTTGTCCGCACCATCGCAAAACCATGAGGAACTCTAGCGGGGGTATGCACATGGCGGCGGTTATGTGCAGGTGGTCCCCGGTAATGAAGCGTTCGCTACGACAAGAAACCACCGGAGGACGGCCGCGTGGGATGCTAGACAGTCAGGAGGAGATGCAGCGAGACAAGAGACTGCGGTATCTCGATTCCCCCAGCTACTGTGGCATGCGTCTTGGCTGAGACTGAGTGCAGGCAGTCCGCTTTCAGCAACAATTGCGATACGGCCGCTGGCAGTCCGCCAGGACTCCGTCGCTCCAACCCGCATGTCTCCCGATAGGAGTCGGATCGTGCAATGAACTCAAGGCCGAAAGGATGCGATGGTGAGGTGATCTGGGTATTGTCCACCGGAGTGGATGACTGAGGCTGGACGCATTGAGGAGACGTGCAGACAGCAGGCCCTACCGCTACAAGCAGGGCAAGCACGCCAACCGTCATCTTATCCTTGGGACCCATACCCGAATTCTAGACGATACAGTACCCTTACCAGCAAGCCAATTGCCGGTCCTTTACGGCATCTTTATGCCTCCTTCGTCCACTTTTACCCCGTCTTGATACCAAAGATGCTTTGCTGGTTGTATGACTAGACTGATGACGAGAAGCGCGACTATGGATGCAGTCTACGTCGGGATCGGCGTGGCATTCTTCGTGCCCACATGGGCGGTGGTATGGGCACTCGGTCGCTTGTTGGGAGGTATGTGAACATGACCTGGGTGTACATCGTCAGCGGCATTCTTGCCGGGGGGCTACTGATCTATCTAGCCATTGCACTGCTCAAGCCGGAGTGGTTCGCATGACCTGGCAAGCGATACTCCAGATCGTCCTCTACCTGGCGGTGTTGCTGGCCCTGGTCAAGCCGCTGGGCTGGTACATGGCGCGGGTCTACGAGGGCAGGCCCGTTGGGCTGGACCGACTGCTGGGGCCGCTGGAGCGGCTGATCTACCGCCTGGCGGGCGTGCGGCCGGAAGAGGAGATGAAGTGGACGACCTACGCCCTGGCGATGCTGCTGTTCAACGTGCTGGGGCTGCTGGCGGTCTTCGGGCTTCAACGTCCTCCAGGGCATGCTGCCGTTGAACCCGCAGGGCCTGGGCGCGGTGAAGCCCGACCTGGCCTTCAACACGGCCGTCAGCTTCGCCACCAACACCAACTGGCAGAGCTACAGCGGCGAGACGACGCTGAGCTATCTCGTCCAGATGCTCGGCCTGACGGTGCAGAACTTCGTCTCGGCGGCCACGGGGATGGCGGTCCTGGTGGCGCTGATTCGCGGCATCGTTCGCCGTTCGGCCGGACACTATCGGCAACTTCTGGGTGGACCTGACCCGGACGACGCTCTACATCCTGCTGCCGCTGGCGATGGTGCTGGCCGATGGTGCTGGTGTCGCAAGGCGTCGTGCAGACGTTCAGGCCGTATCAGCAGGTTGAGCTTCTCCAGCCGGCCAACGATGCGACCGGGCAACCGCTGACTGTTCAAACCATCGCCGTGGGCCCGGCGGCGTCGCAGGTGGCGATCAAGCAACTGGGCACCAACGGCGGCGGGTTCTTCAACGTCAACAGCGCCCACCCGTTTGAGAACCCCACGCCGCTGTCGAACTTCCTGGAGATGCTGGC
Organism: uncultured Phycisphaerae bacterium; assembly: GCA_963760365.1. GTDB lineage: Bacteria > Planctomycetota > Phycisphaerae > SM23-33 > SM23-33 > JALHTV01. The sequence goes on from CAVXDC010000033.1 coordinate 35,844, forward strand.
GATCCTGCTGATTCCCGCGGCCCTGTGCTACACGTTCGGGAAGATGGTCGGCGACACGCGGCAGGGCTGGGCGATCCTGGCGGCCATGCTGGTGGTCTTCCTGCCGATGCTGGCGCTGTGCGCCTGGTCGGAATCGCAGGGCAACCCGGCCCTGGCGAAGCTGGGCGTGGACCAGTCCGCATCCGATCTTCAGGCCGGCGGGAACATGGAGGGCAAGGAGGTGCGGTTCGGCCTCGGCCAATTCCGCCTTGTGGGCGACGGCCACCACGGCCGCCTCCAACGGCAGCGTCAACAGCATGCACGACTCCTACACGCCGCTGGGCGGACTGGTTCCCATGTGGATGATGCAACTGGGGGAGGTCATCTTCGGCGGCGTGGGCAGCGGGCTGTACGGCATGCTGATGTTCGTCATCGTCGCCGTGTTCGTGGCCGGGTCTGATGGTCGGCCGAACGCCGGAGTACCTGGGCAAGAAGATCGAGGCCTTCGAGATGAAGATGGCCAGCCTGTGCATCCTGATCCCGCCGATGCTGGTGCTGGTCGGCACGGCCGTGGCGGTGATGACCGAGACGGGGCGTTCGGCCGTCGTCCAACGGCGGGCCGCACGGCTTCAGCGAGATTCTGTACGCCTTCAGTTCGACGTCCAACAACAATGGCAGCGCGTTTGCGGGCCTGTCGGCCGACCGCCCGTTCTACAACATCGCCCTGGCCTTGGCGATGCTGATCGGACGGTACGGACTGGCGGTGCCCGTGCTGGCGGCGGCGGGGTCGCTGGCGGCCAAGAAATACGTCCCGCCCAGCGCGGGCACGTTGCCCACTCACACGCCGCTGTTCATTGTGTGGCTGGCTGTCGTGGTGGCGATCGTCGGTGCGTTGGCGTTCATTCCGGCGCTGGCGCTGGGCCCGATTGTCGAGCACCTGATGATGCGGTAAGGACGAGCATGACCCCACGGCGTGAACAACAGGCACTGCTGACCTGGCCTATCGCCAGGACTGCGATCTGGCAGGCGATGCGAAAGCTCGATCCCCGCGTCCAGATTCGCAACCCGGTCATGTTCGTGACGATGGTCGGCGCGGCTGTGACGGCCGTCGCTGTTCGTCCAGGCGATCGTGGGGCAAGGCGAGGCGCCGGCCGGGTTCATCCTGGCCGTGTCGGCGTGGCTGTGGTTCACGGTGCTGTTCGCCAACTTCGCCGAGGCGCTGGCCGAGGGGCGCGGCAAGGCCCAGGCCGATGCCCTGCGGCGGAACCGGCGGGATGTGATTGCCTACCGCGTCCTGGAGCCGGATTGGAGGTCTCGCGACGAGGTGCCGGGCTCGGTGCTGGTCAAGGGCGACTACGTTCGCGTGGAGGCCGGGCAGATCATCCCGGCCGACGGCGAGGTGGTCGAGGGCATCGCCTCGGTGGACGAGAGCGCCATCACCGGCGAGAGCGCCCCGGTGATCCGCGAGAGCGGCGGCGACCGCTCGGCCGTCACCGGCGGCACCAAGGTGCTGTCGGACTGGCTGATCATCCGCGTGACGGCCGAGCCGGGCGACTCGTTCCTGGACCGCATGATCGCGATGGTCGAGGGGGCCAAGCGGCAAAAGACGCCCAACGAGATCGCCCTGAACATCCTGCTGGCGGCCTTGACCATCATCTTTCTGCTGGTGACGGCGACGCTGCTGCCGTTCTCCAAGTACAGCGTGCAGGTGGCCGGGCAGGGTACGCCGGTGACGATCACGGTGCTGGCGGCGCTGCTGGTGTGCCTGATTCCCACGACCATCGGCGGGCTGCTCAGCGCCATCGGCATCGCGGGGATGGATCGAGTGATCCGGCACAACGTGGTGGCGATGTCCGGCCGGGCGGTGGAGGCCGCCGGCGACGTGGACGTGCTGCTGCTGGACAAGACCGGCACCGATCACGCTGGGCAACCGCCAGGCGGTGGAGTTCCTGCCGGCCCGCGGCGTCGGCGTGGAGGAACTGGCCGACGCCGCCCAGCTGTCGTCCCTGGCCGACGAAACCCCCGAGGGGCGGTCCATCGTCGTGCTGGCCAAGGAGAAGTACGGCCTGCGCGGGCGGGAACTGCACGAGGCCCGGGCCACGTTCGTGCCCTTCCGGGCCCAGACGCGCATGAGCGGCGTGGACTTGACGGATGCCTCCGGCCACGTCGTGCGGATTCGCAAGGGGGCCCCCGACGCCATCGAGAGCGCACGTGGCTCAACTGGGCGGCCGAGTGCCAACGGAAGTCTACGACACGGTGCGCCGAATCGCCCAGCAAGGCGGCACGCCGCTGGTCGTCTGCCGGGATGCGCGCGCGCTGGGCGTCATCCACCTCAAGGACATCGTCAAGGGCGGCATGAAGGACCGATTCCTTCGGCTGCGCCGCATGGGCATCCGCACGGTGATGATCACGGGCGACAATCCGCTGACGGCCGCCGCCATCGCCGCCGAGGCGGGCGTGGACGACTTCCTGGCCCAGGCCACCCCCGAGGCCAAGCTCAAGACTGATCCGCGAGTATCAGGCCCGCGGCCATCTGGTGGCCATGACCGGCGACGGGACCAACGACGCCCCGGCCCTGGCCCAGGCCGACGTGGCCGTGGCCATGAACACCGGCACGCAGGCCGCCAAGGAGGCCGGCAACATGGTGGACCTGGACTCCAACCCCACCAAGCTCATCGAGGTCGTCGAGATCGGCAAGCAGCTCCTGATGACCCGCGGGGCGCTGACCACCTTCTCCATCGCCAACGACGTGGCCAAGTACTTCGCCATCATCCCGGCCGCGTTCGCCTCGACGTACCCGGCGCTGGGGCAGCTCAACGTGATGCACCTGGCCACGCCCTCCAGCGCGATCCTGTCGGCCGTCATCTTCAACGCGCTCATCATCGTGGCGTTGATCCCGCTGGCGCTGCGCGGCGTGAAGTTCCGGGCCATCCCCGCCGGCGCAAATGCTGCGGCGCAACCTGCTGATCTATGGCCTGGGCGGCCTGGTCGCGCCGTTCGTCGGCATCAAGCTGATCGACCTGCTGCTGGCGGTCCTGGGCCTGGCGTGAGGAGAGCATGACCATGTGGAGACAACTTCGACCGGCCATCGTGATCCTGCTGCTGATGACGCTGCTGACCGGCGTGCTCTACCCGCTGGTCGTGACGGGCGTGGCCCAGGGGCTGTTCCCGCACCAGGCCAACGGCAGCCTGATCGAGCGCAACGGCCGGGCCGTCGGATCGGAGCTCATCGGCCAGCCGTTCGGCGATCCGAGGTACTTCTGGGGCCGGCTCAGTGCGACCGAGTCCTCCGTACAACGCCGGCGCGTCGAGCGGATCGAACTACGGGCCCTTGAACCCGGCCTTGGCCGAGTCCGCCAAGGCCCGACTGGAGGCCCTGCGCAAGGCCGACCCGGACAACGCCGCACCGATCCCCGTGGACCTGGTGACCTCCAGCGGCAGCGGGCTGGACCCGCACATCAGCGTCGCGGCCGCCCTGTACCAGGTGCCGCGCGTCGCCCGCGCCCGCGGCCTGGATGAGGCGAAGGTCCGCGACCTGGTCCTGCGGCATGTGGAAGACAGGCAGTTGGGCGTCCTGGGCGAGAAGCGGGTCAACGTGCTGAAGTTGAACCTTGCCCTGGATGGCTTAGAATAAGCGGCAATGGAAGAGCAGCGACCCAATCCGGATGAACTGCTGGCCCAGGTTCAGGCCGAGGAGCACAAGGCCCGCCGCGGCAGGCTGAAGGTGTTCTTCGGGGCCTGCGCGGGCGTCGGCAAGACCTACACCATGCTGGAGGCCGCCCGCCGGCAAGCCGCCGACGGCGTGGACGTGGTCGTCGGCTACGTCGAGCCGCACGCCCGGCCGGAGACGATGGCCCTGCTGGAGGGCTTGGAGGTCGCTGCCCGTCCGCCAGCGTCGAATACCGCGGGGCGAAGCTCACGGAGTTCGACCTGGATGCCGCACTGGCCCGCAAGCCCGCGCTGATGATCGTCGACGAACTGGCCCACACCAACGCCCCCGGCAGCCGGCACGTCAAGCGCTGGCAGGACGTGATGGAGCTGCTGGAGGCCGGCATCGACGTCTACACCACGCTCAACGTCCAGCACATCGAGACGCTCAACGACGTGGTCGCCCAGATTCACCGGCGTGCGCGTCCGCGAGACCGTGCCCGACACGATCTTCGACCAGGCCGACGAGGTGGAGCTGGTGGACCTGCCGCCCGACGAGCTGCTCCAGCGCCTGGCCGAGGGGAAGGTCTACATCCCCGAGCGGGCATCGGCGGCCATGCGGAACTTCTTCCAGAAGGGCAACCTGGTCGCCCTGCGCGAGCTGGCCCTGCGCCGCACGGCCGAGCGGGTGAACGTTCAGGCCGAGGCGTACCGCCACGAAGGCGCGATCGTTCCCGACGGCGGAGCGGTTGCTGGTGTGCGTGGGGCCGAGTCCTTTCTCGGCCCGGCTGGTGCGGTCCGCCGCGCGGATGGCGATGTCGCTGCGGTGCCCCTGGCTGGCCGTGTCGGTCGAGAAGCCCGGGGCTCGCATGAGCCAGGAGGCCCAGGACCGACTCTGGGCGAACCTGCGGATGGCCGGCCTGCTGGGGGCCGAGACCGCCACGCTCGCCGGGCAGAACATCGCCCAGGAGATCCTCGCCTACGCCCGGGCAAGGAACGTCACCAAGATCATCGTGGGCAAGCCCGCCCATCCGCGCTGGCGCGACTGGCTGCACGGGTCGCTGGTCTATGAGCTGGTCCGCCAGTGCGGGCCGATCGACGTCTACGTCATCACCGGCGAAGAAGGAGCGGCACCCCGCCGCACGACTACCCCATCCCCGCAAGAGCTTCCCTGGAAGATCTATCTGCTGGCCGTCCTGGTCGTGGCGGTGTGCACCGCCGTTGGAGAGCTCCTGACGGGATTCGATCTGTCCAACACCGTCATGGTGTACCTGCTGGGAGTGATCGTTGTTGCCCTGCGCGGGCGGCGCGGGCCGGCGGTGCTGGCCTCGATCCTCAGCGCCACGGCCCTGAACTTCTTCTTCATGCCGCCGCTGTACACCCTCGCAGCTGGCCAACCCCCTGTACTGGGTCACGGTCGTCCGTGCTGGCGCTGACCGGCGTAGTCATCAGCACGTTGGTGGTCCGCGTCCGCCACCAGGCCGACGCCGCCCGCCATCGCGAGCTCCGCACCACCACTCTCTATTCCCTCAGCCGGGAGCTGGCCGGCGCCGCGGCCGTCGCCCAGGTAGCGGACCTGGCCAGGCAGCACTTCGGCCGAGCCTTCGGCTGTGACGTGCTCGTCCTGCTGCCCGACTCCGATGGCCGGCTTCCCGCATGCGGTGGGGAGACCGTCGCGTCGTCTTCACCGCCATTGGGACACTCAGGACCTGGCCGTGGCCCAATGGGTGCTGGAACACGCCCAATTCGCCGGGTTGGGGACCGACACGTTGCCATCCTCCCCCTGCCTCTTCGCGCCGCTGGCGATTACCGAGAAGTGTCTGGGAGTCATTGGGCTTCGGCCGTTTGGCCTACGGCCGATGCCCCCCGATCAGGTGCAACTGCTCATAACGCTGGCCGCTCTGGTGGCCGGGGCCATTGAACGCATCAAGCTGGCCGACCAGGTCCGCGACTCCCAAGTCCAAGTCGAAGCCGAGAAGATGCGCAGCGCGCTGCTCAGCAGCGTCTCGCATGACCTACGGACGCCCCTGGCTGCCATCGCGGGGGCAGGCAGCAGCCTGCTGGACCCCGGCGCCACGCTGGAGGAGGCCAGCAAACAAGAACTCCTTCAGACCATCGTCGAGGAGTCCACCCGCATGGCGATGCTGGTGGACAACCTGCTCCACATCACCCGGCTGGAATCCGGTGCCATGGCCGTCAACAAGCAGTGGTATCCCCTCGAAGAGGTGATCGGATCGGCCCTGGAGCGGCTGAAGAAGCCGCTGGGCTGGCTCGCCCCGTCAGCACGGACATTGCCCCCGACATGCCCATGGTTCGATTCGACGGGATGCTCATCGAGCAGGTCCTGGTCAACCTGCTGGAAAACGCCACCAAGTACACCCCGGCCGACAGCCCGATCGAAATCCATGCCAGGCTCGACGGACAGCACGCGGTCTTGGAGGTGGCCGACCGAGGCCCGGGGCTGACGGAAGACGAGCGCCAACGGGTGTTCGATAAATTCTACCGGGGTTCGGCGGCCGCCAAGGCCCAGCGCGGTGTGGGCCTGGGCTTGGCCATCTGCCGGGCCATCGTTGAGGCCCACGGCGGGCGGATCTGGGAGGAGAACCGCCCGGACGGGGGGGCCAGGTTCATCTTCACCATCCCCTTGGAGGGCCAGCCTCCAACAGTTGACGTCGATCCCGACATGAGGCCGGCCGACAAAGGGTAATGACACTCATATGAGCGAACACCGTCCCTTGGTTCTGGTCATTGAAGACGACCCGCCCATCCGGCGGTTCCTGCGGGCGTCGCTGTCCAGCCACGACTGTGAGGTCGCCGAGGCCACCACAGGCAAAGAGGCGCTGATGCTGGCGACGCAGCAACCGCCCGACTTGGTCATCTTGGACCTGGGCCTGCCCGACATGGATGGGCTGGAGATCATCCGCCGCCTGCGCGACTGGACGAGCGTGCCGATCATCATCGTCTCGGCCCGCGGGCAGGAGAAAGACAAGGTAGCCGCCCTGGACGCCGGGGCCGACGACTACCTCACCAAGCCCTTCGGCGCGGGGGAACTGCTGGCCCGCATCCGCGTGGCCCTGCGACATTCAGCGCCATTGCTGGCGGACACGCCGCAAGAGATGAAACAATTCAGCGTCGGGGACCTGACGCGTGGATCTGGCCGGGCGAAGGGTTTTCGTCGTGGCGAGGAAGTCCACCTGACCCCCATCGAGTACAAGCTGCTGACGACTCTGGTGCGTCATGCGGGCAAGGTTCTTACCCATCGCTTCCTGCTCAAGGAGGTCTGGGGCCCGCCCTACGTGGAGCAGACGCACTACCTGCGCATCTTCATGGCCCATCTCCGCCGGAAAATCGAAGCCGACCCCGCTCGCCCTCGCTACCTCCTGACAGAACAAGGCGTCGGGTACCGCCTGTCAGAAGAGTGAATCGAGCCAATTCTCTCAGAAGCAGGTGCATGCAGAGCATTTCGCAAGGATACGCTCACTGGGCCCTGTAGGATTCGAACCTACGACCCATGGATTATGAGTCCACTGCTCTGACCGCTGAGCTAAGGGCCCGCCTGACTGTAATACTTTGGTATCCGCACAAGGAGCGGCCTGGAACCATCGTCTTGGAGGGCAACTCTACTGCCGGTTCTCCAGCAGGTCAAGCTGACCTCCCATGGTGTGGCCTTTCTGAAAAGGGAAGGCGCATGAACATACAGGCTGACCTGATGATTTTTTCCAAAGCTTCCTCGGCTTCTTCAGCAAAAGCACACAACCAATGCACCACTCCGATGGATCTGTCATAACCGCCGAAGGGGAATGAACCCGGCATGGAACGGGGCTTCGGTGAATACTCTTGAAACCTCTTGCTACCCTACTGCATGGGCGAAATGCCCATAAAGAATAGCGTAACATCCCTATAAAAAGCAGGTTATGGCAATAAACCATACCGTAGCTTAACCAATCTTGTTATTTTATCCATTTTCTCTAATGTTTTCATTTTCTTATATCCGATTTTGTGCATGTTAGCTATTTTATCAATATTAACGCGTTGGTCATTGAAAGGCCCCCCTATCGGAAGGCCATGCCAGGCAAAGGACGCCGCAGGCAGCAAGGAAACACGCTAGCCGGTCGGACAGGGAAAGGATGGCTGGTAGAAGGCAAAAGGAAAAAGGATCAGCCTTATGACCATGGCCGAATTATTCAAGCAGTACCTGGAGCACCTGTTTGCCGGGAAGCGATGTCAGGCTCGGGAGCTGATCTTCTCTGCTCACGATCGGGGGATCACGGCTTCGAAGTTGCTGAAGATGGTCATCTGGCCGGCCATGGAGCAGGTGGATAAGTTGTACCGCGGTGAGCACATCTCGCGGATCATCGAGCAGATGGCCACGCGGATCAACCGGATGATCGCGGATCAACTCGGCGGCCTGCTGGCCCGCAAGCCCAAGACCGGCCAACGGATGGTGCTGGTGTGCGGGGAGGGTGAGATCGAGGAGCTGGGCGCCCAGATCACCGCCGACTTGTTTGAGGCGGAGGGTTGGAGCATGTGGTTTTTAGGCCCTAAGGTTCCCAACGATGAGATCCTGGAGTTCCTTGGCCAGGTTAAGGCGGACATCTTGTGCATCTACGGCGCCGGCCCGGTCAACGTGCCGTCCATCCGCCACCTGATTGCCCTAATCCGCGAGGTGGGCGTCTGTCCGGAGATGCAGGTGCTGGTCAGCGGTGGGGTGTTCAATCGGGCCGAGGGATTGGCGGAGGAGGTCAAGGCCGACCTGTTCGCCGCCAATGCCGCCGAGGCCTTGGAGATCGTCAAGGCGCATCCGGTCCGCGTCCCGCTGCCCGACGTGCCTGAACCGGGTCGTCGCCGCAAGCGGAAGCGCGCCGGTAGTCACGCCAGACTCAAGCCCGCCGCCGCATTCCGGGCCTGACGTTCTCATTGTCGTCCATACCGCCCGCCGGCCGACTGTCGCAGCGGCCGGCGGCGCTTTTCTGCGCCTAGCAGCCTTACGCCAGAGCAGGGCCCTCCTCTGGGCGGTATAATCGACGTTTCAACCGACTCACCGCCGTCATCCATGGGCGACTTCAAGGTCATTTCGGACATGCAGCCGCGGGGCGATCAGCCCGCGGCCATCCAGCGCCTTGTGGCCAACTACTGCGCCGGCCAGAAGCACAACGTCCTGCTGGGCGTGACCGGCAGCGGCAAGACGTTCACCATGGCCCACGTCCTCGAGCAGCTCCGCAAGCCGACGCTGGTCATCAGCCACAACAAGACTTTGGCCGCCCAGCTCTACGAGGAATTCAAGGAGCTTTTCCCAAACAACACGGTGGAATACTTCGTCAGCTACTACGACTACTACCAGCCCGAGGCGTACATCCCGCAGCGCGACATCTACATCGAGAAGGACGCCTCGCGCAACGAGGACCTGGACCGCCTGCGCTTGTCAGCCACGACGAGCTTGTCGGCCCGGCGGGACACGATCATCGTCGCCAGCGTCTCGTGCATCTTCGGCCTGGGTAGTCCGGAGGAATACCAGCACATGGTCGTGTCCGTGCGCAGCGGCGAGCGGGCCGACCGCGACGAGCTGCTCCGTGGCCTGGTCAACATCCAGTACGATCGCAACGACGTGAACTTCAAGCGCGGGACGTTCCGCGTCCGCGGCGACACGGTCGAGGTGTACCCGGCCTACGAACAGTTCGGCTACCAGATCGAGATGTTCGGTGACACCATCGAGACCATCCACCTCATCCATCCCACCAGCGGCGAGATTCTCAGCTCCACTGACCAGATTTTCATCTTCCCGGCCGTGCACTACGTGGCGCCGGAAGACGCCGTCGAGCGAGCGGTGGCCTCCATCCGCCAGGAGCTGGAGATGCGCCTGATCGAGCTGAAGAACGCCGGCAAGCTGCTGGAGGCCCAGCGCCTCTCGGCCCGCACGCGCTACGACCTGGAGATGCTCCAGGAGGTGGGCTACTGCCCGGGCATCGAGAACTACTCCCGCCACTTGGACGGCCGCTCCCCCGGCCAGCGGCCTTACACGCTGATCGATTACTTCGGCGACGACTTCCTGCTGATCATTGATGAGTCTCACGCGACGCTGCCCCAGCTCCGCGCGATGTACCACGGCGACCACAGCCGCAAGGAGGTGCTCGTGGAGCACGGCTTCCGCCTGCCCAGCGCGTTGGACAATCGGCCGCTGAAATTCGAGGAGTTCCAGGCGATGTGGAAGCAGGTGCTGTTCGTCTCGGCCACGCCGGGGGCCTGGGAGATTGAACTCGCGGGTGGGGAGGTCGTGGAGCAGGTTATCCGCCCGACGGGCCTGGTCGATCCGGCCATCGAGGTCCGCTCAGCCCGCGGGCAGGTGGCCGATCTGCTGAGCGAGATCCGCCACCGCGTCGCGGCCGGGGAACGGACGCTGATCACCACGCTCACCAAGCGCCTGGCCGAGGACCTGGCCCAGTACATCACGGCCGATGGGTTCCGCTGCCGCTACCTCCACAGCGAGATCGAGACGCTGGACCGCGTGGACATCCTCCGTGAGCTGCGCGAAGGGACCTTCGACGTGCTGGTGGGCATCAACCTGCTCCGCGAGGGGCTGGACCTGCCGGAAGTATCGCTCGTGGCCATCCTGGACGCCGACAAGGAGGGGTTCCTCCGCTCCGCCACCAGCCTCATTCAGACCATCGGGCGATGCGCCCGCAACGTCAACGCGCAGGTGTTCCTGTACGCCGACAAGGTCACCGACGCGATGCACCAGGCTCTCGACGAGACGAACCGCCGCCGCCAGATGCAACTGGCCTTCAACGCCGAGCACGGCATCACGCCGACGACCATCCGCAAGGCCATCCGCTCGGCCCTATCGGAGCAGGTCCAGGCCCGGCGGATCGCCCGCCAAGCCATCCGCGCCAGCGAGGAGGAGTTCGACCGCACCGAGCTGATCACCGAGCTGGAGGCCCAGATGCTCGAGGCGGCGGAGGCGCTGGAGTTCGAGCGGGCCGCCGTCCTCCGCGACCGCATCAAGGAGCTGAAAGGCCAAGGCGCTCCGGGCCAATCGCGGACGGGAAAGTGAGGCGATCACCAGCATGGCTCAGGGCGGCCAGCGTGGTGGGATGCACGTGCCCGTGCTGGTGCGGCAAGTCCTCCGAGCCCTGTCTCCCCAAGAGGGCCAGGTCGTGGCCGACTGCACGGTGGGTTACGGCGGGCACGCGTCGGAGTTTATCCGCCGCCTGGGGCCGGGCGGGCGGCTGGTAGGCCTGGATGTCGACAAGCGGGAACTGACGCGCACCGCCCGACGCCTCCAGCCCCTCGCAGTGCGGGCCAAGGTTACGCTGAGCCTGCACCGCGCGAACTTTGCCACCTTGGCAAGCGTCTTGGCCGAGGAGGGTCTGGACGGCTGCGACATCCTCTTTGCCGACCTGGGCGTCTCCAGCATGCAGGTGGACGATCCTGCCCGCGGCATCAGCTACAAGCACGATAGTCCCCTGGACATGCGGATGGACCAGCATCTGGAGCGCACCGGCGCCGACTTGCTGGCCACCCTGAGCGAGCAGGAGCTTTCGGCGGCCCTGTGGGAACTTGCCGACGAGGAGGACCACGCCAAGATCGCCCATTGGATTATCACCCAGCGGCAGGTCCAGCCGATTGCGACCACCGGCCAGCTCACCCGACTGGTGTTGAACGCCAAAGGCTATTCCCCTCAAGCGCGGAAGCGGCCTTGGGAGGTTCCCGGCGGGCTTCACCCGGCGGCCAAGACGTTCCAGGCCCTGCGCATTTTGGTCAATGACGAGCTGGGCAGCCTGGTCCAACTCCTCCACCTGGCCCCTTCCTGCCTTCATCGTGGCGGGAAAATCGGCATCGTCAGTTTCCACAGCGGGGAGGACCGCCTGGTGAAACAGGCCTTCCGTGAAGGGTTGCGAAACGGAACCTACTCGGCCATCAGCCAGCACGTCATCCGGCCGACCCCGCGCGAGGTAGCCGACAACCCGCACAGCGCCTCAGCCAAGTTCCGCTGGGCCCGAAAGAACTGATTGCCGATCACCGATTGCCAATTGGCAATCTAGTCCGCCTTCCACATCAGCAGCAGGCGCGGCGTCTGGAGCTCATCCAGCAGTTGCGGGCTGAGCTTCATGCCCGCCGAGGCGCGCTCCTCCAGCAAGCGCGTCAGAAAGTTCTTCTGCGCCTTATAGACGACCACCTTGGGCTTGGCCAGGCCGGCCAGTTCGCCCGCACGGTCGATGGCGGCGTCTTCGTAGCCGATGGCGTCGATGAGGCCCAGTTCCAGGGCTTGGTGCGGCATGAAGATTTCACCGTCCAGCGGCTGGGTGTCAGTCCGCTCGACTTCCTGAACGTACTGGCCTTCTCCGACCTTCATCGTGTAGGTGACTTGGCGGGTTTTGAGTCGATCCCCGCGGCCCTCGCGGACGACCTGCTCGAATCGCTTCTGGATGGAATCAAGGATCGCCAGCACCGCCGCCCGGTGGCGCTCCTCGGGCTTCTGGAAGGAGCTGATGGTGTCCTTCCAGCCCTCGGCGTCGGTGGACTTGATGATCACCGCCTCCATGCCGATCTTGTCGAGCGTCCCCTTGACGACCAACCAGGCCGCGATCACCCCGATGCTGCCGGTGACGGTGGTCTCCTCGGCGAAGATCTCATCGGCCGGGGCGGAGATGTAGTACCCGCCGCTGGCGGCCACCCCGCCCATCGAGACGACCACCTTCTTGCCGCCCTTGGTCTTGAGGTCCATGATCATGGCGTGGATCTGATCGGACGAGGAAGCCGCCCCTCCGGGGGAGTCCACCCGCAGCACGACGGCCTTGACCTGGCCGTCGTGGAGGATGTCCCGCGTGAAGCGATGAAACTCCTCCACCATCTCGTCTTCCACGGTGCCTTTGAGGCGATACACGGCCACGACTTCGTGGTCGTTGCCGGAGCGGAGGACCGTCCGGCTCGTGCCCATCGCCTCGAACCTCAGCGACAGAGCAAAGATCAGGTAGACGTTCAGCAGGATCGACAGGATGAACACCAACATGCCGAATCCCCGCAGCAGCCGCCTCCAAAAGCCGCCCCTGGGCCTTTGATAGTACCACCAAGGCGGCTGGGCCGGTGGCGGTGCAGGCGGGGGCACCGGTGGAGGTGTCGTCGAACCTGGACTTATGTCGTATGGACCGTTCATGAAGGCTCTCCTTTGCAGTCAGGCAACCAGGGACCGACAGCGTACCAATCGTCTCCAGCCCCTCTGTGCCGGGGAATATTGGTACACCATCCCTCGCCCGCTTGCCAGCATATTCCCCACCGCGC
>CAVXDC010000034.1:0-22096 GCA_963760365.1 uncultured Phycisphaerae bacterium
TGTATGTCTGGTTCCTTGGTTCAGTTGCGTCTTGTTGGGCAACACGTACCGCGGTGCGTTCGTCCGGTCGATCAAGAGGCGGTTCGACCCCATCCGCATCTACATGTACTTCCCCTCGGCCGAGATCCCCGGCCCCGACCTGCGGCCCACCGAGGTCATCCGCGAGGCCGACGAGCTGTTCGCGCGGGCCCATCGAGCTGTTCGGCGAGGGCAAGGGCCTGCTGCACACCTTCGTCACAACCAGCTACCACAAGGAGCGCCAGGGCGCTGCTGCTGTTCATGGAGCTGATCCAGAAGTACCCCACCAGCAACAAGATCGCCCTGGCGGCCTACTACATCGGCGACATCTACAAGGAGTACTTCAACGAGGACGTCCGGGCGGTGATGTGGTACGAGCGGGCCTGGCAGTGGGACCCGAACATCACCGAGCCGGCCCGCTTCCAGGCCGGCACCGTGTACGACCTGCGCCTGCATAACCCCGAAAAGGCCGTGCGAGTGCTATAGCGGCGCCATCCGGCACGAGCAGTTCAACCAGTCCAACGTCGGCTTCGCCGACGAAGCGGATCAAGGAGCTGACGGGCAAGTAAGCACCGACTGCAAGCGTTGAACAAAGGATCCGCGGGCCAGGGAGTCCGAGAAATCCTTGGCCCGCTGTGTTTGCCTCGCAGGCCCGTTGCCGAAAGAATCACCCGCCGGAAACGCTATACTCGTCCAGAGAACCCTTCACCGTTACCGGCCGTTATACTGGTCGTCGGCCGCGTGCATGCGGAAAACTTCTCAGGAGCCAACCATGCCGCCAGGACGCGGGGCGACGCGTCGGTGGTCGCATGGCGTGCACCGTTCTTTGCCTGGGTGAGCTGGCGTCGGCGGAGTTCGACAATCCCAAGGCCAAGGTTCCCCCCCAGGCCAAGCCCCCAGCGGCGCAGCGCCGCCGAGGGCGTGCCGCCCCTGCCCCTGCCGGCCACCCCGCTGCGGCGGAGCGAACGGAAGCGCCAGCCCGCCCCGCCGGCCCTGGTGGGCATGATCACCTTGTCCTCCGGACAGTTCACCAGTCGTCGACGGCCAGCGGCAGGAGGTCGGCACCTTTCCCACCACGCAGATCGACATCGAGCGGCTGATGAACTACGCCAACGCGCAGCTCAGGATCCAGTACCGCTACATGCCGACGTCGCTGGAGAGCTTCTCCTGGGACCCCGCCGAGCTGCCGCTGCTGTACCTGACGGGCTGGACGGCTCTGCCGCCGCTGAGCGACGAGCTGGTGGCCAAGCTCCGCCGCTACCTGCTGGACGGCGGCACGCTGGTCATCCACGCCCAGTGCGGCCGGGAGGAATTCATCACCTCCGCCCGGCGCCAGATCGCCCGCATCCTGCCCAACCGACCCCTGGCGGCCGTGGACACCGACTCGCCCCTGTTCCACGCGGCCGTCGAGGTCAGCCGAGATGCGCGTCCGCAAGGACGCTGAGGACTTCCGCACGATGCCGCCCGTACATCGAGGCGGTGTACCTGGGCTGCCGGCCGGCGCTGATCTTCTCCCCCATCGACCTCAACTGCGGCTGGGACGTGGTCAACCACCCCATCGAAGGCGGCGTCCTCTACCACCAGGACGACGCCCTCAAGCTGGGGTTGAACATCATCGCCGTCACGCTGGCCAACCTCCAGTACGCCCGGAGCTGGGGCACCGAGACGGTCTACCACCAGCAGGACGACCCGGCGCGCGACCAGCTCGTCATCGGCCAGATCGTCCACAACGGCGACTGGGACCCCACGCCCCACGGCCTGCCGAACCTGATGAAGCACGTCCACCAGAACACCACGCTGGCCGTGCAGTTCAAGCGCCAGGTCGTGGACCTGTCCGACGCCGAGGCGCTGCGGCACCCCGTGCTCTACATGACGGGCCTGCGGGACTTCGCGTTTTCGGAAGCTGCAGGTGCAGCGGCTGCGGAGTTTCCTGGCCGGCGGCGGCGTGCTCGTGGCCGACGCGGCCGCGGGCAACAAGGCCTTCGACGCGGCCTTCCGCCGGGAGATGAAGCGCGTCCTGACCGCGACGCTCGAGCTGACAGTCCTGCCCCCCGACAGCCCCGTCTATCAGACGCCCTATGCCATCGGGGCCGTGGAGTACACCCCGCTGGTCCAGGCCCAGGCGGGCAAGGTCACCGCCCCGCTGCTGGAGGGCATCACCATCGGCGGGCAACTGGCCGTCATCTACTCCCCGCTGGGACTGTCCAACGGCTGGGAGCAATCGCCTACGCCTTCAATCGCGGCTACGCCGACGCCGACGCCCTCCGCCTGGGGGTCAACATCCTGGCCTACGCCCTGACCCACTAAGGTCCACCCCCGACCTTCAACCCCTTGTCGCCCGCTTTCCCCGCAACGTCAAACCGCACCCCGTGGAAATGGGAATTGACGATATCCCGCCTGGGGCGTTAGAATAGGTTTCTCATCTGTCGGAGAACCTGACCGCCCTGCCGGAGTTGTCCCATGGATTCGTCTTGAGGCAGGTTTTCAGGTCGCCGGAAGCCGCGGGGTGCCGCCGGGGCGCATGGGCAGGCACTCAAAAGCCCCCCGCCGGTGGGGCTGGGTGGAAGGCATTGAGGTCGTACCATGCCGATGCTACAGGTCATGCAGGGCCCGGACAAAGGCCGGCGGTTCGAGCTCCAGGACGGCGAGAACATCATCGGCCGCAACAGCCGCACCGTCGAGCTGGCCGACAGGACCATCTCCCGCAACCACGCCCGAATCATCCCCGATGGAAAAAGCTGGCTCCTGGAAGACCTCGGTTCGGCCAACGGCACGTTTCTCAACGGGACGCGCCTGACCCATCCCTCCCGACTGAAGCGCGGGGACCAGATCCGATGCGGGGAGTCGGTGTTGGTGTTCGGGGGCGGCTCGCGGGCCGTCCTGCCGCCGGTGGACGTGGACGAGGACGGCCGGCTGGTGGACGCCTCCATCGTCGCCACCGTCCCCAGCAACGAGGACTCCATCATCATCCCCACCCCCGAGGCCGGGGCGCGGGCGATCGAGAACCTGCGCATCCTCTACAACCTCATCGCCGAGGTCGGCTCGCTGCTGAACGTCGACGCGCTGCTCCAGCACACGCTGGATCGTTCGGTGGAGGTGCTCAAGGCCGACCGGGGCTACATCATGCTGGTCAACAAGGCCGGCCGGCTGAGCGTCCGGGTCAGCCGCCTGCCGGAAGGGTCCACCGACCGGCGCATCCCCATCTCGCGGACCATCATCAACGAGGTCATCGCCCGGCAGATCGGCGTGCTCAGCTCCAACGCGATGAGCGACAAGCGCTTCACCTCCGGCAAGAGCGTGCACGACTACGGCATCCGCTCGGCCATCTGCGTCCCCATCAAAGGCCGGGAGAAGATCCTGGGCGTCATCCACGTGGACTGTAGCGTCTCCGACCAGACTTACTCCACCGAGCAGCTTCGGTTGCTCACGGCCATCGGCTACCAGACGGGCCTGGCGGTGGAGAACGTCTGGCTGTACGAATCGGCCGTGCAGTCGGAGCGCCTGGCCGCCACGGGCGAAACGGTGGCATTCATGTCCCACCACATCAAGAACATCCTCCAGGCGCTGGTGGCCGGCATGGACGTCGTGGAGACGGGGCTGAAGGTCAACGACCTGACCAAGGCCCGAGGGTCCTGGCCGATCGTCCAGCGGAACCTGGGACGCGTCAACGACCTCATCCTGAACATGCTGATGTTCTCCAAGCCCCGCCAGCCGCTGCTGGAGAACGTCAACATCAACCACGTGCTCGGCGAGTGCATCGAGCTGGTCACGCCGCGGGCCGACGAGAAGGGCGTGGCCCTGCTGAGCGACCTGGAGGACCTGCCGCCCATCCCCGCCGACACCAGCGGGCTGCACCAGGCCTTTTTGAACCTCCTGACCAACGCCGTCGACGCCGTCCGCGAGCAGACGGGCGTCATCACCGTCCACAGCCGCTACCAGGAGCGTCCCAAAAACGTGATCGTCTCGGTCATGGACAACGGCAGCGGTATCCCGCCGGATAAGCTCGACCAGATCTTCACCCCCTTCTTCTCCGCCAAGGGCCAGCAGGGCACCGGCCTGGGCCTGGCCGTGGCCCAAAAGGTCGTCAAGGAGCATCAGGGGCGGATCGAGGTCATCAGCAAGGCCGGGGAAGGCACCACGTTCACCGTCATCCTGCCGGCCGTCCACGTGGGCAAGTCCGAAGACACCAACGCACCCCCCACCACCGCTTAAATTGCGGATTTCCTGCTTTCAATCGGCAATTGACTATTGGCAACCGGCAATCAGCCGTGCCATTCCGTCTGATCGACGGTGGTCTTGAAATCGGCCTTGACGATAGTAGGCACTTCTTCGGCCGCAACGGCTTGAAGGTCCTTGGGGGCGGGCTTGCCCACAAAGAGAATGCGCTTCATGGGGCATTTCTGGATGAGCAGGTCGGCGGCCTCCATCGTCTGCGGGTCGTACTTGTCGTAATCGACCCGCGGCAGGTGGCCATCGGTCTTGAACTGGAACAGCTCACTGATCCGCGAGCAGGCCTGGCAGCCGATGCAGCCGACCTTGCAGACGGCCTTGACGTCCTTGCCGAAGTCCAGGTTAGAGCAGGTGACCACCAGCATCCGCTCGCGCTTGAAGGGGACCATCGTGATGATGTTCCTGGGGCAGACCCGCGCGCAGGCGCCGCAGCCGACGCAGGCGTCGTAGTCCACCATGGCCAGGCCGTCCACCATGTGGATGGCGTCGTAGTTGCACGAGAGCTCGCAGTCGCCCAGGCCCAGGCAGCCGTAGGTGCAACCCTGGACGCCCGAGATGAGATTGGCCGCCGCGCAGGTGCGCTCCCCGGACAGGTAGTCGTGGCGCTTCAGGCGGTCGGCGGTGTGCGCCCCGCAGTGCACCACGGGCCGATAAGGCCAGGTCTGCTCCAGCTCGATGCCCAAAATCTTCGCCAGCGCCGTCGCGCAGCTCACGCCCCCCACCGTGCACTTGGTCACCGGCAGCGTGCCCTTAACGACGGCGACGGCGTACTCGCTGCACCCCGGGCACCCGCAGCCGCCGCAGTTGGCCCCCGGCAGGGCCGCCAGCACCGCGTCGAACTTCGGGTCCGTGGGGACGTGAAAGACCCGGTTGGCCCAGCCCAGCGCGTGACCGGCCAGGACCGCCAGCAGCAGCATCGTTCCAGCCGCCAATAAGACCAGGATCAGGAACATCGCTATGACCTTATCCACATGTTAATGCTTGAACAGTCCCGCCAGGCTCTTGTCCACGCCCGCAAAGCCCATGAACGCCAGCGCCAGCAATCCGGCGATGATCATCGTGATGCCCGGCCCGCGGAGGGGGGCAGGCACGTCGCAGTGGTCCAGCTCCTCGCGGATCCCCGCCATGATCACGATGGCCAGCAAGAAGCCCACCCCGGCGAACACCGAGTAGGTCAGCGCCTGACCTAAGTCCCAGAACAGCGGGCCCGTCGCCCCGGAGACGTGCTTCATGATCTCCAGGCACACGAACAGGATCACGCAGTTGGTGGTGATCAGCGGCAGGTACACCCCGAAGGCCTTGTACAAGGCCGGGAAGAATTTTCGCAGGTACATCTCCACGAGCTGCACGGCCGCGGCGATCAGGAAGATGTACACGATGTAGTTGAGGATGCTCAGGTCCACCACGGCCGCGGACTGCGGGTAGATCGCGTGCCACAGCCAGCGCGTCAGCGGCGCCCCGGGGGCCAGGATGAAGTACGTGCACACCCAGCTCAGCGTGGCCGCCAGGGCCGTCACGAACGTCACCGCCGCCCCCATCCCGAAGGCCATGTCCAGCTTCCGCGAGACGCCGATGAACGGGCAGTTCCCCACGAAGAAGTGGAACACCATGTTGTTGATCAGCGCCGTGGTGACCGCGATGACGATGAGCGAACTGACGTAATCCATGCGTTCCACCCTCGCTAGGTTGAGGAAAGCCTCTTGCGTTTCCGCGAGCCGAACCAGTTGACCGCGCCCATCAGCAGCCCCAGCGTGATGAACGCCCCGGGCGGCTGGATCATGATGGACCAGTTGACCCACCAACCGGGCATCACGCGGAGGTCGAACCACGTGCCGCTGCCGAGGATCTCGCGGAACGTGGCGATGCTGGCCAGGCCCAGGGCGAAGCCCAGCGTCTGGCCGATCGCGTCGGCCGTCGCGGTCAGCACGTTCTGGCGGGCCGCGCAGACCTCGCAGCGGGCGATGATGATGCAATTGACGATGATCAGCGGCACGTAGGGTCCAAGCTCCTTGCTCATGGGATAGTCATAGGCCGCCAGGAACTTGTCCGCGATGGTCACGAACGAGGCGATCGTCAGCACGAACACCAGAATCCGCAGGTGCGGCTTGAGCAGCTTGCGGATGAGGCTGGTCAGAATGTTGGAGCCAATCATCACGAAGGCCACCGCCCCCACCATCGTCATGGCCGACTTCATGCTGTTGCTCACAGCCAGCGTGGGGCAAATGCCCAAAATCTGCCGATAGGTGGGATTCTCCGGCAGGATGCCGCCGAGGAATCGCTCCAGGGGTGTCGGTCCTTCGCTGTCGGGCATGGGCGCCTATTCCTTTACCGCACCGGCGGCGAGTTTCTGGCGGAAGTCCTTGACGGCGGCGTTCACGATGTCCGTGACGCTCTGGGAGGAGATGGTCGCGCCGCTGATGGCCGCGATCTCGCCCCGGCCGGGCTTGGCGGATTTGGTCACGCTCAGCGGCCCCGCGGTGGCCTGGCCGGTGAACTGCGCCTGCCAGCGGGCATCCTTGTAAATCTTGTCCCCCAGCCCGGGCGTCTCCTTCTGGCTCAGGACGCTCATGCCGGTGAGGGTCGTCGCCTGGACATCCAGACCCACCAGCAATTCGATCACGTCGGCAAAGCCCTGGCCGCGGGCAGGCACCACCCAACCGACCAGCTTGCCATTCCCATCCAACGCCCGGATGACGACGTCTTTGCCCACCATCTGCTCCACGCCCTTGACGGACCCGGGAACCAGGCGGGGAACCTGGCCGAGGGTGTCGGAGCGCTTGTTGTCCTCGATCTTGCCGCTCAGGCCGGCGTGCACGCCCGACAGGGCCGCCCCAAAAAACGTCAACAGCGCCAGCACCAGCCACGCCTGTCGGATGTAACCTCTGTCCTGGCTCATCGTCGTCGCCTGCCTGATATCGTTATGACGGCTTGTCCGGCACCGGCCCGCCCACCGGCCGGGGGATCGTGAAGCGGTTGATCAGGGGCACCACGGAGTTCATCAGCAGCACGGAGAACATCACGCCCTCAGGATACCCGCTGTAGGACCGCATCAGCATCACCAGCGCCCCCACGCCCGCCCCGAACAGGAACTTGCCCCGCGGCACCAGCGGGCTGGTGACCGGGTCGGTGGCGATGAAGAACGCCCCCAGCATCAGCGCCCCTCCGAACAGGTGATGCAACACGGTGAAGGGGTGGTGCGGATGGAGGAGGTCGCCCAGGCCGCCGATTACCGCCACCGTCAGCAGTGCCCCGACGGGGATCTCCCACGAGGCCGTCCGGCGGAAGCACAGATACAACCCGCCCAGAATGCAGGCCAGGGCGCTGGTCTCGCCCAGCGAGCCGTTGGTATTGCCCAGGAACAGCGGCAGCAGCATGGACCACTGGGGGCCGGCGCCGGGGGGCATCTGCCGCACGGCCGTCATCGGCGTGGCCTGGGTAATGACGTCCACCGCGGCATGGGGGTCCACGTAGGCGCTGGCACCCATCCACGTGGCGAAGCAGACCATCACGAACGCCCTTCCCACCATGGCCGGGTTGAAGATGTTCTGCCCCAGCCCGCCGAAGACCGCCTTGCCGACGGCGATGGCCGCCACCGACCCCACCACGCCCACGTACCACGGCGCGATGGGCGGCAGCGAGAAGGCCAGGATTGCCCCGGTCACCACGGCCGACAGGTCGGTGATGCTCACCGGCCGGCGGCGCATGGCGGTGAAGACCAGCTCCGCCAGCACGCAACTGACGATGCAGATGGCCAGTTGCTTGACGGCGTACCCTCGGAAGACCAGCAGCGCCGCGATCGCCACCGGCACCAGGCCGATCAGCACGTCCCGCATCATCAACCGCGTCGTCAGCACCTGGCTCGTCAGGTGCGGGGCGGCCGCGACGTGGATCGGCGGGCCTGATTCAGCCGGCGTGACTGTCTCGGTTTCCTTGTCCGTCATCAATCGTTCCTGAGCTTCCCTATCGGCGGGGACTAAAGTCCGGTTATCCTGCCGTTTCAGCCTTGCCCTGGCGGATCAACTGCACCAGCGGAATGCCCGCCGGGCAGATGTAGCCGCAGCAACCGCATTCGCAGCAGGCCTGCACGTAGTACCGCCTGGCCAGCTCCAGGTCGCCCGCACGCACCGCCAGGGCGATCCGCGTCGGCACCAACTTCAGCGGGCAGACGTCCACGCACCGCCCGCAGTGGATGCAGGCGGTTTCTTCCGCCCTGGCCACCTCCTGGGCCGTCATCACCGTCAGACCGCTGGTGCCTTTGGTCACGGGGGAGTCCAGATCGCCCACCGCAAAGCCCATCATCGGCCCGCCGGCAATCACGCGGACGGCGTCGGCCCGGAGCCCGCCGCAATGGGCAATCACCTGGCCGTAGGTCACCCCGATGGGGACCAGCAGGTTCTTGGGATGCACCACGCCGCCGCCGGAGACGCTGACCAACCGGTGCGTCAGGGGCTTTCCGCGGAGCACCGCCCGCGCCACGGCCGTCGCGGTGGCGACGTTCATCACGACCGCCCCCACGTCCAGCGGCAGCCCGCCGGTGGGCACTTCCCTGTCCAGCACGGCGGGGACCAATTGCCGCTCGCCGCCCTGGGGGTACTTGGTCTGGACCGAGACGATCTCGATGCCGCTGCCCTCCGCCGCGCGTCGCATTGCCTGGAGGGCCATGGGCTTGTTGTCCTCGATGGCCAGGACGATCCGCTCCGCCCCCGCCGCCCGGCCGGCCAGCAGCGCGCCCGTGACAATCGGGGCCGGTGCCTGGAGCATCAGGCGGTAGTCGCTCGTCAGGTACGGCTCGCACTCGCAGCCGTTGACCAGCAGCGTGTCCACGGGGCGCTTCTCGTTGCGGGTGAGCTTGACGTGCGCGGGAAAGGCCGCCCCGCCCATGCCCACCACCCCGGCCGCGCGGACGGCCTCGAGGATCTGCTTGGGCTCGTAGCGGTCCAGGCCGGTCTTGGGCCAGTCGCCGCCGAAGACGTACTCCCACAGGGCCTGGCCGCTGAGCTGCTCGCCGGCGGCCTTGATGGGGACGGCCCGCACGTGCCGCCCGTTGGGCAGCGTGGTCATGGTCGGCTGGCCGACCGTCCCGGCCACCGAGGCGTGGACCGGCGCGGAGACGAACGCCTTCCCCTCGCCGAGCAGGTCCCCCAACGCCACCTCCTGCTTGGGCTTGACCACCGCTTCGCACGGGGCGCCCAGGTGCTGCAACAGCGGGATCAGCACGTCCGAGGGAGGCGGGAGGACTTCGATAATCACGTCGGCGGAGAGCGACTTGCGCTGGGGAGGATGCACGCCGCGGGCGAACGTACCCGGACCCGACGACTTCCTAGTTAACGTACTCATACCTGTTTGCTAGGGGTCGGGGTCCCCCAACGCGGTCTATCGCGCTGGGGACCCTGTGTCCCTTCCGGTCCCTCTGATGCATCGTACCAGAATCCAGGAATCCACCAAACCTACCGCCAGCCCGCCGAGAAGGCCGACGGTCTGGCTGTGCGGCGAATGCCAAAACGGCGGCACGATCACGGCGCCCAGGATGCCCTGGATCAACGGCGAAAGAAACGCGCCCGCCGCCGCCAGAACCAGCCGCCAACCCTTCAAACCATCCGCCGGACTCATCCCCAGGACCGCCCAGCAAACGCGGCAGCCCATGGAGCACGGCGGTTGGGGTGTTTCTTCAGGAGTCTGAGGCATGGTTCCACTTCTCTGGCCATCTGGGCCTGGAAAACGCGGCATGGTAGTACGCTGTCGCATCCATGTAAAGAGAATTCTGCCGTCGGGCAAGACCACAAAAAACCGAATGCCCGATGGCAAAGGCCAACCCGTCCCCCGAAGTCGCCGAACGGCAACACGGGGCGGGCCTGCACCCTGCAAGCCCGCCCCAAACCGGATGAAGACACTCACCTGCGGACTACTCTGTACGCAGGAACTTGGAGACGAACGGCGACTCCCCGACCCGGCGCCGACGGAAATGCCCGGACGGCCCCATCTCGAGAAATTCGGCGAACCACGCCTCGTGCTCGATCTCCTCGTTCAGGATGGCCAAGGCCAAGTCGTACGTGCGATGGTCCTTGCCCGCCGTCAGGTTGCAGAGCTCGGTATAACCCCGCACGGCGCACTGCTCGGCCTTCAGGAGCACTTTGACGATCGCCTTGACGTCTCCTTCCGGCAGCCGGGCCGGGGGACAGGCCGACAGGTCGTGAAACTCCTTCATGCAGTCGGGCAGCTTGCCGCCCAGCTCGTAGATGCGCGGGACCAGCGCCTCAAAGTGATTGCGGTCCTCGATGCGCGCGTCCTCGGCAATCTCCTTAAGCCCCTCACCCTGGAACCCGATCAGGTTCACGCGAAGGGCCGTGTAGTAGTAAAACGTCGTCAACTCCGCCGAGGCGTTGGCGACCAGCAGCTTCAGCAGCTTCTCCACGTCCACACCGGCCTTCTCAACCATCTCTCTCGACACCAGCTTCATCGCTTTTCTCCTTTCCATGGGAGGTGCTACGATTATGCAACTTGCTCCTAATAACAAGTTGCTTGTAATTCGTAATTATTCTTGTAACGGTTTCTAAAAAATGCTCTGCGTCTACCTCACGGATGTTTTCTTCCTTGCGCAACGCTGACAAATGCCTCGCAGAAAAACATCGTAGGAAACCACCCTGCCGATTGCCTTGGCCGACGGCGGAACCGGGATCCTGTCCATCGCATCGCTGTAGATGTCCCGCACAAGGCCGCAGTGGATGCAGACAAAATGATGATGGCGGTCCATATTGGCATCGTAGCGCGCACGGCCGGCATGGACCTCGGCCTTGCGCAGCAGCCCATGCTCCTCCAGGACCCTAAGCGTGCGATAAACCGTGTCCAGCGAAACCGCCGGGATGTGCCGATGCACGCACCGGTAGACCGTCTCCGCATCCGGGTGCTCTTCACTTCCGGCTACTTCACGAAAGATCATCGCGCGCTGATGCGTCAGCTTCAGGCCTCGCTGACGGCAGAGGTGCTCAAACCGCTGCAATCGTCGAGTCATTTCTTCCTTCGCCACGGCCATTCCCATACGTCCTCTCTGCAACTTTCTACGATCTAAGAATGGTATGCAATATCAAGCCTGCGTTCAAGAAAATTTCCCACTCGAACAACATCCTGAAACCGGCAATGCTCAATGCCCAATGCCCCGTACTTAAGGCCTGTGGCTTATTGCCTGTTGCACTGCGGCTTGAGCCGTTTATCATTCTGGCCGGCGGACACCCTTAGCCACGAAGGGAAAACCCATGGCCAAGTACGTCATCGGACTGGACTACGGCACGAACACCGTTCGCACGCTCATCGTCGACGTCGCCAGCGGCAAGGAGATCGCCACGGCGGTCTGGCCCTACCACCACGGCAAGGAGGGCGTGATCCTGGGCCGCGACCCGCAACCTGGCCCGCCAGCACCCGGCCGACTACGTCAGCGGCGGCGAAAAGACCATCCGCTCGGCCCTGGCCAAGGCCCACAAGTCCGTCAGGCGATTCAACCCCGCCGACGTCATCGGCATCGGCGTGGACACCACCGGCTCGACCCCCCTGCCGGTGGACTCCGCCGGGACGCCCGCTGGCGTTCGACAAACGCTTCGCCACGAACCCCGCCGCGATGGCCTGGCTGTGGAAGGACCACACCGCCGTCGCCGAGGCGGAGGAGATCACCGCCCTGGCCCAGCAAGATCCGCCCGCACTACCTGGCCAAGTGCGGCGGGCGGTATTCCTCGCGAGTGGTTCTTCAGCAAGATTCTGCACTGCCTGCGGACCAGCCCGGAGGTCTTTCGACGCCGCCTACACGTGGGTGGAGATCGCCGACTGGATTCCGGCCATGCTCACCGGCACCGAATCGCCGGGGCGATTCAAGGTCGGCGTCTGTGCCGCCGGGCACAAGGCCATGTACAACGACGCCTGGGGCGGCTACCCCGACGCGGAGTTCCTGGGCGGGCTCGATCCGGCCTTGGCGCGAGCTGCGCGCGGCGGCTGGCGCCCAAGGCCTACACCGTCGACCAAGCCGCCGGCGGCCTGACGGCCGAGTGGGCCAAGCGGACCGGCCTGCCCGCGGGCATCCCCGTGGCCGTCGGGGCGTTCGACGCCCACCTGGGCGCCGTCGGGGCGGGCATCGCGCCGGGCACGCTGGTCAAGATCATCGGCACCAGCACCTGCGACATGATGGTCGCCCCGCCCAGCAAGCCCCTGGCCGACATCCCCGGCCTGTGCGGCATCGTCAACGGCAGCATCCTGCCGGGCTACTTCGGCCTGGAGGCGGGCCAGTCGGCCGTCGGCGACATCTTCAACTGGTTCGTCAACTACATCCAGCCCGCGCGGCGCCAAGGGCGGCTCGCACGAGGCCCTGACGGCCGCGGCCAAGAAGCTCGCCCCCGGCCAATCCGGCCTGCTCGCGCTGGACTGGAACAACGGCAACCGCACCATCCTGGTCGATCAGCGCCTCACGGGCCTGCTCCTGGGCCAGACGCTCTACACCACCCCGGCCGAGATTTACCGCGCCCTGATCGAGGCGACGGCCTTCGGGGCGCTGACCATCATCAACCGCTTCGAGGAGTACGGCGTGAAGGTCGCGCAGGTGGTCAACTGCGGCGGCATCGCCGAGAAGAACCCCCTGGTGATGCAGATTTACGCCGACGTGACCGGCCGGCCGATGAAGGTCAGCCGCTCCGGCCAGACCTGCGCCCTGGGGGCGGCCATCGCCGCGGCCGTCGTGGCGGGACCCAAGGCCGGCGGCTACGACACCTTCGCCGCCGCCCAGCAGGCCATGACCGGCCTGAAGACCAAGGCCTACAAGCCCGACCCCGCCGCCCACGAGGTCTACAAAAAGCTCTACACCCTGTACCGCCAGCTCCACGACTGCTTCGGCACCACCACCTGGCACGGCGACTGCCACAACGTGATGAAGGAACTCCTAGCCCTCCGCGCCAAGTGTGGCCACTAACGACATTGCCGATTGCCAATCTTCAATTGCCAATTGGCAATCGGCAATTGTCAATGTCGTTCCGCCGCTTGGCGGAGGGCGGCGTGGTATTCCTGGAGGGATTTGACGTTGGAGCCTTCTTTTCGGAAGGCGGCGATCCCTTCGGCGGCGGCCTCGGCGGCGCTGAGCGTGGTGATGTAGGGCAGCTTGTGCTTGATGGCGGCCTTGCGGATGTAAGAGTCGTCCACCTGGCTGCGCTTCCCCATGGGGGTATTGATCACGAGCTGGATCTGTTTGTTGGTGATGGCGTCCAGGATGTCGGGGCGGCCCTCGTTGAGTTTGAATATCCGCTCAGCAGCGACGCCCTGGGCGGTGAGGAACTTGTGCGTGCCCTCGGTGGCCAGGATCGCAAAGCCCATACCCGCGAACTTCTTTGCCGCCCGCAGCACGGCCGGGCGGTCGCGCTCGGCCACGGAGATCAGCACCGTGCCCTCGGCCGGCAGGAACTGCTTGGCGCCTTCCTGCGACTTGTAGAACGCCAGGCCGAAGGAATCGGCCAGTCCCAGCACCTCGCCGGTGGAGTGCATCTCCGGGCCCAGTACCGGATCGACCTCCGGGTACATCGGGAAGGGAAACACCGCCTCCTTGACGCCGAAGTGCGGGATGGGGATGGGCTTCAGGCCCAGGTCTTTCAGCTTTTTTCCGAGCATCAATTGCGTGGCAACGCGGGCCATGGAGATACCGCAGACCTTGCTCACCAGCGGCACGGTCCGCGAGGCCCGGGGGTTGGCTTCCAGGACGTACACCACGTCGTCGGCGATGGCATACTGCATGTTCATCACGCCCACGACGTGCAGTTCGCGGGCGATGCGGGTGGTGTACTCGGTGATGGTCGCCAGGTGCCTGGGAGGAATACTGATGGGCGGGATGACGCAGGCGGAGTCCCCGCTGTGGATGCCCGCCAGCTCGATGTGCTCCATGACGGTGGGCACGAAGACGTCGCGCCCGTCGCTGAGGGCGTCGGCCTCGGCCTCGATGGCGTTCTGGAGGAACCGGTCGACGAGGATCGGGCGCTCCGGCGTCACGTCCACGGCCGCGGCGACGTATTCCCGCAACATCTCATCGTCGAACACCACCTCCATCCCGCGCCCGCCCAGCACGAACGACGGGCGAACCATCAACGGGTAGCCGATCTGCGCGGCGATTGCCAAGGCTTCGTCCACATTCGCTGCCATGCCGCTGGCGGGCATGGGGATGCCCAGGGTGTCCATCATTTTGCGGAAACGCCCGCGGTCCTCGGCCAGGTCGATCGTGTCGGGGCTGGTGCCGAGAATCTTGACACCCTCGGCCTCCAGCTCCTGAGCGATGTTCAGCGGCGTCTGGCCGCCGAACTGGACAATGACCCCCTCGGGCTTTTCCTTCTCGTAGATGCTTAGCACGTCCTCGATGGTCAACGGCTCGAAGTACAGCTTGTCGGAGGTGTCGTAGTCGGTGGAGACGGTCTCGGGGTTGCAGTTGACCATGATGGTCTCAAAACCCTCGTCGCGCAGGGCGAAGGCCGCATGGACGCAGCAGTAGTCGAACTCGATCCCCTGGCCGATGCGGTTGGGCCCGCCGCCCAGGACCATCACCTTGCGGCGGGTGCTGGTGGGCACGGCGTCGGAGGCGTTGTAGGTGGAGTAATAGTAGGCCGCATTCTCGACCCCGCTGACGGGCACGGCATGCCAGCCCTGCACCACACCAATGGCCTTGCGCCGGGCACGGATCTGCCGCTCAGGAATCCCCAGCAGTTGAGCCAGGTACTTGTCGGAAAAGCCGTCCTTCTTAGCCTGGCGCAGCAGGTCGTCGGGCAGGTGGCCGCCTTTGTAGCGCAGGATCTTTTCCTCCAGCTCCACCAGCTCCTTCATCTGCTGGATGAACCAGGGTTTGAGGTAGGTCAGCTCGTAGAGCTTCTGGACGTCGGCGCCCTTGCGCAAGGCCTCGTACATGATGAACTGCCGCTCGCTGGAAGGTTCGTGGAGCATGGCCAGCAGCTCAGGCAAGCTGCGTCGGTGGAAGTCCTTGGCGAACCCCAGGCCGTAACGGCCGTTTTCCAGCGAGCGGATGGACTTCTGGAAGGCCTCCTTGTAGGTCTTGCCGATGCTCATGACCTCCCCGACGGCCCGCATCTGCGTGCCGAGCTGGTCCACCGCATCGCGGAACTTCTCGAAGGCCCAGCGGGAGAACTTGATGACGACGTAATCGCCGCTGGGCGTGTATTTCTCCAGCGTGCCGTCGCGCCAGTAAGGGATTTCATCCAGGCTCAGCCCCCCGGCCAGCTTGGCCGAGACCAGGGCGATGGGGAATCCCGTTGCCTTGCTCGCCAGGGCCGAGCTGCGGCTGGTGCGGGGGTTGATCTCGATGACGACGACGCGGCCGGTCTTGGGGGTCGTGGGCGAACTGGATGTTCGTGCCGCCGACGACCTCGATGGCCTCGACGATGTCGTAGGAATGTTTCTGGAGCTGCTTCTGGAGCTCCGGGTCGATGGTGAGCATGGGGGCGGCGCAGAACGAGTCGCCCGTGTGGACGCCCATCGCGTCGATGTTCTCGATGAAGCAGACGGTGATCATCTGGTTCTTGGCGTCGCGGACGACCTCCAGCTCCAGCTCCTCCCAGCCCAGGACGGATTCCTCGACGAGGATCTGCCCGATGAGGCTGGCGGCGATGCCCCGGCTGGCGACGATGCGCAGCTCCTCGATGTTGTAGACCAGCCCGCCGCCCGTACCGCCCAGCGTGTAGGCCGGGCGGATCACGACGGGGTAACCCAGCTCGGCGGCGACCTTCTCGGCGTCCTCGACGCAGAAACGGCCGAGCTGCGGGGCATGTCGATGCCCAGCTTGTTCATCGTCTCCTTGAAGGCGATCGCGGTCCTCGCCGCGCTCGATGGCGTCCACTTTCACGCCGATGACCTTCACCCCGTACTTTTCCAGCACGCCGGCCTTGTGCAGCTCCGAGGACAGGTTCAAGGCCGGTCTGCCCGCCCAGGTTGGGCAGCAGCGCGTCGGGGCGCTCCTTGGCGATGATCTTCGTCATGGCCTCCAGCGTCAGCGGTTCGATGTAGGTCACGTCGGCCATGCCCGGATCGGTCATGATGGTGGCGGGGTTGGAGTTCACCAGCACGATCTGGTAGCCCAGCCCGCGGAGGGCCTTGCACGCCTGCGTGCCGGAATAGTCGAACTCGCACGCCTGGCCGATCACGATCGGGCCGGAACCGATGATCATCACCTTGTCGATGTCGGGGAGCTTGGGCATGAAGTGACCTCAGACTCGCAGCGTGTTTTGCTAGGTTAAAGGTTGAAGGTTAAAACCTCAGCATTCGCCCGGCGGGATCGCGCCGCCCAGGTCGCCAGGGAACCTACCGCCGCGTCGCGGCATACGCACCGCAGCCTCAGGCCGCCAGGCGCAGCAGCAGCCGCGCGAGAGAAAAACCCCTCCCCAAAACATCGGACCGGCGGCAAAGCCAAGGCCGAGCCCGCGTATTTTGGCCGCCCCTGCCCGCGCATGCAAGTACCCAACGGACCCGCCTGCCAGAAGTTTGCTTGACGGCCCGGTCCGTGTTACCATACCCGCCAGCACGTCGTCCTGGTGGACCACAAGCTAAGGAGAGCATCATGTCTGACCGTTGCCGGATCTTGGCCCTAGGGGCCATAGGATTACTTTTCGCGGGCCTCAGCGGGACCCAGGCGGCCTCGACCGCCCCGGCCACCACGGCCCCGTCCTTCGTCACGGCGACCAGCAAGGACGTACCGCAGGTCGCCCTCGACGCGATCGAGGCACAGTTCTCCCCCACCGAGCAGCCCTCCTCCCGCGCCGAGGCTGACAAGATCCTCATCGCGCACATGGAAAAGGCCTTGGAGCTCGGCCAGGCCGCCGAGGCCCAATACCCCGACGCAACCAACCTCTACACCGTGCGGCAGATGATGCTCAACGCGGCGATGGAACTGGCCGCCCAGCAGAAGACGGAGGAGCGGCAGCAGCAGGTGGTCCGGATCGCCCGGCGGATTATGGGCTCTTCCGCCCCCGCACCGGAGAAGCTCCAGGCCGACTTCTTCCTGCTCCGCGAGAAGGTCATCCAAGCCCTCCGCACTCCCGCCGACAAGCCGCGGCCCGACCTGACGAGCGACCTCCGCGCGTTTCTGGCGCTGCAGAGGGTTCTCCTGCCATCGGGCGGGCGGTGGCGTACGGCGTCATCCTGGCTGAAGGGGCGCAGATCACGGCGTTGAAGGAGGAGCTGCTGGACAGGCTGGAAAAGGACTTCGGCCAAGTCGAGGAACTGGCGCCCTTCCTCCAGCACTACGGGCGAGGAGCCCGCGCCGCCGCCCCCAAATCCCAAAAAACCTTTTCCGCACGACTGACGCGTCTAGACGGCACGGTGCTGAACGTCCCCCAGGACCTTAAGGACAAAGTCCTTGTCATCGACTTCTGGGCCACGTGGTGCGGGCCTTGCGTGGCCGAGATGCCCCACATGAAGCAGGCCTACCAGCAGTTCCACGGCCGCGGGGTGGAGTTTGTCGGCATCAGCCTGGATAACGACCCCGGCGCCAGGGAAAAGGTTAAAGAGTTCATCACGGAACGCGGCCTGAACTGGGTGCATACCGTCAGCGGCAAAGGCTGGGAAGATCCCACCGCCCACAAGTACGGCATCGACGGCATCCCGTCCATCTGGGTCATCGACGGGAAAGGCAACGTCCTTTCCGACAACGCCCGGGGCAAGCTGGAAGGGGTCCTGGAAGAAGCCCTAAGCCGCCGGGCGTCTCCGCCCCCGGCCAGCCAACCCAGCAAGGCTCCCTAAGGCCAACGTCAGCAGTGTCATCGGCTCAGGGACGACGTTGACGAAGGTGGCATAGCCGACGCCCCAGGGGTTGCCCATACCCCGGAATAGCTCCCAGACCACGGCTTCGTTTTCGCTCCAGGTGGTATAGCAGGCGTAGTACTTGCCCTCCGCGCCGCGGTCGTCGTAGCCAAATACGGGGACAAAGTGGTCCGTTTCGCCATCGCCATCCGTATCGACAAGAAACATTAAAGGCCGTTGAGCGTTAATCTCGCCGACTAGGTCCGACCAGGTAAACTGCCCGCCGGAGTAGCTTTCGTACCAGGAGGTGCACTGGTAGCCCTGGTTCGTGATAAACCCCCTAAACGCATCGTCGGAGTAGCTCAGATAGCTCCAGCCATACCCCTGCGGATTTACGGACGTGCGGAACCAGCAGGCCAAGCTGGTGTTCGGCGGGACAGGGAGATTGGGGTCATCGGGCGTCGGATCATATTTCGCGTTGTGCGCCGGGGAGGAGATGTGGTCCTGCACATTCGAGGTCAACCGGACGGCATCCCAACCCGAGGCCGTATAGAGGTTGTCAAAGCCGTGCAGGTCATAGTATCCGACGACGGAGCCGGCCGCCGTGGGCCCGCAGCCGTGGTACCAGTTGTACGCCGGCACCTGGGACAACACCACGGACGACCCGCCGGCCGGTCCCTCCGCCGCTCCCCCGCCTGCCAAAGCCACAAGAGATAGCCCACAAACGATCGCCGACCACACGGGCTTCATAACGGTCCCCATTCCTGCGCGCAGAGAACCGACCACCGTTATGGAAACTCGCCCGGTGCGGGCTTAAGGCGGGTGCGAGTGAGCGAGAACGCCCGCCGCCTCTCGACCTATCACGTCCGCCGCTTCCCCAAGCGAAGGTCGAAGCTTGAGAAGGTGTATTATATCACGAAACGTCCGATGCGCTTAGGACAAGTTCCTGATTCTCCAGATTAACCAGGCGAGGAAGGAAAATCCGGATTCTATTCGCAGGCCGGTGCGGAGGTGGGCTTCCCCAGCGGGAGCCTGCGAAAAACCCAGATCGTCACCGGTGGGGTGTCGCTAATCCGGACGATCTGCGGCCCTTCGAAATCCTGACTTGCTTCCAACCGACGGGCGATGTCCTGATCGTACTGGTTTTCTTTGAGATACATATCCCGTTCGTGAGGCAGAGTCCCGAATTGACGGCCTTGCGGATTGCAAAGCACGATCACGTAGTCGCTGGACGTTTCAACCAGCCGATCCCAAACCTGGCCAAGATCATCGACCTTGGCGCGCACGTCCGCGCTGGAGACGGTATAGGGTCTGTAGACTTCAACCCGTTGGGGATTGGGAAAGAAGGGGTAGCGGATCGAATGCGGCGTGAACGTCAGGCTGTTACCGACGATCGCGATCTGCAAGGGTCGATCCGCCGGCAGCGTCATCAGCCTGGGCAGGCTGCTGAAGTCCGCGCAGGGTTCGGGGGAAAAGGGAGTGGCGCGGAACCAGACGTCCCCCGTTTCGGGCCGGAGCGGCGATACGTACATCGAGACGACTTGCAGCGTCAGCAGCAGGGCCAGCAGGACAGGATACGCTTTACGGCTTGAGAGGTGGGCGATCCCCAGGCCCAATCCCGAGGCCACACACAGCAGAGGCACGAGGATGCTCATGAGGCGCGGATGGTGGACGTGGCCGAGGTAGTTGAGGACCAACAAAATCGCCAACGTCCCGCAGATCAATAACCACAACTCCGTCACCCACCCGGAGTCTTCCTGCGGGTTTCTTGGCGGCTTCCAGCGCCGCCCGATCAAAACGCCGAGCGGAATCAGGATCCCTCCGAGCATCAGAAGGGAATCCCACAGCCCCACACCGACGAAAAACAAGGCGCGAAACCAATTCCAAAAGCGAACCACGCCGACGCCCGTCCCTTCGTAGCGATGCCCGGAAAAGGCATACCAAGCATACGCAAGGGCGCGGGGAAAATGATAACTCCACCAGAAGCTCGCCAGCAGGGCGGCCAGCACCATGGATTTATACAACGCCCCCCGGCGTTGCCGTCCGTCGCTCCACCGCCAGGACCACAGCCAATACCCTCCCAGCAGGACGGCGACCGGCATCAGGAACGAGCTTTTTGTATAACACCCCAGCCCCAAAACCATGCCTAAACACACCCAGGGATATCGACGGGACCGATTCAAGGCATGCTGCCGGAACAGGCAGAAAATGACGGCGCACATGGCCAGGTACAAGACATATTCCATCATGAAGGCCATGAAACCCGAAAGAATGGAATAGCTGGTGGCCAGGAGCCCGGCGGCGGTCAATGCGGCCCAATCATCGGCCACGTATCGCATCCCGAAATAGATCAACAGAGCCGATGGCACCAGGAAGCCCAGCGCGTACACCCGCAAGGCGACCAGATTAACGCCGTACCCCTGGATGACAGGTTCCGCCGCCAAACGCCAACCAGGCTCTTTCGCAGGGATCGAATCGTGGAAGACGTGCCAAAGATACCTGGGGTACGAACGCTCCTGAAACTTAACCACATCCGATTGCGCTTGAACCAGGTAGAAAATTTCATCGTCCCCGACCGGACAGGTCTGTCGCACGATATGGTGAATCCCCAAGGCCACAAGGACCGCCAGGAGAAACAACAATCCCCAAAAGCCGAATCGCCCTCGGGTGCGGAAAAAGCCTCCGTTCGTCTCATTCGGGCCCATGCAAAACCATTTTCTCTAAGGGAAACGTTACGCCGCGCAGTTCCTTCGATGAGAACAACCGCAGGATGGTACAAAGTCCGTCTATGGCTTTCCAAGACAATTTTCATTCGGTCGGTTAGGATGGCATCCACCTCCCCGAAGGAGGCATTCCCGGCAGTACGTACGGGCTGGACAAGGTTGCTATTGGACTTCGCGTTGCCAAAGCGATTCGCCTCCGGCGAATCGCAGCCAGCCCTACGGGATGGATGGCGAAGAGCCATTGCATTGATCATGCGAATGTCAATCAACCGTCCCGGGAACGATAAAACTTCACCATGGATTGACACCCCGGATGCCCTTATGGTGTTCTCCTTCATACGAGTCGATGGGAGAGCCAAGTGCCTAAAGAATCGCTTGAACTCATCCAGCCGGCGGCGTCTTACCGGGAGGAATTCGTCGCGTATTGCCAGGAGTTCCAGGCCGCCGGCGAGCCCTTCGTGCACGAACAGCTCCCCGAAGCACAAGCGGACTTCGCGGCCTTGCTGCGGAAGTGGGAGGATGGGTCCAAAGGCGTCAACCTGCCCAAAGGCCATGTGCCGTGCAGCGTGTATTGGCTAGTCCGCAACGGGAGGATTGTCGCCACGGCCCGGTTGCGGTCCCGACTCAATGAGGAGCTGACGCACGAAGGCGGGCACATCGGCTACGAAGTCCGCCCCTCCGAGCGCCGCAAGGGCTACGCCACGCTCCTTTTGGCGATGATGCTCCAAAAAGTTCAGACTTGACATGATGATTGATCATCGTTATTTTCAAATTATTAAGGAGTCCATTATAGCATAGACATCATCTGTGTGAAGAATTGCTTATTTGAAAATCATAGAGCCTTTTGAACTGGACTCCGGCTTTCGCCGGAGAGACGAATTTAAGGATTCGGTTTCTTTTGTGATTCCGGCGAAAGCCGGAATCCAGTAGCCTCAAAGACCAAATCAGATGTCTACACAATTATGTCCCTATTAGTAAATTAAGTTTCAAAGAAATTGTTTGACAATATTTAGCTATGGAAGGTAGCTGCAGGCTTCAGCCTGCAAGAACCTGAAATTGTAAGCGTGTTTACAGATATTCTTGATTCAGTTATAAACAGATTTTCAGTATTTGCGCAAGTTGCTGTTGAAACGCAATTGATAAAAGGTTATTATTTATAGATTTAAATTTCTCATAAGATTCATCAAGGAGCAGGGATATGCATGGAGATCAAGGTAAAAGGTTTTCAGGTGCCACAAAATATGTATTGGATGAGGAACTGGCCAAGATCGTCAACATTTCCATGGCCCTTGAAATGCCCCTTTTGCTTAAAGGGGAGCCTGGAACAGGTAAGACGATGCTCGCCCACGCCATTGCAGAAGCCTTCAACC
>CAVXDC010000035.1:0-47840 GCA_963760365.1 uncultured Phycisphaerae bacterium
AGGCGTACCGTAAGGAGCGCTGGAGCGGCAGCAAGTGAGAATGCCGGTATGAGTAACGATAAAGCAGGTGAAAATCCTGCTCGCCGAAAGCCTAAGGTTTCCTGGGGAAGGTAAATCCGCCCAGGGTTAGTCGGACCCTAAGTCGAGGCCGAAAGGCGTAGACGATGGACGGCAGGTTAATATTCCTGCACTGTGCGTGGCGGTTGATGCGCGGATGACGCATCCACACACCGGATCCCACGATTAGTCGTGTGGGTTGGGGCCCCGGCAACGGGGTATCTCGAGGCCGTTTGGTTGCCGAAGTCCGGAACGCGGGTGCCTAGAAAAACTCCGCGCGGACAAAGCGCGCACCCGTACTAAAACTGACACAGGTAGGCGAGGAGAGTATCCTCAGGCGCTCGAGAGAACCGTCCTTAAGGAACTAGGCAATTTGACCCCGTAACTTCGGGATAAGGGGTCCCTCTCGAATCCCTGCAAATCTATGTAGGGGTTCGAAGGGCGCAGAGAAACGGCTCTGGCGACTGTTTATCAAAAACACAGGACTCTGCTAACTCGCAAGAGGATGTATAGAGTCTGACGCCTGCCCGGTGCCGGAAGGTCAAGGGAGCAGGTCATGGGGAGCAATCCCTGAGAAGCTTGCGACCTAAGCCCCGGTAAACGGCGGCCGTAACTATGACGGTCCTATGGTAGCGAAGTTCCTTGTCGGGTAAGTTCCGACGTGCATGAATGGCGTAACGACTGGAGCACTGTCTCAAGGACGGACTCGGTGAAATTACAGACGCGGTGAAGATGCCGCGTTCCCGCGGCAAGACGGAAAGACCCCGTGAACCTTTACTGTAGCCTGGTATTGGCGTCTTATGTCACATGCGTAGGATAGGTGGGAGGCGTTGAAGTCCGGCTCTCGGGCCGGATGGAGCCACCGTTGAAATACCACCCTTGTGCCATGAGCCGCCTAACCTCGACCCGTGAATCCGGGCGAGGGACAGTGCTTGGTGGGCAGTTTGACTGGGGCGGTCTCCTCCCAAAGAGTAACGGAGGAGTCCAAAGGCATCCTCAGCACGGTTGGCAATCGTGCGTAGAGTGTAAGGGCATAAGGATGCTTGACTGCGAGACCCAATGCGTCGAGCAGATGTGAAAGCAGGGCCTAGTGACCCGGTGGTCCCGTGTGGAAGGGCCATCGCTTAACAGATAAAAGGTACTCCGGGGATAACAGGCTGATCTCCTCCGAGCGTTCACAGCGGCGGGGAGGTTTGGCACCTCGATGTCGGCTCATCACATCCTGGGGCTGAAGGCGGTCCCAAGGGTTCGGCTGTTCGCCGATTAAAGTGGTACGCGAGCTGGGTTCAGACCGGCGTGAGCCAGGTCGGTCCCTATCTGCCGTGGGCGTAGGAATCTTGAAGGGATACTTCTTCAGTACGAGAGGACCTAGAAGGACCAACCTCTGGTGTACCAGTTGTCCCGCTAGGGGCACCGCTGGGTAGCTATGTTGGGAAAGGATAACCGCTGAAGGCATCTAAGCGGGAAGCCCACCCTGAGATTAGGATTCCATTCCCGACTTGTTCGGGAGAGAGCCCCCATGTAGACCACGTGGTTGATAGGCCGGGTGTGTAAGGACGGAAACGTCCTCAGCTAACCGGTACTAACGGGCAAGCGCTTGATCACATCCGTCGTTGTCCTTCGTTTCGGCAACGACCAGGCTGTCTTGGCGCTCGGTGACCTCAGGAGTTTGTTAATCGTTTAAAAGCCCCGTCCCTATGAGGATGTTTCGTCCGGTCGGACCGACAGGTCCGGCCGGGTGAGTGGCGGTGTCCATACGCTGCGGGCCACACCTGTTCCCATTCCGAACACAGAAGTTAAGCCGCAGGGGCCGATGGTACTACGTCAGTGGGAGAGTAGGTCAACGCCGCCTTTATACGACAAGCCCCCGGAGACATGCCGGGGGCTTGTGCTTTTGTGTAGGGGCGCAGCTTTGCTGCGCACGGGATTGGGGTTGGGCTAAGTTTCCGCGCGCACCAAGTGGCGCGCCTACACGGCCACAGGGGAGAGGTTAGAGGTGAGAGGTTAGAGGTGAAGCACAACCAGATCGGGGATTGTTCTCACCTCTCACCTTGAACTTCTAATTTGCCATCCTCAGCCCGGTATCGTGTTTACCAGCTCCATGAATGCCTTCCCGCGGTGCTCGTAGTTGATGAACATGTCGTAGCTGGCGCAGGCCGGGGAGAGCAAGAGGGCATCACCGGATTTAGCCTGCTCATTCGCTGCCTGCACGGCCGAGGGGAAGTCTTTGGCCCAGACCAGCAGGGGCGCCGGTCCGCGGCGGTGCTCTTCGATGGCCGAGGCGATCTGCTCAGCCGTGGCCCAGGACAATCACGGCCTTGGCCCGCTCCGCCAAGGCCTGGCCCATCCGATCGAAGCTGACGTGCTTGTCGTAGCCGCCGACGATCATCACCGCCGATCGCGGCGGGAAGGCCTCCAAGGCCACAATCGCCCCGTCGGGCGTGGTGCACTTGGAGTCGTTGTAGTACCGCACGCCACGCCGCTCGACGACGAACTGGAGGCGATGCGGCAGGCCGGCAAAGCCTGCCAGCGCCGCAGCCGCCGTTGGGCGGTCCACGCCGAGTTGCCTCGCCGCCGCCCAGGCCGCCTGGGCATCGGCCTGGTTGTGCGCCCGGGAACCGCCAACTTAAAAGGATGGTCAACCGGGGCCGGATCGAACGTGGCCACGCGGCCCGGCGCCTCGGCCGCCCAGGTCGAGACGATCGGGTCGGCAGCGTTGAGGACCAGCATGTCGTCGGCGGACTGGAAGCGGAAGATGTTCTTCTTGGCGTCGGCGTAGGCCTCCATCGTGTGGTGGCGATCCAGGTGGTTGGGTGCCAGATTGGTCACCACGGCTACGTGGGGACTGATCCCGATTAGAGGGAGGTCCTCAAGCTGGAAGCTCGACAGCTCCAGCACGACCACGTGGTCCGGCGCGATGGTCGGCAAATCCTCCAGCAGGCTGCGGCCGATGTTTCCGCCCACGTGGGTGGGCCGCTTGCGTTCCAGGATCGCACCGATCATCGCGGTGGTGGTGGACTTGCCGATGCTGCCGGTCACGCCCACCATCGGCGCGCGGCAACGCTCCAGGCCTTGGAGAAAAAGGTTGATCTCCGTCGTGCGGGGCACGCCCGCGGCCATCGCGGCGGCCAGGGGGGGCAGGTCCTTCGGTACGGCCGGGTTGACCACCAGCAGCTCGGCGGAGACAAAGTCAGCCTCGTCGTGCCCGCCCAGATGAAGCGCGACGTCCAATCCCGCCAGAGCGTCCACGGACTCCGAAAGCTCTTTTTCCGGCGCCAGGTCGGAGACGGTCACCCGCGCCCCCTGGCGACACAGCCATCGCGTGACGCCAACCCCGCCACCGAATCTTCCTAGGCCCACCACGGTGACGGCCTTACCGGCCAGGTTCGCGGGCGGGGCGGGACGCTCTGCGCGGGCATCATAGCCAAGGGGGCTCATATCGCCTCCGCAGGCCCCAGGCCCAGAATCGTCGTGGCCATCAGGTCGTAGCGCCGGGCCGCCTCCAGCACCTGCCAGGCGGTGACGGCGAAGTAACGGTCAATCTCTTGCTCCAGCGGCAGGTACTCCCGGCGGTAGATCCAGTCGAACCCGACGCTGGTAAGTCGCCCCATGGGCAGTTCGTCCTTGAGTGTGGCGGCCGAGGCAATCTTGTTCTTGGCCGCCTGGACCTCGGCCTCGCTAGGACCCTCGTCCAGGAACCGCCGCAGTTCCCCCCGGACGATCCCGACGGCCTGGGCGGTGCGATGGGGATCGCAGGACAGCCAGGTCACGAAGGCCCCGGCGTGATCCTGGGGGTGATAGATCATTTGGGCCTCGTCGGCCAGGGCGGGTTCGATGAGGGCGTAGAAGAACCGGCTACCGTTCTCGTCGCCCAGGATGGTCGCCGCCAGGTGCGCGGCGTAGCGGTCGGCGTCCTGGGCCGGGGGAGCCGGGGACATGAAGCCCACGAGCTGGCGGGTGAGCTTGGCGTCCACGAGGGTCCGGATGGTCAAAGGCGACGGGGCGGGCGGCAAGTCCCGCCCGACCTCGTAAGGCACCCAGGGTGAGCAGATCTCATTGACCTTGTCCAGCACCGCAGGCCAGTCCAGATTGCCCGCGACGACGACGGTGATGTTGCCCGGGCTGTAGCGGCGGTTGAAATATTCCCGCATGTCCTCCAGCGTCAGGACGGTGACGGACTCCGCCGTGCCCGAGATGCTGTGGCCCAGCGGGTGGTCGGAATAGTGCTCGGCCATCAGCTTCTCATAAAGGCGGTAGTGCGGCTCGTCCTCGTAACGGGCGATCTCGTCGAGGATGACGTTCTTCTCCAGGTCGAAGTCCTCCTGGCGCAGCGACGGCCGGAGGATGTCGCCCAGCAGGTCGAGGAGCTGGGTCTGAAACTCCCGGAGCACCGCACCAAAATAGTAGGTGTTTTCCTCGCTGGTGAAGGCGTTGTACCTGGCCCCCAGACGGTCGAAGTCGCGGTTAACGTCCCAGGCCGTCCGCCGCGGGGTGCCCTTGAACGCCATGTGTTCCAGGAAGTGGCTCACCCCCGCGACGTGGGGGGTTTCATCCCGGCTGCCCGTGCGGACGAAGAATCCCGCCGCCATCGACTCGACCGAGCGGTTCACCTCGCCAACCACCGTCAGTCCGTTGTCCAGTTGGGCGTGCTTGAACTCCATGATGGGCTCGCTAGCTCGTTAGGGCGCTGGTGTCCAGGGCCTCGGGGCCGATGACCAGCACGGTGAAGCAGGACGGTCGATAGGCTCGCGCGTAGGCGACCACGTCATCGAGGGAAACGGCATCGATGGCGTCCGACAGCTCCCGCAGCGACCGCAGGCGGCCCAGGTGATACCAGTCGCTCGCCAGCGCCGTCGCCCGGGCGTACGTGGACTCCCCCTGCATCACCAGGGCGCTTTTGAGCTGCACCTTGGCCCGGTCCAGTTCCTCGGACTCGATGCCGTCGCCCAGGCGGCGGATCTCGTTCACCGTCACGTCCAAGGTCGTCTGGCCCTTTTGGGGCACGGCGGCGGCGTAGGTGAACATTCCTGCATGGCCCTTGAGGCTGTGGTAGTGGCAGGAGACGTGATAGACCAGCCCGCGCTTCTCGCGGACTTCCGTGAACAGGCGGCTGCTCATCCCGCCCGAAAGCACCGTCTCGGCCACGCGCGCGGCGTAGTAGTGTGGATCGGCCATCGTCACGGCCGGATGGGCCAGGCCGATGTGCACCTGGGCGGAAGGTTTGGGGAGATGCACCGCGCCGCCGGGGGCCGGTTGGGTTTGGAGGCCAGGCCGGCGCGATCCGCTCCAGTCCCCAAAAGATTTTTCCACGACCTCGCAAAGGCGGTGCCAATCGACCTTGCCCGCCACGGTCAGGATCGAGCCGGTGGGCGTGAAGCCTTCCGTCACGACCTGCCGGACCGCCCCGGCCGTCATGGCCGCCAGGGACTCATCCGTCCCGTACGCACACCGGCCCAGCGGCCAGGGGTAGAACCGCTCCCGCAGCAGCAGGTCGCACTTCTGGGCCGGCTCATCCTCCAGCGAGGCCAGGTCCTGCCTCGCCAGCGCCCGGCAGGGCTCGAACGCCCCGTCTGCCAGGTGAGGCTGGCGAAGGATGTCGGCGTAGATTTCCAGCATCGCCGGCAGGTTCCTGCCCAGCGCCGCCGCGGAGAACCGGACGTGCTCGCTCAAGACGGTTTCGTGATGCTGGCAGCCCAGGCCGTCGAGGGCGTCGTTGAGCTGGCGCGTGTTGCGATTCCCCGCCCCGCGCAGGCACCACTCGCTGGCGATCATGGCTGCCCCCTCCCGGCTTGAGGGATCGTGCGAGGCTCCGACAGGGACAAGCAGCGTCATGGCCGCGGAAGACACCTGCTCCATCGGCTCACCCACCAGCGTCATGCCGTTGGGCATCCGGCTGATTCCAAACTCCTCCGCCACGGCCACCGCCTTTCCTGGTGTCTGAAAGAATCGGCATTCTATTGACCTTTGCCTTGCCAATGCAACCCGCCGCAGGCGGGTTGCTGTGCCTGGGTGGGCCGAACCTGCTTGAGGGCGTTTCATTGAAAATGCAAAGTCTAAAAAACATTTCTGCTCCAGTGGCCAAGACCAACCCACGTGACGGGCCGACTGAAGTGCTTGCCCGCGGCGCCTGGGCGGCTGGACAACGCCCCCCGCGGGCGTTAGCTTCTGGGCCATGGGTCAACGCATTACCATCGTAGGCGACGGGGCGATGGCCACGCTCTGCGCGATGTTGCTGGCCGAGAACGGTCACGCCGTCCGCCTGTGGTCGGCATTTCCCCAGGCGGCCGAGGAGTTGGCCCGCACGCGGGAGAACCGCCGCTTCCTGCCCGGCTGTCGGCTGCCGGAGACGGTGGAGGTGACGGCCCAGGAAGCGTCGGCGCTAGCGGATGCGGAGGTGGCCATCCAGGCCGTGCCCGCGCAGTTCGTCCGTGCGTGGTGGACGCGCTTGGCTGGGTACTGTCGGCCCGATCTGCCTGTCTGCTCCACGGCCAAGGGGATCGAGAACCGCACGCTGCTGCGCCCCAGCCAGGTGGTGCTGGAGGTGCTGGGCGATCCCGATCCCACGCCCCGGCCCGTGGCGGTGCTGTCGGGCCCCTCGATCGCCCCGCAGGTAGCCCGCAAGCTGCCGGCCACCGTGACCGTGGCCGCCAACCGGCCCGGCTTTGCCGAGCAGATCCAAGTCCTGTTCAACCGGCCGTACTTTCGCGTCTATACCAACCCGGACTTAGTCGGCGTGGAGATCGCCGGGGCGGTCAAGAACGTGGTCGCTATCGCCGCGGGCATCCTGGACGGACTTGGCGCCGGAGACAACGCCAAGGCCTCGCTGGTGACCCGCGGGCTGGCGGAGATCACCCGCCTGGGCGTGGCGATGGGGGCCCGGCGCGAGACCTTCGCGGGTCTGGCGGGCTTGGGCGACCTGATCACCACCTGTACCTCACCCCAGGGGCGCAACCGCTCGTTCGGCGAGGCCGTCGGGCGCGGCCGGAGCGTCCAGCAAGCCCTGGCCGCGACCGCGTCGGTCATCGAAGGCGTGGCCACCACCGCCAGCGTGGTGGAACTGGCCGGACGATACGGCGTGGAAATGCCCATCACCCAGGCCGTGCACAGCGTCTTGTTCTCCGGCCGGGCACCCGCCGACGCCATCGCGGAAC
This sequence comes from uncultured Phycisphaerae bacterium, assembly GCA_963760365.1. Lineage (GTDB taxonomy): Bacteria > Planctomycetota > Phycisphaerae > SM23-33 > SM23-33 > JALHTV01. The sequence continues at coordinate 7,209 of CAVXDC010000035.1, forward strand.
TGATGAGCCGCCCTCTGAAGGCCGAGGGCTAAGACGCCTCAGTCCTTAAGGGCCAGGTCCATGGCGCGTAATCGGGATGACACCGCTATCGCCGCAGCCTAGAATGACGCATCGCACCGACGAGACGAAAGGTGGTCGTGGTGATGGATGACATTCTGGACAGGAACCTTGACAAGCTGATCGGGGAGATCCTGGCCAGCTACCGCGCGGACGGCCGCATGCAGCGCATCGGCCAGCGGTTTCTGCCCTCGCGCGGGCGGATCATCGAGATGTTGGAGGAGGTCCGCCAGCTTCTGTTCCCCGGCTACTTCGGCCGCAAGGCCTTGACCGAAGAGAACATCAAGTACCACGTGGGCAGCCTGCTGCCACGGCTGGGGGAGGACCTGTCCACGCAGATTAATAGTTGCCTGTGCTACGCCGAGGGCTCCTCGCCCCCCGAGGGCAGCGAGGCAAAGGCCGCCGAGATCGCCCAGCGGTTTCTGCAACGCATTCCCGCCATCCGGAGGATGCTGGCGCTGGACGCCCAGGCCGCCTACGACGGCGACCCGGCCGCCAAGAGCATCGAGGAAGTCATCTACTGCTACCCGGGCTTTTTCGCCATCACGGTGTACCGCGTGGCGCACGAGCTGCTGAGCCTGGGCGTGCCGCTGATGCCGCGGATCATGACCGAGTACGCCCACAGCTTCACCGGGATGGACATCCACCCCGGCGCCCGGATCGGCAAGAGCTTCTTCATCGATCACGGCACGGGCGTGGTGATCGGCGAGACCACGCGCATCGGCGACAACGTCAAGATCTACCAGGGCGTGACGCTGGGGGCGCTCGAGCTTCCCCAAGGACGAGCGGGGCAGGGTCATCAAGGGCCTCCAGCGCCACCCAACCATCGAGGACAACGTGACGATCTACGCCAACGCCACCATCCTGGGCGGGGAGACGGTCATCGGCCGAGGCGTCACGGTCGGCGGCAACACCTTCGTGACGACCTCCATCACCGCCGACAGCACCGTCACCACCCAGACGCCGCACCTGGAGGTCCGCCGAAAAAAGAGCGCCGCCGGTAGCGCCCCGCCGCTGGGTATAATCTGGGTTTGCCCCCAGGCCCGAGGAGACCATGAGCTGCGAGTTCGGCACCGCCGCGGACGACTTTTTCCTGAACGTCAATCTCCAGACGACGCTGGCCCTGCCCGGCGGGCGCGAGACCATCCTTCAGTTCTGCGAGGCGGTGCGGAAGGAGTTTCGCACCATGACCAGCTTCTACCAGCGGGAGAGCGGTGAGTACGTGCTGGAGGGCGACCACGAATCGGGCAGCTACCAGTGGATGGAGCTCCAGACGCACTGCCTGGCGGCTGGGTATTTCAATCCCCCGGACCTGGCCGACGCCCACCACCTGCACTCCTGGCTTCTGGAACGCAGCGTCTATTACCTGGGCGTCAGCGGGCTGGACGTGGAGTGCCTGGACGTGCTGTACGGGTTCAACCTCGATTATCGCGGCAACCGCGACGCCGTCACGGCCCGGGCGCTGCTGGAGGGTTCGCCGCTAGCGACCCTGGGCGCCTGCGGGGAGGGTAAGCCCGTGGAGTTCGAGCCCAGCCTGGTGATCGCCTTGGAGGAGGAGTGCTACCTTCAGGCGCGGCTGTCGCTGGAAACGCGGTCCAGCAGCTACCAGGTTCGCACCGGCTCCTACGACGAGGAGCCCATCAGCATCTACTTCATCGTCCGCCAGTACCCCCGGCCGGGAAAAACCTTCGACCCCAAGGACGCCTTCAGCCGCCAGTGCGAGATCGGCGAGGACATCGTCCGCCGCGTGATTGTCCCCAACGTCGTCCAACCCGTGGCCGCGGCCATCGCCACGGCGGAATAAGGTTGCCAAGACCCGGCGGCGACGGGTAAGGAATTCGAAATTCGAAAAAGTTCGGCTCGTCGCCGCTTATCCAAAAACTATGGAAACCAAAGAAGCGCAGACCGAGATCCTGCGGTTGGCCTCGCTGATCGCGCATCAGCTTCAGGCGCCCATCAGCGCCGTCAGCACGATCCTGCGGACGTTGGGCGGGGAGTTCACCGGCGCGTTGTCGGCGGAGCAGAAGGACCTGATCGGCCGCGCCGGCGCCCGATGCGACGAGGGCGTGGCCACCGTTCGGCGGATGCTGGCGATTGTCTCCGCCATGAGCGGCCAAAGCGGGACCGGAGACGTCACGGACCTGGCCGCCGTCCTGAGCCGCTCGCAGATGCGCTATCAGCAAAGGGCCTTGGAACGAGGGTTGGACTTGAAGGTGGAAATCCAGGCCGAGCCAGCCTACGTGCCCGGCGCCGAAGAGGCCTTATCCGAGGTGATCGACGTCCTGGTGGACAATGCCTTGAAGTACACCCCCAACCACGGCCGAATCCGCCTGACCATCTCGGCGGATCCGTCGGGCCAGCGCGTGCGCCTGTCTGTGGCGGATTCCGGCGTGGGCATCCCCCAGGCCTTGCGGGAGAAAGTCTTTGAGCCGTTCTTCCGCACCCCGGCGGCCCATCAATCCTCCCGGCCGGGCATGGGGTTGGGATTGTCGTTCGCCAAGGCCGTCGTGATGCAGGTGGGGGGTAAAATCTCGGCGGGCAAGGCGGACCTGGGAGGGGCCGAGATCGTCGTGGACCTCCCGGCCGCCCAGTCGGCGGATCTGGCCAAGATGGAAGAAGCCCACCGGAACCACTCGATGAGGGTGGTGGTCGTGGGCGGGGTGGCCGCGGGACTGAAGGCCGCCTCGAAGATCATCCGCCTCAAGCCGGACGCGGACGTCACCGTGGTGGAGCGGGATGAGTATCTCTCCTACGCCGGCTGCGGCCTGCCGTACTACATCTCCGGGCTGATCAAAGAGGACGAGCTGATGAGCACGCCCGTGGGGATCGTGCGGGACGCGGTGTTCTTCCAGAGCGTCAAGAACGTCCACGTACTGACCCGCACCGAGGCCATGGAGATCGATCGGGCCGGCAAGCGGGTCCGCGTGCAGGACCGCAAGACCGGAGGAGAGGAATCCTGGCTGGCGTACGACAAGCTGGTGCTGGCCACGGGCGCTTCCCCGGTCGTCCCGTCGCTGCCGGGGATCAAGCTGGGCAACATCTTCACGCTGCACGGCGTTCGGGACGCCGAGGGCATCAAGGCGGCCTTGTCCAGGGGGCGGGCGCACGACGTGGTCATCGTCGGCGGCGGGTTGATCGGCATGGAGACCACCGAGGCCCTGGCCACCTCGGGCTGCCGCGTCACCATCGTGGAGATGCTCCCCCAGACCCTGCACATCCTGGACGCGGAGATGGCCCGGTTGGTGGAACTCCACCTGGAATCCAAGGGCGTCAAGGTCCTGACGGGCACCAAGGTCCTGTCGTTCGAGGGCCAGGAGAAGGTGCAGACGGTCGTCACGGAGCGCGGGCCGATCCCGGCGGACCTGGTGATCATGGGCATCGGCGTGCGGCCCAACGTGAAGCTGGCCGCGAGGCGGGGTTGGAAATTGGTTCAACCGGCGCCATCCAGGTGAACGAGCGGATGCAGACGTCCGATCCGGACATCTACGCCGCCGGCGATTGCGTGGAGTGCCGCGACCTGCTGACCGGCCGGGCGTGCTTCGTTCCCCTGGGCTCGACGGCCAACAAGCAGGGGCGCGTCGCGGCGGTGAACGTCTGCGGGGGAAACGACACGTTCCCCGGCGTCCTGGGGAGCATCGTGCTGAAGGTCTTCGACTACTGCGTGGCCCGGACCGGCCTGACGGAGGCCGCCGCCCGGGAACTGGGCTACGACGTGGTGGTCGCGCTGGCCCCCGGCCCGGACAAGGCCCACTACATGCCCTCGGCCAGGCTGCTGATGTTCAAGCTCGTGGTGGACCGTGCCACGCGGCGGCTGCTGGGGGTCCAGGCCGTCGGCCCCGGTGCGGGCGACAAGCGGATTGACGTGGCGGCTATGGCCGTCGCCTCCGGGTGGACCGTGGACCAACTGGCCAACGCGGACCTGTGCTACGCCCCGCCGTTCTCCCCGGCCCTGGACAATATCATCACCGCGGCCAATGTCGCCCGAAACAAGCTGGACGGCCTGATGGTCGGCGTCTCGGCGGCGGAAGTTTATCGGATGCTCCAGGAAAAGCGGGACTTCCTCTTCGTCGACGTCCGCACGCCGGGTGAGTACGAAACCGTGCGGTTGCCCGGGTCCACGCTGATCCCCCTCGGCGCCCTGCGAGGGAGGCTGGAGGAACTGCCCAGGGACAAGGAGATCGTGACGTTCTGCCAGATCTCGCTCCGGGGGTACGAGGCGGCGATCATCCTCCAGGCCGCCGGCTTCAAGAACGTTCGCGTGCTGGACGGCGGGGTGTCCATGTGGCCGTACGAGAAGATTCGATAACCCCCCTCCAAACGCTCGCCGATTGCCCATCGTTGTCCGATTCTCAGAGGAAAGACTGCCTGAAAGGTGCCTCTCCTGCCTTTAGCCCCGCCGAAGGGCGTTACTTTCTCCCACTTGGCTGGGAAGAAAAGCCCCTGAGGGGGCAACTATATGGGAAGAAACGTTAACCCATCCATGCACGACGGCCAGCCGCCACTATCCGACTGGGAGCTGGTGAAACGGGCTCGAGGCGGTGACCCGCAGGCCTTCCACGATCTGGTGGACAGGCACGCGCGGTCGCTTTTCGGGTTGGCCGTCCGCCTGGTGGGCGATCCGGCGGACGCCGAGGAGGTGGTGCAGGAGACCTTCGCGGGAGCCTTTCGAGGCCTGCGGGCCTTTCGAGGACAAGCAGCCGTCAAGACGTGGCTGACGCAAATCCTCATCCGGCAAACCTCCAGACTCTACCGGCGTGAACGACGACACCGACACAACGTCCTTCGCCTTGACCGCCCGGAAGCAACCGATCCAGCCGTTCCGCCAAGCCAGCAACAGGCGGACTTTCGGATGGACTTGAGCAAGGCGATCCTGGGGCTGGCGCCTGAATACCGCCAGGTCATCGTGCTGCGGGAGTTGCAAGGCATGACCTATGACCAGATCGCCGCGGTGCTGGGCGTGCCGCGGGGGACCGTCGAATCGCGGTTGTTTCGGGCCCGCCGGCGGTTGCAGGAACTGTTGAAGGGTTATTTGAGTTGAGCAAGCCGTTTTTGTTTTGGCTCGACTTTTAGCCCGCTGGGCCAAGGAGCATCGCATGAACGCATGTGAACAGGCCGACCGACTGAGCGCCTATCATGACGGCGAAATGCCGCCCGAGGCGCGCGAGGCCTTCGAGCGGCATCTTGGCCAATGCCCCCGCTGCGCGGCGGAGCTGGAGCGACTCAGGAGGTTGACGGGGTTGTTTGCCTCCCTGACTCCCCACCCCATCCCGGCGGGGATGCTCCCTCGCCTGCATCGGGCCGTCGATCGGCTGCCGGCGACTACCGTCCGTCGAATGGCGGAGGTCTTGGACGCCGTCGCGGCCGTGATCCTGGCGGTGAGCATGATCGGTCTGGCCCGCCAGACGCCTTCCCAGGCCGCCCCGACCGCGATGCCGGTCTGGGAGACCCAGGCGCTGGCCCAGCAATCGCAGGATCGGGACCTATCCTCCGGCGGGACGGAGGAGTTGCTGGCCAGTTGGATGGTGCAGGACCTTTCTTGGAAGGAAGGACGATGACGAAGATCAAGGCGATCTTGCTGTTGTCCTTTTTGCTGGTGTTCGCCGCGGGGACATCCCTGGGCGTGCTCCTGACCCGATCGCACCGCCCTCCGCGGCCGCGGCCACAGTCCTGGCTGACGACCGAGTTGAACCTGACCAAGGACCAGCAGGACCAGATGCGCAAAATCTGGTCGGAGATCATGGGGGCGTCCTTCCGCCAGGATGCCGAGCGGCGAGCGGCGCTGATGCAGCAGCGCGACCAGGCCATCCTGGCCCTGCTGACAGAGGCCCAGCGCCGCGACTACGAGGCTGTCCAGGAAGACTTCGCCCACAAGATGGACCAGATGTCGGCGGAGAGGAAACAGGCCTTCGACGAGGCGGTCGCTCGGACCAAGCGCATCCTCACGCCCGAGCAAGCCGCGAAGTACGACGACCTGATGACCCGGCAACGGGAACGTGGGATGGGCGGTGGTCCTCCCCCCCTGGAAGGCGGTCCGGGGCCCATGGGTTTCCGCGGCCCGCGGCACCGCCATGCCACCTCCACCAGCGCCCCTACGACCAACGAACATCTGCCTCCCCACGGTGGGGAGCAGCCTTGAGCAGTTTTCGAACCCCTAGCGTTCGAAAGGAGCACACGCATGTGGCGACGTAAGATGGTGATTGTCCTTGCAGCGGCCGCGATGGCGGCTGGCGCCTTCATTAGCCAGGCGATCTCGCAGGAGAGTCGTCCGGCCACCTCGCGAAGGGCCCGCGATCAGGAACAAATGCGGCAGCGGATGGATGAATTCCGCCAGCAGGCCCAGGAGCGTCTGAAAGAGGCGCTGGGGGTCAACGACGAGGAGTGGAAGGTCTTCCAACCCAAGCTCGAAAAGGTCCAGACGCTGAACCGTCAACTCCGCTTCGGCATGATGGGCAGGATGTTCGGCCGGATGAGACGGGGAGGGGAGCCGCCCCCAGCGATGCCTGAGGAACCACAGTCGGATTTAGAGAAGAAGTCCTCGGACCTCCAGCAGCTCCTCCAGAACACCGAGACCAAGCCGGAAGACATCAAGACGGCCCTGGTGGCCTATCGCGAGGCGCGCACCAAGGCCACCGAGGAGCTGACCAAGGCCCAGAAGGAGCTCCAGGAAGTTTTGACCGTCCGGCAGGAGGCCCAACTGGTGTTGATGGGATTGCTGGAGTGACCTGACGTCATCCCCGGACCGCATGCCGCCCGCGCGAAATCCGCACAGGCGCCGGCGGCATGTCGGACCGGTCGGCTGGAACGGTAGGCGATCCATGATGGAATTGCTGGCAGGCATGAAGCGCCAAGGGTTGCTGGGAGAGGAAGCCTCCCGCCAGGCCCAGAGTTTGATCGACCAGGGCTATTCGGTGGACGAGGCGCTGCTGAAGACCGAGGGCGTCGCCGAGGAGGACGTCCTGCGGTTCCTGTCCAAGGAGTTTGGCGTGCCGCTGGTGGACCTGGAGCTTCAGCCGCCCAGCCGAGGAGTTCCTGGCCCAGTTCCCCGCGCGCATCCTGATGACCCACGGCCTGGTGCCGCTGGGGGAGCAGGACGGCGTGGTGCTGGTGGCCTGCAGCCGGCTGTTCGACACCTCCGGCCTGGACGAGCTGCGCCTGGCCTGCGGGAAGGAGGTCCGCGGCGTGCTGGCCAGCTCCACGGACATCAGCCGCTGCCTGAAGAGCCTGCTGGGCGTCGGGGCCGACACGCTCCAGTCGCTGGTGTCGCGAGTCGGTCGACGGCGGCGTGGAGGTCATGGACCAGCGAGGCCGAGGAGGACGTGGACCTGTCCGAGGCCGCCGAGGACGCCTCCATCATCAAGTTCGTCAACCAGGTGCTGGCCGAGGCCATCGAGCGCCGGGCCACCGACGTGCACTTCGAGCCGTTCGAGAACGCCTTTCGCGTGCGCTACCGCGTGGACGGCGTGCTGCAGGAGGCCAACATCCCGCCGGAGGTGCGGCAGTTCCAGCCGGCCATCGTCTCGCGCCTGAAGATCCTCAGCCACCTGGACATCGCCGAGAAGCGCCTGCCGCAGGACGGCCGGATCAAGCTGCAGGTCGCCGCCCGCGAGATCGACGTCCGCGTCTCGGTCATCCCCATGCTGCACGGGGAGGCGGTGGTGCTGCGGCTGCTGGACCGCGGGGCGATGCTGCTGGGCCTGGAGCACCTGGGCATGGCCGAGCGCGACCGCCGGCTGTTCGAGCGCATCCTGGACCTGCCGCACGGCATCGTCCTGGTGACCGGCCCGACCGGCAGCGGCAAGACCACCACGCTGTACGCGGGCCTGTCGCGGATCAACGACGTCGAGCGCAAGATCATCACCATCGAGGACCCGATCGAGTACCACCTGCACGGGATCAACCAGATCCAGGTCTCCACCAAGGCCGGCCTGACCTTCGCCCGCGGGCTGCGGTCCATCCTGCGGCACGACCCGGACGTGATCCTGATCGGCGAGATCCGCGACCGCGAGACGGCCGAGATCGCCGTGCAGGCGTCGCTGACCGGCCACCTGGTCTTCTCCACGCTGCACACCAACGACGCCCCCGGCGCCATCACGCGGCTGGTGGACATGGGCATCGAGCCGTACCTGGTGGCCTCGTCGCTGGAGATGGTGCTCGCCCAGCGGCTGGTGCGGCTGATCTGCCCCGCCTGCCGCCAGCCCTACGCCGCGCCCGACGCCGATGCCCTCCGCAGCGAGCTCGGGGGCGAGATTCCCGACCAGCTCTATCACGGCCGGGGCTGCCGCCAGTGCCAGGGCACCGGCTACCGCGGACGGACGGGCATCTTCGAGCTCATGCCGGTCACCGAGCGCATCCGCGTCCATGATCCTGGAGCGCGCCTCGGCCGGCGACATCCGCAGGCAGGCCGCCCGGCGGAGGCATGCGCAGCCTGCGGGAGGACGGCTGGCGGCTGGTCCGCAGCGGCAAGACCACCGTCGAGGAAGTGCTGCGGGCCACCAAGGATGAGCGGTACAACGGCAACGGGCACAAAGCCGAGCCCGGGCCGGCCGGTGAGGTGGGTGAAGCAAAAGAGGGCGGACCCATTGTGGAGGCCTAAGCGTCGATGCCCCTATACGCCTACAAGGCGCTGGACACCAGCGGGCAGAGCACCTCCGGGAGCGTGCCGGCGGCCAATCGGTCCGCCGCGCTGGACTCCCTGAGCCGCCAGGGGCTGATCCCCGTGGCGATTGACGAATTGCAGGCCAACCCCGCAGCGATGGCCAGGCCTCCTGCGCGGGCTACCGGCCGAGTCTCCCAGACCGCCGCGGAGGCGTTCATCCGCGAGCTGTCCAACCTGCTGGCCGGCGGCGTGCCGCTGAGCCGGGCACTGCACATCCTCAGCCGCGAGGCCTCCCAGGCTGCGGCCAAGCGGCAATGGGCCGCCATCCACGACGACGTCGTGGGCGGTCTGTCCCTGGCCGAGGCGATGGCCAAGTGGCCCAGGACGTTCTCCCCCGTGCAGGTGGCCATGGTGCGGGCCGGCGAGACGGGCGGGTTCCTGGATGTGGTGCTGGGACAGATCGCGGACTTCCGCTCCCGCGAGCGGGACCTGAAAGTCCAGGGTCAAGGGGGCGCTGGTCTACCCGGCGGTCCTGGCGGTGCTGGCCGGCGGCGGTGCTGATCTTCCTGCTGACGTCTACTTCATCCCGCGCTTCTCGGGGATCTTCGCGGAATTCGGTGCGGCGCTGCCTGCGCTGACCAGGGCCATCATCGCCGTCAGCCGGGCCGTCAGCCGATACGGCCTGGCCTTTCTGGTGGTCGCGCTGGTGGTCGTCGTCATCGCGCGGCGGGTTTTCCAATCTCAGACCGGCCGGCGATATTTGGAACGATTCCTGCTGAAAATCCCCGGCCTGGGGACCGTGCTGGCCCGCTTCGCCCTGGTCCGCTTCTGCCGGATGCTCGGCACGCTCCTGGGCGCCGGCGTGCCGCTGGTGGCGGCCTTGAAGGTGGCCAGGGAGGCCATCGGCAACCAGACCCTGGCCGACGCCGTGGCCGCGTCGATCGAGGAAGTCCAGCGGGGTGAGTCGCTGGCCAGGAGCCTGGCGGGTTGCCCGATGCTGTTTCCCCCCTCGATCACCGAGGTCATCGCGGTGGCCGAGGAGAGCGGCCGGCTGGACCAGGAGCTGGTGCGCCTGGCGACGGTGCACGAGGCCGAGCTGGACCGCCGCCTCCGCATGCTGGTGACGCTGACCGAGCCGGCGCTGCTGTTCCTCATGGCCGGCGTGGTCGGGACGATCGTCATCGGCATGCTGCTGCCGGTGTTCACTCTTCAGGACTACATTCATTGACGGGAGATGGGAGATGAGAGCGAAAACAAGCAGCGACAACCGCGGCGGCCGCTTTGTCCAAGGCCGCCGAGCCTTCCGCACCCCCGGCGGCTTTACCTTGATCGAGCTGCTGCTGGTGATGGTGATCCTGGCCGTGCTGGCGGCGATCGTCGTGCCGCGGTTCACCCGCCGGACCGAGCAGGCCAAGACCACCGCCGCCGCCACCGACATCTCCAACATCGAAGTCGCCCTGGACGCCTTCGAGATTGATTGCGGCCGATACCCCACCACGGAGGAAGGCCTCGCGGCCTTGCTGGAGCAACCCGCGAACGCCAAAGACTGGCGGGGACCTTACCTCAAGAAGGGCATGCCCAAGGACCCCTGGGGCAACGCGTACGTCTATCGCTGTCCGGGGCAGCACAACCCCAGCAGTTACGACCTGTATTCCTTCGGACCCGACGGACAGGAGGGCGGCGGAGATGACATGGACAACTGGACCACGAAATAGCGCCTCATCCGGCTTCACGCTGATGGAGCTGGTGTTGGTGCTGGTGGTGATCAGCGTGGTGCTGGCTTTGTCCGCCCCGACCCTCCGCGGCTTTTTTGCCTCGCGCCAAACCGCCGACGCTGCCGCGGCGGTGCTGTCGCTGACCCAGTGGGCCTCCTCCGAGGCCATCACCCAAGGCCACCGGTGCCGGCTGAACGTTGACCCGTCGGCGGGGACCTGCTGGCTGACGGTGGAGCAGATGGGGGCGTTCGTCGAGCCGAACTGGGGCGCGGGCAGGCATTGGCGACTTCCCGACGGCGCCGCCATCTCCCTGCACGCCGACCCGGCCGATCCCCTCCGCTCCTACGTGCAGTTCTATCCTACAGGCCGAAGCGACGTAGCCACCCTCGAGATCCGCGGCAGGGGCGGGGAAGTGTTTTTAGTCGCCTGCCCCTCGGCTACCGAGCGATTTCGAGTCCTTTCGCTTTCGGAGGCGCAGTGACCGTGGTTAAGACAGTTCACAGGTTCCAAACCCCCCGCCGCAGTCCCGCGTGCCGGGCGTTCACGTTCCTGGAGATCCTGGCCACGCTGGTGCTGCTGGCGATCGTCCTGCCGGCGGTGATGGGCGGGATTTCCCTGTGCCTTTCCACGGCCGACTTCGCCCGCCACCAGACCCAGGCCTCGTTTCTGGCCCAGGGCAAGCTCATGGAACTGGTCGCCGGCGGGCAAGGGCAGCAGGTGGAGCTGGCGGGGGACTTCGGGACGGATCAGCTGGACTACCGATGGACGGCGCAGTTCTCGGATTGGGATGGCGGCACGCTGCGACAACTGGACGTGACGGTCTGGTGGCGCCAGGGAGGGCAGGACCGCCACGTGGTGCTATCGACCCTCATCTACACCGGAGGGACCCCGTGAGCAGGCGGCATTTGGCCAATTCGGGTTTTACGCTCCTGGAGATGCTCGCCGCCACGGCGTTGACGTGCATGCTGGCCGGGTCGCTGTACGTCAGCCTCCACGTCGCCTTCAAGGCCCGCTCCAGCGCGATGGCATCCCTGGAGTCGGGGCGCCAGGGCCAGTGGGCCATGGAGCTGCTCAAGGCGGACCTGCTCTCGGCCGCCGTCCCCAACGGCATCCTGGCGGGGGGGTTCGTCGGCCAGAGCAAGGAGGTCTCGAATGCCGTCGCCGATACGTTGACCTTCTACGCCGCGGCCATGGACATCGAGCCCCGCCCCGGCGTCGGCGACATCAAGAAGATTGAATACGCCTGCCAGATCGACCCCAACTCCGGCCGGACCCTCCTGGTGCGGCAGGTCACCACGAATCTCCTGTCCCCGGTGGTTCCCCAGCCTATCCAAGAAGTCCTCTGCCGTGGCGTGCGGGACTTTTCCTTGAGATACTTTGACGGGTCGGCGTGGCTGGAGAACTGGGATTCGACGACTCTGGGCAACCTCCTGCCGGTCGCCGTCGAGATCACCATCGAACTTGTGGGCGATACCGGCAACGAAACATCGCGGTTCTCGCAAGTGGTGCTCATTCCCTGCGGCCAGGCCAGCGAGATGGCCACCTCAGGAGGGTCGTCATGAGTCCCGCCCAGGCCAAAAGCACGTGCGGGCGTCCGGGCGTCCGGGCGCCGTTGGACGCCGGCCGGCGTCGGCGGAGGGATCGGCAGGGTACGATCCTCATCGTGACCATGTGGATCGTGCTGGTGCTGGCGGGACTGGTGCTGGTCTTGGCCCGGACGATGCGGGTCGAGGCGTTCTGCTCCGCCAACGTCTCCTCTGCGCCAGGCCCAGGCCACCGAACAGGGGGCGATCCAGTATGTCCTATCCCGCGTCGATTCTCTTGGGGGCCAGGTGCCCACGGAGACCGAAGCGCCCTGCCAGGCCGTCCGCATCGGCCCAGGGGCTTTTTGGGTCCTGCGTCCCAATGCCTCCGATGACCGCACCTACGCCTACGGCATCGTGGACGAGGCCTCCAAGGTCAACCTGAACTCCGCTTCGCAGGACATGCTGACCAGGTTGCCCGACATGACGGGGGACCTCGCCGCCGCCCTCGTGGACTGGCGGGACAGCGACGACGTCATCACGCCTGGCGGGGCCGAGAGCGAGTATTACCTGCTGCTAGCGGAGCCGTATTACTGCAAGAACGGCCCGCTGGAGACCGTCGAGGAGCTCTTCCTGGTCGCAGGTGCCAGCCGGGAGATCCTGTTCGGCGAGGACGTCAACCGCAACGGCGTGCTGAAGACCAACGAGGACGACGGCGACGCGACCGAGCCAGCGGACAATCGGGACGGCCGACTGGATCGGGGGTTGTGGCCTTTCGTCACCGTCTATAGCGCCACGCCCAATACGACATCCACCGGGCAGCCCAGGATCAACATCAATGCCTCTCCCAGCCAGTTGACCGACCTGCTGCGAAGGACCTTGTCGGCCGAGCGGGTCGCCGCGGTCCTGGACCCCATCCGGCGGGGAAGACCCTTCCGAAACGTCCTGGACTTCTATCTCCGCAGCGGCCTGACGGCCAGCGAGTTCCAGGCGATCGAGGACCAGTTGACGACCACCACCGCCGCCGTGGTGCCGGGACTGATCAACGTGAACACCGCACCGGCGGAGGTGCTGGCGTGCCTGCCGGATCTGGACGAGGGGGACGTGTCGGCGTTACTGGCCGCGCAAATGGGGGGCCAGACGGATCTGGACAGCCTCACCTGGGTAGCCCAGGTGCTGCCGGCGGAGAAGGCCTCCGCCATCGGTGGACTTCTCACGACGCGGTCGTACCAGTTCTCCGCAGACCTCGTGAGCGTCGCCGGCGACGGCCGGTCGTTCCGCCGCTGCCGCATCGTGGTGGACGCCCGCGGCAGCCCGCCGAAGGTCATCAGCCGCCAGGACCTCACCCAACTGGGCTGGCCGCTGGCACCGGAGATTCTCACGCGCCTGCGGGCGGGGGAGTCTCTGGAGGAAATCGCCACAACGTACACCCCGGGTCAGGAGGGCCGGTAGGGATGTGGAACTCGCGGAAAAATCTGGGGCTGGCGGTGACGGAGCAGGGGATCGCCGCCGTCGAGGTGGGTTTTTCCGGGCCTCGGCGGACGGTCCTGCGCACAGCGGCGCTGAGCTTCTCGGAGGAACTGAACCTTAGCCGCCCCGACAGGCTTGGGGTGGAGCTAAAGCAGCTCCTGCGGCGAAACGGTTTTTCGGCGTCGCGGTGCGTGATAGGACTGCCGGCGAGCTGGACGGTGGCCCGTGAGAAGGTCGTCCCCGCGACGGACGCCGATTCGCTGCGGGGCGTTCTGGCCTTAGCGGCCGAGCGGGAGTTTGCCTCCCCTTCCGGGGAGCTGGTGTTTGACTATGTCGCCGGGTCGTCCGGACAGGGGACGGCGGCGCTGCTGGTGGCCGCTCCGCGGAGGACGATCGAGCAGTTGTCGGTGATGGCGCGGGCAGCCGGCTTGGCTGTAACGGCCGTGACCAGTTCCGCCGTCGCGCTGGCGCTGGTGAGCAAGTCGCAGGCCCCACCCGCCGGCCGACTCATCCTTTGCCTGCTATCCTCCGGTGTGGAGGCAGTCCTCCAGTCGCCCGGCGGCGTCCGCCTGGTCCGCCACCTGCCCGTCCGCTTGGACGTCCCCGGCGCTTCCCTCGATGCCCTGGGTGGGGAATTGCGGCGGTTGCTCGCCCTGGCCCCAGGCGGGCAGGAATCCGATCAGGTCCGCCAGGTGCTCGTGTGGGATTCGGTCGGACGGGACGCGGCCTTGCTAAACTCCCTGGCCGGCCAACTGGCCCTGCCGTGGAAGCTCTGCACATTGGAGGCCGATCTGGGCGTAGCCGTCTCGTCCACACCGACCAACGGACGATGGGCGCAGGCCGCGGCGCTGGCGTGCGATGAGATCGGTCCGATGGCGATGGATTTCCTTCACTCGCACCTGGCCCCGGCAAGAAAAAAGCGAGTGAAACGCTGGATGGTCTTGGCCGTCGCCGCCTGTGCGGTCCTGCTGGCCGCTGGTTTGTACCTGGTGCTGGATTGGCGGGCAAAGCAGCAGGAGGTGCTGGCCCTTGGGAACCAATTGTCCCGGCAGAAAGACGCCATCGCCGAGGCCAAGGCGATGGTGGATGACGTGACGTTTGCCCGCACCTGGTACGACCGCCGCCCGGCGATGCTGGACTGCCTGAAGGAGATCACGGGGGCCTTTCCGCAGGAGGGCAAAGTCTGGGCCACCAGCCTGCTGATCCGCCAAGACACCCAGGCGCTTCTGACGGGCAAGTCCGTCAACGAGGCGGCCGTGCTGGAGATGCTCGATCGCCTCAAGGCCAACCCGCGCCTGACCAACGTTAAACCCATGTTCATCCGCCAAGCCGGTGGGGCGTCGCGGGACGTGTCGTTTGCCGTCGGCCTGAGCCTTCGGGGAGGGAGCTGACATGGTCCTATCGCGTCGCGAACGGTACGTCCTGATCGCCACGGCCGCGGTGGTGGCGGTGCTGGCGCTGGACCGGCTGGCCGTCTCGCCGCTGCTGGCTCGGCGGGCCAAGACGGGAGCCGAGCGGGATCGCCTGGTGTCGGAACGGGACCGCGCCAACGTGCTTCTAGCCCGTCGCGAGCAGCTAGCCCCCCGCTGGCGGCAGATGGAGGCCACGGGCCTCAAGAGCGACGCCGGGGAGGCCGAAAGCCAAATCCTTCACGCCATCCGCGACTGGGCGGAGGAGGCGGGCGTGTCCCTGTCGCTGCTGAAGCCGGACCGTCTGGCCGAAAAGAGCCGGCTGCCGGAAATCGCCTTCCAGGCCTCCGGCACGGGCAAGATGGGGTCGGTGGCGCGGCTGCTGTGGCGCGTGCAGACGGCCACGATCCCCATCAAGGTTACGGAGATCCAGCTCAGCGCCCGCAAGGAAGGGGTGGACGACCTGTCCTTTCAGATGCGGATTTCGACCCTATACGCCCCGTCGCGTACGGCCCAGGTTCCCGCCGCCGTCGCGCGGTCCGACCGGCCCGGAGATTTTTAAACTTTTAGACAAAAACCAACAACAACACAGTCCAATGCGACAAACAATTTCAATTTTGGGACGGCTGACCTTGCTCCTAGCTGCCCTGGCCACAGGCGCCACGACCACCAGTGCCCCTTCGGCGAGCCGGGGCGGATCGTGGGAGGACTATCGCGCGATCCTGGAGCGGAATATCTTCGCGCGCGACCGGACGGCGCCTTCGCGGGAGCCGGGCGATCTCAACCGGCCCAGTGCCGCGGGAGTCGAGCAATCCCTGGTCCTGACGGGCGTGGCCGTGCGCGGGGGCGTGCCCCTTGCGTTTTTTGAAGACGGCCGGACCGGAGAAACGGCCAAGGTGGCTTTAGGTCAGGACCTCCATCGCGGCAAGATCATTTCCATCTCTTTGGACAGCGTGGAATATCGCTCCGGCGACACGACCCGAAAAATCTTCCTCGGAGAGAACCTTACCGGCGTCGCCGGCACACTCCAGGGCGCTTAGCCTCATCCCAACCTGCTGCCGGTCCGCAAGAAACCGGCAAGGCTGGTGACACCACGGACAGGAACACCAGCGACACCCTTGAACGGATGCGCCAACGCCGTTTGCAGGAAATACGACCATGAAAATGCAACATCACAAAACATCCCGGTCCCTGACAAGGCTTCTCAGCGCTGCGGTTTTCTGGATGGCGGTTCTATCGCTGGGGGGCGGACCGGCTGTGGCACAGACCGAACTGGCCGCTTCCCAACCCGCCACGATGCCCAGCACGGAGCCTTCCTTGTCGGCTGTGACGAGGCCGGCTCCGGCCGGGGGCGCGACGTCGGGTCCTTCAACCTCCGGGCCGATCGTGCCTGGGCGCCGATCTCGTTCAACTTCAAGGACGCCTCCATCCGGACGGTCTTGGAGTATCTGTCCGAGGCCGCGGGGCTGGTGATCGTGGAAGAGGCCCGGCTTGAAGGCCGCGTCACGGTCATGAGCCACCAGCCGATGACGGTGGATGAGGCCGTGGCCCTTCTGGACACCGTGTTGCAGGAGAAGGGCTACGCGGCCATCCGCGTCGGGCGGACGCTCAAGATCGTCACCATCGACCAGGCCAAAAAGGAGCTGATCCCCGTGCGGGCGGGGAACGATCCGACCCGGATCCAGCCCACCGACCGCATGGTGACGCAGATCATCCCCATCCATTACGCCGACGCCGTCAAGCTCAAGGCCGACCTGGCCTCGCTGATCCCTTCCACCGCCGACGTGTCGTCCAACGCCTCCAGCAACACGCTGATCGTCACGGGCACCGAGGCCACCATCCGCCGGTTGGTGGAGATCATCCAGGCCATCGACGTGCACATGGCCGAGGTGACCCAGGTCAGGGTCTTTCAACTGAAGTACGCCAATGCCGCCAACGCCGCCAAGCTGATTACCGACATCTTCAAGGAAGAACAGACGACCCAAACCCAGGGGCCGGTGTTTCCCTTCGGCGGTCGGCGGGCGTTCCAGCTGCCCGGCATGCCCGGCCAGCCTTCCGGTGGGCAAGAGGAGCAAGGCCGGCGCGGCGTCAAGGTGACCGCCTCGGCCGACGACCGCACCAACACGCTGGTTGTCAGCGCCTCCCCCGACGTGCTGAAGGTCATCGAGGGCGTGGTGAAGGAGTTGGACGCCAATCCCGCCGAGCAGCAGGCCTTTTTCATCTATCACCTCAAGAACGCCCAGGCGAAGAACCTGGAATCGGTCCTGAACACTCTGTTCGGCTGGACGGGAACCACGACCACCACCACCGGAGGGGGCGTCACGCGCCAGACCACCGGGGGCGGGTTGGGGACGCAGACGTTCGGCTTTGGCGGGGGCGGATTTGGTTTCGGGGGCACGGGCCAGACCACGGCTGGGCGGACGGGCACCGGCACGCAGGTTCGCGTAGCGGCGGGCCAGACCGCCCGGACGCCGTCCGCGGCCAACATCGCCACGGCGTACGACCTGGCCGGCCAGGTGTACGTCGTGGCCGACGAGGACACCAACTCCCTGCTGGTCACCACCGCCTCCAAGAACTTCGACCGCGTCAGGGCCATCATCGCCGACCTGGATCGCGCGGTGCCGCAGGTCCTGATCAAGGTCCTGATCGCCGAGGTGACCCACGAGAACACGCTGGACCTGGGCGTGGAGTTCTCCGGCATGAACCTCGGGCGGGAGGCAGCGGGTTCAGTGCGGGCACGGACTTTTCCGTGGCTGCCCAGAATGGCGGCTTCATCTTCACGCTGCAGGAAGAGCACGTGACGGCCGCGATCCACGCGCTCGCGGGCGTGGCCAATCTGGACGTGCTCTCCCGGCCTTACATCCTCACCAGCGACAACCAGCAGGCCTCGATCTTCGTCGGCCAGCGGGTGCCCTTCATCACCAACTCGCGGATCACCGAGACGGGCCAGACGATCAACACCATCCAGTACGACGACATCGGCATCCTGCTGAACGTCACGCCGCACATCAACCCCCAGGGGCTGGTCACGATGGACGTCGATCCCTCGGTGGCCACCCTCACGGCCCAGTCGGTGCCGATCTCCGAGACGGCCAATGCCCCGGTGTTTGCCAAGCGTTCCGCCCACAGCCGGGTGGCCATCCGCGACGGGCAGACGATCGTCATCGGCGGGCTCATGGAGGACCGCATCACCAAGGGCGTGGACAAGGTGCCCCTCCTGGGAGACATCCCGATCCTGGGGCTGCTGTTCCGAAGGACCACCGAGGATAAGACCAAGACCGAGCTGCTGATCTTTCTGACGCCCCACGTGGCCTTGCAGCCCGAAAGGCTCCAGGCCATCTCCGAGGCGGAACAGGCCGCCACGAAAATCGTTCAAGACGCCGTGGAGAAAGGGGCCTACCAGGAGCATCTCAAGGGCCTGCAAGTCGGAGCTTCCTCGCAACCGACCAGTTCGGAGGCGACCCCCGGCCCGCCCGAAGACCAGGCCCCGACGCAAGACCGTGGAGATCCCGATGAAACGCGTCCATGACATGCTTGTGCCCGTCGCCTTGCTGGCCTCAGCGTGGCTGGGCTTGGGTTGTCAGGCCCCGTCAACTCCGCCGGCGGGGGATTTGGTTATGGACCGCTGCGCCGACCGGCTCCACGACTTTTGCGGGCAACTGCTGCTGTTTTACGCCGTGCACCGGCAGTTGCCCCAGCGGTTGGATGAGCTGAACAAAGACACCACCGCCCCGGCCTTGCCGCCGGCCTGCCCGGTGTCCGGCAAGCCTTATGTGTACGATCCCAACGGCTTGCAGGTAGCCGACCGGCCAGGGCGGTTGATCCTGTTCGACGCCGAGCCCTGCCATGGGGGGATGCGGTGGGGCGTCCTGGTCGAGGAGCCGCCGGCAGGCCAGTTGCTGATCGTCCGCGTCGTCCGTTTGCCGGAGTCGGCCTTTAGTGGCCTGGGGCCAGAGCGGAAAAGTCGTCCTTCGGGAAAATCGAAATAAGAGCCGCCCGGACGCTTTTTTTTAAATATCTAGCGGATGCGGAAGTTCCGCCGCAGGACCGGTTCGGATCCTGAGTAGAACTTGACCTCATAGTCTCCCGGCCCCGCCGCCCTTGGCGGCGATCTGGCTGGGGTCAAAGAGGTAGCCGAAGCTCTTATGCTCCTTGCTCCAGCGGATCTCCTGCACGGCCAGGTCCTGGCGCTGGTCCTTGCGGACGACGGTGAGCTTGAAGGGGTTGCGGTCGCAGGCGGGGGGCAGCTCGACCACGACGTACATCTTCTTGTCGGCGGCCTTGAACGTGTCGGTGAAGGTCCACTGTTGTCGTAGAGCTCGCTGGCCAGTGCGCAGCGCCTTGGCGGGGTTGATGGTCACCTGCTTGCGGACGGGGGCGAACGTCTCCACCAGTTGGTCCACGACGCTGGTGGCGGCCTCGGCCACGCAGGCGTGCGGGTCCTTGCCCGGGGGGCTGCCCTCGGCCCAGACGCGGGCCCAGGCCGGCTCGGGCGTCGCGGCGATGGTCGTGCCGTCGCTGAGTGCGGAGGAGGTTGGCCGTCACCTGCACGTTGCCCTCGTTGCGGGTGTAGACGTACGTGCGATACCCGGCCACGTAGGAGTTGCCCCGGGCGTCGGTGGCGTAGACGGGGTCCTGGCGCGTGCTGGCTGTTGCTGGTGGCCGCGTAGGTGGTGACGGTGCCGGTCAGCACGGCCTGGACGTTGCCTGAGCTTCGCGCAGCTAGGCGGCCGCCGCGGCCGCGTCGCCGCCGAAGGCGGGCTGAGGTCCTGCTCGTCCAGCAGGGTCCGGAGGTCGTTGCGGTTGAAGACCGGTAGGCGCCGTTGGCCATCAGTGCGGCGGCGAGCTTGTCGGAGATGATGTCCCCGGCGCCGCGCCAGCCGTCTGGTTGCGGAAGGGGACGACGGCGATCGTCTTGAGCTTGGGGGTGTAGAAGTCCGGCGTCTGGATGACCCAGATCTTCTTGCTGCACCCGCCGGCCGACAACACCCCCGCCAGCAATCCCAGCAGGAGAATTCGAGCAGAGACGGAGGAGGATCGGCTCATGGGCTTTTTGTCTCACATTGCCTGACAACGCCTTGCGTTTGACGGGGGCACCGGCTGCCGCTGCTCACCGGCACTACGGTGCGGCATGATAACCGTCCGGCCAGGCGGCGGCAAGAGCGGGGCGGGCGGGCGGATTTTGTTGGAATTCCTGTCGGCCTGTCGTGCATGATATGCAGGCGGTTCATTTCCCGCGCAAGGCGTCGGTGGGCTTGGAGAGGAGATGCACGATGCGAATGGAGTCGGTCGGACGTCTGCTCGTGGTGGGTTTTCGCCTCTTGTATTGAGGGTTTTGGTGCCCTGGTCGGTTGCGGGCCGGAGTACCGCGTGGAGCTTCGCTACGATCGTCCCGGCCAGTACGAGATCCCCGAGCGCATCCGCAGCTGGGCATCGCCGAGTTCGGCGGCCAGGACACGAGGACGTCGAGTGGGGCAACATCGCCTCCGACCGGCTGGCCGCCCAGTTGGACGCCTACAACAAGCAGTATCCAGCGCTACCAACTGGTGGACCGCAAGCGGCTCAAGGCCGTCCTGGACGAGCAGGACCTCCAGGCCGCCTTCAGCGACTCGGCCAAGGCCGTCGAGGCCGGCAAGATCGCCCACGTGGACGCGATGATCTACGGCACGATGAACGTCACCACCCGCGACGAGGACGTACACCCAGATGCGTGTCGACATCGTTCAGCCGCAGCACGAAGGAGGTCCAGCTGGACCAAGCGGTACGTGATGGCCGCGGTGAACTTCACCATCGACGACGTGGAGACGCAGCAAGACGCTGGCGACGGTGTCGGTCGTGCGGGAGTACGACAGCGAGAAGGACAAGTCCGGCGGCGCGCGGGGCGGCACTGGTCGCCAAACTGGTCGGGATGGGCGGCGGCAACCTGCCGGCCGGCGGACCAGATTCTCAGCGGCCTGATCGACGAGTGCGTGCAGGAGTTCGTGGCCAAGATCAGCCCGCACCAGGTGGTCGTGAGCGAGAAGCTCGGCAAGGGCAAGAGCGAGCGGTGAAGACCGGCAACAAGCTGGCCGTCGCGGGCGACTACGCCGAGGCGCTGGAGGCCTACCAGGCCGCCGTCGAGGCCAACGCCCGACGACCACGAGGCGGTGTTCAACTGCGGCGTGATGTGCGAGGCCCTGGGCAAGCTCGACCGAGGCGGAGCAGTACTACGATCGAGGCCTTCAAGATCAAGCCCCAGGAACAGTACGTGCTCGCCCGCAAGCGCGTGCGCATGGAAGGCGACACCCGAGACCTCGGAAGCATCCCGTAACGGCCAGATAAGCGCTCGATGCGGCACGTGCAGCGAATCGGCCTGGCCGCAGCCGATACAGGAACCCCATCTGCAAAGGAGAAACCGCATGTGCAAATGGACGAAGGTCAGCTGCTGGTGCTGCTGGCGGGGCTGGTCCTGCTGCCCAGTCGCTGGTGCAGGCCGACGCCGTCAGTGAGAAGCTCAAGGCCCAGAACAAGCTGCTGGCGATGCGGGCGGCCCGCGTGGACGCGATGCGCAAGCTGGCCGAGCGGATCAACGGGCTGGTGATCAAGTCCGAGACGACCGTGAAGGACTTCGTGGCCACGGACGACCGGATCCAGACGGCCATGACGTCGTGGCTGGTGGCGCCCGGGAGGTCGGCGAGCCGACGTACACCCCCGACGGCATCTGCGAGGTGACGATGGAGGTCACGATCGAAGAGGTCGTCGTCGAGCTCAAGAAGCTTCCACAAGGAGTTCTACAAGGGGGACAAGATCTCGATCCAGGACATCGAGCAGATCGCGGTCAACACGCAGGAGAAGACCCTCCGCGAGACCGGCAGCGGCGCCCCGCGGCCGGAGTTCGAGGACCGCGGCATGACCGTCGGCGCCGCGGCCAGCGGCCAGCGACATCATGAGCACCAAGGCCTGGGAGTACTGGAATGCCTACTGCACCGGGCAGGGCCGGCTGATGGCCGAGCGGGCCGCGCTTGCGAGTGGCCCTGCGGAAGCTGGGCGAGCGGATCAACGGGCTGATGATCACCTCCGAGACGACCGTGAAGGACTTCGTCGCCACCGATGACCGAGATCAACACGGCCATGGTGGCGTTCCTCCGCGGCGCCCGCGAGGTCGGCCGGCCGCTACCACGACAGCGAGCTGATCGTCGAGGTGGACGTGGAGATCACGCTCCAGGATCGCTGATCGTCAACCTCCAGAAGTGGCACAAGGAATACTACAAGGGCGACAAGATCGCGCACCCAGGACATCGAGAAGCTCAGCGTCACGCATCGAGGAGAAGGACATCCGCGAGACGGGCATGGGCGTTCCGCCGGAGAAGTACCTCAAGGACGTTCCGCCCGTCGGCGTGGCGGCGGTGGACTTCGCCACCCAGGCGGCGAACTGGCCACCGACGATGCCAGGCCACCGGCCAGGCCGCCCTGGACACCGAGACGACCAACGCCGCCCAGGCCAAGCTGATGGCCTACCGTGCGGCCGAGCTGGATGCCCGACGGAAGCTGGCCGAGGAGCTGGACGGGCTGATGATCACCTCCTCCACCTCCGTGAAGGACTTCGTGGCCATGGACGACCAGATCCGCACCAGCATGCTGACCTTCCAGCAGGGCGGCCGTCGCGTGCCCGGCACGGAGACTGCTGAAGCCGGACGGCACGGCGGAGGTCGTCGTGGAGATCGAGCTTCAGCCGCTGTGGAACATGGTCCTGTACTACCAGCAGAAGCTTGTGGTCAGAGTCAAGTAAGCCAAACAGGAGACCTACCGATGAAACGGATCACCGTAATGATGGTGGCCCTGGCGGTGCTGCCCCTGCTGGCCGTCGGCTGCACCAAGAAGTTGCAGCTCACCATCGTGAACCACAGCGACACGGCCCGGACGATCCAGGTCACCACTGCCCGAGGAGACGATGACCCTGGGCCAGGTCGGTCCCGACGGCGGCAGGCTCACCAGCACGGTGAAGCATCAAGACCTCGGACCTTCCGGCCCAGTTGCAGCTCTCGGCCGGGGCCGGGGCGAGCACCTCGTTCATGGTGACCGAGGATACCGCCGGACAAGTGGTGGTTCCACATCACCCGCCAGGGCAAGCTGGCCGGTCCCTACGAGCAAGAAGGACGTCCACGTCGAGACGGAAGAGACCGAGAACATGACATCAAGGCCGAAGGAACGATGATCGTCAAGTAAGCATCGACCCCGGCAGCGCCTCCGCTTTCCTTGCCCCACCGGCGGGCGAAAGCGGAGGCCGGTCATTTCAGCGAGATTCTTTTTCAAAAAGACAAACGTGTCAACGAGGCAACGATGAGCAGAATGCGTCTTGGGGCAATCGGTGTTGGCGATTGGGGTGCTGGTGGGGTCCGTGGCCTGGGGCCAGGACGGTCGTGCCCAAAGGCGAGAACCTGGTGGAGGTCACGGTCACCGCCGGCGGGCAGCGACAAGGACGAGGCCGTCCGGACGGCCATGCGCAAGGCGGTGGAGACCGGGGCCGGCACCTACATCAGCTCCCACTCGGAGGTCAAGGACTTCACGCTGGTCCGCGACACCGTCCTGGCGCGCTCGGCGGGGTTCATCCAGAGCCACAAGGTGCTCTCCAAGCCGCACGCTGCCCGACGACACCGTCGAGGTGAAGCTCCTGGCCGTCGTCTCCGTCCAGGGCATCGAGGACATGTGGGGCGTGGTGACCACGCTGCTGCAGCAGATGGGCCGGCCCAAGATCATGGTCTTCGTCCGCGAGAAGATCGGCGAGGACGTCCAGGACGACTCGACCGTCCAGACCCGCATCGAGAACCTGCTGCTCAAGAGCGGCTTCTTGCTGGTGGACAAGGAGCAGCTCAAGGAGATCGACAAGAAGGACCTCCAGGCCGCCGCGGCCGAGGACAGCCCCGCCCGGATCCAGGCGATCGCCAAGCGCTTCGGGGCGCAGCTGTTCATCACGGGCACGGCCAACAGCCACGCCGGCCCGGCCAAGAACGTCAGCGGCGTGGAGCTGTTCCCTATCAGGCCGGAGTCCAACATCCGCTGCTACCGCAGCGACACGGCCCAGTTGCTTTCCAGCATCCCGGGCTGCCCCGACGCGCGGCGTGGACCGCGTCTGGCGGTCGGCCGCCACCAAGGCCCTGGACGCCCAGGCCCAGCAGGTCGCCCCCAAGGTGCAGGAGGACATCCTGCCGCTTCTGGCAGGACGTCCTGGCCGGGCGGGGCGAGGTGCAGCTGCACGTGGAAGGGCTGACCTTCAAGCAGTACAGCGACCTCAAGAAGCAACTGGCGACCGTCAAGCAGATCAAGGAAGTCAACGGCCCGTTCCACAACCAGGTGGCCGAGCTGTCGCTGCAGTCGGACTTGACGGCCGAGAAGCTGGCCGAGAAGCTCGCCGACGGCCGTGCCTCAACTGGAATCACCGACGTGTCCAGAACGTGATCAAGGCCAAGTACACCGAGAAATAAGCATGACCAAGGAGCACAGCGATGAGACCGCTGCGCACGATCTGGCCGCGTGGGCGATCTGTGGCCGGCGGCTTGACTGGGGCGGCCTGGGGCCAGCTCCAGGACGCCCCCCGCCGGTGGACAAGTGGGTTGAGGCCAGCGGGCAGGCGGCCGGGACCGACGAAAGAGCCCGCGATGAGGCCAAAGGCTACGCGCTGCGCACGGCCGTCGAGGAGGCCTGCGGGGTCTTCCTGACCGCCCAGTCCAAGACCCGCGACTACAAGGCCGTGTACGACAAGGTCTTCGCCAACACGGTCGGCTACGTCAACGAGTTCAAGATCGAAAAGACCGTGGTGGAAAACGGCGTGACGACCGTCGTCGTCCGCGCGCTGGTGTCCACGCGGAAGTTCGAGGAGGACTGGGCTGCCATCGCCCACACCATCGAGCAGGAGAACAACCCGCGGCTGATCGTGGCCATCGTCGAGGCGATCCACCAGACGACCACCGGCCCGGCCTATGAGGTCAAGGAAAACGGCATCGTGCAGTCGGAGATCGAGGAATTCCTGCTGTCCAAGGGGATCACCCTGATGGACCGCGCCACGGCCGCGTCCATCACCAAGCGCGACGTCCTGCTGGCGGCCATCAAGGACGACGCCGGCCGAGGTGGCCTCGCTGGGCGCCCGCTTCAACGCCGAGGTCGTCGTCACCGGCCGGGCCAACGTCAAGTACGGCAAGACCCTGGAGGTATCCGGCCAGACGATGTACCAGTACGTCGCCACCCTCAACGTCCGCGTGATCCAGACCGACTCGGCGCGGGTCCTGGCGACCAAGAGCTTCGATCCGGTCACCTTCACCTACGCTCCAGCGCGGCGGCGGGGAGGATAAGGCGCTGGCGAAGCTGGCCAAGGAGAGCGCTCCGGCGTTGCTCTCCGCCGTCGTGGAGGCCTGGAAGAACCGGGCTAACGTCTCGCGGACCGTGCAGTTGAGCATCACGGGCATGACGTACGACACGTGGAAGATTTTCAAGGAAGAGGCCTCCAAGATCCGCGGCGTCCAGGCGCTGCGGCTGCGGGAAATCACCGAGGGTCTGGCCAACATCGACGTCGAGTGCGAATACACCCACGAGATGCTCGCCGACCGATTGACGGAGCTCAAGACCGTCAAGCTCGTGATCCAGGAAATCACCGCCAACCGGTTGAAGCTGAAGGTCGTCGAGCCGTAGCGGGGTGGGAGAGCGTCAGGTGGGGTTCAAGGTCGGCGGGCTTCTGCGCTGCCGATCGGAACGCTGGCTGGGACGGACGCGGCGGCACGGGTGGCTTTGACCGCCGGCCGACGGTAGGCGTGAAAGTCTCGCCCCACGTAGATGCGCTCCAGCGCGCCTTGCTTGGTCAAGTCCTCCAGGAGGTGGTTCAGCTCGTTGAGGTACTCAGGCCGTCCCTCTTGCCGCACCAGGAAGAGGCGCACGTCGGGTCGGCTGCGGATGAACTGGTCCGCCTGAGTCACACCAATCTTGGCCGGCCCTCTGACCATAAGCTCTATCTTGCGCCCGGTGAGGAAGTGGAAATAGCGAACGTCTGTAGTCGCTCCCACCGGCTCTCCTGCCGCGTCTCGGTGAGGATCAGTTGGGCCAAGCGGGGGAATTCCTGGAAATCTCCGTGGTCTATCTTCTCGTAGAAATGCGGCGTGTAGCTGAGGTAGTTGTAATACACGGCCAGGTGCAACAGCTTGGGGCCGTTGGAGAGAATGATCAGGGCCGTCAGGATGTGAACGGTGTAGCAGGATACCTTCGGGCGGTCCAGACCGCGGCGGTGCTCGATCCAACGCACCAGCACCAGCAGTCCTTCGAACAAGACCAGAAAATACAGCCCCTGGATCGGGACGAAATACCGGGTCTTGATCGCCGGCGCCCCGACGGAAAACACCAGAACCGCCAGGTACGCCCAGATCGTGGTCAGAACGATCCGCCGGCCGGCACGCCAGGCGAACACGCTCCCAATCACCAGCAGCATCACGCACAGCACGCCGATCGGAAAGTGCACCTGCTGGCTGTCCACCAGTTCGGAGATCGTTTCCAGGAACTTCACCATCCCCGGCCAGAGCCGAAGAGGCAGCTTCGCCAAACCCTTCCAAACTCTCAGGGTGATGTCCAGGTACGGGGGTGTCTGGCTGCTGATGCGGGTGGCGAGGACCATCATGGCCGCGGCTGCCAGGACTTGCGTGCCGAGGATCGTCGCTGCCGCCGCCAGCCGCCGGCCCTTGCGGGTGTGGCGGGAGCGGTCCAGCGTTACGCCCACGGCCAGGCAGGCCAGCTCGAGCGCTCCGGGCACGCGGATGGCGATGGCCAGAAGCGAGAGCCCCCCGACGGCCACCCCCCAAGGCCAGCGCCCCTGTTGAAATCGCAAGACGGCGTACAGCACCCCCCAGAAGCACAGGGCAAACGGCGTGTCGGTCAGCACCCGGTGGACGTTGTAGAAGAACACAAACGACAACGCCGTCGCGATCGTGACCATCAGCCCCAGCCGCTCGTCGCTGAGGATCGCGGTGCAGCGATAGATCAACCACAGCGTCCCCAGGCCGCAAAGGACGACAAAAAGGTTCGGCGCCCAAAAGGTCCTGCCGAATAGCCCCCGCAGCACCGCCAGGAGTACTGGAAAGCCCGGTGAACCCTCCACCGAGACCTCGCCGTTGAACTCCAAGTGGCCGGTCTCGGCCAGCGTCCAGCCTTGACCCAGGTACAGAGCGCTATCCGGTGTCGGCCACCACTGCCCGTTGACGGCGCCCAAGTAAAGCACGGCGATGACCACGGCGGCCAGAATCTTGAGCCGCCGGCTGACGGGGAAAGGCGCGAGCCATTGACCCCGGGCCGCCAGGCGCTCGTAGTCCTTTGCCGGCGCAGGAGGGACGGCCTTGAAGGCAGTTTCTTCGCCGGCAGTCATGCGCGAGGTTCCTTGACAACGCTGGAGAGGGCATCCTATGATTCGCGCAGAGCCGTCAAGGTCGCTGGTGGGGCCATGCACGATGCAAGGTCCGACAGGGCAGATGCGGCTTGGCGTGGAGGCGGCGATGGATAATCCGCCCGTGCCGGTCTCGATTGTGATCCCCGCCTACAATGCTTCCGCCACCATCGCCAAGACGCTGGCGGCGGCGTTGAGCCAGCAGGGCTTTGCCCAGCCCGTCGAGGTGATCGTCGTGGACGATGGTTCCACCGACGCGACGGCCCAGGTCGTCCGGCAATTTCCCGTGCGGTACCTCCACCAGCCCAACGCCGGCCCCGCCTCGGCCCGCAACCGGGGGTTCCGCCATGCCCGTGGGCGGTACGTCCTGTTCACCGACTCCGATTGCGTGCCCGACAGCCGCTGGGCCATGCAACTGGTCGAGGCGCTCCAGCAGCCCACCGTCGGGGCGGTCGGCGGCGGTTACACCCTGGCCAACCGCGGGTGGATCGCCGAGGGCATCCACTGGGAGATCGTGGCCCGGCACAGCCGCTTCGGCCCTTTCGTCCGCGCCCTGGGTTCCTACAATCTCGGTGTCCGCCGCGAGGTTCTGGAGCAAGTCGGCGGGTTCGACCAGACCTATCCCAAGGCCAGCGGCGAAGACAACGATCTGAGCTACCGCATCCTGGCCGGTGGGTACCGGCTGCGATGGATTCCGGCGGCCACCGTCGGACACCATCACACTGAAAAACTGGGCAAGTATCTCCGCGAGCAGCAGCGGCACGGGTACTTCCGCGCCAAACTCTACCGGCGCCACGCCGGCAGGATGTCGGGCGACGATTACACGACGCCCAAAGACGTGCTGGAACCGGCGCTGGTCTGCGCGGTGGCGGCGTGGCTGCCGTTCTGCTGGCTGCCGCGGGCGTGGATGCTCGGTGCGGGGCTGCTTGCGATTTTGGCGGCCCTCCAGGTGCCCCTGACGGTGCGGATGGTCCTGTGCAGCGGCAAGCTGACGGTGGCGGCCCACGCCGGCGTGATGTTCCTGCGGGCCTTCTGGCGCACCTGGGGATTTCTGCAAGGCCTGCCGTCGCTGCTGCGCCGCCCCGCACCGGTCCTGTAGATTCCTGCCGCTTCGGCCCACGCGCGTCGGAAACAAGTTACGACGCGGGGCTTTCCTGCAAGGACGGTTGCGGTGACGGCTGTAACCACGGCGGCGTGGCCCGGTGCGCCTCCGGCATGAAGTGCCAGGGGTCCAGCAGCAGGTTTCCCTCCTGGCGGGTCAGTTCCCCGTCCCCGAAGTGCCGCGCGTACCCCCGCCACACCCCGCCGCAGATGAAGCCGAACCGGCATCGTCGGCAGGCGGGCGGGCGGAGTTTCTTCAGGCGGCTGTCGGCCTCCAGGATGGCGGCGTGCCGGTACTGCTCGACCCCGCGTCGCCGCCACACGGCCTTTCCCGGCAGCACCGCCATGCCATAGGCCAGGCCCGCCAGCCACTTCCATCGCGGTTCCCGGACCTTGGCACGCTGGTAGTAGTTCCACTCGTCGTGGTCGTAGTGCACCTGGTGGACGTTCTGGAGATGCCTTAGGCCGTCGGGCATCACGCAGAACGGCATGTATCGGATCGTCAGCTTTTGAAGCGACGGCCCGTGGGTCTGGAGGACATCCCTCAGCGGCCGGGCGGCCTCGGTGTAGCGCAGGAAATTCTTTTCGTCGGCCTTGTCGGCCTGCTCGATGGGATTGAACAGGATGAAGTTGACGACCGGCACGCCCAGGTGGACCAACAGCGCCGCCCGGTCGCGCACGTCGGAGAGGTTCTCGCCGGTGATGACCGAGTTGCATCGCACCCTCACGCCGGCTTGCAGGAGGTTCTCGATGGCCTTCAGCAGCCGGTGGAAGCTGCCGGGCAGGCCCGTCACCCCGTCGTGCATGGCCCCGGTGGAGCCTTGGAGCGAGAACAGAAAATCACTCACCCCGGCCTGCACCACCTCCCGGGCGAAGGCGGCGTCGGCCAGGCGGACGCCGTTGGTGATGATCGAGACGGCGCGGAAGTGCGCGGTGCGGCGGGCGTAGTCGATCAGCTCCAGCAGGTCCTTGCGGATCGTGGGTTCTCCGCCGGTCAGCTCCAGGACGTCCATGCCGCAGCGGCGGTGGTCGTCCATCAGGCGATTGCATTGGTCGGTGGTCAGGTCGCGGTCCCGACGGCGCGCGAACGTCGTTTTGGTAATAGCAGAAGTGGCACTGCATGTTGCAGGAGTATCCGACGTTCAAGTCGATCCGTCGGGTGATGGGGGGAGCGGAGTCCATGTTCGGATATTTTAGACGATTCCGGCGGTTATTTTGCCGCCGTCTGGTCGTTGGCGCAGGCGGCGCCGGGGATCGGTGAGGTCGGATTCGACGCGGATGGGGAAGGCGTAGGCGCAGGGTCCAGTTCCGCCAGGCGCTTCTCCAGCAGCGCCATCCGCTGGGCCAAGCGACACGTCTCGTCGGCCCGGCGGCTCAGGGCGGCCGACAGGCCGATGATGGTCAGGCACAAAAACGTGAAGGTCAGAATGAGCACGGCCGTCAGGTAATAGACGCCCAGATAGCCCCGGATCCAAAACAGCAGCTCCGGCCAGATGGCGAACACCAGAAAGATCAGGGACGAGAAGATCCACAGCATGGCGTACTCTTCCCGGAGCTTCCGACGGCGGATGAGTTCCAGCGTGAATCCCAGGACCAGCAGGGCGGCCGCGATCGGGACAAGGCGATGGACAAGACTGAGCTCCGGGACTTGGGCCGTCATGCCGCGACCTCCGGTCCGTCGGGGAACCGCGGCTCCAGGCAATCCACCAGGACCGCCAGCAGGATGCATCCGGTGCGCCAGATGCCCTTGACCGAATTGATGGCCGAATGCCCGCCCTTCCGCTGACGCATGCGGACGGGGACTTCGGCGATGCGGAACTTCTGCCGGGCCGCCCAGACCAGCGCCTCGGCCGTGTCGCCCAGGTAGGTTTGCGGGTAGTGGTAACGGAAGAAGCCGATGACCGAACGCGACGCCGCCCGGAAGCCGCTGGTGGGATCGGTGATCCGCTGTCGAGCGATCGCCGAAACCAACCCCGACAGCAGCCGGCTGCCTAGGAACCGCAGGGAATCGAACCGGAAGCGCACCCCCTCCAGCAGGCGGCTGCCCACGGCGATATCGGCACGGCCGGCGACGACCTCCTCCACCAACGCCTCGATCAGGCCCGCGCGGTGCTGGCCATCGCCGTCGAACTGCACCGCCACATCGTACCCGTGCTCCCAGGCGTAGAGGTATCCCGTCTGCATCGCCCCGCCGATCCCCAGGTTGCACGGCAGCCGCACCACAGGACACCCCCGGGCGCTGGCCAACGCGGCCGTGGCGTCGCAGGAGGCGTCGTCGATCACCACGACATCGGCCCAGGGGACATGCGCCGCCAGACTGTCCAGGACGTTATCGATGCTCTCGGCCTCGTTGTAGGCCGGTACGATCACCAAGACTCGAGGCTTGACTTGCTGTAGCGCGCCCCATAGGCCGACCTCCTGCTCGGTAATATTCCTTTATTCCTTTGCAGCAGTGCCGGCCCCCGGCTCACAAATATCGGCCCCACTGTAACTCTGTCGCTGAACCCCCGTCAAGGGCTTCCTGAACCATTTGCCCGATCTTCCTTATCTTCGGAAGGTTGAGACACACCGGGGCGGCTCGGTCCAGGGGCCGAGGAACCCCACCCTTGCGGCCTGGTCGGTGTGGAGGAAGACGAGGTGGCCGGCCTAGTCTGCCCCACGCGCCAGACGGCGGCGGCGGAGTTGCGGAAGACCGGCTGCATGGAGGGCCAAATCTGGAGCTTAGCCACGAACGACCGGGGCCAGTCCGGCAGCTTTTGCTCGATGCTATCGTCATAGACCCTCGGCAGTTCGACGAAGATGTAGTCTACCTTGTACCGATGCAGGATGCGGCAGGCTTCCTCCTCGCGGGCCTGCCAAAGCAGGTACCCGATCTCCGGCAAGGACGCCTCGGTATGCCAGATCGCCCGCCGGCCGGTCATCGGTGCCAGCACGGCGTTCTGGCAGAGGATTCCCTCCTCCGGCTCGGTGTTCTGGCCGATCCAGCGGTAGGCCTCGAGCATGTCCGGTTTGAGCTTTCGATGCTCATACAAATAGGCTTCTGTGGCAATGAGTTGTCCTACCCCCACCGCCAAGACGCCCAGAACCACCATCGTGCGGGCCCAGGCCGGCCGGACGGCCCAGAAGGCTCGGGCCGCGATCACGCACAGCAGCGGCAGGATCGGGGCAAGGTATCGCACCCCCCAGTCGTAGCGGAAGAAGTACAGGAACAGGGGCAGGTACAGCAGGACTGGAATCCCCAAGACCCAACCGCGAGTCGGGCGCCACCGCGCCCTTATCGGCTGGTGGCGGCGTCGCCGCCAACAGGCCGCTCCGCCGACCAGACCCATCGCGAGGCCCGCCAACACCGGGACACCCAGGTATCTCACCAGCATCGTCGGATCGCGAAGGATGTCTGACGGGTGCTCGAAGTGGTAGGAAACCGCCTTGGCGGGAGCGACTTGGGGGCCCGCTTCGGTTGTTCCTTCGTAAGTGAGTGAGGGGGGCGGACCGGGCGGATGGAACGTAAGGCTGCCTAGCTGGCTGGCCCGCCAGGCCATCTCCGGGGTGTGCAGCATCGCCGCCACCGCCAGGCAGCCCATCGTCCAGGCCAGCCGGCGGAGGAACGTGCCGCGGGCCAGGAGCATCACGGCGACGGCCACGCCGGGGACCAGGAAATAGGCGTTCTGCTTGGTCAGGAATGCCAAGCTCAGCACGACCCCCGCCCACAGGAAATGCCGCCGGACCAGGCACGACATCACGAGCGTCGACATGGCGGCCACGGCGACGTCCACGTAGATCATGTTGGTGTAGGCAGCGGTGAACGGCATCGTGGCCGCCAGCACGGCGGCTATCAACCCCACGCGCCGCCGATAGAAGCGGCGGCCCACGTCGTACGTCGCCAGCACCAGGACCACGTACCAGACACCCTGGTAGACCTGGGCCGCGTCCTGGCGAATGCCCGTCACCGACCAGACGGCCGCCAGCCCCGCGTGCCACAGGGGCATGGCCATGTACTTGCGCTTGGACAACGGGTTGGCGTGGATCTGGGGCTCGTCCACCGGGCGGTGCCCGCCTTCCACCCAGCGCTTGGCCATGTAGAAGTGGTACACCTCGTCGCCCAGACTGACGTCGGAGCGCGCCCCCACCAGGACGGCGGCGGTCGCCCCGATCAGCCCCACGGCCAGCGCCACCCGACATTCCTTGGAGATCGACAGGGAGGGCGTCCCTTTCTAGGCTAGGCGTTGCACCGGCCCGCCAGCAATCCCGCCGCCGCCCGGCCTTGGCGGACCAGTCCCCGCAGACTGCGCACGCTTGCCAACCGGCGCAGCAGATAGGCGGGACGGAAGTAGAACTCCAGGTAAGCCCGGCGCTGGAGCTTCTCCAGCGTCTTCAGGTCGAACCGGTCGGAGGCGATGGGGTAGTGCAAGTCCGGGCTGGGGTTTTCGGCGTACTGCTTCCAGAAATCTTCCTTCATCTGACCGCTCCGAAGCGCCTCGGTGTAGATGGGGATGCCCGGCAGGAACTTTGTCACGCCGTACTGCACGAAGTCGGGGTTCAGCCGCCTGGCGAAGGAGATGGTCTGCTCCATCTGTTCGAGCGTCTCGCCCGGGTAGCCGATCATGAAGTCGGCGTAGGTGATCATGTCGGCTTTTCGCGCCGCCTGGAATGCGGCCAGGGCTTGCTCCGGTGTGATTCGCTTGTTCATCGCCCGCAGGACTTCCGGCGTGCCGCTCTCGACGCCGAACTGGATCCGGTCGCACCCGGCCTGGCGCATCTTGGCCAGAAGCTGTGGGGTGACGGTGTCCACGCGGCTGCGGACGGCAAAGGAGATGTTCATGTTCCGGGCGAGGATCTCGTCGCACACCTGCTGGGCCCAGCGGGCGTTGAGCGTGAAGTTCTCGTCGAAAAAGAAGAACTCCCGAATGCCCAGCGTCAGACACTCCTGCAACTCCCGGCAGAGGTTCTGGGGCGACCGCCAGCGGACCTCGCGCCCGTAAGGTTGGTAGCAGAACGAACAGTGGAACGCGCACCCGCGGCTGGACATGATCGTCGTGGCGATCTTCTCGCTGCCCAGCACGGAGTAGTATTTCCGGTACGGCGTCAGGTCGCGGGCCGGCAGCGGGAGCGTTTCCAGGTCCAGCCGCGGGCCTTCGGGGTTCAGCATGAATTGGCCATTGCGGACGTACCCCACGCCCGGGATGGTGTCCGGCTGCGAGCCCTTTTCGATGCAGTCCAGCAGGGCGGGCGTGATGAAATCCGCCTCGCCGCGGACGAGGTAGTCCACGCAGTCGAAGGCCAGCGTCTCCCGCGGGTACAGTGAGACGTGCGGCCCGCCCACGAGGACCGGCAGGTCTTTCCGCACGCTTTTGGCTATGCGGGCGACGAGCTTCGCCTCCCACAGCGTGAAGCTGGTGGCATAGATGCCCACCACGTCGGGCTGCCGGCTGCGGATGCCCTGGCGGATGCCGTCCTCCGACAGCGTGTCTTCCAGGCACAGGTCCCAGATGTGCGGCCGATGCGAGGAGTGCTGGCGAATGCCCGCCGCGACGTACATCAGTCCCAGCGGCGGGTACCGACCCAAGTCGATCTTGCGAAACTGGTCCATGCTGCCGACGGACAGCCGCGACAGCGGAGGAGACATAATCAACAGGATGTTCAACGCGCAGTCCTTTCGCCCCACGCTAGGACCGGCCCGCCGCAGGCATCGGGATCATCTTCTTGCGGACCTTCAGCGGTTCCAGCAGGTAGCGCTGGAGGAAGAAGCCCAGGTACCTGATCTCGTTCCATCGGCGGGGGGAGTGGAGCAGTCGGCGGACCATGTAGCTCGGCCGGAGGTAGAACGACCGGTAGCCCCGCATCGCCAGGGCGTACATCTCGTCGGAGGGCAGCCAGGGGTACGAATACACCGGCGGAAGGTTCGGATCGTAGGCCTCCAGCGGGGCGTCGGGGTGCAGGTAGTCGTTCCGTTCCAGGAACTCGTAGAACTCCGTGCCCTTGACGGGGACAGCGATGGAGAACGACGCCAGGTCCGGGTTGAGCTCCTTGAGGAATTCGATAGTGTTTCGCATCGTGTCGCGGGTTTCGGCGGCGTGGCCGAACGTCGTGAACGTCGTCATCCGCAGTCCCAGTTTGCGGATGAGCTGGACGGCCTGGCGGATCTGTTCGACGGTCACGTTTTTCTTCATGCTGTCCAGCACCTTCTGGCTGGAGCTGTCCACGCCGATCGAGATCAAATGGCACCCGGCCTGTTTCATCTTCGCGAGCAGGCTTTCCCGCACGGTGTCGGCCCGGACGTTGCAGGAAAAGGTGATGTCCACCTTCCGCTGGATCATCCGCTCGAAGAGCGCCTCGGCCCAGTCCATGTCGCCAGTAAGCTCCCCGTCGAAGAACCGCAGCTCCTTGACGCCCAGTGACTCCAGCAGGTCGAACTCCTCCATGATGTTGTCGTGCGAGCGCAGGCGCAGGTGCCCGCCGGTGGGCAGCGCGCCCTTGACCAGGCACAAATAGCGCGAGCCGATGCAGTGCGTGCACATGTTGATGCAGCCGCGGGTGAAACTCGTGGCCGACATCGG
The DNA here is from genome assembly GCA_963760365.1 of uncultured Phycisphaerae bacterium. Taxonomy (GTDB): domain Bacteria; phylum Planctomycetota; class Phycisphaerae; order SM23-33; family SM23-33; genus JALHTV01. The sequence continues at coordinate 42,028 of CAVXDC010000035.1, forward strand.
GGAGCGCTTCTGGTAGGGCGAGCGGTAGATGGAGATCGGCACCTTGTCGTGCGTCAGGATGCCGATGTCGTCCAGGTTCACCAGCGGCCGCTCGGGCGTCGTGCGGACCGCGCCGTCGGCGCGGTAGCGGAGCCCGCTGACCTGTTGCGGCCGGTATCCGGCCTGGACCAGTTCCAGGATTGGGATCTCCGGCTCGTGGTACGCCAAAAAATCCAGGTCGGGGAATTCGGCCATGATGTCCCCGGGGTACGATTCGGCCGCGAAGTTCACCGCCAGCGTCTTGGCGTTCGGGGCGGCCTGCTTGCTGACGGTGGCCGTCTTCATGTCGTTGCGGATCGTGTAGATCGTGAACGTGAAGGCCACCAGGTCCGGTTGATGTCGGGCGATGATTCGCCCCGTTTCCTCGTGGGTCATCTCCTGGTTCAGCGCGTCGATGATCTCGAAATCCTTGATGCCGGCCTTGCGCAGGATGCCCCCGATGCCCAACAGGTCCAGGGGTGGGAACTTCCAGTTGATCTTGTTGGAGCCCAGCGACGCCAGGATCCGCATCACGCCTTGGCGCGTCTCGGTGCCCGGTTCGATCAGGAGGATCTTGGCCATACCTTCCTTGGCTCTTTCTGTCAAAGACGATCAAGACTTAGAACACAAACTAAAAACACAGTCTCTCCTACCGACCCCTATCAAATTTGCATTCTAACGATTACATCGAAAACATGTCAATCGGGCTGACCGTCCATCGAACTGGTCCTTGACTGTCCTTGGACCCAACAGTAGACTTCTGAGGCTTTGTGCTTTTTGAGAAAAAGGCGTCTTCCGTCCGCACGGAGCGTCCCGGCCGGTGGGTCGGTCGGGAGTGGGCGAGCGAGGTTGCGGCCGCTCGTTCAGGCTTCCGGACGGAACCCCCGCCGCAGCACTTAGACCGGGCTGGTGGCATCCAGACGCCTTTGACGCTCTCCGGCCCGGGACCACTACCCGGTGGTGTAATTGGTAACACAGAAGGTTTTGGTCCTTCTATTCCAGGTTCGAGTCCTGGCCGGGTAGGAATAAAAAATCTCTGGCCGGTCGCCCGGTTTTCGGCCGACAGTCGCCGGGCATCCAGAGGCAAGCCCACCGGGGGCGACGCCTCGGCCAAACCGGCCAACGTCGGATCGTCCAGAGGCGATGAGTATCGCAGCGATCATCCTGGCCGCGGGCAAGGGCACGCGGATGAACTCGGACCTCCCGAAGGTCCTTCACAAGGTCTGCGGTCGTCCGATGCTGGCCTACGTGCTAGACGCCTGCGCCGAGGCCGGGTGCGAGGAACTGATCGTCGTCGTCGGCCACCAGGCGGAGGCGGTCCGCCATGCCTTTCAGGAAACCGACCGCTCGCTGACATGGGTGGAGCAGGTCCCGCAGCTCGGTACCGGCCACGCCCTGATAGTCTGCCGGCGGGAGCTGGAGCGGTTGTCGGGCGCGGTGCTGGTCCTGGCCGGAGACGGGCCGCTCGTTCGCTCCGGCACGCTCCGGGCGCTGCTGGAGGCGCACGTCCGCAGCGGCGCCGCCTGCACGCTGGCCACGAGCATCCTGAACGATCCCGACCGCTATGGCCGGATCGTCCGGGATGAGCAAGGCGAGCTGGTGGGCATCGTGGAGTACCTGGACGCCGACCCGACCCAAAGGCAGATCAAGGAAGTGAACGTCTCGATCTACTGTTTTGACGCCGCCGCGCTGACGGGTGCGCTGGGGCGGTTGACCCGGGACAACGCCAAGGGCGAATATTACCTCACCGATGTCCCGGCGCTGCTGCGTGCCGACGGCCGGAAGGTGCAGGCCGTGGCGGCCGTGCCGGCCGAAGAGGTCCTCAGCATCAACACCGTTGATCAACTGAGCCAGGTGGAGGCCATCCTGGCCCGCCGGCAGGGAAGGGGAGTGCGATGCTAGCCCAGCTCAAGCTGTTCACCGGTCGATCCAATGTGGTGCTCGCACGCAAGATCAGCGACTACCTGGGAGTCGCCCTGGGCTCGGTCAAGATCTCTCCGTTCCCCGACGGGGAGCTGCTGATCAAGCTGGAGGAGGACGTTCGCGGGCGTGACGTGTTCATCATCCAACCCACCTGCGAACCGGTGAACGAGTCGATCCTGGAGCTGCTGATCTTCATCGACTGCGCCCGCCGTGCCTCGGCCGAGCGGATCACCGCCGTGATGCCGTACTTCGGGTATGCCCGCCAGGACCGCAAAGACGAAGGCCGCGTGCCCATCACGGCCAAACTGGTCGCCAACATGATCACCGTCGCCGGCGCGAATCGCGTGCTGACGGTGGACCTGCACGCCGCACAGGTCCAGGGGTTCTTCGACATTCCGGTGGACAACCTCTACGCCGAGCCGGTGTTCAGCCGGTACTGGTCCGCCCGCAAGCTGACCAACCTAGTCCTGGTCAGCCCGGACGTAGGCAGCGCCCGGCGCGCCCGGCCCTACGTCGATCGGCTGGGCGGGGAGCTGGCGGTGATCGACAAGCGCCGCATCAGCGACCGGGACGTGGAACAAGGACGGATCATCGGCGACGTGCGGGGCAAGACCGTGCTGATGATGGACGACATGATCACCACGGGCGGCACGGTCAGCGGGGCGGCTAAGCTGTGCAAGGACAACGGCGCCGTGGCCGTATACGTGGGCGCCACGCACGCCCTCCTATGCGGCCCGGCCGTCGAACGTCTCCGCGAAGCGCCCATCGACGAGCTGGTGGTCACCGACACCGTCCCGGTCAGCCAGGAGAAGATCGACGCGGTGGGCAAGCTCCGCGTGCTTTCGGTGGCCGAGCTGGTCGGCGAGGCCATTCATCGCATCCACAACGACGAATCGGTGAGCAGCCTGTTTCAGCCCAACGGCGGCCGCAAGTAACGGGCGACCCGGAAGGACGATTCCATGGTAGTCTTGAAGGCGAGTAAACGAGAGGCGTTCGGCACCCGCAAGCTCCAGCCCCTGCGGAAGCAGGGCCTGATCCCGGGCATCGTGTACGGCCACGGCCTGACGCCGCTGTCAATTACCCTCAGCCGGCACGACGTGGGCGTGGCCTTGTCGCACGGGGAAAGGCTGCTGGAGCTGGACGTGGAGGGAAAGGTCCAGAACGTGCTGGTCAAAGAGGTGCAGTACGACCCGATGGGCCAGGAGATCCTTCACGTGGACCTGACGCGAGTGGACCTGGACGAGCGCGTGGAGGTCACGGTGCCGATCGTCCTGCGCGGTACGCCGGTCGGGGCGGCCGAGGGAGGCGTGCTGCACCAGGTCACCGCCCAGGCGACCATCGAATGCACCGTGCGGTCGATCCCCGAGGACCTTCGCTTCTCGGTGGCGGAAATGAATATCGGCGACGTGCTGGCCATGAAGGACCTGCCGCTGCCTCAGGCGCGAGCTGGTCAGCGACGGGGAGACCATCGTCGCGACCGTCAGCGTGGTCAAGGAAGAGGTGGTCGCCGCGGCCCCGGTCGAGGCGGTGGCCCCGGTCGAGCCGGAAGTCATCGGTGAGAAGAAGGAAGAGCCGGAAGAAGGTGAACCGACCGCCGCGGAGTGATCGCCCCCCGGTCTGGGAGGCCCCGTGCCGAAAGTGGATAGCCCCATCGCAGGGACGAGGTTCGTGGTTGGCCTGGGCAATCCCGGGCGGCGGTACCAGCGGACCCGGCACAACGTCGGGTTTACGGTGGTCCAGGCGCTGGTCGAGCGCCGGGCGCTGGCCGCGGGCGCAAGGCGTTCGACGGGCGGCTGTACGACGCCAGGCCGACGATCGCCGGCGTCTCGCGACGCGTGAGGCTGTTTCAGCCGCAGACGTTCATGAACCGCAGCGGCTCGGCCGTGGCCGGCCTGATGCGGTGCTACAAGGCCGACCCCCGGGACCTGCTGGTGGTCCTGGACGACATGGCCCTGCCGGTGGGGCAGTTGCGGTTCCGCCCCGGCGGCAGCAGCGGCGGGCACAAGGGCCTGGCCGACGTGCTGGCGGCCCTGGGCGGCGAGCAGGTGCCGCGGCTGAGGATCGGCATCGGCGCCGCCCCGCCGGAGATGGACGGTGCCGACTACGTGCTGACGGTCTTTGAGCCAAAGGAGCGAAAAATCGTAGCCCAGGCGGTGCAGCAGGCCGCCCAGGCCGTGGAAGAGTGGATCGCCGCGGGCCTACCCGGCGTGATGGAAAAATACAACCGGAAGGTCAAGCCCCCGACCCCGCTGTATCAGGAAGACAGGCGGGGATCGGTTGGCCAACCTTCCCCTGGAAGTCGAGCATGAGCGAAAAAACCAAGACGTACGAAGGCATGTTCCTGTTGAGCACCGTCGGGGTGAACTTTGAGGCGGCCAGCGAGCCGGTCCGCAACGTCCTAGGCCGCTACCAGGCCGAGGTACTGATGCTCAAGCCGTGGGACGAGCGGAAGCTGGTGTACGATATTCGCGGCCACAAGCGGGGGATGTACGCCCTGAGTTTTTTCAGGGTCGATCCTGCCCGCGTGGCCGAGATCGAGCACGACTGCCAGCTCGATGAGCGGCTCCTTCGCGTGCTGATTTTGCGGCGCGACCGGCTGACGCAGGAGGAAATCGACCGCGAGAAGACCTCCACCGTCAAGCCGCCTTCGGCGCCGGAGTCGGAGGTCCGCGCCGCCGAGGGCGAGCGGCGCTACGGCGGGGGGCGGTTCCGCCCGCGCCGACAGGAGTACGTCAGGAAAGTGCTCCCGAACCCCCCGCGAAGTCCCCCCGGAAGCGGATGCCCCCGAAGACGACGAGCAGGCCTGAAGGCCCTGCCGGCAGATCAGGCAAGATCGCTGCAACCCGCAATGTGAACCGCAACCGTAACCACGAAAAAAGGACTAGGACATGGCGAGCTACAACAAGGTCATTTTGGTGGGCAACCTGACACGGGATCCGCAGATGAGCTACCTGCCGTCTCAGATGGCCGTGGTGGAATTCGGTCTGGCGGTCAATCGTCGCTGGCGCGGCCCGGACGGCCAGCAGCGCGAGGAGACGTGCTTCGTCGATTGCCGTGCCTACGGCAGGCAGGCCGAAACCATCAACCAGCACCTGGCCAAGGGCAAGAGCGTGCTCATCGAGGGCCGGCTCCAGTACGACACCTGGGAGGGCAAGGACGGCACCAAGCGGAGCAAGCACCGCGTGGTGATCGAGCGGTTCCAGTTCCTGGGCGCCCCTTCGGGCCGGCCCGGCACCGCGCCTGCGCCTCAGCTGCCGGCACCCCAGGCCGGTGAGGAGGGCGAGGCGCCGAGCCTGCGCCTCCCGTCGAGGAAGGCGGAAGCGACATCCCGTTCTAGGCCTGCCCCGCCCCGTGGCCAACCGGTGTTGGCGGGATCACAGGAAACAAGGTTGAAAAGGTAAAAAGGTAAAAGAGTTTAAAAGGATAAAAAGGATAAAAAGGATAAAAAAGTTTACAAAGTTTAAAGGGTTTATTTAAAGGACCGCATCCCAACAAAGGAAAACAGCGTTATGGCCAGAAGGAAGTTCATGGCCCCCAGGGCCGCCGCCTCCAAGCGTAAGAAGAAGGCCCGCATCCGCGAACAGGCCAAGTGCCGCTTCTGCCGGGCCAAGGTCAAGGAGGTGGACTACAAGGACGTGGCCGTCCTCAGCAAGCTGACAACCCAGCAGGGCAAACTGTATTCCCGCAAGCGGAGCGGCAACTGCGCCGGGCACCAGCGGTCCTGCAAGCGGGCCATCAAGCGAGCCAGGTTCCTGGCGCTGATGCCGTACGTCGGCTAAAGCCGCCCCCGGGCCAATCATCCAAACGGAGAAACGAGCATGAAGGTGCTGCTTCGTAGAAACGTGCCGAAACTGGGCAAGATCGGCGAGGTG
>CAVXDC010000036.1:0-4424 GCA_963760365.1 uncultured Phycisphaerae bacterium
AGGTGTCCTTCGGATGGCGCAGCTTATGGATGCCGATGGCGCCGCGCCAAAGAACCTTCATCATCCACCAGGCCACCACGCCCCCGACGGCAGAACCCAGCATCAGCAACAACGTGTTGGCCTCTCGGTTGGATCCGTAGAGGGAGAATTTGGCTTGGTTGCCCCACTGAAGCACCAGCAGCACCAGGCCGGCCAGCAGGACCAGGCCGCTGAAGACGACCTGGACGTACCACTTCAGGGCCGCCAGTCTCATCGCTTCTTGCCCTTTCTAATCTTTCTAATCTTTCTAATCAAAAAGCAGCGAAAGCGTCCGGGCATAGGGTTTGAGGAACTCCGTCCAGGTATCGTAGAACAGCATGACCGCCAGCGTGGCTGCGGCCAGCCAAGGCCCGTAGGGCAACTCGCGCTGGCGGCGCCGGAACACCAACACCAGCGCCCACAGGAGCCCGAAGAACGGAGCCAGGAAAAAGGTCATCGATGGCACGATCCAGCCGGTGACGGCCCCCACCGACGCCAGGATGTCCACGTCCCCCATGCCCATGGCCTCCTTGCCGAAGGCCAGCGTGCCAAGAATCCGGCGCCCCACACCCACAGCCCGCCAATCAGGAACCCACTGAGGGCCGACAGCAGGCCGTTGACATGAACACCCACAGTCCCGCTAGAGGGATGCGACACCTCGATCCAGGCCTGTCTTGCGGCGGGCCAGCGGGTCATCACCCCGTAGGCCCCTGCCGCCAGGACCAAGGCCGGGACAAGGTAGAGCACCTCCAGCAGGATTTCCTTGCGGGGATTCACACCATGGGCCTGGCTGACCGCCACGGCCACGATCTTGGCCTTGGGATTGCCCTTGGAAGCGGGCAGGACCTGCACGGCGTCCTCGGCGTCCTGGAAGCTGGGTCGGATCAGCCCGTACCGCTTCAGCAGCATCGCCAGGCCCAAGCCGACCGCCGCCGCCAGGCTCATCGCGCCGGCGGTCGGTGAGACGGTCGGCAGCAGCGGGTGCGGCCCGGCTGCCGCGGCCAGGACGCCGATGGCCGACACCACCCAGCAGACCTCCAGCGGCACGATCCAGTGCTCGATGTCCACGACCGAGCAGGCCAGCAGCCCCCACAGCAGCGCTGCATGAGCCAGGAACATCGGCCAGGTGTCGATAAATTGCCCCGTCCCCTTCCGCAGGTGGAAGAGGTAGTACCAGGCATACAGCCCGCCGGCCAGGCCCGCCGCCGCTGCCTCAACCAACAAATAACGCGGGGAGATCCGTGCCTTGCACCGGCGGCATCGGCCTAGAAGCACCAACCAGCTCACCAGCGGGATGTTGTCATACCAGCGAATGGCCCAGCCGCAAGAGGGGCAATGGCTGGGCGGAAAGACGATGCTCATCCCGCGCGGCAGCCGGTAGATCACGACGTTCAGAAAGCTGCCCACGCAGGCGCCGATGACGAGCAGGAAGAGCAACCAGACCGTGTCCATCTGGCCCATGCGCGATCCTTCGCTCCCCCTGCACCAGCACCCTATCGCACGCACCTTTCCCGTGCAACCATTGTCTGGGCGATGCACCCCTCACGGTCTTCCGGTAGTTATCCCTCCCCCTGCCTCGCATCTGAAGGCCGAAGAGCTTGATGAACCCGATGGCGTCGGAGGGAGTGTATTCGCTGCCCATGGTGAAGCTGGCGAGCTTCCCGCAGTAGAGGCTGTGGGGTGAGTCGACGCCCGCAGCGGTGGCCCGGCCCTTGAAGCACTTGACCCGGACCGTGCCGGTGACGTTCCGCTGCGTGGAGGTCACGAAGGCGTCCAGCGCCTCCCGCAGCGGGCAGAACCACTGGCCGTAGTAGACCATCTCGGCGTACTTGAGGGCGACCTGCTGCTTGTAGTGCAGCGTCTCGCGGTCCAGCGTGATGGATTCCAGCGCTCGGTGGGCCTCGTAGAGGATCGTCCCGCCGGGCGTCTCGTAGGCCCCGCGGCTCTTGATGCCCACCAGGCGGTTCTCCACCAGGTCCACCTGGCCGACGGCGTGCTTGCCGCCGAGGGCGTTCAGCTTGGCCATGAGCTCATGCCCGGGCAGCTTCTTGCCGTTGACGGCCACGGGCACGCCCGGCCTCGAAGTCCACCGTGACGTACTGCGGGCTTGGTCGGGCGCCTTGGAGACCGGCACGGACATCACCCACAGATCGTCGCTCGGCTCGTTGGCGGGGTCTTCCAGGTCCGCCCCCTCGTGGCTGATGTGCCAGAGGTTGCGGTCGCGCGAGTAGATCTTCTTGGCCGTGCTGGGTGATGGGGATGCTGCGGTTCTTGGCGTACTCGATGGCCGCCTCGCGGCTGGTCAGCTCGAAGCTGGGGTCCTTCCACGGGCGCGATGATCTTCAGCTGCGGCGCCAGGGCCATGTAGGTCAGCTCGAAGCGCACCTGGTCGTTGCCCTTGCCGGTGGCGCCGTGGGCGACGGCGTCGGCCTTCTCGCGCAGGCGCAGGCGACCTGCGCCTTGGCGATCAGCGGCCGGGCGATGGACGTGCCCAGCAGGTACAGGTGCTCGTAGACGGCCCCGGCCGCGAGCATCTTGAAGCAGTATTGCTCGGCGAACTCCCGCCGCAGGTCGGCCACGACGCACTTGTCGGCCCCGCTGGCGAGGGCCTTTCTCTCGATGCCCGTCCAGCTCCGCCCGCGCCCTGGCCCAGGTCGGCGACGAAGGCGACGACCTTGCAGCCGTACTTCTCCTTCAGCCACGGCAGGATCACCGACGTGTCCAGCCCGCCGGAATAGGCCAGCACGATCTTGCGAATGTGATGGGCCATGATCAGTCTCCTGCGACATCCCGGGAAAGATGAAGATTTTACGCTCCAGCCCGTGGCGGACAAGCAGAATCTCAACCCTATGGCAAGGTAAGGCGTATCCCTTGTCGCACGCGAGATGCTAACCGTCCCGGGTAGGTAGATTCTCCAGCACGACGCGACGCATGACGTCGACCGGGGCGGGCCGGCCGGTCCAAAGCTCAAACTGGGCGACACCCTGGTTGATGAACATGTCCAGGCCCGAGACGGTCAGGCACGAGGCCGCTTCCGCTTGAGAGAGCAATCGCGTGCGGGCGGGATTGTAGATCGTGTCAAAGACGACCGCGACCTTCGGCGGGATGGCCGCCAGCGGGGAATCGTTTACGTTGGGGTGCATGCCGACGGACGTGCAATGGATGAGGATCTCCGCCGACGTGCCGGCCAGGGCATCCAACCCGGCGGCGCGGCAGGAGAACTCCGCCGCCAGCGCCTCGGCACGGCTGACGGTGCGGTTGTAGATGGTGACTTCCGCCAGATACTGCCGCAGGCCGGCAACGACGGCCCGGGCCACCCCGCCGGCGCCGAGCACGGCCACCGACTTAGCCGCCAAGGCCTCGCGGCGGACGCCCATCGCCCGGCACAGCGCGTCCAAGGCCGCGCTATAATCGGTATTGTCTCCGCGCAGGCGGCCTTGCGGGCCGAAGGTGATCGTGTTGATGGCGCCGATCTTTCGGGCCAAATTTTCGCAGTTGCTCGACCCGACATAGGCCAGGGCGTTCTCCTTGTGCGGAATGGTCACGGACAATCCGCCCCAATGCAGCCACGGCCGAGCCAGCAGGGCGTCCATGAAACGGCGAAAGTTGCTCTCTCCGGGTTCAACCCGCAGCGGCACGTACACGGCGTCCAGGCCGGCGGCGGCGAAGGCGGCGTTGTGGATGGCCGGGCTCATCGAATGCCCCACCGGGCAGCCAATGACCCCATAGACCGCCGTGGCGGGCGCCTGGCTGTCCCAGCGATACAGTTGCTTCATCTCCTGGAGCGTGAGCTGACCCGGGGCCGACTCTCCACCGGGGTGAAGGCTGGCGAACGTACCGAAGGCGGCGAACTTGCGAGCCAGGATGCGGCTGAGAGTACCGGCCTCGCCCATGGCCAGGGCGATGGTCGGCTTGCGACAAGTGCGCAGGACCTCCAGCGCCCGCAGCGCGTCCTCCGGACCGGAGGCGGTAAAGGCGATCTTCTTGTTGACCTCGGCCGGCGAACTATCCAGGCGGCGGGCGATGGCCTCCAAGTCACCGGGGCAGCCGGCCATGTCGTGAAAGCTGAGAATGATGCGCCCGTGCGGCCAGGCGTCCGGGGGAACGTCCTCTTCCACGTCCACAAAAGTCGCGCCAAGTTCCGCAGCCAGGCGGAGGATGTCCAGCCGCTGCGACTCGCTGCCGGCAAAGTGCCCGCCCTGCCGCACCGGCCGGCAGGTCGCGATCACCTCCAGCGGCGGGGCGGACAGCAGCGCTCGCAGGGCCGGCTCGCCAGGGATCTGCTGGAGGTAATCCAGCCGGCACTCGACGGCATCGGCACCGGCGGCGGCTGCGGCGGCCATGTTCGTGCGCATGGACGCCACGTCGGGGGAGGTCAGTGTGCAGATCAGCGCGTCCGGTCGCTC
>CAVXDC010000037.1:0-17577 GCA_963760365.1 uncultured Phycisphaerae bacterium
AGACGGTGAGAGTCTTTTCATCGGCCTGATCCTTCACCAGGTCCAGCGCCTGTTGCTGGTACTTCACGGCCTCATCAAACCGACCGGCCTCGGCATAGACCGCCGCCAGCGTCTCCAGTGCCCCCGGATTGCCGTAGTGGGTGATCTGGCAGGCTTTCTGGGCCAATTCGAGGGCCCCCACGAGGTCCCGGTTGGGACCACTGGCGGGATGGGCAAGAAGTCCAGACAGGTCGCACATCGCTACCACCCAGTCGGGCTTGAGCTCCAGAACCTTGCGGTACTCGTTGATGGCGGGGGCGATCTGGCCCAGGCGGAGCAGGCCTAACGCCAAATTCCCATGGGCCTCGATGTTGTTCGGTTCGGCCTGCACGACCCACGACAGGTGCGTGACGGCTGGGGCGTTGTAACCCGCCGCCATCAGCATCAGACCCAGCCGGTACCGCGCATCCACGTAGCCCGGCTGCTTGATGACCGTCTGGAGGCACAGGTTAATCGCCTCGTCGCGATGGCCTAGCTCCATGGCAATCAGGGCGATCTGCACCTGGGCCGGTGCCATGTCGGGCTGGAGACGCACGGCCTGCTGGAAGTCATACAAGGCCTCGTTCACGCTCCCCAGGGATTTGAGGATCAAGCCCCGGCGGTACCAGGCGTCCACGTACCTGGGTTCGATCCGCAAGGCCTCGGTGAGTTTCGCAACGGCGTCTTCCTTGCGCCCGGCCATCATCAGGGTCTCGGCATAGATGAGAAAGAGATCCGGTCGGGGGTAGGGGCTGACTTGGCAGGCCTTTTCAATCCACTTCAACGACTCAGGCAAATTTCCCTTGGTCCGATAGACCAAGCTGAGGTTCATCTCTGCCTGAAGGTGTCCTCGCTCCCCGCTCAGCTCAACGGCCTGCTGAAAGTAAGGCAAGGCTTCATCCGGTCGGTCCAGGTTTAAGAGCGTCAGACCGGTATTGTTCTGAGCGGCGCTATCGGTGGGGCGCAATTCTGTGGCCTTGCGGAGGTGCACCAGGGCCTCCTCCAGCACCGGCCGTCGCTTGGACAGATTGGGATCGCTCATGGCGGATTCCGCCAGGACGGTGCCCAGGTTGTATTGTCCCATCCACGCGTCGGGGTTTTTCGGCAGGTTGTAGCGCCACAGGGAAATCTGGTCGTCGTACACCAGCGTCTGGTTCCAGGTCAGCACGGCCAGCACGCCCACCACGACGGTCCCCAAGGCGATCCCCACCCATTGCACCGGCCGCCTCTGCCGCTGGAAGAACCACCCCCCCGTCCCGATCACCAGCGCAATCACGCCGATGATCGACAGGTACTGCCAGTGGTCGGCCACCAGCGAGTGCACGAAGAAGTACATGTCAAAAAAGCCCAAGGTCGGGAACATCATCACCAGGAAATACCCCAAAGCAAAGATCAGGTTCCTGGCCCACGACCGCCGGTGCAGACACAGCAGGACCACGGCCGAGGCGACTATGGCCAGGCCCGGCAGGTACCACCCCAGCACATGGGTATCAATGGGCCACCGCCGGTAGATCATCAGAAGCTCGGTGGGGATCAGGGCCTTGTAGAGGTAAAACCATGGCACCGACCCGGCCATGGCCAGGCGCCACCCCATCGTGCCCTCGCCCGGTTTATAAATGCTCTCCCCGCGGATGACGTGGTTGATCTGGAAGACAACGATCATCCAGGACACCAATCCGGCCAGGAGGAAGAAGGGCATCGTCCGCACGATATCCGCCACAAAGTAACGCCACTTCCCTGCGGCCGGGTTCATTTGAGGCTGGCCATCGCTGCCCCATCGCCACGTGCCCACCAGGCGGTCCAGGAATCCTGGCGCGGACGCCTGTCCACCTTCCCTCCGCCACCAGGCTGCCAGAAACAGCACCACCGGCAGCATCACCACGGAGGCTTTGGAAAGCAGGGCCGCCAGGAACATCCCCAAGGCCAGGACATACCACCCCCACCGCCGCGTCTTCTCGAAATTGAAGTAAAATAGGAACGTCAGCAGGAAAAAGAGGATGGATAGGGTGTTCTTCCGCTCGCTCACCCAGGCCACGGAGCAGACATTGACCGGATGCACCGCAAAGACCAGCCCCGCCAGGAAGGCAGCGGGAATCGACAACTTCGCCAGCACCCGCCACACCAGCACCGCCGCCAGCGCGTGCATCAGGCAATTGGCGACGTGGAAAGCGGCGGGATAGTTGCCCCACAGCTTCCACTCCAGCCACAGCGTGGTCCAGGTGATGGGGTAATAGTCCGGCACCGAGTCGGCCAGGTCGGCGTCCTCCTTGATCCAGGGGAACCGCTGCATCACCCAGGGAGCGTTCTTCTCGATCCACGCCGTCTTCTTCGTGATCAGCGAGGATAGCCAGAAGATCCTCAGACCGTTGGGGTGTTGCATCACGGGGTACTGGGTGATCAGGAGGTTGTCATCCCAGATCCACTTGGACTGCATGGCCGGGATGTAGACGAACATGGCCGCCAGGAAGATGACGGCGGCCCGGACGGCAAAACCTCTGTAGTGTCCAGGGGCTTTGGGCTGAGTCGTAAGCGGACTTGCCATGGGGTCAGTCACGAAGACGTCCTCTACTCGACCTCCGGGGCTTATCCTTTCAGACGATGGCGGAAGGCCGGGGGTTTTTGCCATTTGCCATATCGTACGGGGTTCGTTGCGGATCCGCACCACCGCCTTCTCACCCTCGTCCCTGGGTTTGCTTAAAAGGGCGGTCGGGCTGGACGAGCTTCGGTTGGGGCAGCGAGTCGATCACGGCCACCGCCAGCGCCAAGTCCTCCGCGGTGGTGATCTTGATGTTCCGCGGATCGCCCCGCACGACCGAGACCGGCCGCCCCATCGCCTCCACCATTCGGGCGTCGTCGGTCGCCTTCCCCCCCCGGTCATAAGCCGCCAGCAGCAGCTCGCGATGAAAGACCTGAGGCGTCTGCGCCTCCCAAACTTCGCTGCGGGCAAGCGTCTTTTCGACAACTCCCCCGACCGAGACCCGCTTGAGCGTCCCATGGACCGGCCAAGCCAAAATGGCCGCCCCGGTCTTTTGAGCCTGGGCGAATACCTCGTCCACCCACAGCGGGCTGACACACGGGCGGACGGCATCGTGCACGCAGACCAGTTCGGCCTGGTCGCTCAGGTGGGCCAAGGCGTTGCGAACCGATTGGCTCCGCGTGGGCCCGCCGGCGACCACGGTGACTTCCTGCGTGCCCAGGTACGACTTCAAGTGGCGCTTCACCGCCTCCACGTCACAAGCCGCTACCGCCAGCAGCACCTGGCAGACGTCGCGGCGCCAGACAAAGACTTCCAGCGTGCGGATAAACAGCGGCCGGTCGCCCAGGCGCTGGAAAATCTTGTTCTCCTCGGCGCCGAACCGCTTCCCGGCCCCGGCGCCTGCCACGATCACCGATACCTTAACCATACGCCGTCTTCCTCAGCGAAGCGCGTCGTTCATCGTACCGGCCGGGGCCTAAGATGGCAACACGACAGCGGGCGGGCACGGAGACAACGACTTGGCAGCGTTCAGGAGGAGACAGGGGGACGGCGGGGGTTGACGTACGTCACAGCCGGGCGAGCGGCGGCCGGTTCAACGCGGCGTTTCCGCAACCGCAGGTGCAGGACCAGCAACGCCACGTAAACCACCCCCACGCCCAGCGACACCCACCGGCCGATCAGGAAGCCTTCGGGTCGATAGTCCAGACGGAACAGGTGCCGCCCGGCCGACAAGGGCACGGCCCGCAGGCAGTAGTTGGCCGGCATGACGGCATATCGCTGCTGGCTGCTGCCGGGCAGGGCGCTGGCCCGCCAGTACTCGCTGTAGGAATCGGTAATCAGCAGGATGGCTGGGGCTGACAGTTCGGCCTGGATCGTCAGGGAGTCGGTGGAGGAAGCCGTCACCTTGGCCCAGCCGGGGTCGGGGGCGCCGGCGGGGACAATCTCCGGCTCCTCCTCGAGGATGACGGTCTGGCGGGGGTTGAAGTCCGGTCCGCTCATGGACTCCAGCACGTCCTGGGGGATACGGTACACCTGGTATCGTCCCACCAGCTGCAATCGCCCCATCGGCTCGGGCAGGGTCAGCATGCTGATCTGGCCCCCCTGGGGCAAAAGCATGGATCGGCACCGCAGCATGGAAAACAGTTCGTGGGGCCGAAGGCTTTTGACGTGCTGGAAGAAGTAGGCATTGTGGGAATCCAAGCCCTGGGTGAAAAACATGAACTCCATGTACCGTCGGAGGACAAAGGGGTCATAGCCCCACAAGTCTGCTCCTCCCACGGCCATGGCTAAGGTGGGCAGGAAGGGATTAAGCGTCCGGCTGTCGTCCTGAGGTTGCATATACTCCCGCAGGTCCTGGGGCATTCCGGCGCCCAGCTGGAACGTGGGCCTCATGATAAACCGACCGAAGATAAACAGCTCCGTCAGCGCCAGAAGCGGCACCAGGTACCCCGCGCGGCACCAGGCGCGTCAAGACGAGGATCAGCGACAAGATGCCCGCCGTCGCGGCGGCGATCAGGACCGTCCGGGCTGCGAACGTCCCGGCCTGGGAAATAAAATTCCAATCCGTGAACACGGCCTTGGGCTGCCCGGACTCCTCCGTGCGGTCCATGGCCGCCAGGATGTCCGCCCAGACGTTCCCCGGCCCCTGCGCCGATGCCCAGTTATTCAAGGCCCAACCGACTAAGACGAGCACAACAGCCATCAGGAAAGCGACCAGCGCCGAACCCATGCAGAACCGCCGGCTGGAGACCAACGTCTGCACCCCCACCCCGACGAGCATCGCCAAAAAGAGCGTCGCCGGGTAGAGGAAGCGGCAGCTGCCGCGAAACCGGTTCATCCCGGGAAAGTACTCGTGCATGAAACGGAAGACCTCGGGCAGGTATGCCCCCAGGGCCAGCACGAGGGTGATGGCGACCATGAGGATCGAGAAGCGCCGCTTGCCCGCCGGGCCCATCAGCGCCCCATACACGGCCAGGAACAACCCCGCCACGCCAAGGAACGGCTGAACTTCCCAAAGGAACCATCGGCCCCAATAGGGCATCGGCGACATGCCGCCGAAGAACGTCGGGGCCAGGAAGCACACAAAGTTCTCCGGAGGGAAGGAATACTGCCCGGCCATGCGAAGGTCCAAGCCCCCGCTGCGCACCGTCTGAGAGGACTCACTCAGCGTCGTCAGCAGTTGCACGGCCGACAGGCCCAACCCCACGACGTACACGATCCCCAAGGCCGCCAACGACACGAAGCGCCGCCGAGCCTTGATGAGGTTCAGCGCACCGTAGATGGCCGCCACGACGGCGGTGTAGAAGAAATGCTGCGGATGCCCGGCCAGGACCTGCATGGCCACCGCCAGCGCCCCCAGCAGCACCCAGCCCAACGAGGGTCGATCGATCAGCTTATCGACGGTCAGGAACACCAGCGGCGCCCAGGCCATCGTGATCAGGCTGGGCATGTGCCCCGGCGCGATCTTCATGAACACCACCCCCGACAACATCAGCACCGCCCCTGCCACCGTCGAGGCCGGCGCCCCCAGCCCGCGATGAAAGGCCCAGGCATACATGAACACGCCCACCAGCCACAGGTGCAGGGCAAAGCTGAGGTTCAGCGCCGTCACCAGCGGCAGGACCATGAACAGCCAGTTGGGCGGATACAGCAACGCCGACTGCGCCCCGCCAAAAAAGGGACTGCCGCAGAAGATGTGGGGGTTCCACAGCACCAGGTGCCCCTCGGCCAGCTGGGAGAACCCAAACTGCCTCCAGTAGGCAAACTGCCTGTACACGTCGGTCCATGCCTCCCCCACGACCGTCGGGAGGGGATCCATCAGCACGTCAGCAAAGATCGACAACGCCAGCACGCCCAGCAACGCGGCGGCGATGACGTGTGTGCGCCGCGGATGCTGCTGGGGGGCGGACTTCCTGGAAGAGGGAAGCTCGGTCTTCATGGCTCACTGGCCTCTGGTGGATGAAGCGCGGCGCTCATCATACCGGCCGGTACACCCGACGGCAACACGTCACCCAGCGTGAGGAACGCCACGAACCTTCGGCAGCATTCACGGTACGAGCGAACCCTGGGAGTCCGCATCCGTTACCTCTGGGCAAGTGGCGACTAGTTCAACGCGGCGCTTCCGCAGGCGCAGGTACAGGACCAGCAACGCCAAGTAAACCACCCCCGCGCCCAGCGACACCCACCGGCCGATCAGGAACCCTTTGGGCCGATAGTCCAGGCGGAACAGATGCCGTCCAGCCGCCAGGGGCACGGCCCGCAGGCAGTAGTTGGCTGGCATGACGGCATATCGCTGCTGATTGCTGCCGGGCAGGGCGCTGGCCCGCCAAAAGCGGCTGTAACCGTCGGTCACCAGGAGGATGGCTGGTTGGGGCAGGTCGGCTTCAATGACCATGCTGTCCGTGGAGGCGCTGACGATGTGGGCAAACCCCGCCGCACCGACTGCCCCGGACTCACCCTCTGGGGCGGGGAAGGGTGCGCTCTCTAAAATCACGGTCTCGTGGGGGTCCCACCAGGGGGAGGCCATTCGCGCGAAGATGCTCTTCCGGTCGGCCAGCACGACATAATCTCGCATCAGTTGCACGTGAGGCATGGGGTTGGGGACCTCCGGCGGTTCAGTGACCATCAGCCTGCCGTCGTCCTGATGCACAATCATGAACTTCAATCGAAGCATGGCGAAGGAAGGGTGGATAACGCCCGGATAAAAGAACACATCCTCTGCCCCGGCCCTTTGGATATTTTGAGTGAACCTCATGTATTCGGCGTAACGGCGGGGGATCACCGGATCGTATCCCCAGATATCGTTTGCGCCAATCGTCATGGCGCTGTTGGTCAGGGAGAATTCGGTGTTGTAGATGCGGAAGTCCCCCTTCCATCTCTGGAGGAAACCCTTGATGGCGTTGGTCTGCCGTCCGAAGTTTATCTCCGCCGTATGGGTGGTCAGGACGGCGAAACAAAGCATCTCGGCCATTCCCAGGATGGCGAGCGCCCAGGCCCCGCGGGCGGACCGTGCGCGCCAGAAGAGCAAGGCTCCCGTGATCGCCAGAACGCCGGCGGTGACAAACAAGCTTCCGGCGGTAAAGACGCCCATCCGGCGGCGCCCAGAGGGGATCGTCCCACGTCTTCGCCTCAAAACCGAATCCGCGCGTGTTGGTCAACCACAACATGAAGCGGTGCCACAGGCTGAGGCCTTGGGCGTTGCCGGAGGCAAGGATGCACCCGCCGGCCGTCGCCGCCGCCAAGGCCAGGACCAGCGCAGCGACGAAGACGACGGTGCTGAATCGCCGCTTCCGCATCAGGTCGTCCAGTCCGAACGCCGCGAGCAGGGCGGCGAACAGCGTGAAGCAGAACAGCCAGCGACTGCTGCACCGGAACCGGTTGAAAGGCGGCACCCAATCGTACAAGACCTTCAGCAAGGGCGTGTGTTTGCCCAGCGCCAGCGCCAACGTCAGAAGGCACATCAGGCACAGCAGCAGGACCGGGCGCCTCTTGTCGCGCAGGCCGAAGACCGCACCGTATGCCAGCATGGCCAGTCCTGCCAAGCTCACGAAAGGCATCATTTCCCAATAGAACCAGTCGCCCCAGTACCTCGCCTCGCCCAGCCCTCCGAAAAAGCCCGGCGCCAGGAACATGATGAAACCCGACCAGGGGAACGAAAAGGACGAGATGAATTCAAAACTCGGCGACTCGCCGCGCACCCCTTCGCCGGAGGCCTCGGCGACGGGCAGAACCTGGATCGCCGCCAGTCCCGCCCCCAGCAGGACGATCGCCGCCATTGCCGCGACGGCCCCCCAGCGGCGGGGAGAACGGACCCATCGGCACAAGGCATAGATCGCCGCGGCCAGGGCGACGTAGAAGACATACTGCGGATGGCCACCCAGCACCATCATCGCCGTGGCCAAAACGCCGAGTAACATCCACCCCAGGCGGAAGCCTTTTTCCGACAACACGTCGATCACGAGGAAAAGCAACGGCGACCAGGTCATGGCGGCCATCGGAGTCAGATGGCCAGCGTAGATGCGTGCGAAATACGCCCCGCTGAAGCAAAAAATAACCGCGGCCAAAAGGCACGCCAGCGGGTGAAGCCGATGCCTGGCGGCCCACAGGTACATGAACAGTCCGGCAAGGAATACGTGCAAGATGACAAAGACCGTAACGGTTTTGCCGATCGGCATGAAAAGCCGCAGCCAGTAGGGGGGGTAAAAGAACACCATGTTGGGATTTCCCACGAAGGGCAATCCGGAGAACACGTGGGGGTTCCACAGGGGCAGGTTTCCCTGGTGAATCTGGTCGAACCAGAAGTCCAGCATGAAACAACCGTAATTGAGCATGTCCATGCCGGCGGGCATGAACTGGCCGCTTCGAAACAGCGAGGGGGAGAACAAGACGACCGTCAATACCGCCAGGATGATCGCCGCCAGCATGACGCAACGAGGCCGGCTGGCAAGCGGCGCCGTCGGCTGGGATTCCATGACGGGCATCCTAGCAGGCCCTTGGGTGACGGTAAAGACCGGCCGAACGGACTCGACCAAAATATCAAATCAAAAGGAATGCGCGTCCGTCTACAAGGCCGGATCCAGAGGATGGTTCACATCTTCAGGAAATTGCTCAGCAGCTTGTGACCCACGTCCGTCAGGAAGCTTTCTGGATGGAACTGCACGCCTTCCGTCGGGGCCGAGCGGCTGCGGATGCCCATCAACTCATGGAGGTCTTCGGTCCAGGCGGTCTGCTCAAAGTCGCCGTCCAGACCCGTCGGATCGACCATCAGGCTGTGGTACCGTGTGGCCGTGAAGGGACTGGGCAGGCCAAGGAAGATGGTCTTGCCGTCATGGCAAATCTGGCTGGTCTTGCCGTGCATCAGCCTGTCGGCCCGCACGACCTTGCCGCCGAAGACCTGCCCGATGGCCTGATGCCCCAGGCAGACGCCCAGGATGGGGATCTTGCCGTGGAAGTACCGAACGTAATCGCAGCTCAGCCCGGCCTTGTCGGGGGTGCAGGGGCCGGGGGAGATGATCAAGTGCGTGGGCTTGAAGGTCTCCTGGGCCTTCGTCGGCGGCATGACGTCATTGCGGATGACCTGGATGCCCAAGCCCAACTCCAGCTCCCCGATCCGCTGGAGCAGGTTGTACGTAAAGCTGTCGTAGTTGTCCAACAACAGGATCACGGCGCCATCGTAGCCTGCGGGAAAAGGAGGATCAAGATGCTGGGAATTCCAGGCGGCCGGAGGAGGTCAGTCCACAGCCTGGACCTTCTGCACGGCGGGAACTTTCTCCCTCAGGTGGCGCTCGACGCCCATCCTCAGCGTCATCGCTGCCGACGGGCAGCCGCGGCAGGCGCCTGGAGACGCACGGACACCGTGCCGGTCGCTTCATCGACATGGACCAGTTCGATGTCCCCGCCGTCGGCTTGGAGAAAGGGTCGAATATGATCCACGACAGCCTGCACCTGCTGCCGGAGTTGGGTGTCGTTGGGACTGTTCTTGGGCATCTTGAGCCTTTCCTGTGATCTCGGGGCACGGCGCTTGATCGCTTCTTTCCACAGCGATTATACATTTTAGCTGACTGGACCGCGCATGAAAAGACAAGAAGGACCTTGGGCTTCAGGCCTAAGGCTTCGAATGAAAACGGCGCGAATCCTCGCTGACAAAACCCGCGCCCCTGCTACGATGCGTCACGAATTGCTTGTTTCCAGCCGAAAAATCGAGGTCTATCTCCCTTCACTGCCGACTTGACAATAAAGCACACCGATACCCGTCAACTGTACGTGTTTGAGACTCTTCTCAATTCCTCCAACAACTTTCAACAGGTTGTACGTACAGTGCCAACAAGCCACCACATATAGAATAAACTTGACTTAAAGATACAATGGCGTTAGGATTGCGTTAGGTGTTGATAGTTGTTGGGAAGCAAAAAGGCTTGCGCACAACTACCTGAGAATGCAACCTTTGTGTAACATTACAATATTTTGTGGTTTTTGCTATTGACGTGTCCCATATGTTGGGTAACATCTGCAAATCGGATCGCATATCGGCAAGACCGGTAGGATACGCTAAACCGGCTCAATGCAGCTAGGGCAGTGAAGGAGAGAGTCGTATTTGCCGTGGCTGGGCGCTGGCCCGTTGTTCAGGGCAATGCAGAAGCGCGTGAGGGTTTTGTCGGCGGCGATCAGGCACGAGCAAAGATCGCAGAAAGCAGGCACAGGTTCAGGCTCAGGAAAAACCCCTCCGAGACGTTGGAGAAGATTCTATGTCGCTGTCGGAATCGACTGAAAGCACCACCGAAGACGTCCAGAACGCCGCCATCGGCTGCGCAGGACGGGCTGGTAATCGAGCAGGTCTTCTCCACGCCTGGAGAGCATCCTTTCGACCAAATCGTCTGGGAGAAGCGCACCGCCAAGATTACCGATGAGAAGGGTAACACGGTCTTTGAGCAGCAGGAGGTGGAAGTCCCGGCCGACTGGAGCCAGCTGGCGACCAACGTCGTCGCCAGCAAGTACTTCTACGGCGAGAAGGGCAAGCCCCAGCGCGAGCATTCCGTCCGCCAGCTCATCCACCGCGTCACGCGGACCATCGCCGACTGGGGCAAGGCCGACGGCCTGTTCGCCAGCTCCGAGGACGCCGATCGCTTCTACCAGGAGCTGACGTCCCTGTGTGTCCACCAGGTCGTCGCGTTCAACTCCCCCGTCTGGTTCAACGTCGGCCTGTTCCACCAGGCCGGGATCGCCGGCTCGGAAGGCAATTACCATTGGGATGCGGCGGCCAACGGCCCGGTCCGGACGTTGCGGAGCTATGAGTATCCCCAGTCCTCGGCCTGCTTCATCCAGTCCGTCCAGGACACGATGGAGGACATCATGCGCCTGGCCTGCGCCGAGGCGATGCTGTTCAAGTACGGCTCGGGCACGGGCACGGACTTGTCCACGCTCCGCAGCAGCCGCGAGAAGCTTTCCGGCGGCGGCAAACCCTCAGGGCCTCTGAGCTTCATGCGGGTGTACGACCAGATCGCCGCGGTGGTCAAGTCCGGCGGCAAGACCCGCCGGGCGGCCAAGATGCAGTCCCTCCGTTGCGACCATCCGGACATCCGCGACTTCATCACCTGTAAGATGAACGAGGAGAAAAAGGCCTGGGCGCTAATCGAGCAGGGTTACGACGGTTCGTTCAACGGCGAGGCCTACAGCTCCGTGATGTACCAGAACGCCAACCTGTCGGTCCGTCTCACGGACGAGTTTCTCAAGGCGGCCGAGGAGGGACGCGACTGGCAGACGTTCGCGGTGACCACCCGCGAGCCGCTGGAGACCCACCCGGCCAACGAACTGCTGAACCTCCTCGCCGAAAGCACGCACGTCTGCGGCGATCCGGGGGTGCAGTACCACACCACCATCAACCGCTGGCACACCTGCCCGGAGGGCGGGGAGATCTGCGCGTCCAACCCGTGCAGCGAGTACATGTTCCTCAACGACTCGGCCTGCAACCTGGCCAGCCTGAACCTGATGAAGTTCCGCCAGCCCGACGGCGGCTTTGACGTGGAGGCGTTCCGCTCGGCCGTGCGGCTGATGATCATCGCCCAGGAGATCCTGGTCGACCACGGCAGCTATCCCAACGAGCGGATCTGCCGCAACAGCCACGACTACCGCGCGCTGGGATTGGGGTACGCCAATCTCGGATCGCTGATCATGGCCATGGGGGTGCCCTACGACAGCGACGCCGGAAGGGCCTACGCCTCCGCCGTGACGGCCCTCATGACCGCCGCCGCCTACACCACCAGTACCGAGCTGGCCAGCCGGGTAGGCCCGTTCCCCCAGTTCCTCCGCAACCGCCAGCCGATGCTGAAAGTCATCGGAATGCACCGCTCGGCCGTGGACGGCATCTCTCGCGAGCACTGCCCCTCGGATCTGCTGGCGGCGGCCGAGGCCGGGTGGGAAGAGGCCCTGGCCGCGGGCAAGCGGTACGGCTTCCGCAACGCCCAGGTCACCGTCATCGCCCCCACCGGCACGATCGGCTTTCTGATGGACTGCGACACCACCGGCGTCGAGCCGGAGGTGGCGCTGGTGAAGTACAAGCAACTGGCCGGCGGGGGCATGTTCAAGATCGTCAACCACACCGTGCCGCTGGCGCTGGAGGCGATGGGTTACGACGACAAGGCCGCCGGCAACGTCCTGGCCTATATCGACGAGCACGACACCATCGAGGGCGCCCCGGGCCTGAAGGAAGAGCACCTGGGCGTCTTCGATTGCGCTTTCAAGCCGGCCAAAGGCAGCCGGTGCATCGCCACCCTGGGCCACATCCGCATGATGGCCGCCGTCCAGCCATTCATCTCCGGGGCGATCTCCAAGACCGTCAACATGCCGCGGGAGTCCACCGTCGAGGAGATCAAGAACGTGTATCTCCAGAGCTGGAAGCTGGGCCTCAAGGCCGTGGCCATCTATCGCGACGGGTCCAAGCGCGTCCAGCCCCTCAGCGTCCGTAAGAAAAGCAAGGACAAGAACGACCAGGCCGAAAAGGCCGCCACCGAACCGTCCGAGACCAGCCCGCCCAAACCCCACCGTCACCGTCTGCCGGCCACCCGGCCGTCGATCACCCACAAGTTCGACATCGCCGGGCACGAAGGCTACCTCAACGTCGGGCTGTTCGAGGACGGCCGGCCGGGCGAGCTGTTCATCACCATGGCCAAGGAAGGCTCGACCGTCGGCGGCATGATGGACGCCTTCGCCACGGCCATCAGCCTGTGCCTGCAATTCGGCGTACCGCTGGAGGCGCTGGTCCGCAAGTTCACCCACCAACGCTTCGAACCCAGCGGCATGACCGCCAACCGAGACATCCCCTTCGCCAAGAGTATTGTGGATTACATTTTCCGCTGGTTGGGCCTGACGTTCCTGGAAGACTTTCGCAAGGCCCATCTGCCGGTCCGCTCTGGATCGGCCTCTTGGTCCAAGGCAGCGCCCGAGGCCGTCAAGGAGGATGCTACCTCGGACAAAGACAGCGCCGACCAGACCTCGAGCACGGAGGTTCGCAGGTCTGGCGGCGCACTGTTGCCGTGGGTCTATATCTCCGACGGAGACGGCCACGGCAACCCGATGGAGGCCTTCCAGTCCGCCATGCTGCTGGACGTCCGGCAGCGGATCGAAAGGACGGCCAAAACTTCAGAACGGCCCATCGAACGGGTGGACCAACAGTTCTCGCATTACCAGGAAGATGCCCCGGCCTGCGACGTCTGCGGGTCGATCACGGTGCGAAACGGCAACTGCTACAAGTGCTTCAATTGCGGTTCTTCCCTTGGATGCAGTTAGCGGATGGATAGAATATAGGGTAAAGGAAAAAGCCGTGCCGGGCGCCGCGGCCTTTGGCCACGGTTGGAAACAGCGCGGCGCTTGGGGTCGTGCGCGTTCAAGGAGGAACGCGAAGTCGTTGCCGTACGGGTCTGTTCCTTTTTCGATTTTTCCAGGCCTTGCGGGTTTGTCCCGCAGAGCCAAAAGGAACGACCCCGAGGTGCCATCGTCGTAGCCGTCGGCGCCGCCGCGACGTATTATGTACGATGGGCTAGTCGGCCGGCTGCGGCGATGGGGTAACAAACTGCGGACCGCGGGGGCGGTGGCCGCGGCGCTAAGCCGCCCCCCTCGGGTAAACTTATCGTGCCGTCGCGGGCTCGCAAACTCGGTTAAAGATTGCGGGCTGTATTTACCGAAGTATAAAAGATAACCGGAGTTGTCCGCTGCACCCATGACGATGTAGGTCTCCCTCCGCCTACGTCAAGGGTTGCGGCTATGTGGGCGATGCCAAGGTCTCCCTCCACCTGGGCGTCGCCCTTTTTCTTAAGCAACTTGATCGAGACCAGGTCCTACCACATCCGCCCACCGGCCGTTAAAATGCCTGCCCGCCTCCGGCCTTAAAGCAAGACATGCCGGACGTGAAGGAAGCCATCATGAACACGCATTCGCCCGTGCACGGGCAAAAGCAAAAACTCACCCGCGGCAAGGCATTCGTCGTCGGCGACAACGTGGACACCGACCAGATCATCCCCGCCGAACACCTCATCTATAACCCTGCTGACCCCGCCGAGCGCGTCCAGTTCGGCCGGCTCGCCTTCAGCGGCCTGCCCATCGAGCAATCGGGCCTGCCGACTGGGGGCGTGCGGTTCGTGGAGGAAGGCGCTTTCAAGACTCCTTTCACCTTCATCGTGGCCGGGCGCAACTTCGGTTGCGGCAGCTCGCGCGAGCACGCCCCCCTGGCCATCGCCCAGGCCGGCGTGTGCATCGTCGTGGCCGAGAGCTACGCCCGCATCTTCTTCCGCAACAGCGTCAACGGCGGGTACCTGCTGCCCCTGGAAAGCCCCCAGCGCCTGATCGACCGGATTGCTACAGGCGACGAGCTGGAACTGGACCGCTCCGTCAACGTCCTGCGCCAGACGGCCACCGGCAAGAGCTGGCCCCTTCGGCCGCTGGGCGACGTCGCGGACATCATCGCCGCCGGCGGAATCTTCGAGTTCGCCAAACGCACCGGAATGCTCAAATAGCAGGGATCCGCCTTCGCCCGATTGAGCTAAAACTACGTCGGGCTATGGCAGATAAGCCAGGGACCAGGACGACAACGCTCCACGGGCTGATGGGATGAAAGGCCTGGACAAGCTCTGCATACGCGACGTGGCCGGCGGCGTCGTGATCGCCGTCAAGGCCACCCCCGGCAGCTCGCGGGATCGCATCGTCGGCATGCTGGGGGACCGCCTGAAGATCGCCACCACCGCCCCGGCCCAGAAAGGCCAAGCCAACACCGCCATCTCCGAAATGCTTGCTGCCGCCCTGGGCCTAGACCGCCGAGCCGTCACGCTGCATTCCGGGCAGATGAATCCAAGAAAAGAATTTCTCGTGACGGGGGTGTCGGCCAAGGACATCTTGGACCGTTTAGATAAAATTACATAGAACCGGCATGCGGGCCTTTTCTCCGGCAAAACCACGGGGTCTTTAGTGGGGTTTCAGCACCTTCTCGAAGAAGACGAGCGGTTTGCCTGGGAAAGGGGAAACCAACCTTGGGTAGCCCAGATTGTCATAAAAGGCCAGGGCTGAGGGATTGCCGCTGTAGACGTCCAGACGGATGGAGGCAAGGCCCTGCGACCGGGCCAGGTGTTCGGCGAAAAGCATCATCCACCGGCCCAGGCCGCATCGTTGGAAATCTGGATGCACGGCCAGTCGATGCACGCAAAGGGACTTCTGATCCGGCAGCGTCAGCCATTTCACTTGCTCGTATTCGACGTCGGGTTGCTCGTCGAGCGTGATCGTCGCGACAAGAGAGGAACCCTTCTTGGCGACGTAGGTGTCGCTGAGGGAAGCCGCCACCGTTTGCTCGTAAACCTCGCCCCATAGCCGAATGCCGCGGCCGGCCAGATCGTCACGACAGGCACAGAGGAGTCGGAAAACGGCCGGGGCGTCGCCTGGCGC
Source organism: uncultured Phycisphaerae bacterium (assembly GCA_963760365.1). GTDB lineage: Bacteria > Planctomycetota > Phycisphaerae > SM23-33 > SM23-33 > JALHTV01. The sequence goes on from CAVXDC010000037.1 coordinate 15,419, forward strand.
GGCGGATTGGATGTGGATCTTATCCATGATCGAACGCCAAGGGGATTATTCCGCCTTGTTTCTGCCCCCGAGAAATCTGAGGAATTCCTCGCGGCGGCGCTTGGCGGCATCCAGCAGGCGGAGCAGACCTTCAGGGTCCCCCACGTCGATCAGGTCGCGGAGGACCATCAGGCGGTGGTCCAGCTCGTCGATATTTGCCAGCATGGCCTGGCGGTTGGTCAGGAAGATGTCGCGCCAGACCTCCGGGTCACCGCTGGCCAGGCGGGTCATGTCGGCCAGCCCCTTGCCGGAGACGGCCAGTGCCGCCCGCGGCGGCAGCAGCATCAGCAACGCGGCCAGGGCGTGGGGCAGATGCGATACGGCCGCCATCGCGCGGTCGTGGGCGGCGGGATTCATCCGCACCGTTCGCATCCCCAGGATTTTCCAGAACCGCTCGACGCGCCGCACCAGCGCCGCCGGGGTGGTCGCAGTGGGCGTGAGGATGCACGTGGCGCCGGCGAACAGGTCCACCCGCGCGAAGGCCGGACCTTTGAGTTCGCTACCGGCGATGGGGTGGCTGCCGACGAACGGACCGCCGCGGCCTAAGATGGCCTCGGCCGTGCGGACGACCGTGGCCTTGGTCGAGCCCACGTCGGTAACGACCGCGCCCTTTTTCAGGACAGGGGCGATCTCTTTCAAGTAGTGCCCAAAGGCCCCCACGGGCGTGGCCAGGATAATCAAGTCGCTATGGCTCGCAGGCCCAGCGGCTTCCAGATGGGCCGAGTCGATCGCCCTAACTTTAAGGGCCTGCTTCAGGCTCTCCCGCCGCCTGCCCACCCCCGCGACGTACGCGCCCTTCCAGGCGCGCTTGATCGCCAGGCCGGCTGAGCCGCCCAGCAGGCCCACGCCGATGATCGTCACGTGCCGCAAGTTAAGGGATTTCGTAGCCACCGCAGGGGCAAAGCGTAACCGCCGCGCCGAGCCAAATCAACGCCCGCTTCCTCCGCCCTGGGACCACCGACAGGTTCCGAAGCTTTACTTGCCCACTGCGGACAGCGAGAATACCGCCAGTCAATGGGCAAACGGATCATGGCCAAGGAGGCGGTCAAACCGGTTCGACCGAGCTCACCGAAGCCCGTGTACGTCCTGGTCGGCCAGGACGCCTACCTGCTGGATGAGGCCAGGCGCCAGGTGCTCTCGGCCGCACTGGGCAAGGCCGATCCACAGGTCTGTCTGGGCCAGTACGATAGCGAGGTGGAGCTGGCCACCGTGCTGGATGAGTTGCGGACGCTGCCCTTCTTGGGCAGCCGGCGGGTTGTCCTCATTCATCCGGCCGATGAGTTCGTCTCTCGCTGCCGCGAGGCCTTGGAAAAGTACCTCCAGTCCCCCTCACCCAAATCGGTGCTGGTGCTGGTGGTGACCTCCTGGCCGAGCCACACGCGCCTGGCCAAGGTCGTGGCCCGCACAGGCCAGGTGATGGATTGTTCCGTGCCCGAGCACGGCGGGTTGTCGCGCTGGATCGCCCAAGCCGCCCAGAGGCGCAGCAAGAAGATCGACCCCCAGGCCTCGGAGCTGCTAGAGGAGTGGGTCGGCAGGAACTATGCCGCCCTGGACGGTGAGGTCGAGAAGCTCTCGCTCTACGCCGGCTCGCGCCAGACGATCACCGTCGAGGACGTCTCGGCCGTCGTGGTGGCGACGGCCGGGCCGGCGGCCTTCGCCCTCAGCAACGCCTTGACGGCCGGGGACACCCGCTCGGCCCTGGAGGCGCTGGGCGGGATGCTGACGGTGCGAGGGGAGGAGTTCCGCGTGCTGGGGATGATCGCCTGGCACCTCCGCCGCGTGCTATCGGCCGCTCAGAAGGTCCACTCTGGCGTCCCGCCACAACAGGCCTTGCCCTACATGCCTGCGGATCAAAAGGCGGCGTTCCAGGCCTTGATCCAACGTCGATCGCCGGTGAGCCTGGCCGGTGACTTTCGCCGCCTGCTGCGGACCGACTTGGCCATGAAGACCGGCGCCGACCCGCTGACGGCGATTCAGGAGCTGGTCGTCGGCCTGTGCTCACCTGCACCGGCAGCGTCCTAGACGGCCGGCCACGCGGACAAGCCCTGATGCCGAGTTCCCCTCAAAACCCTTTATTGGAACGCGTCTTCTGGCTCAGCCAACCCGCGCCGGAGGCGATG
>CAVXDC010000038.1:0-178207 GCA_963760365.1 uncultured Phycisphaerae bacterium
CTTCGGGGAAGTCCGCCAGCGGATAGACGTCGATGGCGGGCATCTCGTAGCTATGGGCCGAGCGAATGGCAGCGCACACGGCCGGGGCCTGCTCCAGCGGAGCGACCATCTCCAGGCGCAGCTCCTCCACGGCCCCAGCCCGGCCCGGCTGACCGATGCTCGGGTGCGTGGAGGCGTCGCCGCAAAACGAACCGATGCCGTGCGAGAAGAACGCGCATCGGCTGTAGCCTCCGATGCGGCCTGCCCCGGCTTCAAAGGCCGCCTCGCCCACGCGCGAAAGGTCCGCCGGCGGCACGAAGACGACGATCTTGCACTGCCCCTTACCGGCGGCGGGGATGAGCGGGCGGCGGTCCGACAGCCCCAGCAGGTCGGCCAGCACATCGTCGGCCCCACCGACGGCGGCGTCCCAGGCCGTGTGCATCGAATACACCGCCAACCCCTGCCTCGCCGCCGAATACACCACCGGCGTCGCCTCGACCGTTACGCGTACGATGGGTTTGAAAATCACCGGATGGTACGCCATCACCATCGCCGCCCGAAGACGGCGGGCCTCGGCCAGCACATCTGGAGTCAGGTCAATACACAGCAGCAGCCGGGCGACATCGGCCGACCCGTCGCCCACCAGCAGCCCCACGTTGTCCCACTCCGCCGCCAAACCCGGCAGGGCCAGACGCTCCAGCGCCGCCACCACCTCGTTAAACTTTCATGACGTGCTCCTATGACCACGAGAAGGCAAGCATCCAAGCTGATAATTGCCGATTGCCGATTTCCTATTGGCAATTGGCAATTGGCAATTCGCAATCGGCAATGTTCAGGCCGGGCACTCGCGTTCCAGCAGATCGTTATACGCCGCCATCAGTTTCCGCGTGACGGGCCCGGGTTTTTCCTCCCCCACCGCGTGGCGCTCCACGCGGACGACCGGCCGGATGCCGGTGATCGCGGAGGTGAGGAAAATCTCCTGGGCCGCCAGCATGTTGCGGACGGTCAGTGGCTGGCGGTCGTCGCAGCCGATGCCTCCTGCGGTGCACAGCTCCAGCACGGCCTGGCGGACGATGCCCGGCAATACGGGCGTGTCCAGCGGCGGCGTGAGCGCCTGCCCGCCCAGCACTAAAAAGACGTTGCAGAAGCACGCCTCGGCCAGCAGGTGGTCGGTGGTGAACCACAAGGCCTCCTCCATGCCCTTGGCGGCGGCCTCGCGGCGGGCCAGCAGTCGCGGCAGGTAGCAGCCGGTCTTGTAACCAGCCAGCGGATCGGACCGGTGCTGCTGGAACGAACAGACGGTTACGCCAATGCCCCGCTCATACGATTCCTGACTGGGTAGCGTCAGCGGGTCGGTCGTGATCAGCGTGGTGGATTCACCTTGCCCGTCCACCGCCCCGGCCGTCAACGTGACCCGCGCGGGCCTGGAGCAGCTTGTTGGCCTCCAGCAGCTCGGTCGTGGCGGCGGTAAGCGTCTCGGCCGTCGCATCGGTCCGCAGGCCAAAGCGTGCGGCCGATTCCAAAAGCCTGGCCAGGTGGCGGTCCAGGCGAAAAATCTTGCCATGGTGGACCCGCATCGTCGTGAACACCGACGCGCCGTGGATGAATCCGGCGTCGTTCACGGCGACGGTGGCCTGGCCGGCCGGCACGAGCCGCCCATTGAGGTGCACGAGGTATTCGCTCATGAGAGCGGAAGTTTAATACCGCTTACGCGCAATAGCTATCCTGGGCCGGGCGCGGTTGACCTTTTGGCACTCAACCATTCCGAGCCAGGGGCTAATAGCGTTTGCGCACGACGGTTATCTTGGGCCTGGCACGATTGACGAAAAAGTAGCGCAAGGCGTCGATGAGGTGGTCGGGCCCGTCCTTGACGGGGGCGTCACCATTGCCGCCGGCACCGGGCGGCGGGTAGTGATAGGTCTGGAACGCCTGGATCAGGTGGGTGCATCGGGGGTGAATGGTCAGGCTGGGTTCACCCGCCGCCGGGGCCAGGGCGGCGCGGATCAGCTCCAGCCCCTCGGCGATGGCGCTGGCCCGGCAGGTGCAGGGGATGCCCGCGGCGGCGAGCATCTCGGTGCAGGCCGCCCCGCTGGTGGCCTCGCGGGCCCGGCCGGCCGGATCGACGTAGGTCGCCTGGACCGGGCCGGGGTCGCGGCGGAGGATCTCCTCGGCGTGGCGCGAGAGCGGCAGACGGCTGCGGACATACTCATCCAGCACCGCGACGTTGCCCGCGGGACTGAGCTGAATCCACAGGCACACCATCGGGCTGCGATAGCCGAAGTCGATCGCGCGAAACGTCGGCCAGGCAGGCTCGTACTTCCACTCTGCCACGTGCCGGGCGAGGTCAAACTCATCGAACACCAGGTACTGACGCGTCGCGCCGCGGCAGAGCATCTCGGCCTCCCAGGCGGCGCGGCTGGAGCGGGCCTTGATGGCGATGGCGTCGTCGATGCGGAAAAAACCGCTTCCCCGCCGCGCCACGCCGCCGCAGTCATCGGCCAGCAGGCAGTCCCGGCAGGGCCGATCCGGCGGGCAGCGCTCGATGACCTCCCACAGGCACCACTGGATGAGCCGATAGCCCTCACCGGACCCGCGGCCCCGCCGAGCGGAGGCGACCAGCTCCTGCATCAGTCCGCCCGGCCGATGCAGCGTGCTGAGCACCTCGATGGACCCCCGCGCGGCGGATGAGGACCGCGTGGCGAACTGCACCGCGCGCCAGACCTCGGCGTCGAACAGGTCCACCTCGTCGCAGCGGATCTTCTGGACATGCTGGCCGCGGACGGCCCGCTGGCTCTGGGCGAGCATGCGGATCTCGCTGCCGCCCACCAGCCGCACGCGCCGGCGTGTGAAAGACCCTTCCACGAGTTGCGGGTAGGCCGACAGGAACTCGCGGATGTACTCGGCCAGACGGTCGGACTGGTCGAAGCTGCCGCCCAGCACGCGGATCTTGGCCGGACGGCGAAAGACCGCGTCCAGCACGGTGGCAACGGCGGCGAGCATCGTCTTGCCGCCCCCGCGATTGGCCCAGACCAGCAGGTCCTCCTGGTCGAAGAAACTGGCCGCCAGGTAATCCAACGGACAGTCGTGGTGCGGGCAAAGGCTCGAATCGCCGACCACCATCTTGAACTTCTGACGAACCAGCGCCGCCAGCTCCGCGCGGTCAGCCGGAGGACGGGCGGCCCAGTCGTCAGGCGTCATCGGGGCTAGGGTCATGCTCATGCAAAAAACCTCCTGAAGATTTGACGGCGCCCGCGCGATGGGGTAGCTCCTTTGAACGGCGCGGGCGCGGTGACGCGGCCTGAAGCGGCCGCGACTGGGACGACCGCTTGGATCGAGCGAACCGGGCGGCGTCCACATGGTCGTAATAGACGTACGTACCCGACCCGCCGACGTACCAGCTCATCATGCCGGCCAACTCGAAGAACGGGTGCACCCGTCCCATCACGGCCAGCGCCTCCACCACCGCCGCCGGGCTGGTCTTCAGCGCGTGGCGCACCAGCCGCACGGCCAGGCCGCAGGAACGGTACGTCGGATGCACAACGACGCGCGAGATGCACTCCACCTCCTCGTTCAGCCTGGCCAATCCTTTTTGTCCCTTTGGCCTCCGACGGCCCCCTGCGCCATAGCGTCCCGCGGTGGCCACGTCGCGCCCGCGGACGCCGATGAGCGGTGGGGAGATCACCAGCACGGCCGCCACGTCGGGCGCCGTCGCCAAGGACCATCGCCGCCGGCGACGGGCGCGGGTGGCGAATGACGTACACGCGCTTGTGGGCGGCCGGGGGACCGGTGAGGTAATGAAAATCGGCCAAGGCGTGGTAATCGCGGATCGTCCCGGCCGTAACGGGCCAGCGACAAGGGGAGACGTTGCCGATTTGGCGGGAGGAAAAGTGCGGCCTGACGATCCAGCCCGGCCGGCTCAGCGGTTTGATAACCACCCGGTCCGGCTGAAGATGTTTTAGCAAGACGTCCGGCCGCGGGGTGGCGACCAGCAGGCCCAGGTTTTCCTGGCGGACCCACTTGCGGATCTGGCCGGCCAAGGCGATGGCGGTGTCGTCGTCGAGGTTGGCAGCGAACTCGTCGGCCACGATCAAGGTCGGTCGGCCCCGTTGCCTCCCCTGCCACAGCGCCCGGGCCAGGGCCAGGCGGTACACCTGTCCGGCCGACAGACTCCGGGCAGGCGTCACCAGCACCGCCGCCTCGGCCAGGCCGCAACGCGAGAGCACCTCCAACCACCCCGCCATCTGCTTTCTCTCCACCATGCAAATGGCGGGGATGTCGCTGCGGGACAAGTCCTGCGTCTCCAGCGCCATGGCCGCGGGAAGACGCGCCAACACCTTCCGCAGCAGGACGCTCTTGCCGCAACCCGACGGGCCGACGACGGCCACGATCTGGCCCGGCTCGATGGACAATGGGAAGTTCTCGTACAGCGCTTCCCACGCCCCGTCCGCCAGGCCGAACATCTCGGACAATTTCCGGGCCGTTGCGCGACGCGGGGCGGGCCGGCGAATCCTGGCGTTCACCACGATGGTCCAACCCGTCGTGTTCAAAGGCTTCGACAATCGCGCAAGCCCGGGGGTCCCACCCGGAGCAAGGCCTGCCCCGACAAAACGTTCCACATTCGACATAAAAACAAAGGGATGACGTGTGCGTTCAATTTCGCGACCCCCCTACGGCACCGCCCTACCCCTCACACGGCCTCCACTTCGCGGCGGACGGGAGGCAGGGATTCTCGGGAGATCCGACCGATCGTCTCGACCTGAGCGGCGATGCGGTCGAGGTTGCGGCGGACTTGGTGGAGTGTGAGTTTCATGCCCTGGCAAAGACTCTTGTAGGTCGCCCCCTGGCAATAGCGCATCCGCGCCAAGAGGGCATCGCGGGGAGAGAGAAACGGCAAGGCCCTGGCCACCTCGATGAAGGGCCGGCTGATGAGCCTTTTGGTCAACCGGCGGACCCTGGCTTGGACGGTCCGCGGCCGGGCCTTCATCATCCGGGCCACCGACGCCGCCGACTGACCCCGGACCAACACCGCCTCGATCAGTTCCCGGTCGCCCTCGGCCAGCAGTTCGGATCGACCCAAGACCCTGTCGTCAATCAGAGGCTTTTCCTTCGCAAGACAAATCCCATCCCTTAGTGGAAGTGTCATGGCTAACCTCCTATCAATAAAAAGGTTAACGCCCTCCTACCCCTGAGAGGCGTTCCTCTGCCTCCCAACCAATTGTCTCACAGGCTATCCTGTAGAGACGTTCCGAAGTATAATATCTAGTTAACAAGGCATGTCAAGTATATTTATAGAAAAATTTACTATTTCGTAAACTTTTGTCTTGGTATGACCGTTTAGAAGACAATAGAATGCTCAGGGTCCGGTAAGATTATGACGTTGTAAGGAAAGGGGCCATGAGTCTAGGTGAGATCATCCGTCGCAGGCGGACGCATCTTGAGCTGACCCAGGATCGACTGGCCGTGGCGGTGGGCATCAGCAAACCTTACCTGTCCCACATTGAGACGGGCAAGGCCAAGAATCCTCCCACCGATGGCATCGTGCGGGCGTTGGAGAAGGCGCTGGGAATGAAGCGAGGCGTGTTAACCAAGTTGGCGCACCTGGCCCGCACGCCGCCTGACGTCCGCGCCGAGCGCGAGCTGCTGGAAGCCGAGGTGAACCATCTCCGCGGGGTAATCAAGGAACTGCTCCATCGGAACCAGAAAGTCTCGCGCGAGCTGAACGTGGATAAGTTTCTGCGGCCCCCCAAGGGCGCGAACAACGCCGTAGCCATATCGGCTGGGCGGGTCATGCCGATCATCAACCGGGTCTCGGCGGGGTATCCCCAGCAGTTCACCGATCTGGACTATCCGCCTAGCGTGGCCGATGAGTACATCCGTTGCGTGGACGTGCACGACGCCCAGGCCTTCGCCGCGCGCGTGGTGGGCGACTCGATGGAGCCGCGGTATCACCAAGGCGACGTGGTGGTCTTCTCCCCCAACACACCCGCCCGCAACGGCGACGACTGCTTCGTCCGCTTCACCGACGACGGCGGCACGACCTTCAAGCGATTCTACCAGGACGACGAGGCGACCCTCCGCCTCCAACCCCTCAACGACCGGTATCCCGCCGAGGTATACGACTGTCAGAAGATCAACGGGCTTTGGCCGGCCATTCTGCGGATCGAACGGGTCCGTCGTCCCTGACAACCCAGCCTCCCGGGGGGTTAACCCGCGGGGTTCGCTCCTGCCGTGCCGGTTACGACACGGTCACCACGGAGTTGAGCGTCCCGAAGGGATTCAGCGCCCAGGGCGCTGTTGTCCGGGTCCACGCGCCACTGCCCGTCGACGATGAACTTGTATTCGTGGGTGCCGCTGGAGAGCGTGACGACGGCCACGAAGCTGCCGTCCTTCTGGTGGGTCATCGGCTGCGGCTTCCAATCGTTGAAATCCCCGACCAACTGGACCTTCTTGGCGCTGTTGCCGGGTTTGACCGAGAAGCGAATTTGTCCCTTCTTGCTGCTTTTTTCGATCATGGCGTGTTCCTTTTGGGGTGAGCGGGCTGTTTCCGTCCAGCCACTTGTGACCCGTTTGTTTGTTTTCCTTATATCCCCCCGCCGGCGACGGGGCAAGGGCCAAGTGCGGCGGGCTTGTTTTTTATCCTTTTTGTCCTTAGACCTTCACGCTCAACAGCGTCAGCTTGCCGGCGCGGACACCGCGGGTGGCAATGATCCGGTCGGCCAGTCGGCGGAGCTGGGCCACCCGGCCCCGAAGCAAGACCACCTCCAGGCACCGGTGGCGGTCCAGGTGGACGTGCTGGCTGCACAGCACGGTGCGGAAGCCCTCGTGCTGGACGTCGGTCAGGACTTGAGTCAGGTCGTGGGCGGCGTGGTCGTAAATAACGCTCAGGACGGCCACCACCGCCGCCTGCGGGTTGGTCCACTCCTGCTCCACCAGCGTCGCGCGGATCAGGTCCCGCAGGGCCTCGCTGCGGTTGGTATAGCCGTGGCGGGCCATCCAGGCGTCGAACCGCCTCAGCAGCCCTCCCTCAATGGACATGGCCGTGCGCGTCAGGTCCGCCATACGTCATAGGTTAGAAAGGTTAAAAGGGTTAAAAGGTCAATTCACGCTGTAGATCAACTGGTCGTACTGGAGATCGATGTAGCTGTTCAACCCGGCCAGGCGGTGCCCGTGGTCGAGAAAGTAGTCGTCCAGGTGGGACATCTTGACCTCGGGGGCGACTTCGTAGTCCCCGCCCGTCGGGGCGGGAAACCGCCCGAAGCGGATGTCCGTTGCCGGCCCGTCGCCGACCTGGGCGTACATCCGCAGGTGCGGCTCGGAGCGGCTGATTCGCCCGTCGTGGTTGCGGACGTCCACGGTCGTGATCTGGTTGGCATACGACCGCGTCAACACCAAGCTCACCAGGCGCAGACCGTCCTGGATGTCCTGGCCTTCCCACGGTCGGCCGACCGGCGGCGAGGAGGCCTTGACCCCCCGAAGGGTAACGTAGTGAACGCCGCGGGCGTCGTAGCCAGCCGGCAGCGGGTCGCTGTCGCGGAAGAAGTACCACTTGCCTTTGGGATACTGGGGCGAAGGCGGGGCCTGGATCATCCACTGCGGCACGTCGGCCGACGGCAGGCGGAAGCCCTCGGCATCCACATAGGCATAATCCCGGCCGTTGCCGCTGCCCATCTCGATCCGCGCGACGGGCATGCGGAAGCGGCAGTCGATCTCCACCACCGCCGTATTGGGATCGGCCGTCAGATGCTTGCTCACGCGGTGGACCGCCGCCACGTGGGGGCTGGAGGACGCCAGCTTGTAGATGTTGGCGGCCAGGTCGTCGTTCGTGAATTCCGCACGGGGGGGCACGAGGGCCTTGGCGATGTCGCGGGCCAAGGACAGCGGCATCCACTCAGGCCGATCCGTAAAGGCCACGCGGACGGTCCTCACCCGGGCCGCGCCGCTCCACCGGCCTGTGACATACGGTTCCAACCGCTGCATCCCGATCCAGGTGCTCACGGCCACCGCCGCCAAGACAAACAGCCATCCGATGGGGCGGACCAGTCGCCGGACGATCAGCGAGACTTCAGACGGAGCCTTGGCCTTGTTCCGCTTCCACCAACGCAAGTTCTCTCCTTAGCAGAAAATTCGAAACCCGAAATTCGAAACAAACCACAAGGAGACAAACACCAAAAATCAATCCCGGAACACAGGGTCGCGGAGTTTAGAAATTGTCGTTTTGACCTTTGCCGTTTGTTTCGAACTTCGGAATTCGATATTCGGATTTTCCGCCTGTTACCGCTGCATGGCCATCATCACGATCCGGTCCACCAGTTGCGCGAAGTTCAGTCCCGCCCGAGCCGCGGCCATGGGCAGCAGCGAGTGGCTCGTAAAGCCGGGGATCGTGTTGATCTCCAGGACTATTGGGGTGCCGCTGGGCGGCAGGATGAAGTCCACGCGCGACATGTCGCGGCAGCCCAGCACATGGTGGGCGGTCAGGGCAGCCGACTGGAGCGACTGGACGACCGCCTCCGGCAGGCCGTGGTCGAACACGTATCGCGTGCCTGACTCGTCGGCGTACTTGGCGGTGTAGTCGTAGAACTCCCTGGCCGGGATGACCTCCAGCACCGGCAAGGCCCGGGAGCCGAGGATGGCCACGGTCATCTCGCGGCCCTGGATGAGCTCCTCCGCCATCGCCCGGCCGTACTTGCCCATCAGGTTGGCGACGGCGGTGTCGCGGGCGGCGGCGGTTCGGGCGAGGGTGATGTCCACGCTGGAACCGCTGCTGACGGGCTTGAGCACCACGGGCAGCCCCAGGCGGTCCAAGGCCTTGGTGACCTCCGCGGGGTTGTCGGCGGCGTGGACCACCACCCCCCGCGCCACGGTCAGACCCGCCCCGGTAAAGATCTCCTTGGCCACGGACTTGTCCATGGCCATCTCGCTGGCCTTGGGCGGGGAACCGGTGTAGCGCAGACGGCGCTCCTCGCACAGACGTTGGACTTGCCCGTTCTCACCGAACTCTCCGTGCAGGGCGATGAACACCACGTCGATGCCCTCGCGGTCCAGCGCGGAGGTGTCCTGGGGGGAGATGTCCGCCCCTCGAACGCGGTGGCCCAGGCGGACCAGCGCCTCGGCGATGGCCGAACCACTCAATAGCGAGACGTCTCGCTCGGTGGAGGGCCCTCCCATCAGCACCGTCACGTCCAGGCGGAGCTTCGGCTTCTTGATCCGGAAATCCAAGCCTTCCGTGGCCATGGCCCTGCTGCTCATATCACCACACCTCAATCTCCAGTTCCAGGTACACTTCGGATTTCTTATAGACCTCTTCGCGGATGATGTTGATCAGTTTCAGGACGTCGCTGGCCTTGGCGCCCTTGTCGGCCAGGATGAAGTTGGCGTGCTTGTCGGACACATACGCCCCGCCGACCCTCCGGCCCTTCAGGCCCGCCCGGTCGATCAACGCCCCGGCCGACAGGCCGCGGGGATTCTTGAAGATGCACCCGGCGTTGCGCCGGCTCAGCGGCTGGGTGTTCTTCTTGTAGATCCAGATCTGCTTGACCTGGTTGAGGATGCGGTGGGGGTCGTCCTCGATGAGGCGGAACTCGGCGGCCAGGATGAACTTGGCGGTGATGTTGGTGGAGCGGTAGGCGAAGGCCAGGTCTGCCGCGGTGGCGGGTGAAGACCTCGCCGCCTTCGGTCATGACGTCCACGGACTCGACGATGTTGCCGATGTCGCCGAAGGCCCCGCCGGCGTTCATCCGCACGCACCCGCCGACGGTGCCGGGGATGCCCGTCAGGCACTCCAGGCCCGACAGCCCCTCGCGGACGCAGCGGAGGACCAGCTTGCCCATGTCGGCCCCCGCCCCGGCGCGGAGGCCGCCGTCGACGACCGAGGTCTCCTTGAAGGCGTCCTGCCCCAGGTGGATGACCGCCCCGTGACGCCGGCGTCGTCCACCAGCAGGTTGGCCCCGCCGCCCAGGACGTACATGGGCACGTCGTTCTCGCGGCAGCGGCGAACGACCTCCGCCAACTCCTCGACGCTCCGGGGCGCAGGAAGTACGTCGCCGGGCCGCCGATGCTCAGCCAGGTGTGCTCGGCCAGCGGCTCGTCGATGCTTAACGATCTCCTCCAAGCCAGCGAACAATTTCATCTGCGACTTCCCAGACATTCCCGGCGCCCATCGTCACCACCAGGTCGCCCGTCCCGCAGCGTCGCACGGAGGTGCTCGACGATCTCCTCGAAGGTCTTCAGGTACATGGCCGCCCCGCCGTTGAGGCGGATCTGGGCCACCAGGTCTCGCCGAAGAGATGTGGTCCTTCTCCCGGTCGCTGTCGCGGACGAAGTAGATGTCCGGCACGATCACCTCGTCGGCGGCGGCGAAGCTGCGGGCGAAGTCCTTCAGCAGGAACCGCGTGCGGCTGTGCTGGTGCGGCTGGAAGACGCACACCAGTCGCTGCGGCTGGTAGAACTCGCGGATGGCCCGCAGCGTCACCTGGATCTCGGTGGGGTGGTGGGCGTAGTCGTCCACCACGGTGACGCCGCCGCAGCTGGCCCTTGAGCGTCATCCGCCGGTGCGTGCCGGCGAAGCTCGCCCAGGGCCTCGGCGATCTGCTCAGCCGCTCAGGCCCGCGTGGTGCAGCAGGGCCGCGGCCGCCAGGGCGTTGTAGACGTTGTGCAGGCCGGGCAGCTGCAGCGCCACGCGGCAGAACGCCTGGCCGCCGGCCAGCACGTCGAAGCGGCACCGCCCGCGGTCGGTCGTCAGGTCCGCGCCCGCCACGTGCAGTCCTCCGCCAGGCCGAAGGTCTGCACCTCGCAGCGCGGCCGCGCGGACGGCCTCGCCGACGTTGCGGTCCTCGCCGTTGGCGACCAGCACGCCCGCCGGCGCGCACCCGCGCGGCGAACGCCCGGAAGGCCTCGACGATCGCCTGGAGGTCCTGGTAGCAGTCCAGGTGGTCCTCCTCGATGTTGAGGATGGCCGCGTAGGCGGGCAGAGGTTCAGGAAGCTGCGGTCGAACTCGCAGGCCTCGGCCACGAAGTGCCGGCCCAGTCCCACGCCGCTGGGCCCGCCGAGCTGCTCGACGGTCGCCCCGACGACGAAGCTGGGGTCGAGCCCCGCCGCCGTCAGGGCGTAGGCGACCATCGCCGGCGTGGTGCTCTTGCCGTGCGTGCCGGCGACGGCGATGCCGACCCGCTCGGCCATCAGCCGGCCGAGCATCTGGCTGTACTTGATGACCTCCAAGCCGCGCTGCGGGCGGCGAGCAGCTCGGGGTTCTGCTCGTGGATGGCGGCCGAGTAGACGACGATGTCGCAGTCGTCGGGGATGTTCTCGGCCCGCTGGCCGACGGCGACGGTGGCGCCCTCGGCCGCCAGACGGTCCAAGGCCCGGCTGGCGACGGCGTCGCTGCCGCTGACGACCGCCCCGCGGCCCAGCAGCATCCTGCCCAACGCCCGCATGCCGCTGCCGCCGATGCCGATCAGGTGAACCCGCCGGCCTTGAAAGGACTGGACTTCCCTGCCCGTCTCGACGGCAATCTTCGTCTTGGTCTCCATACCGCCTGGCATCCTAGCTCTCCCTGGCTGGGGCTGTCAAATACGCAACAGGGACAACGGAGCCTCCGCGTCCCGCCACTGCTTTTTCTATCGCCCAGGAAGGACGGATTTCTTTAGGACAAGGGGTCCAGCAACCAGCCAGCCACGTCGCGGGCGGCGTACAATTGGTCGGACTGCTTCGCCGCAGCCTGGCGCATCGCCTCCAGGGCCGCCCGATCCCCCATCAGCGGCAGCAACACCTGTCGCAACTGCCAGGCGTTGGCATCGGAGTTTTTAAAATCCTCGCAGAGGACGGCCGACCCGGTTTGGGCCAGGGCCGCGGCGTTGAGGTACTGGTGGCGGTCGGCGTGGTGGGGATAGGGCATCAGCACGGCCGGGGTGCCCGTGGCCGCAAGTTCCGCGACGGTGACGGCCCCAGCGCGGGCGAGCACCAGATCGGCCGCGGCGTAGGCTAGGTCCATGCGGTCGCAGTAGCCCTGCGTGCGGATGGACAACCCCCGCGCCTTCAGCGTCCGGTCTATCTGATCCGCCCGCGGCGAACCGGTGATGTGCAGCAGTTGCCAGTCAGCGGCAACAGCGGCCAAATCGTCGGCCAATGGCTCCAGCACCTCGCTCAGCGCCGAAGCGAGCAAACTGCCCCCAAAGACCAACAACGTCCGCAGGTCCTCGTGCAGGCCGAAATGCGCCATCGCCTCAGCGCGAGGCGCCCGTCAGCCCCCGGCGTACCGGACAGCCCACGCATCGGATGCGCTCATACCGTTGGGGTGGGAAGGTGTCCCGGCTGGAGGGGAACTGGGTGAAGATCACGTCGGCCTTGGCCGCCAGCATCCGGTTGGCCTTGCCGGGGACGGCGTCGGGGTTCAGCAGGGCTGTCGGGATGCCCAGCGCCGCGGCGCGGCAGACGACCGGCCCAGCCGCAAAACCACCCAGTCCCAACACGGCCGCCGGATGCAGATCCACGAGCATTTGCTGCGCCAGGCGGATGGACCTTATCCACGCCGCCAAAAAACCCGGCCATCCCCAGGGTGCGCGGGGAACGGGCGGACCGGCTGTGGGACAATCGCGTAGGGCAGCGGGTCCAGAATCCGCCGGTCAATCGGCCGATTGGAGCAGGCAAAGACCACCTTGGCTTGTGGGCGGCGGGCTGTCAGTTCCTCCGCCACCGCCAGGCCGGGGTACAAGTGCCCCCCCGTGCCCCCGCCCGAAAAGATGTAAAACTCACTGGCCATCTCGCGCGTGCCCCAGCCGCCAAGGACGACCCGCCAAACCCCAAAGAGTACGCCTTCGCACGCAAAATCCCAAGCGGGAAAGCGCGAAAGGCTGAGACCAAAAGAAAAGCAGGCCCGGCGGGGGAGACCAGACCTGCTTTCTTTTGAATAGACTGGCTAGGGGGAGAGCCAGTCTGACTACACATTACCTTTTTGGCGGTAGGCCTGTCAATGCCGTTTTTTGGAGGTCCGGCCACCGGCCAAGGCGGCCCGCGACGGGTCACTTCCATGGTGCCGGTTCCAGACCGCATTGCTTCTGATAGGCGCAAACCTCACCGGTGTGATGCTGAAGGTGCCGCAGCGCATAGACCACTTCCTCCAGCCCATTGACAACCCCTTCGACCTTCGAGGGGGCGGCCAATCCCTGGTCGCCGAGGGCGTCGATCCAGGCGGTCGTCTTGGCCCTCGTTTCAGCCAGATAGGCGAGCATCTGCTCCTGCGAGGGCGTCTCCTGGTCGGTTATTTTCCAGACGGGTTTGCCCAAGCGGGTCCAGACGGCCTTGTCGCGGCAGGTGTAGAACTCGGCGCACTCCAACACATGACGCACGGCGCGGGCTGGACCGTTGTACGGCGGCGACCCGCGGCACCAATCCTCGGGGCCAAACGAAAGGATGGCCGAACCGAGCACGTCGAACGCGTTGTCGAATTGGCGCTTCAAGGCCTCTGTCAGCATCACCGCTCCTCTGTCAAAACGCTAAAAAAAGTTCAAACCATTCAGTATCGCCTTGCGTCGGCGTTGCCGCCTTAGCGGGCTGAAAGGTAAACATACACCACGCCGGCCAGCAGGAGGCGATACACGCCGAACGGCACCAGGCCATGGCGCGTCAGCCATCTCACCAACCCCTTGACGGCCAAGGCCGCCACGACGCCGCTGACGACCAGGCCGATGAGAAGACCATCGACCCCCGCGCAGGCCAGCAGGAGCTGGCGGCTGGCCAGGCCCTCGTACAGCGTGGCGGCCGTCAGCGTCGGCAAGGCTAGCAGGAAACTGAACTCCGCCGCGGCGACGCGATCCAGTCCTATGGCCAGGCCGGCCAGGATCGTGACCATGCTCCGCGACGTGCCCGGCCACAGGGCCAGGCACTGGACCAGGCCGACCAGGAGAGCCTGGCGGAAAGTCATGGCGTCGATCGACGTGAAAGGGGCGTCCTTGCGAAAGGTGCGGCACAGGCGCTCGCCGATGAGCATCGCCACCCCGCCGACGGCCAGGGCGACACTGACGGCCGCGGGGGTGAACAGGTTCTCCTTAATCGACTTGTGCAGCGCCAGCCCCACGACGGCGGAGGGCAGAAAGGCCACTAGGAGCAACCCCACCAGATGCAGGCCCGGGGCGCTGCGACCGACCAGGCCGGTGAGCATCTGCCCCACGCGGCGGCGGTACAGACCCACCACGGCCAGGATCGCCCCGAGCTGGATGACGATCTCGAAGGCGTCAACGGCCTGGGCCTTGACCAGTCGCGGGCCGGAGGCGCCGGCTTGCTTCTCGTAGCGGCTCAGCCCCATCACCCGGCCGGTGAGGATCAAATGGCCGGTGGAGGAAACGGGCAGGTACTCCGTCAAGCCTTCCACCACACCCAGCACCACCGCCTGCCAGGCTGAGATCTTTTGGACAGCTGCATCGGCCACCGGAGCCGTGGCGGGCAAGGTCGAAGCCAGCAAGGGAAGGCATAAAAGCAAGGTCGGCGCCAGATAACCAGCCAGGCGGTGGAGCGGGCGCGTCGTGCGCGGAACCCCCATCGCAGGACCAGTTGCGCGATGGCATTGGCGTACACCCCGGCCACCAGATCGTCCAGCAACACGCCCCAGCCAAAAGGCAATCGCTCGAAGGCCCGCGCGGGTGGCGGCTTGATGATGTCCATCAATCGAAAGGCCACGAACGCCACCGCCGCCGGAACCCACACCGATCCTCCGGCCGACAGCGGCAGCAGCACCAGCGCAAGAGCCTGGCCGGCCCATTCGTCAATGACGCACTGGCGGGGGTCGCGCCGGCCGAAGGCGGCCTCAGCGAACGGGCCAAACGCCACGCAGGCCACCGACGCCACCACGGCCAAAGCCCCCATGGCCGCGGCCACGACCCAGACGGAACGCCCGGCCGACCAGGCCAAGGCGACAAAGACCACACACGGCACGAGCGATCCCCAGGTGCCGGGAACGCAAGGCAGGTAGCCCGTCCCCAGACCCGAGACGATGAGCTTGCGAAGACCTTTCATCGCTTCATCCCAATTCGTCCCGGACCAGCAGTCTCCTCGCCCTGCCGACGTACACCAAGCCGCTGACGACCGTCACGATGAACGCCAGCCACACCATGCCGATCTTCAGATAGACCGCCCAGGGCGTCTGGGGCAGGTTGGCCAACTGGAACAGCACGAAGCAGATGGCCACCGACTGCACGAACATCTTGATCTTCCCAGCCGAGGTGGCGGGGAACGTGATGCCGCGGCTCTCGCTATAGCCCCGCACGGCCGAAACGATGAACTCCCGCGCCAGGATGGCCACGACCATCCACGCCTGCACGGCCGAGGCCATGTGCCCGGTGAGCCAGTGGGGCAAGTGACGCTCCAGCGGATCCCCCCGCCCAAGGCGAAGTTGGACCCCGTGAGCATCGCGAAAGCCCCCACTACCAGCACCTTGTCCACGAAGGGATCGCCGATCCGCCCGAAGGCGCTCTCCACCCGCATCCGCCGCGCCAGCCAACCGTCCAACACGTCGGTCGCCCCCGCCACCAGATACATCGCTATCGCGGCGTTGAGCATCCATCGCCCCCAGACCGTCCCGGGTTCATACAAGCCCAGCAGGACGAAGAACGCCCCCGCTAACGCGATCCGCCCCACGGTGAGCTGGTTGGGAAGCTTCCAGTTCATGGCTTTTCCGACTCTGCGTTGAGGAGCCTTCCTGTCCCCCATCGTCCAGAACGTTGAGCGAAGCGTCAACGGAAAACCGCCGCCACTCCGGCGGACTGCCGGCCGACGAAAAGCGTTGAGTGGTCCACAAGGGTAGGCTAAAGTGGCCGGACCCGACAGGTGCATCGAGACGAACCATGGCGCAGAAATTACAAACCTATACGAAACGACGCCGACGGGTCCTGGCTGAAGCCGCCAAGGCAGGCCACGTCGAGGCGCTGCTGGTCAGCCGGGCCACCGACGTAAGCTATCTGTGCGGCCTCGACGGGGAGGACAGCTTCCTTTTGCTGGGGAAAAACTTCACCTGCCTGATCACCGACGGGCGATTCAGCCGAGCAGGCCCGCCGCCAATGCCGCGACGTCGAGATCCACGTTCGCACCGGCCCGATGTCCGAGGCGGTCGTCGGGGTGGCAAGCAAGCACCGCCTCCGCCACCTGGGCATCCAGGCCACCGACATGACCGTGGCCATGCGGGATGCCCTGGCCAGAGGCGGCCAAGGGCATCCGGATCAGGCCCGTCGGAGAAATCCTGCTGGCGATGCGGGCGGTGAAGGACGCCGCCGAGGTGGCCGGCATCGTCCGGGCGGTGCGGATCGCCGAGCGGGCCTTCCGCCAACTCCTGGCCGGCGGGGCCAGGGCCCTGGTCGGTCGGACCGAGCGGGACATCGCGGCCGAGCTGGACTGGCGGATGCGGCGGGGCGGGGCCAACGGCCCGGCGTTCGACACCATCGTCGCCGCCGGCGCCCACAGCGCCCTGCCGCACCACCGGCCGGGCGCGCACAAGGTCCGCCCGGGTCAGCCGTTGCTGATCGACTGGGGGGCCTGGGCAGGCGGGTTCTCCAGCGACTTGACGCGGGTGGTCTTCCCCGGTAGAATCCCGCCCGCATTAGGCAGGGTGTATACCAGGTGGTCTGCCGCGCCCGACAGGCGGGCCTGGCGAGAATTGCAGCGGGGGTCAAGGCGGCCGAGGCCGACCGCTCGGCCCGGAAGGTTGTATCGAGTCGGCCGGTTACGGTGAATGCTTCGTTCACGGCCTGGGTCACGGCCTGGGCCGGGGCCGCGGCAACCGCGAGGTGCACGAATGGCCTGCACCTGAGCCGCCGGAGCACCGAGACGCTCGCGTGCGGGCATGGTCGTGACCGTCGAGCCGGGAATCTACCTGCCCGGCGTCGGCGGGATCCGGATTGAGGACGACGTGCTGATCACGGCCGGCGGGTGCAGGAAGCTCAGCACGCTGCCGGTGGCGGCGGCGGCCTGGGTGCTGCGGTAGGATGGCCCGGCCGGGACCGGAACGCCCACAGACAAGGATCCGCGATGGACATCGAAGACATCAAGCAGCTGGTGCAGCTGATGGTGGACAACGACCTGAGCGAGCTGGACATCACCGACGGGGAGCGGAAGATCTCGCTGAAGCGCGGGCCTGCCGGCGTGCCGGTGGTCGCGGGCGGCGCCGATCCCGGGCGCCGGCCGCTGCCGCCGCCGGTGGCTCCGGCGGCTGCGCCCGTCCCGCCGGCCGAAGACGCTGCTGGAGATCAAAAGCCCCATGGTCGGCACGTTCTACGCCGCCCCCAGCCCCGACAGCGAGCCCTACGTGGCCGTCGGGGCCGCCGTCGGCGACGACACGGTGGTGTGCATCATCGAGGCCATGAAGGTCATGAACGAGATCAAGGCCGAGTGCGCCGGCACGATCGTGGAGATCTGCGTCAAGAACGCCCAGCCCGTGGAGTACGGGCAGGTCCTTTTCCGCGTCCGGCCCTCCTGAGCGCAAGGCAAGGAACCCGGCATGTTTTCGCGCATCCTGGTCGCCAATCGCGGGGAGGTCGCCTTGCGGATCATCCGGGCCTGCAAGGAGCTGGGCATCGAGACGGTGGCCGTCTTCTCCGAGGCCGACCGCAACGCCAGCTACCTGCACCTGGCCGACGAGCGGATCTGCATCGGCCCGGCGCCCTCGGCCGAGAGCTACCTGAACATCCCGCGGATCATCGCCGCCGCCGAGATCGCCGACGTGGAGGCGATCCACCCCGGCTACGGGTTCCTGGCCGAGAACGCCCACTTCGCCGAGGTCTGCCGCGACTGCAAGATCGAGTTCATCGGTCCCAGCGTCGAGAGCATGCGGGCGCTGGGCGACAAGATTCGCGCCAAGGAGCTGGCCAAGGCCGCCCGCGTGCCCGACCGCCCCCGACAGCAACGGCGCCGGTGGAGACGGTGGAGGACGCCGTCCGCGTCGCGCAGCGGATCGGCTACCCCGTGGCGCTCAAGGCCGCCGCCGGCGGCGGGCGGGCGCGGCATCCGCTTCGCCCACAACGAGGCCACGCTCAAGAGCCTGCTTCAAGCAGGCCCAGACCGAGGCGGAGATCGCCTTCAAGCGACGGCCGGCTGTACATGGAGAAGTGCATCCAGAACTTCCGCCACATCGAGGTGCAGGTCCTGGGCGACCATGCGGGGCAACGTGGTGCACCTGTTCGAGCGCGAGTGCTCGGTGCAGCGCCGGCGGCAGAAGGTCATCGAGGAGACGCCCTCGCCCGGCCTGGACGCCGACCTGCGCGAGGAGATCTGCGCCGCCGCCGTGCGGCTGGCCAAGGAGGTCGGCTACTACAACGCCGGCACCGTGGAGTTCATGCTGGACGCCGACGGGACACTTCTACTTCCTGGAGGTCAACACCCGCATCCAGGTGGAGCACCCGGTCACCGAGATGGTCGTCGGGGAGGACCTGGTGAAGTGGCAGCTCCGCATCGCCGCCGGCGAGAACGCTGAACTTCTCGCCAGCGCGACGATCGCCCAGCGCGGGCACAGCCATCGAGTGCCGCATCAACGCCGAGGACCCCGCGCACGACTTCCGCCCCTGCCCCGGGCGCGGTGGAGGCGTTCGTGGCCCCCGGCGGGCCTGGGCGTGCGATGGGACACCACGTCTACCAGGGCTACGAGATCCCGTCCACCTACGACAGCCTGGTGGGCAAGCTGATCGTGCACCGCCCCACGCCGCGACGAGGCCATCGCCACGGCCCTGCGGGCGCTGGACGAGTTCGTGATCTACCCGATCAAGACCACCATCCCGCTGTGCCAGGAAGTGCTGACCCACGAGCGGTTCGTGCGCGGGCAGTGGGACACGACGTTCATCGAGCGCGAGATGCTGGGCGGCTGATCGATTCCAGAACGAAGGTGGAGGGCAAGGGAAGGATCGCACCATGGCGGACGTCATCAAAGGCAACGCGGTCGTCGGGCAGTCCGGCGGCCCGACGGCCGTCATCAACCAGTCGCTGGTGGGCGTCATCGAGGCCGCCGCCGGCCAGCGAGGCCATCGAAACGCTCTACGGCGCCCGCCACGGCGTCCGCGGGATCATCAACGAGACAGTTCGTCGCCCTCAAGGGCCTGGACGAGGACCTGCTGGAGCGGCTGGCCGACACGCCGGCGGCCGCCCTGGGCTCCACGCGCGACAAGCCCGACGAGGAGTACTGCCAGCAAGATCTTCGACGTCTTCGCCAAGCACGAACGTGCGGTACTTCTTCTACATCGGCGGCAACGACTCGGCCGACACGGCCCGGATCGTCCGCGACCTGGCCGCGGCGCCGAACTACGAGCTGCGGGTGTTCCACATCCCCAAGACCATCGACAACGACCTGCGCGTCACGGACCACTGCCCGGGCTACGGCTCGGCGGCGCGGTTCGTCGCCTCGGCCCTCATGGGCGACGACCGCGACAACGCCTCGCTGCCGGGCATCAAGATCGACGTGATCATGGGCCGCCACGCCGGCTGGCTGACGGCCGCCGGGCTGCTCGCCCGCCAGGACGACGACGACGGCCCGCACCTGATCTACGTGCCCGAGCGGCAAGTCTCGCGGGAGCAGTTCGCCGACGACGTGGCCGAGGTGTACGGCCGGCTGGGCCGCTGCCTGGTGGCCGTCAGCGAGGGCATCGAGGACGACCGACGGCATGGCCTGGGGCGAGAAGCTCGCCTCCGCCGTCGAGCGCGACAGCCACGGCAACGTGCAGCTGTCCGGCACCGGCGCGCTGGGCGACTACCTGGCCGAGATCGTCAAGACCAAGGTCGGCCGCAAGCTGGGCGGCAAGACGCTCCGCGTCCGGGCGGACACGTTCGGCTACCTCCAGCGGAGCTTCGCCGGCTACGCCTCGCCGGTGGACCAGAAGGAGGCGCGCCTCGCCGGCCGAAAGGCCGTCGACTACGCGATGGCGCGGCACGCGCGACGGCTCGGTGGCCTTCCGGCGCAAGACCGGCGAGAAGTACGGCATCACCTGCTTCCGCGCCGAGTTGGAGGACGTGGCCCGCGAGACCAAGCCGCTGCCGCCCGAGTACATCAACGAGCGCGGCAACGGCATCAATGAGAGCTTCCGCGCGTACCTATCCCCCCTGGTGGGCAAGCTGCCGGTGACAGGCAAGCTCTAACGATTGCGGATTGTGGATTGAAAGGCAGACTTCGGACTCAAGGCCTCAGGCTTCAGGCACGTCGGTCAATTCGCGATTCGTGAATCGCGATTCGCGACTCAACGGCCTTCCGGTCTACTCTATTCCGCCGTTGGCCAGGATCACCACGAGGTTGAAAAACGTGTGCGTGCCGACGGTGATGGCAAAGCCCCGGGTGACGTACACCGCTCCCAGGTACGCCCCGGCCAACGTGCGGAACAGGAAAGTCTTCCAGGGAAAGCCCCCCTCCGGCAGGCCGACGGGGAAGTGATACAGGCTGAACAGCAAGGCCCCCACCAGCACCGCGCAGACGGCCACGGCTTCTTTCGGCAGGGCCAGCACGTCCACGAACAGCAGCATGACCAGGCTGATCAGCGCCAGGCGGAAGATGAACTCTTCGTAAACGCCCGCCCCCACGGCCACCAGAATGTCCTGAACCAGACGGGAGCCGCTGCCCTCGACGGCCGCCTGAGACATCAACCGGTCGGCCAGGAGGTTCATCACCACCAGCGGGATGGTCCACAGCAGCGCCTCCCCCACCATGGCCACCAGGACCAGCGGGCGAAGGTGCCAGGTGTCCCGCTTGACCAGGTGCTGGATCATCAGCACCGCCACGACCAGCAGCGCCGGCAGATAAGCGGCCATGGCGCCGAAGTACCGCAACAGACGCCCCAGGTCGCGCGGCGCCAGCAGGCTCGTGCCATAGTAGGCGGCCCCGGCCTGGAACAGCAGCAGCATCGGGGCGATGAACACCAGGCACATCAGGGGGCGGTGCGTCTGGCGAAAATAGCTGTCAGGAGATAGAGCGCTGAAGGCGGAAGCCTTGGTCATGGGGGTATTATGCGCTGAAGCGCTCGGCGGCAACATCAATCCCCCTCCGTAGAAAAAACCAGGTAAGGCCGGAGCCGCTCGACCGTACCCGGGCCGATCCCATTCACGTCCGTCAGGTCCTCGGGACGGCAAAAGGCTGCCCCGTTCTTCGCGGCGGCGTATTCGGCGATGGCCACCGCCTTGACCGGGCCGATCCCGCCCAGCCGGCGCAGACTGCCGACCGAAGCGGTGTTGGGATTGATCTTCTCCTGGGCCATAGCGATCCGCTGCGCCATCACGGGCAGGACTTTTTCCAGTCGAACGGGCCGCATCGACCATCGCCCCATTAATGCCACCATCCCCACCATCAACATCCCCAGCAGCGCGGCCACGTGGGCCCGTTGCAAGGTCACGTCGTACCGAAGCGTCCTCATGGTCCTGCAGACTCCGCCGGCCGCCGGGGCGGGCGGGTGACGGCGGCACGGTTGGACAGCAACCAGGCCTTGAAGCTGCGCAGCTCCTTGTACGCCAGTTTGGGCTCCAGGCTGGCGGTGCACAACCCGCCGTGGGGCAAGTAGTGGCCGGGGGCGTCCGACAGGTCACGCCAGCAAACGGACTCCACGAACGGTTTGGAGACGGCCACGCGGTAGAACGCCTGGAGCCACTCGGCCTGGAGGCGCTGGGACCAGGGCACGTGCCACTTGCCTCCCCGGTAGGCTTCGATCTCGCCGGACCAGGCGTCGCCCGTGTCGGCGGCGATCTCCGAGGGCACCTGGCAGGCCGTGATGTGCAGCGGTTTGGCAAAACCCACGAACTCGTCCAGCATGGAGCTGATCTGCATCAGGTCGCGCACGTAGTGCCCGTCCACCGGGGCGCCCAGGCACACCTGGACGCCGAAGCCGTCGAACTTGATGCCGCTCTGCACGGCCATGTCGGCGTAGAGCAGCGGGGGGACGGTCTTGGCGTTGCGGGCGTAGTATTCGCTCCAGGGCATGACCAGCTCGATGACCGTCTGGCTGCGGGGGGCGGTCTTCTTGACGACCTGGCAGGTCATCCGCGTCAGCTCCATGATCTGCTCGAACGTCAGATTGAAGTTGTTGAACGCGTGGAGACCGGAGACGACCTTCCAGTACTGCACGCCCCGCTCGTAGCGTTTGACGGTTCGCTGGACGTGCTCATACACCATGCTTCGCAGGGTCTCGTAGTCGTTCTCCCACAGGTACAACCAGTCGGGAAGCTGGGAGGGCTCGAAGCTCAGCAGCGGCCCGGCGTGGACGAACTTGTGGTTCTTGCTCGCCCAGGTCACCCAGGCGTCGATAGGCCCGTGCTCGAAGAGCTGCTCTTTGGGCTCGATGTGCTTCCAGGGGGTGGGGACGGCGATGAAGTCGAAAGTCTCACCCAACCGCTGCTGGAACGTCGCATCTTGGCCGCCGTTCAAGGCGGCGGTGCAGCCAAAGGTGGTCCGCAGGGCCGCTCCGCCGGCGGCCCGACGGCGGTTGACGAAGATCTCGGCGTGGTAGAGGGCGATCTGCTCGCCGAGCGTCAGGCCCGCGACAAGGGCCTCATCGGCCAGGGTGGCGGCGGTGGCTGGATCGTCGGCGGCCTTCAGCGCCGCGGTAAACTTGGCGCGGACGGTGTCGCACTCCTGGTTGATCGCGGCCGCATCGGCGTAATCGAACAGGCCCCAGTCTTCGCGCTTCTGGGCGATCCGCATCATCTGCGCGGGCCAGCTCCACGTTGAGGTTGTAGGGCTTGTCGCGCTCCGGCAGGCGGCAGGTGGGCAGCAGGAACTGTCCGGCCTGGCCCGCCAGCCACAGCAGCGCCAGCCCGCCGGCCCCGGGGACCCTCTTGATGCAGGAGATCTGGCTACCGGCGGCGGCCAGGTCGGCGCGCAGGGGGATGCCGTCCTGCCCGAACAGGTATGCCCCGGACAGGTCGATGTCCTTGGCCGGCTCACCGTCGCGATAGACGTCGAATCGCAGCATCGTCTCCTCGGATAGTCCTTGCGGGATCAGGCCGGCAGTCCTGGCCCCTTTAGCCTGCGCGGTAGGCCCGGCCGGTGCGCTGGGGCACCATGTGCTTGGCCAGGCGGGCGTAGACGGGCAGGCCGTCGTCGCCGATCTCGATCTCGGCCTCGCCGGCGATCAGCGGCAGGGCGTAGTCCCTAAAGGCCTCGGTGCACGCCCGTGCCGGCTCGTGTTGATGAACTCCCTGGGCAGCGGCTTCTCGCCGTTGGCCACGTCGGCCAGGTCCGCCAGGCCCGGTGGTGCAGCGGTAGTTGCCGTCCTCGTCGTGGCGGACGAGCGTGACCATCTTGCCGCTGGTGCCCTTGATGGCCGCCTTCACCGCCGCCGCTCCGACCATGTAGGACTCCTTGATGTCGGTCCGTGCAGGCGAAGTGCATGGCCACGCGCTGGGCCGTGCCGGCCCGGTTGACGCGGCACTTGACGCCGACCTCCTTTTCGATGATCGCCGCGGACCGCGTCGGCCGCCCCGCCGAGCTGCGTGTGCCCGAAGGCGTCCTTGGCGAACGCCCCGCCGGCCTCGCCGAGGTACTTGCCCGTCGGCCGTCTTGACGCCCTCGCCGCAGGCGATGAAGCAGCGCTTGTAGTCTTTCAGGCACTGGCGGACGTCGGCGACGAACTTCTCCAGCACGAACGGCACCTCCGGCAGCAGGATCAGGTGCGGGGCGTCCTCCGCCACCCGCCGCGCCAGCCCGGCGGAGGCGGCGATCCAGCCGGCGTTGCGGCCCATGATCTCCTGGACCGTGCAGGTGTCGTGCGGTGTACAGGGCCTCGGTGTCGCGCCCGGCCTCCATCACGCTGGTGGCGGTGAACTTGGCCACCGAGCCGTAGCCGGGGCAGTGGTCGGTGAAGGCCAGGTCGTTGTCGATGGTCTTGGGCACGCCCATGGCGATCATCTCGTAGTGGGTCTCGGCGGGCCAGGCTGGCCAGCTTGTCGGCCGTGTCCATCGAGTCGTTGCCGCCGATGTAGAAGAAGTAGCGGATGTCGTGGGCCTTGAAGACCTCCAGGATCCGCTCGTAGTCGGCCCGGTCCTTGTCCAGGTCCTTGAGCTTGTGGCGGCAGCTGCCCAAGGCGGCGCTGGGGGTCTTGCGGAGCAGGTCGATCTGGGCGGGGTCCTCCTGGGCCAGGTCGAACAGCTCCTCGTTCAGCACGCCCAGGATGCCGTTGAGCGACCCGTACACGCCGGTGAACACGCTGTCGTTCTTCAGCGCCGTCTGGATGACGCCGGCGGCGCTGGCGTTGATGGCCGCCGTCGGGCCGCCCGACTGGGCGACGACCGCCTTACCCTTCAGCTTGGCCATGATCCTTTCCTTACATCCTTCCTGCTTTTCGCAAAGAAACACCAAAAACAGCCTATAAAGACCGTAGGCCCATTATAGGGGCGAGGGGGTTTTTGGCAATGGCAATGGGCCAGACCCACCGACACCGGCGGGGTTTGCCTTCCTTTCCGCCGCCACGCAAGGCCGGTGCGGTTGGCCGACTTGGCGAGGGGAATCGTAAGCTTCCCTTGATGGCCAAATGCACCGGGGCCGGGTCGGTCGTCTCCGTGCCTCTGCTTGAGGCAAAAGGATGAGGCCATGGCTGGGAGACATCCAGGATACGTGCCGCGCATCCTTCTGATGTGCAGCGACCTGCGGAGGCCGGTCGGTCCGATGCGACCAGTTGACCGACGTCGGGTGGCGCGTCTTGGTCACCGACGAGGTCCGCGAGGCCGTCTCCGCCATCCGGGCCGACATGGTGGACCTGGTCCTGGTGCAATTGCCGTTCGCGGGGATGGCCCACATGGACCTGCCCCGCGTCCTGCGGGAGCTTGTCCCCCTCAATGCATCTGCCGGTGGTCATCCTGGCCGACAATCCCAGCGCCGCCGCAGCGGGCCGACATGCTCAACGGCGGCGTGGACGAGGTGATCCTGCCAATCCACCTGCCCGGCCGAGTTCGTCGCGCGGATCAACGCCCAGCTCCGCATCAAGGAGCTGCACGATCAGTGGCTCAGCTCCCGGCAGGAGCTGCAAGAGGCGCTGGAGCGCGAGCGCTGTCTGCTGGCCAAGCTGCGGCGGGACAAGGCCGAGCTGGAGGTGCTCTGCACCACCGACCCGCTCACGCGCGTGCAGAACGTCCGCTCCTTCCGCGACATCCTGGCGCACGAGTTCAAGATGTCGATCCGCTACGACCAGCCGCTGAGCCTGCTGATGCTGGACGCCGACCACTTCAAGCTGGTCAACGACACCTGCGGGCATCCCACCGGCGACTACGTGCTGAAGGAGCTGGCCGTCATCCTCCAGCGGCACGTGCGGCAGTCGGACGTGGTGGCCCGCACGGGCGGGGAGGAGTTCGGCATCCTCCTGCCCAGGGCCGGGCCCAAGCAGGCGGACAAGTTCGCCCATCGCATCCGCAAGGAGGTCGCCGGCCATTGCTTCAGAGTCTACGGCCATGAGCTTCAGACTGACCGTCTCGATCGGCTGGGCGAGCTTCCCCGCCGACGCCGAGATCGACACCCCCGAGATGCTGGTGTACCTGGCCGATCAGGCACTGCTGATGGCCAAGGAGACCGGGCGCAACCGCGTGGTGGCCTTCGGGCACCTCAAGGACGACGTCCGCGACCGCTTCGTCCGCCAGTACCACCAACCCTGCCCCGACACCGAGCGGCCTGCGGAAGAAACCGAAGTGACGATGTCGTCCACGTAACGGTTTCACCACCCCGCTTGTTCAGGCACAAGACTATCCCCAGGTTTTTAATACGGGCTTTTCAAACAGCCAGGTGAGAGGTTAGAGGTGAGGCTCCGCCATGCCTGGGTTGTTCTAACCTCTAACCTCTCACCTTTTCCCTTGGTGGGCGTCCCTAGTCCTCTCTTCCCGCGCTGGCGTCATGCGGGAAGTCCTCCAGTGGGCAGGTGGGGCAGCGGGCGGTGGGTCGGCAGTAGGTCTTGCCGACGGCCACGAGCTGGGCGTGATAGTCGTTCCACAAGGCCACGTCAGCCGGCAGGGACGATTCCAAAAAATCCTTGATGGTCTCGTAGTCGTCCTCCGGCCCGATCAGCCGGTGGCGGAGCAGGATGCGATAGGTGTAGGCATCCACGACGAAGCTGGGTTTGCCCGCGGCGTACAGGAGGATGCTGTCGGCCGTCTCGCGTCCGACGCCGCGAACGGCCAGCAGCGCCTCGCGGAGCTGAACCATCGGGCGGTCCAGGAACGCTTCCAAGTCCCCGCCGAAGGCCTGAACGGCGGCGATGAAGTTTTTCAGACGCCGGGCCTTGACGTTGAAGTAACCGGCCGGGCGGATCCGCTCGGCCAACTCAGATAGTGCCATCGCGTGCAGCGCGGCGACGGACAGGCAGCCGGCGGCTTTGAGGTTGGCGATGGCCCGCTCCACGTTGGCCCAGTTGGTGTTCTGCGTGAGGATCGCCCCGACGCAGACCTCCAGCTTCGATTGGCCCGGCCACCAGCCCTGGTGGCCGAATCGGCGGCGCATCGCCTCGTAGAAGGCCAACAGCATCTGCGACGTGGCGGACATGACCGAGGCTTATAACGCCCACTCAGCCAGGAGGCAACGGCCACCCATACAGCCGGCGATTTCGGATTTCGGATTTCGGATTGTGGATTGAAAGGCAGACTTCGGACTCAAGGCCTCGGGCTTCAGGCACGTCGGTCAATTCGCGATTCGTGAATCGCGATTCGCGACTCAACGGTCTTCCGGTCGTCCGGGAATCCGGTATAATCGGCCGTTTACAGGTCGGGCTTGGAGCCTGTTCTGCAACGTATAACCTAATGTCTTTGCGGGAGAATCGCGTGAGACAAGCAAGGCGTCGCCTGGGGTGGGGATGGATTGTCGTCCTGGTTTCTCTGTCGGCGGTTTTCGGCGCCGGCGGCGTCGGCGGCACCAGCGGAAAAACCTCCAGCGCCTCAACCCCCACAACAACGGCCACGAGGGCGGCTTCGGACGTCGATCAGGCGTACCACTTGCTCTCGGAGGGGATTGACCAGGCTTTGGGGGGCAAGTTTCAAGACGCCCTATCGACGCTGACCGAGGCCAAGAACCTGGACGGCAGCGAGCCCAAGATCGCCCAGGCGCATCGCCTGCTGGAGGACTACATCTCCCACGTCGCCCAAGCCGAGGCCCAGCGGGCCCAAGAATACGCCGAGACGGTCGAGCGCGTCGGCTGGGCGAGGATGGCCGAGCAATACTCCCGCGACCACGCCGCCTCGGGCCTGGAGGCCAAGCTTCGCGAAAAGGTCCACCAGGCCGTCACCGCCGTCGGACGCAGCGGCAACGGCGACGCCTTGGAAGACGCCGCCAAGGACACCTACGCGCAACTGAAGGACTCCAGCGTCCAGGCCCTGACCGAATCGCTCCAGGCCCTCCGCCAGGCCGTCGCCTTGTTGGATAAGGATGGCGGGGACTACGCGAAGCTCTTCCGCCGCGTCGCGGAGTCCCTGGCGAAGCGGCTCGAGGCCTACCAGCAGGTCTGGGCACAGGTGAACGTCGCCGATGCTACCGCCCGCCACGCCGCCGCCCGCCAGATCCGATCCCTGGAGGACGATCTGTACGACAACCTCGTCGACCTGGAGGGCCTGACCACCGACAAGCCTTGGCGCGAGGCGTTGGGGCGGGCCTTGCTGGCGGAGAAGATCGCCAGCCCCAAGGACCGAATGACCGAGCAGCCTTGGTACCATCAGCTCATTCAGGAAAGCGAGGAACGCGCCGAGCACTTCGTGGCCGAGGGTCAGTGGCACGACGCCCTGACAGCCTACGGCAGCCTCAAGGAGCTGGAAGAGGACAACGAGACCTACGCCGAGCGGGTCAAGACGGCCCGGCGGCACGTGCGGGTCCTGCGCCTCTACGGGCAGGAGGAACCCGAGCCACCGCCTGCCGCCAGCCAGCCCAGCGATTTGGAGCCCACCTGGCAGGAGCTGGTGGAGGGCGCTGACGCCGAGATGGCCGATAAGGCCATCAGCCAGCTCGACAGCTACTACGTCTCGGCCGTGGACTATGCCAAACTTGCTTCCGGGGCGCTGTCGGCCATCAAAGTCCTGGCCGAGACCCCCCAGGTCGCCAAGACGTTCCCCGGCCTGGCCGAAGAGGCCCAGCGCCGGACATTCCTTGGGGACATCGACAGCCAGATCCAAGCCATCGAGGCCCGCGATCGACCCGATCATCTGGACCTGACGTTGGCATTGAACAGCGTGCTCCGCAGCTCCGAGCGCACGGTGAAGATTCCCGTCGCGGTGCTGGTGGTGGAATTCACCGAAGGCTTCCTGGACGAACTGGACGAGCACAGCGCGATGATCTGGCCGCACGACATGGCCGACTTCCTGAAGACCATTTCGGGGCACTTCTACGGCGTGGGTGTGCAGATCACCAAGGAACCGCGCGAGCCGCTGCGGGTAGTCACCCCGCTGGCGGATTCCCCGGCCCTCAAGGCGGGACTGAAGGCCGGCGACCTCATCCTGGCCGTGGACGGAAGACCGACGGAGGACATCAGCGTGGACAAGCTCGTCCGCATGATCACCGGCGAGAAGGGCACGAAGGTGACGCTGCGAATCAAGCGGGCCGGGCGCGTCGAACCGTTTGACGTCACGCTGACCCGCCAGGAGATCAACATCACCTCCGTCTGCGGCTGGAAGAACCGGCCCGACGGGCAGTGGGACTTCCTGATCGACCCGGAAAGCCAAATCGCCTACGTCCGCATCCTCCAGTTCTCCGACCAGACCGCCGAAGACCTTCACGCGGTGCTGGACAAGCTCTCCGAGGCGGGCATCCACTCGCTGGTGCTGGACCTGCGCTTCAACCTCGGCGGGCTGCTGCACTCAGCCACCGAGGTGGCGGACGAGTTCCTGCGCAGCGGCCGGCTGGTGTCCACCGAGGGCCGCCAGACCCGCCGCCAGGACATCAACGCGACGCCCTCCGGCAAGTACCTAGATGGCGACCTGGCGGTGCTGGTCAACCCGGTCAGCGCCTCGGCCGCCGAGATCGTCTCGGGAGCGGTCAAGGACTGGCACCGCGGCCTCATCATCGGCCAGCGCACCTACGGCAAGGGCAGCGTGCAGAACGTCATCCCCATCCGCCGCGGCCGGGCCGACCTGAAGCTCACCACGGCCTACTACTATCTGCCCTCCGGCCGATTGCTGCACCGCCGCAACGGCCAGAAGGACTGGGGCGTCGACCCGGACATCGAGGTTCGCATGACCCCCAAGCAGACCAAGCGCTGGCTGGAAATCCGCCAGAAGACCGATCTGCTTCGGGAAGTCGATCCGGCCGAGCTTTCCAGCGACCTGGTCCGCCAGTACGATGCGGACATCCAGCTCGCCACCGCCGTGCTTCTGCTAAGGCTCAAACAGTTGCCCGAACCGCTCCAGACCCTCGCGCCCCCCACCACGGCATCCCTGGAGCCGGTGCATCCCTAACGGCCGGGGGCATGCAAGTGCGGACTCGTGCTCCCAAGCGGGTTGCTTACGAAGGAGCATTGCAAAATCCGGCCTTTATTGCGGCGGGGGAGGCGGCGGGCCTGGGAGGTCCTGATCGTCACCGCTTTGGCCCTGGAATGGCGGAGGTGGCGCCACAGGGGGCGGGAGAATCCGGGCGTCGATCACGGCCGTGTGGGCGGCCATGTCGCCCAGCCGCTGACGATAGCGGTTCAGCAGTACCGCCAGCAGCAGCGGGGTGAAAAAGAACAATTCCAGAAGCTTGATCAGATTTCGCAGCAGCACTTCGCGCAACCCCGGCCGGGCGCCCTCGTCACCGACGACGCGAAGCTTCAGCAGCATCTTGCCCACCGTGGCCCCGAGCTGCGCCTCCATCCCCAGGCAGTAGATCAGGTACAGGACGATCGTCGCAGCCCAGGCGTAGGCGAGCTGGTCGGGCATGCGGCCTTTGCCCCGCAGCAGGTCCATCAGCATGGCGATCCCATCGTTGGGCGATATCGGCAGCGCGTACCGCAGGTACAGGCTGGCCGCCAGATGAAACGGCAGCAGGTCCACCAGGGCCGCCGCCAAACGCCGACCCAGCGGAGCCGGGAACCACCCCACCGGTAGCGAAAAGGGCTTAGGCACACCGGCCGGTCGAAGCAGGAACAAAGGCACCAGGATCAGCAGCAGGATGGCCCAGAGGACGACCTCGCGGATCTGCTCGCCCCGGTCGTCGGAGGGGGGCTGCTGAAGAATTTTCACCTCTTCGCTCGGATCGAGACTGCCGGTAGCCGGGCTGCACGTGGCCAGCTTCATCACCCCGCCAAACTGCCACAGGATCGCCAACTTGTCGCCCAGCATGGAGACGGTCGGCAGCTCGCCGGCGGCCCAGGAGGCTTCCTTTCCGTCGAGGGTCACAGGCTGAAGGACGAAGGTCGCGGCCCCTTGATCCAGGCTCGCGATTTCCAGCCGAAGCGTCTTATCCCCCTCGACGGTCCTAGCCACGACAGCGGTCAGCCGCCCTCCCAGGCCCAACAGGCCCACGATATCTCCGTGGCCCATCACCGGCGGCAGCGACAGGTCGCGCCACTGGCCCCCCTCCCAGGCGGCCAAGCGGTTGGGCCGGCCGGGAACGCCAGGCACCAGCAGGTAAAGCACTCCGCGACACGTCGTCGCGCGCAATCGGCCGACGGCATCGCCCGGCACGCCGCCGAAAGTGGTCAGGTGCTGCCATCGGCCGGGGGTGTTCGCAAGCACCTCGATGAGACCGCTACCGGACGGTTGGGACGCTACGGCCTCGCGACCGGCGGCGCTTTTGTCCACCGGCGCCTGGGCCGAAGCAGGCAAGGCGCTGACGGGCACCAGCGCCACCAGCCCGCTGGCCGCCTCCAGACCGATCTCCGACGCCAGGCACAGCGCCACCGGCGGAGCAGGCAGGCTCAGACCGGGGGAACCTTCCGTCAGATCAAGGCCGAAGACATAATACTGTCCGGAGGTGAATGCCACGTGCAGCGAGGTCTCGTCGGCCACGACTGCTGCCGGCGTGCCGGAGCGGTCCTTGGCCACCCATTGCCACTTGCCGCCGGCGGGTCTGGCCACCACGTCGAACCGCTCCTTGTCGGGACTGGTCTGAACGAGCCACAAGGCTTGGTCGCTCCCGGCTACCAGGAGCTTGTCCGCGGGCGCGGCGACGGCAGATGAGATGTCCAGCAGGACGACCAGAAGCACGGCCTTGCTGGTCCACCTGGCGGTCACTTCGGGCTCCCCGTGCGGACGTCCTTGTCCACCTGGATCACCTGATCGGGACGAAGGCCGGCGGGCAGGTGGGGCCTGAAGAGCACCTGGTCGCGATCCCACTTGTCCTCGGTGGTCATTTCGCTGAGAGTAAGGTGAAGGCGGCTGTGCTTGGTGGGCCAGGTGATCGCGATGTCGGTCGGCATCTCGGGCGCATTCCCATCGGCCTGGACGACGCGAACGGGTTTATAGTCCTTCATCTCCGCCGTCATCACGCACTGCCCGGAAGCGTCAAACAGGTCCACCCGGTACGGCCGGGGCGGTTGGCGGTCGTCCCAAGGGCAATAGACTTCCCGGCGGCACAGGATGTCGCCGGTAACCGGCTGGCGGTCGATGAGGGTCAGCACGTAGGCCCACGGCGTCTCGCGGAGGGTCAGCACGACGGCGGGCAACGTCGTGAAATCTTTGGGCAGCTCGGTGAGGTTCAGGACGCTCAGAAGCTGCATGGGGTCGATGGGCATGTCCACGCCCGGCGCCCCGGCCAGGGCATCGCGGCCCCACATCGCCCCGCGATGGTCGCCGAAACCGTACCACAGATAATAGATGCCCTCGCGGGCGCAGTTGCCCAAGCGGAACAGCTCCGTCGCCCCCGCCGCCCGCCCGATGAGCACCAGGTCCTGCGGGCCCAGGGCGTCGGGGCCGCGGGCGAACAGCAGCAGGCCGTTAGGGCCGGAAAGGGGACTGATCGAACCCCACGAGATTTTCCTTCCCTCGCCGTCGGTCAAGGTCAGAGCGATCCTGGCCCGGGCCCAAAGCTGCGGGATGGCGCGGGCGTTGGCGTTGTGCTGGTCGATCAGTTCACGGCGGGTCAGGCAGGTCTGCGGACGGGCCGGGCCGCAACCCGCCGCCAACAGACCCGTCAGCACGACGGCCCACAGCGTTCCCGCCGTTGCAGAGGACGAAGAAAACCTCATAGCTGCCCTTCCAGGATCTGCCCCAGTTGTGTGTTCAGCTCGGTGATCCGGGCCTCATCCAGGCGGGGGTTGACCACCTTGAGGGGATGTTCACTCCCCCGCCGATGCAGGACCCAGGTCTCCTGCCCGCTGTCGCCCGGCTCGGCGCGGTCGTAGATCAGGAGTTTCTTGCGCATCAGGATCAGGGCCAGCACGAACCGCAAGTCCCTCTTG
Organism: uncultured Phycisphaerae bacterium; assembly: GCA_963760365.1. GTDB lineage: Bacteria > Planctomycetota > Phycisphaerae > SM23-33 > SM23-33 > JALHTV01. The sequence goes on from CAVXDC010000038.1 coordinate 32,255, forward strand.
ACGGCCGTGTCAGCCTGCTCCAGGCGCTCGAACAGCTCTAGCAACAGCTCATCGTCTATCAGGAGTTTTTTCTTTTCCATCGGCGGGGGTACGCGGACCCGCCACAGACCCACAAGGGCGTCCGCGTCCTGATGGGGCCGTGCCGTCCAGCAATCCGTGCAGAAATCTTCTCGCCGGAGTTCCTCGGCGACCTCCCTGACCGTGGCCACCAGCTCCATGCCCTGGACCAGACGCTTGCGGCAGGAGCAGCAGAGGTAATCGCTTTTGGAGATGTCGTATTCCCGAGCCATGCTACGGCAGGTGCGGCTGGGCGGCCTGGGCGATTTGTCCAAAGAGCTCTTCCGCGCGAGCCACGTCGGCGGCGGAGCTGCGGTGCACCTCCTGGGCCGCCGCCCGGTCGGTCACGTGGGGCACATTGATGCGGACATTGTAGTCGCTCAGATGCATCATCGCCACGGCCAGGGCCGCCCCGGCCACCAGATCGCTGATCAGGTAGGGGCTGCACTTGTCCGCAAACGCCGAAAAATCCTCCAGCACCGCCAGCGCCAGCTTGGCCGCCTGCCGGGGCACGTCGATGGCCGCTGCCAGGGCGAGCTGCACGGCCTGGTCCTTGTCCGGTCCATCCTCGCGGCGGCCGGCGTCCTGATACAGGCGGTAGGCGGCCATGTCGTCGCTGACCAGCTCCAGGAACATCGCCCGCGCCCGCGCCAACCGGGGGGCCAGGTGGTCGTAAAATGCCTGATGGGGGGCGTATTTCTTCTTGCCGGAGGTGAATCCCAGCGCCATCTCCCCCAACGCCGTCGCCAGCGCCCCCACCACCCCGGCCACGCTTCCCCCGCCGGGCGTGGGCGTCTTGGCGGCGACGGCCTCGATGAATTTTCTCACCGAAAGGTCCAGCACGTCTGCGTCACTGGGGGTCACGGGTCGCTCCTGTCGTCGCCTGCGTGGAAGCGGGTTGCGATGCCTGGGCCGTCGACGTCTGCGGCCGATCCGCCGCAACCTTGAGGGATTCCTCGCCCCCCGGGCTGGTCACCACGGTGACCAAGCCCTTGCCAAGATACTTCTGCGCCACGTCGCAGACATCCTGCGGCCGAACGGTGCGGTAGCGAGCAGCCATCCGCCATCGCCAGTCGTAGCCCAAGCCGTACAGCTCATCCAGCGCCGCCGACAGCGCCAGGACTGGAGGCCGATTGGTTCTCCAGCAGCTCCGCCGTCAGGATGGTGTTGACGGCCTGGTCCACCTCCTCCTGACTGGGCACGTAGGTCATCGCTTTGGCGAGGTCGCGCTGGAGGATGGCGACTGACCTTGCCGGCGTTTTCCGGCTGGCAGGCCGCGATGGTCACAAACGCCCCCGGCACAGCCCAGGCCAATTGTACGCGTGCACCATGTACACCAGCCGCCTCCCGCGAAGCTCCTGGTGCAGCCAGCCGGAGGGATAATGGTAGCCGCTGATGATCGTGTCCAGCACGTCGATCGCCAGGCGGTCCTCCACGTCGGAGAATTTCATGCCCGGTGAGGCGACGATGACGGCGGCGACCTGGTTGTCGGTCTTCAGGACGTACCGCTCACCGCCGCCGGCGACTTTCCGCGGGGGCGGCTGGGGCAGGAGCACGCGCCCGGCCGGCAGGTCGCCAAAGAGGCGCTCCACCGCAACCCTCGTCGCGGCCGGGTCGAAGCTCCCGTAGATGGCCAGCACGCTGCCGCTGGCCTTAAGGCACCGGCGATAATGCGCGGCAATCTGATCCCTCGTCGCGGCGACGACGACGTCCTTGCTGCCGACCGGCAGCATCGCAAACGGGGAGCCGACAAAAAAGTGTCGGCGGAAAAACTCCTGGAGCTGGCTTTCCCATTCCTGGTCCACGCGCTCGATGGCGGCCAACTGCGCGGGGCGGAGAATCTCCAGCTCCTGAGCACGGAACGCCGGGTGCCGGACGACTTGGGCGAAGACCTCCAGGGCGCGGGGGAACTGGTCGTCCAACACCGTGCCCTGCCAGTAAAAGGTGTTGTTCCCGCAGACGCCGTCGATGGTGTAGAAGGCCTTGGCGATGTCGTCAGCCGACAGGTCACCCGCGCCCTTGACGCTCAAGGCCGTCATCAACGCCCCCAGGCCGTTGGTGCTCTTATCTTCCAGCAGCAGCCCGCCCTCGGTCACCAAGGCCATGGAGACCAGCCCCCTGCCACCACTGGCCGGCAGGGGACCGAGGATGACCCGCAGGCCATTGGGGAGCGTAAACACCTCCGCCGAGGGTTCGGCCGGTTGCGTCGGGGCGGGGGCAGTCGCGGCGGCAGGCTTGAAAGGCGGCGTCAGTCGCGTTACCACCATCCGGTCGAACGCAAAATACCGCCGGGCCACGTCGCGAACCTGCTCGGCCGTGACGGCCTGGATCCGCCGCGTGTAGTCCGCCGAAAAGGCCGGGTCGCCGGTGCTCAGGTAATCGCTGCCCAGCGTGCCGGCCTGAGACTCCACCGACTGCTGCGACAACGCCCATTCGGTCGTCTTCTGGCGCTTGGCGCGATTCAATTCCTCCTGGGAGACGAGGGTTTGCGTTAGGACTTTCAGTTCTTCAAGGATGGCCTTCTCGGCCGAGTCCGCCTGGTCCGCCGCGCAGCGGAAGTCCACCGAAAAGGCCCCTTGACCCCACGCGGGCGTCCAGGAAACCGTCGAGATCGCCGTCACCAGTTTCCTTTGGCGCAGGATGCGCTCCGGCAGGCGGCTGGTGGGGCCTTCGCTGAGAATGTTGCTGAGCAGGTCCAGGGCGTACAGGTCCTCGTGCAGCAGCGGGATGGTCTGGAAGCTGGTGGATTGGAGCGTTTCCTTCAGCGTGGGCATTTCCAGTTTCCGCCGACGAGTGCTGACGACCGGTGGAACCGGGGGCAAGAGCTGCTCGACGCTCCGGCCGCGGGGAACGTCCGCCATCGCCCGCCGCACGCGCTCCAGAACCGCCTGGACGTCCACGTCGCCCACGATGACCAGGACCATGTCCTGCGGCACATAGGTGCGAGCGAGATAGTCCCGCAGGTCGGTGAGCGTCAGCCGTCGCAGCGGCTCCAGGTACCCGATCACCGGAACGCCGGCCGGGTGATCGCCAAAGAGATTGGCGGCGTGGGCGTACCAGAGTTGGTGGTCGGGATCGTCCTGGCTCATCTCGATCTCGCGCTGCACGACGCCGTGTTCGCGGTCGAAGTCCGCCTGGCTGATCTGCGGCCGGGTGAGCCAATCGACGATCAGGTCGATGCAGTCCATCGCCTTGGACGATTCGGCCGAGATGAAATAGCAGGTGCAGTCCAGCGACGTGTAGGCGTTGGACTGCCCGCCGATCTGGCGGACGCGGTCGGGGACGTTGGATGGCTGGGGCGACGGGGCTTGGCCTTCCATCAGATGCTCGGCCCCCTGGGCCACCAGGTGCTCGGTGAGATGGCTGATCCCGCAGCCCAGGTATTTGCCCTCGTACAACCCGCCGGTGCGGACGTAGCCGCGGACGGTCACCACCGGCGCGGCGCGCGAGGGTTTGACGAGAACCGTTACGCCGTTGGGCAAATGGTCGGTGACCGTGGTTTGTTCCGCGGCGGCGACGGGCTGGCTGGTTGGCGTGGTGGAAACGTTCGGGCCTGCGGTGCAGCCGCCCAAGGCCCCGGCCAAAATCCAGGCAACCGAGAACACAACCGTCCCGGCCAGACGCATCGGTGGGCTCCGTTCCATGGCGTCGCCGGCGGCCCTACAGGCCCAGCGCCTCCTGGCCGCTGTCCATGTCGTTCAGGTACGCCAGCGTCCGATCCAACTCGTTCTTGAGGTGCCGGACGCGAAGCAAACTCTTGATCCGCGTGACCAGCTCCAGGCGGTTGACGGGCTTGGAGATGAAGTCATCCGTCCCGCTCTCGACCCCCCGCTCGATGTCACCCAGCTCGTTCAGCGCGGTCACCATGACGATGGGGATGTCCCGCGTGGCGGGGGCGCTCTTGAGCTTGCGGCAGACCTCAAAACCGCTCATCCGCGGCATCATGATGTCCAGCAGGATCAGGTCGGGGCTCTCGGTCTTGACCTTCTCCAGCGCCTCCATGCCGTCGGTGGCGGTGATCACCTGGCAGCTCAGACCGTCCAGGTACGCCACCAGCAATTCAAGGTTCTGGGCGTTGTCGTCCACCACCAGGATCTTGCTCCCGGCGATCGGGTCTTGGGTCTCGGCTCGACCGAGCTCGCCGAAGTCGGCGCTGGCCGATTCGTCTGCCGGCATTTGGGTCATGGGCGGCACTCCCGGCCTTGTGGGCGCACCCGGCTTCTCTGGCCTGAAGCCTAAGGTTAGCCTCTGGCGCGGGGGATAGCAACAGAGGCCTGAGACATTCTCCGCCGCGCGGGTGTGTTGCCAATTCGTCCAGCCGGGCGGTAGCATCGCGGGCATGGCGGAGCTTTTCCAGCAAGGCGCCCCTCAGGGTCAGTCCCCGGGCAAGTTGATTGTCTCGGTGGCCGTGGTGGCCAACGTGTGGCGGATGTTCGACTATCTCTGGCCGGACTCTTTGGGGCGGCCGCAGCGAGGGCAACGGGTCCGCGTGCCGTTCGGCAAGGGCGACCGGTTGACGCCGGGCTTCATCACCGCCACCGACCTGCCCGCCGGCCCCCACAAGCTAAAAGCAATCGCTGAGGCGCTGGACGCCGAAAGCCAGTTCGACGAACCGCTGTGGAAGCTGGGGGAATGGATCAGCCACTACTACATGACGCCGCTGGGGCAGGTTTTGGCGGCGATGGTCCCCTCGGCCGTGGGCAAGCACCCCCAACGCACCGAGACGATTGTTTACCTCACCAGCCACCGCCGCGACTGGCCGGAGCGTCTAGGCCCGCGGCAAAAGCGGCTGCTGGATGAGCTCTACGAGGCCGCCAAGCAAGGCATCGAGCCGCTGACACTGGAGGAGCTGCTCCGCCACAGCGGCGCCAATCGTTCCAGCGTCAACACCCTTGTCAATCGCGGCCTGCTGCGTCTGGACAGCCGCGAGGTCCGTCTGCCGGAGCTTCCGAGTGAGTCCGCGGCGGACCCCTTTGAGTTGAATGACGACCAGAAAGCCGTCCTGGCCGACTTGGAAGGCAAGCTCGGCGGGGGATTTTCCGTCACGCTGCTGCACGGAGTCACCGGCAGCGGCAAGACCGAGGTGTACATCCGCGCGATCCGCCAGGTCCTGGCGGCCGGGCGGCAGGCGATCCTGCTGGTGCCGGAGATTGCTCTGGCGACCCAGACGCTGACGCGCCTGGTCGCCCGCCTGCCCCGTGTGGCCGTGCTGCACAGCGGGCTCACCTGCGGCCGAGCGGGCGTTCCACTATCAGCAAATCCGCGACGGGATCGCCGGGGCGGTCGTCGGGCCACGAAGCGCCATTTTCGCCCCCGCCCGGCGGCTGGGGCTGATCATCGTGGACGAGGAGCACGAACCCACCTACAAGCAGGACTCCGTCCCCCGCTATCACGGGCGCGACGTGGCCGTGATGCGGGGGCACTTGAGTAACGTGCCGGTCCTGCTCGGCTCGGCCACGCCGTCAATGGAATCGCTGCACAACGCCCGCCAGGGCCGCTACGCGCTGCTCCGCCTGCCGCGGCGGGTCCGCGGCCTGCCCATGCCCAAACTCCAGATCGTCCACCTCCGCCGCGAGGTGGACGCCCGGGCGGATCGAGCTGCTCGGCCGGACGCTGACGCAGAAAATCGCCGCCACCCTGGACCGCCGCGAGCAGATCATCCTGCTGATGAACCGCCGCGGGTACGCCAGCTACGTCTTTTGCCCCTCCTGCCATTGGATCCTGGGCTGCGACCGCTGTACGCGGGCGATGGTCTTCCACCGTCCGACGCAACTGGCCATGTGCCACTATTGCCAGCACACCGCCCCGCTGCCGGAGGTCTGCCCGGCCTGCCGGGGCAAGCTGCTGCTGTTCGGCCTGGGGATTCAGCGGATCGAGAGCGAGCTGGCGCGGAAATTTCCCGCCGCCCGCCTGGCCCGGATGGACAGCGACACGATGACCGCCCCGGCCAGTTCCGCCAGGTTTTCCAGGAGTTTTCCACCGGCCAGCTGGACATCCTGCTGGGCACGCAGATGGTGGCCAAAGGGCTGGACTTTCCGCGCGTGTCGCTGGTGGGGGTCGTCTCGGCCGACACGTCGCTGGCCATCCCGGACTTCCGCGCCGCCGAGCGGACGTTCCAGCTCATCGTGCACGTGGCCGGGCGGGCCGGACGGAGCGACCTGCCCGGCGAAGTCGTCGTCCAGACGCTCCACGGCGACGACCCGGCCATCCGCTTTGCCGTGGGGCACGACTACGAAGGCTTCGCCGCCTGGGAACTTCCGCTCCGCCGCCAGGCCGCCGTCCCGCCTTTCACGCGAATGCTCCGCTTCGTCGTCCGCCACGCCGATGCGACCAAGGCGGAGGAATCCGCCAGGACACTCACCGGCCGGCTCAGGGAGCTCCTGGCCGGCAAGCCGGTCACCATCCAGGGACCACAACCGGCGATCGTCCGAAAAATTCAGAATCTCTTCAGGTTCCAAGTCCTCCTGACGGCCTCCAGCGGGGTGATCCAAGCATCCATCAGTCCCCACATGGAAAACCTCTGCCGCCACCTGCCGGCCGAGGTGATTCCCGACGTCGATCCCGTGAACCTGCTCTAACCGCCCGGCAAACCAGATTTTTTTCCGCCGTTTCCTGTTCCCTGGTCCCTAGTCCCTGTTCCCTTTTATTTAGACGTCTCAAAAGCATTGGCATCGCCGCGGCCGGGGGGCATAATCATAAACTAGGAAGCTGGCAGCACCGGCGAGGGTGGCGGAATTGGCAGACGCGCCAGGTTTAGGACCTGGTCCCGAAAGGGGTGTGGGTTCGAGTCCCGCCCCTCGCATGAAGGATGGGGGTATGGCCTGGGGCACAAGACGATCCGGGGTCTCTATTCCTTCATTCCCCTGTAACGGGTGTTCCTCAAAAAAACAGGCTGGGAGAGGGCCTTGGGCTTCAGGCCCTCTCCCAAACCTTGGAACTCCTTTGAACCTTAGTTACCGTCTTGCACAGCGAACGACCAACTTAGGCACGCCGCCGCCGGATCATCGCCACGCCGCCCAAAGCCAGCAACACCAAGGTCGCCGGTTCAGGCACCGGGGCTTCCGGAGGTGCGGCGCTGGGCGCAAGGCCCGTCTTGCCCCAGTTGGCAGCCAGGTCGCCCAGGTCGGCGGCGTTGACTTGACCGTCGCCGCCGAAGTCGGCCTGCTGCCAGGTCCTGTTGCTCAGGCCCCAGTTGGTGGCCAGGTCGCCCAGGTCGGCGGCGTTGACCTTATTGTCCCCGCCGCTGTCGCCCGCCATGGCGCCCTGGAACGTGATCACGTAATCCGCGTTGGCATCAAACGCGCCTCGGAAGATCGGCCAGTAACCCAGGGCCGGAGTGTTGGGGTCCTTCAGCAATTGGCCTGGGATGTTGCTGGTGATGGAAGCAAAGCTGCCGGCACTCGTGGCCGCCGTAATCAGGGTGAACTTGTTGCCCTGGTTGGGCCGATACGTCGTGACGGTCCGATTGACCGTCAGCGTGCCCTTGCTGCCCAGGTCCACAGTCCCTGCGGCCACGTCCAACTTGGAGTACTTCGTGCCGCTCACCACTTCCATCTCGACATTGGAGGTTCCCTGATCGTAGATCCGGACTTGGTTGCTTACGGCCACGTTCGCATCGGCGCCGACCTTCAACGTAGCCTTGTTGGCATAGGCGCCATCGCACTCATTCAGCAGGCGGACATCCGCAGCCCTGAAGGTCCCGCCGCTAAGGAGCAGCGCACCATTCGTCGCACCATACGAACCGCGGTAGCCCACGTAAACCGCACTGCCCAAGGGGCTGGACGCAAAGCTGCCGCCGGTCATGTTGAACGTGCCCCGGCCGGGAACCGTGGAAAAGTTGGCGTCGCCGATGATGGTCTTGGCGGTAACCGAGACCAGGCCGCTGCCAAGGTAGACGGAACCCCGACCTTGCGTAAATCCCACATCCAGATCCGTCGCGGTGATAAGCGTTCCGCCGTTGACGGTGACCACGCCCACGGCATTGGGGTCGTTATCGCCCACACGCAGACGTCCCGTCCGCGTCTGGAACGACCCGGCGGTGATGTTCAACTCACCCGGGCCGTTGCGGCCGAGGATAACGGTGTTCGGGTCCAACACCCCGCCGGAGACGTTGATGACGCCTTCCGTGATGCCGTAGCTTGCGGTCTGGTCGGCGACATAAATCTCGTTGACGTTGATGCTGCCGCCGCTGAAGTTGAAGGTGCCTTTGCCAGCCTTGTAGCCCACCGACAGCGGCTTGGTGGGATTATGAAGCAGCGTCCCGCCGCTCATGGTGAACAGGCCCGTGCCGCGGGCATTGTAGCTAGCACCGACTTCTAACCCGGAGGTACCCACGTCGAGCACACCGGTACCGCGGAGCCTGAGTTCACCCTGACCGGATTGTCCAACCGCGATGGCAGTCGTCGTGACCACCCCCCCGCTGACGTCCACCAAGCCCGTGGGGGGAGCATTCGAGGCGTCCCTGGCAATGTAGATGCTTTTGGAGGTTGGGGTCACCGATCCGGAGCTGACGTTCAAGGTGCCTTTGCCCCCCTTGTAGCCGACGATAATATCTTGACTACTATTCCCCACGAGCGTGCCTCCCTGCACGTTCATCACGCCGACGGCCGGGCCTACAGTCGCGTTGTACCCGGATCCTATGTAGATCTTGTTCTGAAGATTCATCGAGCCGCCCTTAAGGTTGTAAACCCCGTAGGGGGACACGAGCGTCCCACTGGACAGGCCGAGGTTGAACTGGCCATCTGTAGCGGCGCCTGTGATCACCACGCCGCCCTCCTGGTTCACCGTCCCGGTGCCGCCCGAGGCCACCTGGAACTTGTAGGGAATGACGACGCTCCCACCGCTGAGGGTGAACTGGTTGTCGCAAGCCGAGTTGATGCCCACGTTGAACTGGGTGTTGTCAATCTGGTAGATCGACCCGTTGGTCATGGTGAACTCACCCAAACTGCTGGCGCCACCACCCACATTGATGTTGTAGTTATTCTTGATACCGATGTAGCCGCCGGTGCCGGACTGCACGAACTTGGCCGTCCCGCCACCGCCGCCGAAATAGACGATAGCGCCGGTGGTGCCTCCCGGCAGAGTGGAGTCGATCATGAGGCTACCTCCAGTAAAGGTATAGTAGCTCTTGCCGACCGTGCCGCCCGAGCCGGAGGAACTCATGAAGAACGCCGGGGTGGTGATGTTCCCACCGCTGTGGTAGACCGTGCCGCCGTAGAAATTGCCCACCACGAAACTGCCGTCCGTGCCGCCGGTCGTCCCTGCCGTCAACGCCGCACCGGTGAGCACGTACAACGTGCTGGGGCTTCCTGACAGGCTGACGTTGGGGTCATTGGGGTCCGGGATGGCCGGTCCGCCGACCCATAGCGAAACGATGTTGGGCTCAGCGGCATTGAGCGTGACGGTCGCCCCGTTGCGGATGTAGGCCATTTCACTGCTCGGCACGGTGCCCCCCGACCAGTTACCGTTCACGTTGTAATTGCCGCCACTAGCACCCGTGTAATCCTGGTCTGCCCAGGCGGCCGACGCCGATACAAACACCAGGCACATGAGTAAGGTCATCCTTCGCGTCATTTCCATGCTCCTTTCGCTCGAGGGCAAAAACTCCCAGAATCGCATTCCGCTCACCATTCCGGATCCCTCCCCACCGTTTATGATCCGTCCTGCGACGAGTGCTCACAGGATTTAGACCTGACGCATCGGGAAGGAGAGCCTTGGCCTGGGCTTGGACTATAAAGGCTATCTGTTCTGTAAGGCAGAGAACCAACCGGGAACGGGCAACGCACCCTCCGGAGCAGCCTTTTTGCCTGATTGCCTTATTGCCAGGACTCACCTGGACTCAGGATGGTGAACGCAAATGCCTTCCTTATACTTGAATATCACCGGACACGCTCCGGCGCTGGCTCCTTTCGAACGCGACGTCACAAACCCTCGTCCTCGCCCGCCGCTCCAAGCTCACACCTCCTCGGCGCATAGGCGAGCTGCTCCCGTCGTGTTTTTTATTTTACCTTAAAATTGCCATTGACAGAAGTCCAATCGTGCGACAGTAATATATAAATTCAGACACACCGGCAAGCCGGAGACTATCGCTTCAAACGCCACTGGAAGGAGACAGGACGCATGAAATCGCCGACGCGGCACGTCGCCCTCCTGATGGACTTTGATAGTCCCTGGGAACGGAGTTACCTGGAGGGAGTGGAGGCGCTATATCCGTCAGACCCAATGCACCTGGAGCATTTACACCGAGCAGGGGCGTCTGGGGCTCCCGATGATCGCCTTGCGCCGCTGGCGCGGCGATGGCATCCTGGGGTTCCTGCGCGACCCTCAACTGATCCGGTTCATCCAGCGGGCCGGCATCCCGGCAGTCAACAGCTCCTGGGGAGGTTTGCTAGGGGGTCTGACGAGCGTCGTGCCCGACCGGCATCACCACGGCGTGATGGCAGCGGAGTACTTCCTTCGTCGCGGGTTCCGGCAGTACCTGTACGTGCGGCATCGGCGAACCCTGACCCCTTATGAACAGGGCATCGCCGAGCGGTTGGAACAAGAGGGTCTCCGGTATCACATCCTCTATTGCCCGCTGATCCTTCCCAGGCACAGGCCGTGGGACCGCATCCTGTCCCACCTGACCGCCGGCCTGTCCAGGATGCCCAAGCCTGCCGCCGTGCTGTGCCTCTCGGACATCCAGGCGGCCAGGATCGTGGCGGCCTGCGCCGACTGTGGCATCGGGGTGCCGCGGGACCTGGCCGTGTTGGGACGCGGCAACGACATGATCTGCAAGTACACCGACCCGCCCCTCAGCAGCATCGCGCAGAACAACGCGCTGGTGGGCGTGGAGGCGGCCGCCTTGCTGGATCGACTCATGTCCGGGAACGCTCCACCCCCTAAACCCATCCTCGTCGCCGAAACCGAGATCGTGGAGCGAGAGTCCACGAACCTCTTGCCCGTCAAGGACGCTCTCCTGCGCCAGGTGCTGGACTACATCGCCGAACACGCCTGCGATCCCCTGACTGTCAAGAACCTTGTAGGACGGTTCTCCATCAACCGAAGGACGCTCCAGCGGCTGTTCCTTCGCAACCTGCGTCGCCAGCCCAACAGTGAAATCATCCGTGTGCGAATCGGGCGGGCAAAGCGGCTGCTGGAGGAGACGGACTTGCCCCTGAGCAAGGTGGCCAAGGCGTGCGGGTTTTCCGGGGCCGTTTCGCTGGGCATTGCCTTTCGCCGCGAGACGGGCCTGTCCCCAGGCAGGTACCGCAAGCGCCTGAACGCCCAGGAGGGCCTCCGCATCCTGCCATGACGCTCAGCACCGTGGGCGTTTGATACGATCAAGCAACAACCTTCTACGAGCGGAAATACGCGGCCCCCGTTGAAGGATAGCAGCCGCCGGAGCCTTCCTGAAATGGGACGGTCGGGTCTAAAGTCCTGCCCGTTTGTGCTCCCGTTACACCGTGGCGTTTCAGCCTAATGCCACTTGCGTCGAATCACCCCAAGGCTACCCAGGCTGAGCAACGCCACCGTCGCCGGCTCAGGTACCGGAACCTCCGGAGGTGCGGCGCCTGGCGCAAAACCGGTCTTGCCCCAGTTGGTGGCCAGGTCACCCAGGTCGGCCGCGTTGACTCGACCGTCGCCGTTGAAGTCGCCTTGCATCCAGATCCTGCCGGTCTTGCCCCAGTTAGAAGTCAGGTCACCCAGATCGGCGGCGCCGACCTTGTTGTCCCCGCCGCTGTCGCCGAGCATCGCGCCCTGGAACGTGATCACATAGTCCGCGTTGGCGTCAAACGCACCTCGAAAGACCGGCCAGTAGCCCAGACCCGGATTGTTTGGGTCTTTAAGCAACTGGCCCGGGATGTTGCTGGCGATGTCGGCAAAGCTGCCGGCGCCCAGGGCCGCCGTGATCAGGGTGAACTTGGCCGCCTGGATGGGCCGGTATGAGGTGGTGGCCCGATTGACCTCCAGCACGCCATCCAGCGCCGCGGTGCCCAGCGTGCGGACCAGGCCGCTGCCGTCCGAGGTCACCTCCATCGTGAGCTTGGTCGATTGCCCTTCGCCCTGATTGATCGTCAGATCCCCGGACTCCACGTAGGCGTCCTTGGCCACCTTCAGTTCCACCACAGCGCCGGGAGTCTCGTAAGCCAATACGATGGGTCCTGGAACCGTCAAGCTCCCCCCGGTGATGTCAAAGAGACACTGAGCGTTGACAAAGCACCCTATAAGCACGCTGCCGCCCACGGTCACCACACCCCCGCTGAGTTCATACGTTCCCCTAGCCCCGAGATAGTCTCCTAGATAGAGAGAATCTTCCACGGCGTTCGTCCCGCCGGACTGGATGAAGGCCCCCGATCCTTCCTTACCTACATACTGATCCCCCTCCGTCTCAAGCAACCCTCCGCTGAGGGTGTACAACCCGCTAGAGCCGATATCGTTTCCTATATAGAGCATAACGCCCACCGCGTTTGTCCCTTCAGACTGGGTAAAGACCCCCGTACCCAAATGCCCCACATACAAAGAACCTGTTCCAAGGGATCCCCCGCTGAGGCTATACGTCCCTTTGGCAACCTCATTGTGTCCCAGACAAACATCTTCCCCTATGGTGCTTGTCCCGCCGGATTGAGTCACCATTCCATTGTGCGATGGACCAACAAAAAGCAGGTTTGATGTGACGCTCCCATTGGAAATGCTCGCCGTCCCTCCGTTGTCGATGAGGGCAGAATCGCCGTATCCCGGCAGACCGGGGCTCCAATTATTGGGATCCTGCCAGTCACCAACCGTATTAGCGGCATGCACCCAGGTCGCCGTCACTCCATAAACCGGCCCGGCCAGGGTCCAAACCAAAACCATAGCGATCGCGACACGAAAAAATGGAGAAAATCCCCAGGTTTTCACGGCAAGCTTTTTTCCTTCCATTACCCGTACTTCCCGACTTGTCCAAGATTCCCTTCCGGCAGGCTTGAGATGGATGGCAACGAACAGCTGGTTACCCCTTCCCGATTCGGCATTAGATCAACCTTACCCTGCCAGATCGGTGAATTAGCATTCATATATATCACGCCTTGGCCTGCTGTCAATGATAAAGCGGCGGAGATGAGGGCGTCTGCCGCTTCTTATTGGTTTTCAGGACGTAGTCTGCGTCTAGACTATCATCTCTTCCGCCGCAGCGTCGCCAGGCTGACCAGGCTCAGCAACGTCAAGGTTGCCGGCTCAGGAATAGGAGCCTCTGGAGGTGCGGCGCTAGGAGCAAGACCCGTCTGGCCCCAGTTGGCGGCCAGGTCGCCCAGGTCGGCTGCGTTGACTTGACCATCCCCACCGAAGTCGCCCTGCGTCCAGGTCCTGCCGCTCTGGCCCCAGTTGGCGGCCAGGTCACCCAGGTCGGCGGCGTTGACCTTGTTGTCCCCGCCGGCGTCACCGGGCATCGCGCCCTGGAAGGTCACGACGTAGTCCGCGTTGGCGTCGAACGCGCCTCGGAAGATTGGCCAATAGCCCAGGCCTAGACTATTGGGATCAATCAGCAGCAGGCCCGGGATGTTGCTGGTGATGCTGCCGAAGTTGCTTGTACCACTCGTGGCCAGGATCAGCGTGAACTGGTTGCCCTGGCTGGGTCGGTAGGCGGTGGTGGTCCGATCGACCGCCAGCGTACCGGCCAGCGTCGCGGCGCCCGTCGTGCGGATCAGGCTGGGGCCGTTGGCATCCAGCTCCATCGACACCTTGGTGGACCGCCCGCCGCCTGAGTTGATGGTCAACCCGCCCACCTCCACATACGCCGCCCTGGCCACCTTCAGCTCACCCGTGCTGGAAGATGCGCTCGCCAGCACGATCGGCCCCGTGGCCGTCAGACTGCCGCCGGTAAGGGTCAGCAAGCCTACCGCCCCGCCTCCGCCACCGCCCAGGGCCACGCTGCCGCTGACGGCCATCATCCCTCCGCTGATGCTGGCCGTGCCGCGAGCCCCCGAGGCGCTGCCTAAGTGCAGGGCGTTGCCGATGGTCAGCTTCCCGGCCGTGACAGAAAGCTCCGCCGATCCGGCGGCGGTGTTGGCCACGTAGAGCGTCCCGGCCTCCTGGTTGGGGTAGGCCACGGTGGCCTTGCCGGAGTTGATCTCCGCCTGGTCGGCCAGCGTCGGCTGCCAGGGGATGTCCCAGTTGGTGATCAGCTCGTACCGCCCGGCCGTGCCGCTGGACCCACCGAGCCAGATGATCGGTTTGGGCGGCGGGAACCACCCCAGTTGGTTGATGTACTCCTCAATGTTGGTGTAACCGTCGGCGTCATAGTCACCGTTGCCATCTGCGACGCTGGGGTCCAGGCCATGGGCCGTTTCCCAATCGCTCAGCATGCCGTCGCGGTCAGGGTCATAGACGTTGGGGTCGCGAAAAACTTGCGGGTAATACGTAAACCCGCCCACATCGCTGGTGTGGCTGATGACCGCCCCCGTGCCGGTGCGGACCTGGTTGACGATGCGGGCATCGACGGTATCGCGGTTCCACCAGAAGGCCCCGGCGTAGTTCAGCACCGTTTGCAGGGCGTCGTCGGCCGTCTGGGTGTAAACCGTCGGGACGGTGTACGCCGTGCCCCCCGGAGAAGTACCATAGCTTCCGGTGAACATGCCCCAACCGGTGTCGGTGCCGTCGAACACGCCGTTCTTGTTGGAGTCGATCTTGTTGCCTGACTGGTAGATGTTTGTCTTGCCGCCGCTTCCGCCGGAGAACGCCTTGGTGCTGGTAGACGTTGAGGGACCGGCGATATAGTAGTTGCCGATAAAATTCACGTCCCCCTCTTCGTTGTCGCCGCTATACCCGCAGTTGCTGATCCAGTCATAGACCGCGTTGTTGCGGAAGTCTACCACATTGACGATGCTGTTCACGTTGCCGATGCGCGGGTTGCGTGACTTGTTGTGGGCGAAGAGATTGTGATGGTAGGTCACGACCTCGCCAGGGGTGTCGAATCCGATCATCCCTCCGTAGCTGTGGCCGTTGTAGTTCAGGCCCTCGGCGATAATGCTGTACTGAACGGTGGTGTTCCTCGCCGCGTCGGTGGAGGAGATGCCCTCGTCGGTGGCCCATTCGGCCGAGCAGTGATCGACGATGGAGTCCTTAGTCTGAAGCCACAGGTCATCCCTGGTGGGGTCTTGGGCGTCGCCGGAACGGAAGTGAATGTTGCGGATGACCACGTTCGTGCCCGTGAACTTGACGCCCTGCCCGTAGATGACGATGCCCCCGCCGGGGGCGGTCTGTCCGGCGACGGTGATGTTGTTGGCCCCGGTGCGCAGCCAGTGGTCCGTCGGCAGGTTGCTCAGCCAGATCGTGCCGCCGACGTCGAAGACCACGATGCGGTTGCTGGCCCCGGTGCCGGTGATGGCCTCGCGGAACGAGCCGGCTCCGGTGTCGTTGAGGTTCGTGACGTGGTACACCGAGTAGCTTCTTCCGCCCGAGGCCGTGGAGCCTGGACCTTCAGCCCCCGGAAAGGCCGGCAACGCCTGCGCCCCCCCGGCCAAGGCCGCCAAGACCAGGATGGCAACAGCAACGTGTGCCCCGCTTGAATTCACCTTACCGGAACTTGATGTACACATTATCGAGGACACCTTTCACTCAAGTGGCCTTATCCTCTGCTGACTTGCAGACGATCCACGCAATAGGCCCAAAAGGGCCCGACTTGGTGGCCTGGAGGCCGAGGGTAAGCCGGTAACGGCACCTATGCCTCTCAAAAAACTCTCCAGGTCCCCAAAATCGAAAACTCCTAAACGGTTATTATACTCGATGTCCCGCCATCTCTAAGCGTTTTCCGGGACTGAAAATGCGGTTTTGCGCATTTTCTCCAGGCCTTTTCGACTTGGGGGGGGTGAACGGGACTAAGGGGCTTTTAGTTTATCGCAAGCTGTTGCAGAAAGCCGCCTTGGGGGAGGAAGACCACTACGGTTACGGTGAGGGCCGACAGGAACTTTTTTCTTACCGCCGTGCGAGCCTGCGCCGCCGAAACGTCGCCAGGCCGCCCAAAGAAAAGCCAGCAACACCAAGCTCGCCGGGCACGCCCCACCGTAGCCCTAGACCGACCTCGCTAGACTCCTCGGCGTGTCCGCAGCAGGCCTAGAACACCGATCACGAACAAGACCGCGGAGGCGGGTTCAGGCACCGGGGCCTCCGGAGGTGCGGCGCTGGGCGCAAGGCCCGTCTTGCCCCAGTTGGTAGCTAGGTCGCCCAGGTCGGCTACGTTGACTTGACCGTCACCGTCAAAATCACCTTGAGACCAGCTCGCGCTGGTATTTCCCCAGTGGGCGGCCAGGTCGCCCAAGTCGGTGATACTCACCTTGTTATCCCCACCAATGTCGCCGGGCATCGCGCCTTGGAAGGTCACCACGTAGTCCGCGTTGGCATCAAACGCGCCTCGAAAGGCCGGCCAGTAGCCTAAGGCCGGAGTGTTGGGGTCCTTCAGCAGCAGACCCGGGATGTTGCTGGTGATGCTGCCGAAGTTGCCGGTGCCGCTGGTGGCCAGGATCAGCGTGAACTGGTTGCCCTGGCTGGGCCGGTAGGCGGTGGTGGTTCGATCGACCGCCAGCGTGCCGGCCAGCGTCGCGGCACCCGTCGTGCGGATCAGACTGGGGCCGTTGGCGTCCATCTCCATCGACACCTTGGTGGAGCGTCCGCCGCCGGAGTTGATGGTTAAACCGCCTACCTCCACATACACATCCGCCGCCTTGGCTACCTTCAGCTCCGCAGCACTTAACTCTCCAAAGGCCAACACCATCGGCCCGGAAGCCGTCAGGCTCCCGCCCCTGAGATTGTATGTACCACTGGACCCGTCTCCGTATCCCACCCAAATCTTTTTTGCCGTATTTGTCCCTCCGGACTGGGAGAAGGATCCCATTGCGTGATAGCCTACATTCTGGAATGACGAACTAAGCGACCCACCGCTGAGGTCGTACGTCCCATTGGACTCGGGATACCATCCCAGATAGAGCGAACCTCCTACCGCGTTCGTTCCACCAGACTGATTGAAGGTCCCCGTCCCGATAAGGCCCACATTCTGATCCCGATCTGTCCCAATCGACCCTCCGCTCAGGGTATATATCCCACTGGCCCCGGAAACGAATCCTAGAGTAAGCTCTCTTCCAGACGTGTACGTCCCCCCGGACTGGTTGAAGGCCCCCGTTCCATAATAGCCTACATATGGATATAGCGATACCAACGACCCCCCAATAAGGTCGAAAGTCCCAGTGGAACCAGAATCAAATCCCAGATAGAAGAAACTTGTCACCTCGCTCGTCCCACCGGATTGAACAATCGATCCTATAAAATAGTTCCCAACACGTAGATTTTTTACAATGACGCTCCCGGAAGTGATGCTCGCCGTGCCCCCGTTGTCGATGTAGGCGGCATCGTCAGCTCCTGGCAAACTTGGGATCCAATTGTTGGGATCTTGCCAATCACCAGGCGTGTCGGGGTCGTGCTCCCAGATTGAAGTTCCTCCAAAGACCAACCCGGACAGGGACAGAACCAAAACCGTGGCGGCCGCAAGGCAAGGAAAACCAGACCATCCCCAGGGTCCCATGGCAGGCTCCTTTTTTACATCTCCCACAACTCCTCGTCTTACCCAAAGTCTTACCCAAAAATCCCCTCCAGCCGGCCTGATATCGCTGCAAGTGAGTGGGTAGTCGTACCCCTTACCCGATTCGGCCTCAGGTCAGCCTAACCCTCCGGAGTGTCGTTTAATGATACTCCCCGCCTTGGCCCGCTGTCAACGAAAACGCGGGTGTCAAGGCATCGCAAGTTGCCGGAGGAAGCCACCTTGGGCGAGGAAGATCACCACGGTCACGGTGAGGGCCGACAGCAGCGTGGAGTAGAAGACCGTCTTGGCGACGTAGTTGGGGTGGTTATTGAACTGGAGGCACAGCAGGGCCGAGTTCACCGACGAAGGCACGGCCGAGCCGATCAGCAGGACCTGGGCCAGGAAGCCGCGGATGTTCAGGGCATAGATCACGGCCAGTCCCAGCAGCGGCGCCGCCAGCAGCCGCAGGACCAGACTGGCCGGGATGGGGTAGTGGTCGGCCCCGCGGGGGATCAGCGCCAGTTGCGCCCCCAGCGTGGCCAGGGCCACCGGCACGTACGCCATCCGCAACTGCCGCGCGACTTCCCAGAACGGTTCCAACGCCCTGGCCGCCTTGGGGGCGTGGTCGCCCAACTGGCCGCGGACATAGACCGTGATCAGCGCCGCGGCCAGGGCATACAGGGCGGGGAACTTAGCCACGTACAGCAGGTTCTCCTTCCAGGGTCGCTTGCCCTTGCCGGCCGCCAGCAGCACGCCCAGCGTGAAGTGCGAGACGTTCTGCACCAGCATCACGAAGACCTGGTACGACATGCTCACCCCGCCCAATCCCATGCCGCGGAAGGCCAGGTCCTGCAAGGGCAGGCCGAAGTTGCCCGAATTGTTCAGCACCGTCGTCATCAGCATGGCGTTGTGCTGGTCGCGGGGGACCTTTTGCAGCCAGGCCGCCAGGAGCGTGGCCGCCCCCACCAACGCCATCGTGGCCAGGGAGAACGCCAGGATCATCCCGACCTGACCGGCCGTGATCTGGGAGCTGACGAGGGAGAAATAGACCATCCCGGGCGTGACGAAGTAGAAGTTCATCCGCGTCAGCGTGGGCATGTCCAGCCCCAAAGTCCGCTGGATGACAAAGCCCAGGCCCGCCAGCAGCAGCATCGGCAGCACGACGAAGTAGAAGATCTCCCCCAGCCGAGCGGGCAACTCCACCACCGACATCGCTAATGCGGTCGCTTCCAGTGTCATACGTGCATAACTACCCAAGTCAAATCGGGTAGTGTAACTGGAATCGGACGCGTTTCCAAGAGGTTCCGCCCCGGAACTATCGCGGTGGAAAGCCCCTAAAATCCACCCCCACAAAATTGGAACCGTGCTATAATCGAAAAAGTATCAAAGAAATAGGCTACCAGCACCCCGGCCATTTTGACGTGTTCGGGGTAGGCCTGGTGGCCTGCAAAACGTCCCTGTTGCAAGATGGAGGGTAATGCATGAAACGCGTCATCGTGATGCTCTCTCTGGCCGTTTTGACCCTCACCGGATGTGGCGCAGTCAGCGGTGTCGTTACCGGCGCTTCCGGTTCCAGGGTTGACTCCCTGACGCCGGATATCCGCTACATCACTGCCGACGGCAGAGCGGGCAGCTTCGACTGGGCCCGCTTCCCCATTGCCGTGGTCGCATTCACCGCCCCTGAGGGTTTGGACCCCACGATGGTCCACCTGGCCGACCAGTTAGCGGACCTGCCGGTAACGGTCGCGCAGTTCTCACTGCCATCGGAGCATGGCCTTGAGGCTGGTCCCGTAGGCAAGTCGGGAATGATCGTTCTGTACGACACCCAACGAATCGCCTGGAACGCCTATGGCCGACCGGAGGTGGGAGCACTGATGCTGATCGGCGAGAACGGCCGCATCCTCATGACCGGCTCGCTAAGGGACCCCAGTCCCGTCCTCCAAGAGGCCCGAAGGCTGGGTGAGATTGAGAAACAGCGGCGCCAAGCCGAAGAGGAAAGCCTTACCTCCTGATCGGCGAATCTTTCGAGTGGTGGGGGGATTACCCCCCACCACTCATCTCCACCAAGGCCACGCTTTGCGCCGTCGAAAAGGGCAAGGAAGCTCCTGGGCCAAGCAGTCTCCGCATGGCCCGTGGATTTCGTTTGCTTTAGCCTAACTTCGCTGAAGCTTCCTTAGACCTCGACCGAAATCCTGCATAGCCCTCCGCCTGGCGGCTGACCTGGAGAAACCGACCGAATCCACCCCCCTGCGTTCCATTCACTGTGTGAAGCCCTCTAGCCTTCGCATCGGCCTGGTCGTCCTGGGCACGGGGAACGGCCTGTCAGGCGGCATGGATAGCACTCGCGGGACCCTCAAGGGGGGGGCAAAATAATTTCCGTTTATTCAAGTCCCCCCCCCGAAACAGCCGAAACGCACCCATACACAGGGGCATTGCGGGAATGCCCTGCAAAGGGACGGTCAACAAAGGAGAAGCTCATGCGCAACGCTCGTGGCTTCACCCTGGTCGAGCTGGCCGTGGTCGTGGTGATCCTCGGCGTGCTCGCGGCATTCGCAGTGCCGAGGTTCCTGGCTTCGGTGGAACGGTCCAAGGCGACCGAGGCGTTCAACTACCTGTCGTCGGTCCAGGTGGCCCAGGAACGCTACCATTCCCGGCAAGGCACCTATGCCGAGGATCTGGATGACTTGGACATCAAGATGACCAACCTGAAGTACTTCACCGTGGGCACTATCGCCGCCGGCTCGACGGGCAGTCTTCAGGACTCCTGGACGCTGACGCTGACCCGGACGGACGCTTCGGCGGGCTACGGGGAGTACACCGTAACCTTCACGCAGGAAGGCTACGACCACGAGAATAGCACGATCAAGGACTACTCCGACATCAATCCGATGCAGACGTAACAAGCCGGAAAAACAATATAGGCGACGTCCGACGGGCTCCTTTTTACGGGAGTCCGTCTCGTTTAAGGGACTTTCGCAGCGTCAAGGCAACCCGCCCTCGGGGGCTGCCTTTGCGAAGGTTCAGCGATTCCTTTCCGAGGCCCACTCGAAGGCCGGCAGACCCGCCCGAACGGACCGCAACGTCTTGGAAATGACTTGCGAGTATCCCTCCGGGTCCCTCAGGAAGCACTCCGCATGTCCGGCCCCGGGCACACGACACAGCATGGCGGGTAGTCCTGCTGACGCGTAGAGCTTCTGGGCGGCCTGAATCGGCACGGCTTGGTCTTCTTGCCCGTGGATCATCAAGACCGGTCTTGGGCTGATCCAGGCGATGCGACCGGAAGCCCCTTCGACTTGCAGGTCATGGCCCAGTTGCACCGACGCCAGCAGCAACGTCGTCTCCCGGAAGTACCGATCCAGCGGCCAAGGCATCCACGACGCGACCCGGCCGATTTCCTCGCGCGGCGAGGGAAGCACGCTGTCGGCCACCACCGCCTCGATCCGACGGTCCGTCGCGGCCGCTCCAAGCACGGCCGAGGCACCCTGGGAGATGCCCAGGGCAAATACCTGCCGGCTCTGCTGGGGATGCGCCTGGCGGAGATACCCAACGGCCGCGGACACGTCCTTCGCCTCGACCACGCCGAACCCGCGGGAGTGCCCTTCGCTGCCCCCCTCCCCTCGCAAGTCCATCAGCAGGACGTTGCTGCCGATCTTGGTGAGTCTTTCGGCCTGGAGGATGGCGCTGGCCTTGCCCATGCCTCGCCCAGGTACCAGGACTACCGTGGTGTCGCCGCCCAGCGCGTCGTGCGTGGGGATATACCAGGCCCGTAGATGCACTCCATCGGAGGTGTAGAACCCCGCCTGCTCGTAGGCTAAGCCGCGCAACCGTCCCGGATCTGTCGCATCGCCGAACTTGACCCAATGCGTGGCCAAGGCCGCGGCCACCACGGGGCCCCCCAGGAGCACCATCGCTCCAATGCGCAGACCGACTCCAACCGAATTTCGCCACCGCGCCGCCCCGACACCGCACGCCGCCAGGACCCTGGAAACCCCTGCGCGGACGGCGGCGTCCAGGCCCCACAAAATCACGTGGAGCGATCCCAGAAAATACATCGCGGCGACGACTTCACCCCATCGCGCGGTGACGGAAGGAGTGACCCTCGCATAGCCGAACACATAAGCCGTAACCAGGGCAGCCAGGACGCCGCAGTAAACCAGATGCGCCTGGACGGCCCGCGATGCCCCTTCGGCCGACAAAAAAGGACCCAGACCAAAAAGGCCGGCACCGAAGCAAGGTAAACGGCCTCGAAGGCGGACTTATAGAACAAGACGCATAAACCGAAGATCGCCGCCTGGGCGATTAGATAGATCGGCCTGTGCCATCTCGACGGAACCGTCAGACGCATCCGGACCTCCTGTCCCCAATTCATACAATATACAATCCTAGCACAAGATACGATAACTGTGAACCCACCAAAACAGGCCGGGCGCCAAGGCAAAGTTCACCGCGTTCGCCCCCGGTCCGGTACAATGGTAGGGCCTATTGGACTGTTGGACTGAACGATAGGTCATCCCGCCGGGAGCGTATGATGGTCCCGACCAGGCCAGAGCAGACCAAATCGTTCAGGGCGGCCTTTATTCACTGCCCCGAGCTTGAGCGGCTTCCGTATCCGGTGGGGTTTCCGTTCAACACCAGCCGGGCCGGCCAAGTCCGCCAAATCGTTCACTCGATGGGGCTACTCTCAGGCCCAGACCGTCGAGAGGTCGCGCCGAGGCCGGCTGAGAGGGCAGCACTTCTGGCCTTCCACACAGAACGGTACGTCAACGTCTTGAAGGACGCCTCCGCCGGGGTGCACCGGCCTGAGGCTTTTAATGACACCATGGGTCTGGGCACGGAGGACTGTCCGATCTTCAGGGGCATGTACGAATACTCTGCCCTGGCCTGTGGAGCCTCGCTGACGGGGGCCGAGCTGGTCCTTTCCGGCCAGGCAGACGCGGCCTTCAATCCTTCGGGCGGGCTGCACCATGCGTTCCCGGAGCGCGCCTCGGGATTCTGCTACCTCAACGACGTCGTGCTGGCGTGCATGCGACTGGCTGCCGGCGGTATGCGAGTGCTGTATCTCGACATCGACGCCCACCACGGAGACGGCGTGCAGGCGGCGTTTTACGATCGCAGGGATGTCTTGACCCTCTCGCTGCACGAAAGCGGCCAGACGCTGTTCCCGGGGACGGGCTTCGAGGATGAGACGGGAACGGGCGACGGCCTGGGCTTCAGCGTCAATGTGCCGCTGCCGGCGGGAACCTACGACGGGGCGTACCTGAAGGCCTTTTGCCAAGTCGCGCTGCCGTTGATAGGAGCCTACAATCCGGACGTGTTCGTGATGCAGCTTGGCATGGACGGCCTGGCCGGGGACCCGCTGACACACATGGGTCTGACCAACAACGTTCCCATGGAGGTTATCCAGGCGGTGCAGGCATTCCGCAGACCGATCCTGGCCGTCGGCGGAGGCGGGTACAACATCCCCAACACGGTTCGCGCGTGGGTACTGGCTTGGAGCCTATTGTGCGGGCAGACAGGGCACACGGAAGACCCCAGCCTGGCACCGGGTGGCGTCCAGCCGTCCAGCGCCGACCGCTGCGGCGAGCTGAGGGACCGCACACGAGTTCCGGAGGAGTCGGTGCGAAAACGGGTGGATGCAGCCGTCGATGCAACCATTGAGAGAGTAAGGTCCAACGTCTTTAGTTTTCACGGATTGGGGTAAGGTGTCGCTGGGAACGAACTGTTTATATCTACGACCGCCGCATGCCCGCCTGCAACCCCTGCTTTTCGAGCGGATGAGATGTCCGGAAAAGGCACCCGGCCGAGCGATTTATCGGCGACGCACCTGCCTCGCTAAGCCGACACGGCCTCACTTGGTGTTCTCGATAATCTTATCCACAACCTTCCGAACGCTCTGGCGGCATCGCTCGGCCGGTCGGGTATCACCCCCTACATGCTCCGACACCTGGGTACTGATCAGCACGGTGCCGGTTTTGGTATCCACCATTCGCATGGAATACGAATAGCCGCACCCACAAGCACCGGGCACGACCGTCACTCCCCAGTTGAATTCGGCGACATTGCCGAGAACCACGGCCTCCACGCCCAGCAACTGCCCGATCTCCTGAGCCGTCTTCTTGGCCAGCAACTGCGACAAAGATAAGTCCTGCTCGTCGAGAATTTTCTTCAACTGGCTGCGTTCCACCACCTTGAAGCGGGGCACTCGCATGAGTTCGGTGGTGAACATGTCACTGACCAGATTGCCCGCGCCTTTGATGGACGTGGACATCCAGAGGGTTTCCTGGTGCTCCGGTCCCAACGACTCCCCTTCTTCAAACGGCAAGACGGCAATCGTCATGCTCGGCCTTTGGCGCAGTTCCTGAACAATCTGAACCTCGACGGGGGGCTCTGCGCAGCCGCCAAGCATGGAGCAGGTAAGCACGAAGGCCAGTGCCATGGCTTTGTGTGCTTGACTCATGTGAGTTGCCTCTTTCTTGGGACCACGTAATGGTTCAACGACTCGCCAAGGCCCCGGTCATTGTGACCCCGGTGTCCTTTGATCGCAACCTTCCGAAAGGCCGGGTGCAGGAGCATCACGAGACGCTAACTGCTGGTGGGCCGATTGGCAAGGTCATCTCCCTTTTGTCCGTCCCGAGTATCCTGTCCTCATGGATACCGCAGGACCTGCGCCCTTAGCCCAGAGGGCTGGCGGCACCTTGGAGGGTCTGCGGCTACCGTGGGCCGAGTTCTCGCCTCAAGGCCAAGGTTTCCCGATCCTGTCCCCCGCAACACGAAGACGGGGACAGTCTAAAAAAGGAGTAAAAGGTCCTCTTAGGGTGAATCCGGGGAAGGCTCGCCAAGACGAAGTTCGCCAGCGGCGAGCACAGCAGGATGGAGGCGGTGTCACCGGCCGCGAACGGTTTGCAAGACGTCCTACACTTATCTCCGGCAACGAATTGTGTTGCACAGGGGGGTCCAAGTTCTATCATTGCGGGAGCTTAGACATGGGTTAGCAGCAAGTCTGATGGAAGCACTGCAATCCCGGCCATATTCGGCAACAAGGAGAGCAATCATGTGCAACCTGCGATCGTGGGTCTATGGTTTGTGCCTGCTGGTGTTCGGGGTGGGATCGGCCTGGTCGGCGGACATCTATGTCAAGGCCGGCGCGGAAGGGGACGGCTCGTCCAAGGACAAGCCCATGCCCACCCTGTGGAAGGCACTGGACGTAGCCGCGCGAGGGGACGTGATCCACGTCGCGGCCGGGGTCTACGAAGGCAAGGGCGGCTGCGGATCGTTCTTGGTCAAGGTGCCGAACCTGACCATCGCGGGCGGGTACGGCCCGGACTTCTCCGAGCGCAAGCCGTTCAAGCACTTGACCATCCTCCAGCGGGCCAAGGACTACAAGGGTGGCGCCACCGGCCTGCCCGACGGGATCCTCGAGGGAGCCGCTGGGAAGGATCACAGCGGGCTCATCGTGGACGGGCTCGTGCTCAACAGCGCCAGTCGAAACAGCTACACCGCAAGCAAGATCCAGGCTAAGGACTCGTGGAACGGCTGCCTGCTGAAGGTCAACTCCAAGGACATCAAGCTCCGCAACTGCATTCTGCTGAACCCCTACGGTGAGGGGATCTATGGCACCTGGGCCGGACAGGACAATGAGATCGCCAACTGTTTTATTGTTAATACCTTCCGCGAGGGCATCAGCACGCGTTCGGCCCAGGAAGGCAGCAAGGTGGCAATCCGCAACTGCACCATTGTGTTCTGCTGGTTCCAGCCGGGCAAGGGCGGCGGGATCGGTGTGTTCGTAGGCCGGCTGGGCACGACGGCTGTGCAGGACTGCGTGATCGCCTTCATGCAAACCGAGGGCGGCGAGGAAGGCAACGCCATCAACAACACCTTCGGCAACGACCACACGGTCCTCAAGGGCAACGTCTTCTTCCAGTGCCAGGGTGGGTACTACAAGTACATGGACGCAGACAAGAAGAACCTGCTGGTGTGGAAGGCCGACGAGCTGAAGGATCTGAACAAGGATGCGGGGAGCTACATGCTCGCCGAGGCCGGCGACAACGGCGACACCGACCCGGGCCTAAGGCCGGACAAGGAATGGTTCGGCAAGTTTTCCGCTTTCGTCGCCAGCGAACCGGGCAAGCTGAATATGGACAGCATGAACCAGCTTCGCGGGATTCTCGGCCTGCCCCTTCAGGCCGAACCCGGCACGGCTCGTGAGAACTGGGGCATGGAATACCCGCTGGAGGGAGTCGTTCCCGGACTGGTCAGCGCGGTGGCCGGCAAGGGCGTGCAGGTGGAAGCGAAGCTCGAGGCATACCAATCCGCCACCGGCGCCGCAGCCGGGGGCGGTGAAGCCACAGGCGGCGGAACGCCCAAGGAATACAAGGCCATCGAGTTCGACTCGCTCAAGAAGGGCGCCGAGGGCGTGAAGGCGCTGGCAGGACAACCCAGCGAGGTCAAGGCGATGATGGGGCCGTCGAGCAGCGACTTTTTGCTCAAGGACGCCCCCGGCGACCAGTACGTCTGCTACAAGCTGGAGAAGGTCGGCGAATCCAGCGGCGCCACACGCAATTACGTCTTCGGGTACCTGCTGAAGGGCTCCCCTGCCCACAAAGACTTCGAGAAGCTGTACAAGAAAAAGTCCGAGCTGAACAAGGCGGGCGTCACGATCAAGGGTGCGGCCTGGTACCTTGGGAACGACAATTACGCTTACCCGGTCGGCATCATCATCGACGAGGTCAGCAAGTAGGGAGTCGCCGGCAGTTCGGCCAGCGCCATCGTGTGAGTAGAAAGCGGTGCCTTCCAGCCGCGGATTCGCTCTTGCGCTCGGGATGCAGCCTCACCGGCAACCTATGATATACCCTGCTTCGCCAAGGCTACGCAGGGCATCCAGCTTCTGTTCGCTTCGCTCACTTCACAAGACCGTGCCGGCGATGCCTACCACGATCACGTCCACGACCAGCGGCCCGCCGGCAGCCAGACCCTTCCAGAACGGCAGGCATTGCACCACCAACGACCACAAGGCCATCGCCATCAATGTCAGACCGGCCAGCAGTTGGTTGCTGGCTCCGAAGATGTTCCAGGCCACGCGCCAAGCCTGATCTCTTTGGACCAGCAGCAGGAAACTCAGCGGCAGGGCCAGCACGGCCACAATGCCTTCCAGCAGCATGCCCATGACCACCGCCGCCAGCAGGTAGAGCACCGAGGAAGCCACCACGCCGGGACCGTACGACTCCCCGCCGGCGATCGTCTGGAACGTCTGGGCTGTCACATCCGTGAACGCGACGATCACGTAGACCAGGCAAAACCACACAAACAGCAGGAATAAGATGTGCGACGTGCGGGACATATTCGCCTTGACGATCTCCCCCATGGACGCGGCCTTGTGGCGGATCGAGGCCACGAGGCTGGTGAAGTCGTGCACGCCGCCGATGAAGATGGCCCCCAGGACGACCCACAGCAACGCCGGCACCCACCCGTAAGGCTCTCGGTAGGGACAGCTTCGCAGTTGACAAGCTGCGGGTCTAACGCGACAGTTCTCATATGCGTGAGGTCCGTCGTAGGCAGTGTCAAGAATGAGAACGTGAAAAGAAAGCTTGCAGGTGTCAAGTACGTCGTGATTGGAGGCGTGACCCTGACAGGCGTTGGCAGACAGTAGGCTGCACAGATGCCGATGTGACTCGTCGAGCGTGACCTGAATAGGAGCTGCGGATGAGCTATCGTCTCGCATCTGTCGGATTGGCCTGCATGTGCTTTGGTGTCGTGGCACTGGAAGGCTGCAATCCAAGCTACCAGCTATCCAATGGAATCGTTGTGGAGACTGGCAGAAAACTCACAGGCGAACGCAGCAGCCGTGATTACTACACGATCACGTGCTGGGACATGGGGATGTTGCCGCGCCCAGCAATCATCCACCTGCCCGCAAGCTCCCAGACTCAGAAGTTATACTTTCGAGCATGGAATGATCACAATGTCACACATCCTCTGAGGAACAGCGTTTTCCAGGTAGAAGCCAACGGAGCGATCGTGAAGACAATCGCCCTGCGGACGCAAGAGGTGACGGAGCTATACCGTGAGTATGCTTCCTATGGCTGGGGGGCAGCCGGCGGAGAGTTGGTTGAAGTCGATGTGCCGCCCGGTGTCAACGCTGTGACTCTACGACACACAAGCGGTGACTGGAATGTTTGGATGGAATTCAGCGACGTCTCGCTCGGATCGCCGCCGAAAGACATTGCCGGCCTAACGCCCGAATCGCTGGATACAAAGAAAATGCAGCGCGTAAGCTGCGATATCCGTCTGATCGACATCGGCAGCGGCTCCGCTGAAGCCAGTGCAAGCGCGGAGAGCTCTATAGAAAACCTGTCCGGCCTCGCAGAGACATTGGCCCAAAAGCTGAAGACTGGCCTGCCAGCCAAGGGGGAACCCATCGCCGTCGTAACACTCCGCAATCGAAGCGGTACGAGCCTGGGCAGGACGGTAGCCGACGAAGTGGCTGACAAGGTAACCGGCGCCCTGATTGATACCGGCTGGTTTGACGTGAAAGAGCGAATCGACCTTAGTGCCTTTCTTGACGAGAAGGACCTGGACACCGTAGGCATTGTCAAGAATGAGAACGTCCGCAAGAAGGTGACTGGCGTCAAGTACATCGTCATCGGCGGGGTGACTGTTACGGGGCCTCAGAAACAATAGGGCGCTTTCTCATCGCGCCACCCCCCTCACTGTCGGAGGTCCGGTGTTGCTTCTGAGCAAGGCCCATGCCAAGAGGCCCCCGGGGTATGCCAGGATAGCCTTTCCTTGAGGTCTGCCGTAGCGGCGGGTGGTTGGTGACCATTCTCCGGCCGGCCGGGGACTACCTCCGTGCATGCCGTGCTATTGTCCACCCGTTCCTTCGCAGGACAAGTCCTGCGAAGCCCCCATACGGGAGCGAAGCAGGATGGAGCAAGTGTTCCTGGGATCGAAACAGTCTCTCACCCAGGGATGTAACCCTGATCCACAGCGCGCGTTGACCGAGGGGGAAAAGGGTTGACACGTTATGGGCATATGCTCATAATATGAGCGAGAAGGAGAGCTGGACGTGCCAAGGCCAACATGTTGCCGAAGGGTTGCCAGGCTGCCGCGATGCGGGCTGTTCAAGCCCGCCGGCGTGCCCTGCTCGTCGCTGTCGGAAGTCGTCCTGACGGTGGACGAGATGGAGGCGATTCGCCTGGCCGACCTGGAGGGCATGTACCAGGAACAAGCCGCCCAGCAGATGAACATCTCCCGCCAGACGTTCGGCCGGGTGATCGAATCGGCACGTCGCAAGGTGGCCCAGGCATTGATGCCGGGGCCAGGCTCTCCGCATCGAGGGCGGCACAGTGGAGGTAGTGACGATGAGAAGGTTTCAGTGCTACGAGTGTCAGCATGTCTGGGAGTTGCCCCACGGAACCGGGCGACCCCAGGAGTGCCCCAAGTGCAGCCAGCACAACATCCACCGAGCAGCCGAGGACCGCGAGTGGGCCGGCGGTGCCGGCCAGGGCGGGGGCCATGGGCATGGGCGATGCCGGCGGCGCGGGCCGGAGGGGCCATGAGGCAGGGGATCGAACCCGTAGGCCATGAAGAGCCGCTGAAGGACAAGCAGCAAGGAGAATCCATATGAAGATCGCAGTCGCTTCTGCAGACGGCGTGTCGATCTCGCAGCACTTCGGCCGCAGCCGTTGTTTTATTGTATTCGAGATTGCCGACGGCAAGATCGCCGGCCGGGAAGTGCGCGACAACACCTACACGGCCCACGCCAAGGGCGAGTGCAAGGATGGCAAGCACCACCACGATCAGCCCCACAGCCACGCCACGATTGTCGCGGCCCTGCACGATTGTGCGGTCGTCCTGTGCGGTGGCATGGGCTGGCGGGCGGCTGACGAGCTGAGAGCCAACGGGATTCAAGCCCTTGTCATCGGCCGTCCGACGATGCCAGAGCATGCTGTCCAGGGCTTCCTGGACGGCGAGCTCAAGCCCGCCTCAGGCTTCTGCCACTGTCACGAATAGGACCGGCCGGGTCCACGGGAAGGCGAACGTGGTCATTCTCTACATCGTAACGGCCGTGGCGCTGACGGCTTCATTGATCGGCAGCCGGCAGAAGACCCTGACGGCCCTGAAGCTAGCGGCCAAGCGTCTCGCACGGATTCTGCCGGCCTTCCTGACCATGCTGGCACTGTTTGCGGTGACGATCACGCTGCTGCCGCAGGAAGTAATTACACGCCTGATGGGCCGGGAGAGCGGCGCGCTGGGTGTGGCCATCGCGGCCATCGCCGGGTCGGTAACGCTCATGCCGGGGTTCATCGCCTTCCCGCTCAGCGGGGCGCTGCTGAAGCAGGGCGTCCCGTACATGGTCCTGGCGGCCTTCACCACCACGCTGATGATGGTGGGCGTGCTGACGTATCCGCTGGAGCGTCAGTACTTCGGCCGCAGTGTCACGCTGATCCGCAACGGCGTCAGCCTGCTGATCGCCCTGATTGTGGCGGTGGTGATGGGATTGGTCTTCGGGGAGATTCATCTGTGAAGGACCGGACTAAGCAGATCGCCCAACTCGTCCTGGCCGGGGCATTCGGCCTGTTCGTGGCGGCGTCGTTCGCGGCCGACTACGGCGTCGGCAAGGACATGGGCCGAACGTTCGGCGCGACGCTGGCGGAGATGCTGAAGCTGCTGCCGTGCGCGTTTATCTTGATTGCTCTTTTCGACGTATGGGTGAAGCGCCAGACCGTCGAGCGGCACTTCGGTGAGGGTTCGGGCATTCGTGGGTACCTCTGGGGCATGATCCTGGCCGGGATGAGCGTCGGGGGGATGTATGTGGCCTTTCCTGTGGCGTATTCGCTGTTCCGCAAGGGGGCAAAGCTGTCGGTGATCTTCGCCTACGTGGGCTTCGCCGGCGTCTGCCGCATCCCGATGACGATGTTCGAGGCCTCTTTCATGGGCGGCATCTTCACAGCCGTCCGCCTGGCTGTGTCCGTGCCGCTGGTGATCCTGATGGCCGTCATCATGAGCCGATTCCTGGAGCGGCGAGGATACCAGATCACCGAATAGCTGCCGACCGGGACAGCCTGCTGCGCCACCCAAGGCGTCACGGGAGCGGCGGGAGGATTCCGCCGCCTTCATCGGCAAGCTCGCTTCCGCTTGACTCAGGCCCCGGTTTCGAGAAGATCAACGAAGAATCGGATCCTGATCCTTGTGATGAGCCGAGGCGAAGCCGACTCCGGGAAGGCTCCGTAACGGAACAAGGGACCCATGCCATGAAGGCGGATCATGGAAGCCTGAGCATCACCGACCGGGAGCTCCTGTACCGCCTGGGCTGGTTCATCCGCGTGCGGTGGGCGATGGGCGGCCTGGCCCTGTTTGGCCTGTTGCTGAGCTGGTACGTGCTGGGCGTGCGGTTCCGGATCGATGGCGCAGAGACCATGACCCCGGCCGTGTACGCGGTCCTGGGCGTGTTCCTGTACAACGCGGTCTTCACGTTCGCCGTGCACGTCTTTCAAGCCGTCGGGAAGGTCACGCGCCGGCTAATCTACGAGCTGGCCATGGCGCAGTTGGTGTGCGACATGATCGCCGCCTGCGTGCTGGCCCATTACACCGGCGGCGTGGAGAACTTCTTCATCATCCTGGTGTTGATGCCTCTGGTCGTGGACGATGACCTGGATTTCCGGCAGGCCACGCGAATGGTCCTCTCCAGTGCCGGCTACGAGGTCCTGGAAGCCGCCAGCCGCCAGGAGGCTGAACAGAAATTGGCGTCACAGAAGGTGGACCTGGTCCTCCTGGACGTCATGATGGAGACGGACACCGAGGGCTTCCACCTGGCCTACAAGATGCGTCAGGACGAGAAACTCAAACATATCCCCATCATCATTCTTACCTGTATCGAAGAAAAGACGGGCCAGAAGCTCCAGTTGGAGGAATCAGGCGATTTCCTTCCCGTGGACGCCTTTCTGCGAAAGCCCCTGGACCCTGACGACCTGAAGGCCCAGGTGGCGAAGCTACTGAAGTAGGCTTTGGGACCCTCGCGGCCGAGGTGAAACCCGAAGCCATCGAATCCGAGCCTTTGGGGGTGACGGCATGACTCGACAGAGGGACAAGGATAGGTCCAACGGTCACCAGACCCCCGCCTGCGTGGCCGACATATCCCCTTCCCAAGCCAATGTGCACAAAGGGCATCCGCGCCTCGGGACTTCCGTAGGGTAGTCCCGACGAATTAGAAAGGAGCCGACCGTGAAGAGGGGAAAACGGTCTATCCGGACGGTTTTCGGGCTGGGCGAGTCCCGAGGCGGGTGGTGCCTGAGAACCAGCGGGATGAGCAGAAAGCCTTGTGCCGGTGCGGGATAATGAAGCGGCCCGCCGGATTGCTCCAGCGGGCCATGTTCGGTCAGAAAGCGTTTCGCAAGGATACGCTCACAGGCGGTGCAACGGGCTGTGAAATATTTGCCTAACCCGCCGATCGAAGGTTCGAATCCCGCCCTCGCTAGTGAGGCCAGGCTGCCTTCCCGGGGCATTGTCGATGGGCGGTTACTGCCTTGACTTTCAATGCATCGCGAATGACAATTCACGTGGATTGGGGCCGGCGGTTGCCGCTCCTGACTCCCTGGGCTGAAATCGCAGCCCCTTTCGGAAGGATCCGGGAAAGCCAAAACACAGGATCCAAGCGCCCTTATGACAGGAGAACTCTCATGGGCAAGAAGCTGTATGTCGGAAACCTCGGGTACAACGTGACCGACGCGGACCTATCGCAGTTGTTCTCACAGCACGGCACGATCGAAAGCGCCACTGTGATCATGGACAAGATGACCGGCCGCAGCAAAGGCTTCGGCTTTGTCGAAATGTCCAGCGAGCAGGAAGCCCAGGCGGCGATCGCCGCACTGAACGGCAAGGAATATGACGGCCGGGCGTTGACCGTCAACGAAGCCAAGCCCCGCGAGGAGCGGCCGGGCGGCGGTCGCCGCGGCGGCTACGGTGGTGGCGGCCGTGGTGGTCGTTACTAACATTCGCGAGCATATCACGCTTAAGCAGGGCGTGCCGGCAAGAACACCGGCTCGCCCTGCTGCATTACCGCCAGGCCCATCAAGGAGACAGAAACACTCGCGAGACCCCTCCTGCTGCCTTCGCTGGCTTGTCGTGTCGGGAAGAACACCACTGCACACTTGCCCCCGCTGCCCGTACAATCCGCTGCAGACGGGTGAAGCGTGACCGCCCGGCGGTCGGGCGGATCAATGGCTTGGCGGAAGAGGACAGAAGTCCAATTCGCGCTGAACCATTACACGACAATCATCCGGGCATCGGCACACCGGGGGGCGACGAAAGGCGGTCCAGTTGGCAAGGCCAAAGTTCAACTTCGAAAAGCGACAGAAAGAGCTCGCCAGGAAAAAGAAGCAGGAGCAGAAGCGCCTGCTCAAACAGGCCCGCAAGAACGCCGACTCCACGGACCCCTCCGCCGCCAAGCCGGACGACGCCTCCGAATCGCCATAGCCGTCACCGGAAAAGCGGTCCTGTAAAGGGCGGAGCAGAACTGATGCGTAGGGCGAGCCGAGGCCATCTTGGCGGCCCGAGACGCCAAACTGGCCGCCGCCCGAGAGGCCCGCAAGGCTCGGCGGCAGCGGGAGAGAATCCCGGCCTGAGATCGGACGGGCCGAATCATTGACAAGGACGGATACGATGAGGACAATGCGATCACCGCAAAGACGTTTGCCGGGGGCTCTATCGCTGCCGTGATCTATCCGCCGGCCAATGTGCTCACAAAGATGTGACTAAGGAGCTAAATGACCGTGAAAGGCAGAGAAAAACCACCAGTCCCCAGATATCACTACAAGCTCGTCACGGTATCAGGCTCCCAAGAAGCAGGCCGCATGGAAACGGCATTGCGGGAACGGCTAGGGGGTTCTGGTTTGAGTTTCTTTGCGATTTGCCACCAGAGTGGGGGCTGCGATGTGATGGGCGACTCCGGGGGGAGTCCTCTGGAGGACGCTGCTCTTCGGAATGCACGAGCCGTGGCGGCTGAAATCAAAAAGGCCTGAAAGCAAAGCCCGCGCATGACCAGCGACCCGACCACAGTGACGAAACTCGATGAACTGATGACCGCCATCCGAGGCTACGATGATCCTCGTCGGGCTGCAGGCGAATGGAAGCAGGTGTACAACCTGCTGCAGAAAACCGACCTGCCGTCCGTTCACATGACGCATGTCGTGGGGATGCGCGACGTGGTTCAGTTGACTGAGCTGATCGATCAGCTTCGCGCCCCTGCAGGAGCGGCCGGGCCGCCGCACGCCGACGCCCCAAGCGAGGAAACCTGCAAGCGAGCCATGCGGGCGTTCCGCAAGCGGCTGTCACTCACTCGTCTGGACGAAGAATCGCAGATCAACAGCCACAACCCGCTGTCCAAGGGCACGGACTCGCGTGTGGCCGCCGCCATCATCCCGCCGATCGAGTGGCCCGAATCCGTCTGGCAGGAACTGGTCCGTCAGGGCAGGCTGCGCTACATCGGCCATGGGTTGTACGAACTGACGAAGCAGTAGCCGACCCGTGGCGTGGCGGGCGGGGGCCGGACGCCCGGGGCTTGATTCGTTTCTGCATCCGGCAGGCGTTCTGGAGGTGGTTCATGGCGGCCTGATAACCCCCGGGTCGCAGGTTCGAATCCTGCCCCCGCTAGTCGCGGAAGATGAGAAAGGCTAGCCAGATACGGCCGGCCTCGTGACGAACACGGTCCAATGGGCGCGTCATCGCCGAGTAGCGGACTGCCCCGCCAACCAGCCGCTGGCAAAGGCCCACTGGAGGTTGAACCCCCCGGTCGGCCCGTCCAGGTCCAGCATCTCCCCGGCCAGGTACAGGCCCGGCAGCGTACGGCTCTGGAGGCTAGCCGGAGCCACCCCCTTCAGGTCCACGCCGCCTCGCGTCACGAAGGCGGCCTCGAAACCTTCGGTGGCCGTTGCGGTCAGTTCCAGCCCGCCCAGGATCCTGGCCAGCGTGTCCCGTTCGGCCGCGGGCAACTGAGCGGCGGAGGTCCGTTCCTTCACACCGGCCAAGTCGCACATCACCGCGCCCAGCGACCGCGGCAAGTGGTCCTGCAACAGGTTGGCCACGCTGCGGCGACCGGCTGAGCGGCGCCAACCCTCCAACCGCCGGACCCACCGGGACGAATCCATCTCGGCGACAAGCTCGATCCTCAACGATACCGGCCCCCGCCGCAGCAGCTCCGAGACCCGCCCGGAGATGTCCAGCACGGCAGGTCCGGAGATGCCGCGATGGGTCAACAGGATGTCGCCCGTCCGGCCGGACTTATCCTCGCCGGGTGAGTCGATCCGCACGCGCGCGTCGTGCAGGCTCACACCGGCCAGCCGGGCAGGCCATCGCTCCCGGGTGACCAGCGGCACCAGCGCCGGCAGCGGCTCGCGAATCGCCAGACCCGCCTGCCGCGCCAGCGCATAGCCGCCCCCGGTGCCGCCAAGGGTCGGCCAGCTTCTCCCCCCGCAGGCCAGCACGACCCGATCAGCCGCGATGCGATCCCGGGTGGCGACCTCTACTCCCATGAGTCGGCCGGCCTCAATCCACAGTTTCCCGACCGCGCACTTGAGGCGAACTGTCACGCCAAGCTGCTCGATCCGGCGGCGAATCGCTGCCTGCACGTCGGCGGCACGCTGGCTGGCCGGGTAGACGTACACCCCGTCGCACACGATCGTTGGTACCCCCAGCCGATCCAACAGGCGACGAAGGGCCCTTGGACCCATCGCCTCCATCGCCGGCGTCGTGAACCGCCCCTGCCGGCCGAACGCCGCGCGGAATGAAGCCGGTGACGCCAGGTTCGTCAGATTGCACCGTCCGCCGCCGCTAGCGAGGATCTTCAGCCCCGGCCGATCCATCTGCTCCAACAGCACGACGCGCCGACCTTCATCGGCTGCGGCGATTGCGGCCATCTGCCCCGCCGCTCCAGCGCCGACGACGGCTACATCGAAAGCCGTCTCCGCCTTGCCTGAACCCATGAAGGCAATCTAGCACGGGCACTGCGGGGATACGAACGAATTGACGTTCGCGCGGGTGGCGGCGGGGAGGTCGGAAGGACGAGCCAAAACTCTTGTGCCCGTTTGACCTGGTGAAACAGCCTGCCTTCGCTGAAGCGTCGGCGGATGGAGACGGTGTAACTGGCAGCGAACTGTTTACATTCTCGGCACGAGAAGTGGTAGCCCGGCGGCGCGCTATTTCTCCAGGCGAATGTCGGCCCAGTCGACGCTGCTGGTGATGTTCTTCGATCGGCTGAGGACCTCCAGCTCCAGCTTATTGATGCCGCTGACGTTCACATCAATGTTCACCGGCTTGGAGCCGACACCGAAGGGCGGCGACTTGTAGAGCTCCTTCCCGTCGCCTCGGACCACGAAGATCACCCGCGTGGCCAAGTCGCCCTCGGACTCTCGGCCCTTGGGGTCCATCTCGATGCCGATCGTGGCCTTCAGTCGCTTCCAGTCGCCGCCGGACAGGTCATAGGCCGCCAGACAAGGTTCGTCCCAGCAGTTCACCGCGATGCCTTTGGTGTAGGTCTTGCCGCCGAGCGTGATGGGCTTTCCTTCCCAGTTTAGGTCTCTCATCATTAAACGGACGTTGCCTCGCGCCGCGGTCTCCAGCGCGTCGCTCAGCATTAGCCGCCTAGCCGCCACAGTCGTCGTCAGGTGCCGGGGCACCTTGCGGACCGGTGCCGCGAGCCGGTGGCTCGGATCGCCCACGGTCAGGTACTTCTCGTTCAGCCGCCAGTGGCAGTCGAATCGCCCCCAGGCCACGACGTTTCGGAAGTAGTCATTCTCGCTGCCCACCCGGCCATCGTCGATGACGAAGTCGGCGTCATCCGGCAGCCGGTCGGCCCAGAACATCGCCGTCGGTGAGTTGGCGGCAAGGATGGTTACGTTGCGATCGGCGTTCAGGGAGTGGGCATAAACCATTCGGACGGCCGCGTTGTGGACGTCGAAGGCCCGGCCGTCGATGGTGATCCTGTCCGGCCCAATCGTCAGCGGAATATCTTTGATCAGTCGGGCGGTCACGGCGTTGTCCTCCGGCCCGCCGTACAGCACCAGCGAGTAGCTGTGAATCTGCTCGTCGGTGATCTCGGTGTCCTTGAAGTACCGCGGCTCGACATGCTGCCAGACCTTCCAGTCGTCGCGGGCCCGCTCGGCCAGGAGCCGACAGAACCGCTTCATCCACTCATCCTTGGAGGTGGTACCCACAACGATGGCAAACGGCATCGGCCCCAGGGGCTTCTTGAACAGCTTGCCGGGGGCGTAGCCCATGGCGCGGAGAATGATCTGCCCGTCCGGCGTGACCTGGGGCGTGGCCACCGGCTGGCCGTTCCAGACCACGGAGAACGGCTTGGCTGTGTCCAGAAGCTCCTTGGCGGGATTGAGCCGCAGTTGCAGGACGTTGCGGCTCCACAAGATGATCGTGTCGCCGCCGCTGATGGCCGCGTCCACCTGCATGAACGCAAAGGGGTCCTCCCGCTGTTCGGCGTGGACCCAATAGGCGTCCGCCCCACGCAGTGAGGGCGCCGCAGGCGCACGTGACGGGGGTTGCGGCAGAGCCGCTGGCGCAGGAACCACTCCACGATGTCCTGCTCGGCGCTCCACCCCGTGTGTCCCTTGCCCGGGTGCTCTTGGTAGCGGATGTCGTATCCCCAGCGCTGAAGCATCCGCACCACGTAACGCGAGTTCTCGACGTTGACGCTCTTGTCGCTGTCGCCGTGGTTCACGAACACCGGCGTGTTGAGCAAGGACTCCGCCTGGGCGAAGCTGCTTGCGGCCTCATCGAGCATCACCCGCTGGGGGGGCCAGGCGGCAACCTCCTCGGGACTGGCATCGACGTGATAGTCCCATCCACCGGAGACGGCGCCACGGCGGCGAACACGTCCGTATGCCGCGTGCCGACGTACCAGGCGCCCCCGCCGCCCATGGACTGGCCCATCAGGTAGATGCGGTCCTTGTCCACGCTGAACTTGCGGCACGCCATCGCGACGGCGCGCAGGATGTCGTCCTCGCCGATGCCCCGATAGCCGGTGTTGCCGCGGCCGTAAGGTTCCAGCCGAATAATCCCATACCGCTCGGCCACCGCCCTGTGGCGGGTGCCGGGATCGTCGGTGGCGTACTCGGGGTTCCGCGAGTTGTGCCCGTGAAGGTAGACCACCATCGGGTACTTCTTGGCCGGATCGTAGTTCACGGGCAGGAACGCCCGCGCGAATTGGGGCGAGCCGTCCACCTCGTCGCGCCAGGCCAGGCGATAGAACCCATTCGCCGAGGCCGGAGACTTCTCCAGGGCCTCGGCCTCGTGGTACTCCATCAGTCGCCAGAATGATCTTCCCCGGGGCCGCCCCCTCAGCCGGCTGGGTCGTGCCTCCGGAGGCCGCCTCCCACTCCTTCAGACGGTACCGAAGGATATCGGCGCGCGAGCCGCTTCTTGAGCACGACCGGATCGTCGGAATCGGCCGGGAGCCGCTCGGCATCCTTCAGGACATCGGCGACCCCCTGCTGCCAGTCACCCTTGTACCAGACCATCTCCTTTGCTACGGGGCTCCCGTCGGGTGCCGGGGCCAGAGTGCGAATCTCGTAGGGACCGTCCGGCCACTTGGAGATGTTGAACACATGCGTCTGCCCCGCGGGCACCTCCGCCCGCCCGGCCACCTGTCCCGCCGGCCCCAGAACCTCCAGCGTCACCGTGGGCGGTGCCAGACGGTTGTCGTTGCGCACCTTCACGGCCAGCTCGGTCTTGTCGTTCCTGCCCGACACGATCGAGGGGCCAATCAGCGCCCGCGAACCGGTGGGTATGTCTACCTGCTCTCTTACCCCCAGCGTGAAGGTCCACCTGTCGCTTTGGCCGGCGAGACGGACCACGAGTGCATTGTCGCCCTTCACCAGCGGTACGACCGGACTGGACTGCATGTCGTCGGGCGTGAAGACGACCTTGCCGTTGAGGTACACGGTCGCGGGTGCCCTGCTGGCCAGCGACAGGATAGCCATGCCGGGGTTGTCGCGATGAATCGTCGCGTAGGCATAGGTGACGCAGGGCCTTTCCCGGGCGGCAGGGCAGGCCTCGCGCACGTCGATCAGGTCGGTCTTGGCGGAATAGGCCACCCACGTGAACCGCGTGCCGTCCTTGGCAACGAAGACCTCGCCCTCTTTCGGCCGGACGTTGGCCTCACCACCGGCCGGGGCCAGGAAGTCCTCGGGCGCCGCCGGCTGAGTGGCCGCCGGTGCGGTGGAAGGCTGGCTGCCGGCCGAGGCAGGGGGCCGGACCGATTCGAAGAAGGGACCGCAGACCAGGAAATCCCGCGGGTACATCGGCGCCGAAGGCTGCCACAATGGGCGCATCTGGTCCTTCAGCGGGACGGCCTGGCCCGCCGCCGGCGCAGCCGAACCCTTCGGCCCGCACCCGCCGGCCGTCAGCAGCAACAAGACAATCGCGATGCCGCAAGAACGTGACAGAGTCATGGCGCACCGCATGAAATTCTCCCTTGGTCCTCAACCGGCCGCTACGCGGCGACGGGGGGAGTATCTTAGCAGAGGCCACCGTTATTTGGCTAGCAAGAGCCTGCGGTTGGGGCAAGTGTAACTGGGGTCGGAACCATTTCTGGGGAGCTGGTTTGCCAAGGCGCAACTCGCCGCGTTTGCACACAGAAAGAAACCCGTCTCCGCCAAGGCTGCGCAGGGCAACCCGAAGGAAGAAGGCACACGAAAGATTCCGGCGAGAATCGTCGTGTGCCTACTTTGCGTTTCCACAAGGCCAGCGGGCAGTGCTAGGTCGTCCCGAACGCGGAGCGGCGTAGCCGTCTGCGGGACAGGCTGGAATCCCCCAGTGCCCTAGGCCGCAGTTTCTACAAACACCCGACGAACCCACGGGGGCGTCTGTGTATTGAAGGCCTCCAGATGCCGCCTGCGGGTGAAGTAGTACGCCGCCAGCCCGCCCTGGAAGGCAGCGCTTAGGACTATGATCAGCCCATATAACCCGTAAGTCGCCAGCGGCGCCAGGCGATCGATGGCGCTGTCGATGGCCTTCGCCATGCTGGGGAGGGCGGCCAGTTGGGACCGGACCTCGGGCGAGATGGCGGCTGCCTTGGCCTGCTCAGGCGAGAAGGTAACCATCTGTGTCAAGCAGTAGAGCACGATCAAGGCCAGAAGGGCCAACTGGTTCATTCCCAGCATCCTTGCGGCGGTGGGATCGGCTTGCCGCATCCGCCGGTAGCCCTTGTACTCAACCACGCCGATGATGCAGAGTCCCGTCGCCACAAGGCCTCCCTGCCAACCGGGCCACAGCAGCACGAACGGTATGGCTGAGATGCCGATGAACAGTGTGGTCACGGAGGATGTCAACGCGGTACGGGTGGCACCCCTGATGGACTTGCGGCGGACGGCGGCCTGACGGATAAGCAAGAAATCGCTCTCATCCAGCGGGCCAGGATGCACCGGCGACTGCGGAACAGGTGGCGGAGAAGGGTGGTGCGCTGGCGTGCCGGTTTGCCTGGGCTGCCCGCGATTCAGCACCTGGGCGGCGTCGGACTGGTTCTGTGTTGTTTCCATCATCGTAACCCCGTGCGGCTGATGCAGACATTATCGCCACGTACGTGAGGAAAGTTTAGGTGGCCTGCCGAACACCTTATGACCAGAAGCCAAGGTCGTGGGGAAGCCCGGGAGCTGTGCATCGGCCCCCGAAGAGGAGCAGGAGCCTTGATCTGGCCGACGGGTGATACGGATTGCCCGCAACCCATGAAGCTCCTGACGAGTGATATGACTTGATGCCAGCCGCCCTACTCCTTGACTGATGTGACTCATCGCCAGCCCTCGTAGGAATGATAGGGCCGCTGCTGCTTGACGAAATCTTCGTTCACTTCAAACCCCAGGCCCGGGTTCTCAGGAATGCGTATCACACCGTCAGTAATCCTTAGGGGGTTGCGTAGCACCTGGGCAGCCAGCGATTCCTCCTCCTGGGAACCGATGGTCTCCAAGATTGTGAAATTGCAGATGGCCGCACAGACCTGCACGCTGGCTGCGGTAGCCAGAGGCCCGTTGGGATTGTGTGGGGCCATTCCCACGTAACTCGCTTCAGCCAAGGCCGCGATCTTCTTCATCTGCGAGATACCACCGCAGTTGACCACGTCGCACTGAAGGAGTGCCAACCCCGGTTCATTGAGGAAGGGCTTGGCCTCGTAGATCGTCGCCAGGCGCTCCCCGCTGGCAATGGGAATCGGGCTCCGCCGAATGACGAAAGCCAGTGCGTTGGCGTTTTCGGGCGGGACGGGCTCTTCCACGAACATCAGTTTGTGCGGAGCCAGTGCCTCGCATAGCCGCACGGCGTTAGCCGGACTGAGCCGGCCGTGGCAGTTGACCGCGATCTCCATCTCGCTTCCGACGGCCTGGCGTGCGACTGCAAAGAACTCCACAACGCGCGAGAAGAAACTTGTCGGCAGGTACTCCGTTTCCTTCAGTGATTGGCTGGCCTTGTCGGCCAAGCCGGAATACCACCGGATCGTCTTGTCCATACCGTACAGGACGGGAAGCGTGGTCTTGAAGGCGCGGAATCCGCGACTGCGAGCAGCGAGTGCGTTGGCCGCGAATTCGTCGGGACTTGATCCACCCTGAACGTGGCAATAAACCAGGATCTCCTCCCGGCATGGCCCGCCTAGGAGCTTGTAGACCGGCACGCCCAGCGATTTGCCGAGAATGTCCCACATGGCGATTTCCACCGCGCTCAAGGCCGTCGCGTGCATCGGCCCGCCGACCCAGAAAGAATCGCGATACATCTTCTCAAAGTTATCCTCGATCCGCGTGGGGTCCCTCCCGATCAGAAACCGCTCCAATTCGTGGATATGCTCCTCGATGGTCCGCGATTTCCGCCGCATCACGACTTCGGAAACGCCCGTGATGCCTTCGTCCGTTTCGACGAACGTGTAGACGCCATTGCGGAAACCCATGGGGACGATGTACGTCCTGATGCCCGTAATCTTCATGGGGAACCTCCGCCCTATTCGCCGGGCTTCAGCGACCGTAGTTCTTGGGTGATTTGGTTGAAGGCCGCGGCCAGGATCATCACGTCAGTCTGGCAGCAGACCAGCCGCATGCCTTTGGCGATCCACTCCTTGGCCGAAGCGATGCTGCCCACGGCGATACCCGGGGCAACGCCGTGGCGGCGGCAGGACCCGATGACTCTCTCGACGGCCTGGGTCTGCTCGGGATGCGTCAGCTCGCCCGGACGGCCGAGGGAGACCGACAGGTCGCAAGGCCCCACCAACACCGCATCGATGCCATCGACCGAGACGATCTCATCCACCTGCTCCAGGGCGTCACGAAGCTCGATCTGCGGAATGACGAAATTCTGGGCGTTCTTCTTCTCGACTACCTCACGCAAGTTGGAGATGACATAGTCGGTCTGGCCCTTGAGCGTGATGATCCCACGAACGCCAAGGGGGGGATACTTGCTGACTCGCACCGCCTGCCGGACGGCCTCGGCGCTACCGATGCGCGGCACCAGCACGCCACCGGCGCCGGCGTCCAGGCGTGGACAAATGTACTCGTACGTCCCAGCAACCACGCGGACGATGGGAATCACCCCCGCCATTCGCGCGAGCTTGATCAGATCAGCAACGGTCTCGGTGTTGAAGGCCCCGTGCTCGGTGTCAATGATGACGAAGTCCAGTCCCGCCGCAGCCGCCAGTTGCACCACGAATGGGGAACGGACGTCCTGAATGAACGTCCCGAGGACGAACCTATTTCGCTCCAGCCTGTCTTTGAGAGTCGGTAGGGGCTGCACTTGGCCTCCTTCGCTGCCGGGATCACATCGGTCGCTCGTCGCTGAAGATTTCCGCCACCTGCACTTAGACGGATACTAGATGCTCGAACGCCCGACATTCAAGAGCCAATCCCGACGGCTCGGTGAACATGGAACACGGAGTTCGGAGGCCAACCTCCCTGGCGCGGGTCATTCCGGTAGGTTTTTGACCAGTTCGAATCGGCCGGTCTTGGCGGCCTGGAGGATGGGGGCCATGTAGTCGTCGATCATCCCGGCGGTCAGTGGCACGGGCATGTTCTGGAGCTTGGAGGCCAGTTGCGGGTCCTTGGCGGCCGACAGGGCGTGGGCGATGTGGGCGTCGGAGAATCCGGGCAGTTCCACCAACGTCGTCGGTGCGCCGAGGCTTTTCTGGAAGGCGATCATTCCCTCGGCCACGGCGATCCCCAGGTCGCGCCCAGCGAGGCGGTCCAGCTCGCTGCGAACGAACCCCCCTGCTTGAAGAGGTCGCCGACGATGCGAAGCTGCTTCTGGATGGCCGGGGCGAAGAAGACGGTGTAGTAGGGGTTCATGATCCCGCAGGCCCGGCCGTGGGTGGCCACGTCCACTAGGGAGAAGCTCGTCAGGTGCCCACCGCTGGTGCCGCCGACCATGATGGCGTAGCCGCCCAGGTCGGTAGCCAGGCCCAGGGCGGTGCGGGCGTTGAGATGGTCCGGGGCCTTCACGGCGACCTGGGTATAGCGGAGCAGCATCTCTACCGCGGCAGAGATGATCTCGCGGAGCAGATCGAAATCCTTCGGGCCGACTCCGTAGAACACCTCCAGGCAGTGGGCCATGCCGTCCAGCGCCGTCGATGGTGAGTTCGGCTGGGGCGGTACGCGTGAGGCCATAATCGAAGACCGCGCGGGCCGGGATGATTGCCTTGTCGATGATGAGCTTCTTCTGCCCCGTGGCCGGGTCGGTGACGTTGGCATACTTGGTCAGATGCGAACCGGAAGCGGAGGCCGTCTGGACGGCAACCAAAGGAATGAGCCTGCTCCCGGTCTTGGCCAGGGCCTCGGTGACCTTGCCCATGCCCATATAGGAGTCGAGATTCGGAACATGCTTTCCCAGGCAAGCCAGCACATTGGCGGCCTTGGTCGCATCGATGGAGCTGCCGCCGCCGATCACGACGAGGCACTCAGGTTGCGAGTGCAGGATATACGACTCGATCCGGTAGACGTCCTCTCGCGGGGAGTTGGGCCTTGCCCCTGGCATCGGTGTTCCGAAGGCGACGGACACGCCGGCGCCGCCAAGAGAGGCACACACCTCCTGCCGCGCTTGCTCAAGCCAACCGCTTGGATTGGCGATCACCAGCGCCGAGCGGCCCAACGGACGCGCAAACCGGCCGACTTTGTCCAAGACGACCGTGCCAAAGGCGTAGTCCTCGCCCTTGAAATCCTTGAGCAGTTGGATGGCTCGTTCCTCAGCGTTCGTGAGCAATTCCTTGTGGCT
Organism: uncultured Phycisphaerae bacterium; assembly: GCA_963760365.1. GTDB lineage: Bacteria > Planctomycetota > Phycisphaerae > SM23-33 > SM23-33 > JALHTV01. The sequence goes on from CAVXDC010000038.1 coordinate 76,077, forward strand.
CAGTTCACCCGCTGGCCATAAGCCGCGAACTCCTACTTCCACCGGGCATCGGACACATCGGGATTTCCCAGATGACTCATCGGCCCACAACCATCATGAACCGTTGGTGGGGGATTCTAACCGGCCTACGAGTTCCAGCAAGCCGAAACCGGTATTCCTACACGGCCGTTCCAGCTCTAGAGGAACGGCCCCGTCGCTCCTGAGCGCCATCGGACTGACGTACGGCTCGAGGAGTCGCGGACTCCGGGCAGTTCGCTGTCCCGCTACCTGCGAAAAGCGTAGGTCCCGGTCACCAGGCCGGGCATGCCGGCACAGACAAAGGCCACGCGGACTGTCTCTGCGATCTCCTGCTCGCTCGCCCCTTGCGCGGGCCCGCTCGGCAATAGCCTTTACGCCTTCCGGGTGCCCCAGGATCGCATCGCCCAGCATGCTCATCAGGGTCTTGACCTTCGCCGAAAGTGCGCCGTCCGTGCCCACAAAATCCTGGAGGGAAGTCAGATGGGTCAACAGTTTAGGATCGCTTTTCTCCAAGGCTTCGATGAAAAAGGGCTTGTCCATTCATTGGCTCCTTTCCATAGCCCCATCTCACGCGTGTGGCCGCAGCAGGCCGAGGCTACTTTCGCTCTGCGCGGCGCTTCATGAGCACATGCCAGAAGCCGCGTTGGTTTTCCCGCTCTTCCACTAGCTCCAGAATCTCAAACTTCGGGCCAAACAGTTCGAGGATATCCTTCCGCCCGAAGCTTCGCCGATACGCTCCTTGAGCGATGTGCCATGGCCTGCGGCTGCTGCGGAACAGGTAGAACCTCGGGCTGAAAACCGAAAGAACAAGGAAGCCCTCCGGCTTCAGAACACGCAGGATGTTGGCCAGGTACGCAGGCCAGTCTGCCTTCTTCTGGTGATGCAGACATCCATAATCAAGGACGACGTCGAAGTTGGACCGGGGAAACGGCAGACGCAGGGCATCCGCTTTGCGAAAGCGGACGCCCTTGGCCCCGGCCGTCTCGGCAAACTTCCTGGCGCGTTTCAAGGCGAGGGGTTCGTAGTCAGTCGCGGTGACCCTAAAACCCATCTTCACCGCGGCAATCGCGTGGCGCCCCTCCCCGCAGCCCAGGTCCAACACCGTTGCGCCGGGGAGCAGACGCCTTAGCCGCCTGAGGAAGTTTACGGCATAGGACGACGGCTCCTCAACGGCCCATCCGTGCTGCGCGCTGCGGTAGGCTTGCCGAAAGTATCTGCGATTGGCTTCCTTGGCGGACAGCATCTGCTCGGTGCTCCTTTCAGCCTGACAGGCGCACAGAGCGATGACGTAGGCGGCCGTCCACTCGGTCACCGGAATCCGTCGCCGCAGCGTGAAGTGGAACACGGGCACCGCGATGTCCACCCCGTCGACAGCATCGTGGCTCACGCCGATGGCGCCCTTGAAATCGGGAGCGGTCTGGCCTGGCGGGGCGTAGCGCGAGAACCGCCTAAATGCCAGGGGTCGGCACGTCTTTCCATGCCGTTGCCCTTCCGACCTTCGTGAGGTTCACGATTTCGCCGGTGCGGGTGTCTATGTCAATCGCCTCAACCGGAACCCGAACGGCGTTGAACGATAGTAGCTCGCTTCCCGAAGCGTGCGCTGGGCCGGAGTGTTCGACTTCCACCAGAATCACCCGACGGTACGGACAACTGTCGCAACTCAGGTCCTGCTGATCGATGCCCAGCGGACAGTGATGCCTTCGGGCCACCGCCGGATCGACGCCGTGCATCTTGGCCATCGGCGCCGAAGGAGGCCGTCTCAGGTGCTCAAAGGGATGAAGCACCCAGTCGGTAATCATGGCGACCGTTTGATGTTGATGGTACAGGTGCGACTGCTCGCCCGTGTCGGCAATCATCCCCTGCATGATGTAGTCCACAGGCATCAGGTATCCCAGGTAGTCCTTGCCCTCTTCCAGATGCCCCGCTTTGCCTTCAGTGACGCCGCGAAGGATGCCGCCTAGCACGGCGTCGCTCAATGCCTTGTCCTCCGGCAGGATCGGCACCAAGCGTGATATTGGCCCTGGATTCCAGCGGAAGCGAACTCAAGGTTATGGCGCGGCACACAAACCCGGCCCCGATGACAACGCAGACGATCAGGGCAGGACCCAGCGCCGGCCTTTGAAGAAATCTCGGCAGCAGCCGCCCGATCAGGGCCAGGCGGCTTTCGACGGAGCGCGGGAGGAATCGTCCCGTTCGTTGGGCGTATTCGTCATAGGCGTTCCCGTACCGCAGGCGCATTCTGCGCTTCCTCATCCTTCGCCAGGAAACGGTACAGGATGAACATGATCGACAGGCAGGCCAGGACGATGAAGCGAGGCCACAGGATGCTCATCCCGACGCCCCACATCCCCAGCCCCAGGTACTGGGGATGGCGGATGTACCCGTACAGCCCTCTGATCGCCACGCCGCGCCTGAGTATCTTGCCCAGGTAGACTTGCAGAGCGCAGACCACGAACGTGACCATGCCGGCGATGAACAGCACGGACCCCAGCACGCGCACCGATTGGAGAAACAGCGTCGGCGGCAGGATCATGTGCGGCAGGAAGAATGCAGTTAGCCAACGGGTCGCGGCGTACCGGTCCAGCCAGTTGAAGAAGGGGCTGAAAACCGAGTAGAAGAAGAAGGCGAACGGGCTGATCATGATCATGACCTCAAGGGCCACGACGAAGAACACCACGATTCCGCCTCGGGCGGCAACCCGCTTGGCCAGTTCATGCAACCTTGCAGCCTTCATACGATCACCTCCGCTTGGCAATCATCGGCTTTGGCCATGATAACGCGCCGTTCCTGTTTCCGCATCGGCTCGGCACCCAATGGCGGTGGCTACCGTCCGAATACCAGCCAGTTCGATGCTCTCGGTCCCCAAACTCAACGATCGGGAGCCTTCTGGATGATCATCCTGTCCATGCTCCTCACCGTCGGGAGGCCACTTGGCCGTTCCTGACGCTCGAAGGGATGCTAGTTGCTTGCTCGGGGGCAGGAGACCGCAGGTGAGCATTCGTGCCTGCAAAGAGCACCAAGCATCTCTTGAGGCGTTGCCATTTTCTCCTGCTCTCCTGTCTCCTGCTTACCTGCTCCATGAAAAACGCCCGCGGTTGCGGGCATTTTTCATGGAGGCGGTGTAACTGGCAGCGAAATGTTTACATTCTTGCGGATCGGCCGTGGCTCCATCTCTCCTCTTCGAACCTCTTTCAAACGCTAGGAATCACAGAAGTGGCCTGTCCATTCTCTGTGGCTTCCCCCTCACGCCCGGCTTGCGGCGCGGCGGGCGGCGCGCTTGCGGTCGTTCTCCTTCAGATGCACCTTCCGCAGGCGGATGTGGTCGGGCGTCACCTCGACCAGCTCGTCAAGTTCGATGTACTCCAGGGCGGCCTCCAGTGCCACGCGCCGCGGGGCCTTGAGCGTCACGGTCGAGTCCTTCGTCGACGAGCGGACATTCGTGAGGTTCTTCCGCCGCACGACGTTTACGGGGATGTCGTTGTCCTTGCAGTGTTCGCCGACGATCTGGCCTCCATAGACGTCCTCGCCCGGCTCGACGAACATGACGCCGCGGTCCGGCGAGTTGGTCCAGTGCGTAGGCGGTGACCTCGCCCGACTCCGATGGCGATCATCACGCCGTTGGCACGCTTGTCCATCTCGCCGCGGCAGGGGCCGTAGGACTCGAAACGATGATGCATGACCACCTCGCCCGCCGTTGCAGTCAGCACGCGGCTGCGCAGCCCAATCAGCCCGCGCGCGGGATGGTGAACACCAGTTGCGTTCGGCCTCGAAAGGTCTCCATGTGGACCATCTCGGCCTGGCGGTCGCCGACGAGCTGCATGACCGACCCGACGGTGTCGGTGGGCACGTCGATCACGAGGCGTTCGATGGGTTCCAGCCGGTTGCCGTGCTCGTCGGTGCGATAGAGCACCTGGGGCTTGCCGACGGCCACTTCATAGCCTTCGCGGCGCATGTTCTCCAGCAGGATGCCCAGGTGCAGCAGGCCTCGCCCGGAAACAACGAACTCGTCACCGCGGTCCTCGACGCGAAGGGCGACGTTGGACTGAAGCTCCTTGTCGAGCCGCTCGCGGAGCTGGCGGCTGGTGACATACTTGCCCTCGCGTCCCGCGAACGGCGAGTCGTTAAAGCGGAACGTCATTTGAAGGGTGGGTTCGTCGATAGTGACCGCCGGCAGGGCGACTGGATGATCCGGGTCGGCCAGCGTGTTGCCGATGTCCACGTTCTCGAGCCCGACGACAGCCCAGAGGTCGCCCACATCGACCCTATCCACTTCGATGCGCCCCAGCCCCTTGAAGCGGAACAGTTGGCCGATCCGTTGAACGGTGTGGTTGCCTTGGCGGTCGATGACGGCCACGTCCCTGCCCGACTGTAGCGTTCCGGCGAAGACTCGGCCGATCCCGATCCGTCCGACGTAATCGTTGTAGTCAAGCGTCGTGACCAGGGCCTGGAGAGGCGCCTCGCCGTCGAGCTCCGGCACCGGCACGTGGGCGATGATCGCGTCAAACAGCTCGTGGATGTCGCCGGCCGCGCCGTCCGGGCGGCATCCAGGTCGGCGGTGGCCCAGCCGAGCTTGCCGGAGGCGTATATGACCGGGAAGTCCATGGCGTGGTCCTCCGCGCCAAGCTCCACGAGCAGGTCAAAGACCTCTTCGAGAACCTTGTCTGGGCGAACATCGTTGCGGTCCATCTTGTTGATGACCACCAGCGGCGCCAGCCCGGCCAGAAGAGCCTTGGACAGGACGTAGCGGGTCTGGGGCATGACGCCTTCGAAGGCGTCCACCAGGAGGAGCACGCCGTCGGCCATCCTCAGCACCCGCTCGACCTCTCCGGAGAAGTCCGCGTGCCCGGGGGTATCGACGATATTGATGTGGTAGCTCACGCCGTGTCGGTCCGTGTAGTCGATGGCGCAGTTCTTCGAGAGGATCGTAATTCCGCGTTCACGCTCGATCGGATTGGAATCGAGGATGCACTCGCCGGTCAGCTCGCCATGGCCGAACTGGCCGCTCTGGCGAAGCAGTTGGTCGACCAGCGTGGTCTTGCCGTGATCCACGTGGGCGATGATGGCTACGTTGCGGATGTTCTTTCGGTGCATCGGATACTCTGGGTGTCCCGGCAGAGGATGATCTCGTGGGGCGATTGAGCCGCGGCCGGCAGGGCGGGAACATGGCGGCGGACGACTACGCCGTCGGCCAAGGCCAGTTCACAGGCGCAGCGTCCGTAGCCGGCTCGCGAAAGCCAGGCGAACAGGGCCAAGCCGATTGTGCAAAGTCGTCTCATGATGAACCCAGGAGTGTATCAGATCGTCCCGGGCTGACGCAAGCGATAACGCGACGGCCCGCCGGATTGCTCCAGCGGGCCATTCTCGGTCAGAGAGCGTTTCGCAAGGATACGCTCACTGGAGCAAGTGTTCCTTCCGGCAAATCAGTCTCCGTTTTCGCGTGAAGATCCCCATTGTCTTCGTTCCTTCCCACCAGGGGCGACCTCATTGCTCGTCAACGTCCGAGGGATCTCCGACTTCCACAACGGCATGGTGCTCCTGGCAGTCATCGATCAGATGGATTCTCCGGTCGGCTTGTTCAACGTCGTCAAGCAGCACACGCTGGACATCCCACGCCTGGCCACTCCTCTTGATTACCCGAATGTGGTAGAAGGTATTGCGGTAGCGGTAATGCAGGGTGTACTGGCCCCATTCCGCCGGCAGGAGCGGAGAGAACGATAACGCATCCACTTCCAGCCTAAGGCCCAGCAAGTCCTCGACCAGAAGCCGGTACATCCATCCGGCTGATCCCGTGTACCAGGTCCATCCTCCTTGACCTTCGTGCCCCTTGGTGTAATAGACGTCCGCCGCCACCACGTAAGGTTCGACCTTGTATGCCGACGCTCGTTCCGGCGAATCGGCATGACGAACGGGATTCAACAGCGAGAACAGCCGCCAGGCTTGCTCTGCATCGTGAAGACGGGCGATAGCCATGACGGCCCAAATCGCGGCGTGGGTGTACTGCCCGCCATTCTCGCGAACTCCGGGAACGTAGCCCCGAATGTATCCGGGGTCCATGACCGTGCCATCGAACGGCGGGTCAAAGAGTCGGATCGTTCGGGCCTGCGGATCAACCAGTCGATTCAGCGCGGCCTGTAAGGCTTGCCCGGCCCGCTGGGGGTCGGCCGCGCCGCTAAGCACTGCCCAAGCCTGCGGCAGCAGGTCCATCTGGCACTGGCTGTTTCGGGCGGATCCCAAGGGCTGGCCATCATCAAAGAACGCACGCAGGTACCATTGGCCATCCCATGCATGAGCATCGATCTTTTCTCTCAGACTCCGAGCTTCTGCTTGACATTTCTGGGCGTAAGGATGATCCCCGCGTCGCTCGGCCAAGTTGGCGAAGGAGCCAAGCGTGTCGTAGAGAAAGAAGGCCAGCCAGACGCTCTCCCCCGAGCCCTTGTGGCCTACCCGATTCATTGCATCGTTCCAGTCTCCGCATCCCATCAGCGGGAGCCCATGGGGTCCATATCGCATGCCTCGATCGAGAGCGCGGACACAATGGTCATACAGGGTTGCCTGGCGGTCGGACACGCGCGGCTGGCCGTAGCGGCTTTCCTCAGCCGGGTCCAGGGGAGGCGCCTCCAGAAACGCCGTCTGTTCGTCCAGCACGCCGGTGTCGCCCGTCACAGCGACATATCGGCAGACTGCATGAGGCAGCCAAAGGTAGTCATCCGAGATGCGCGTGCGGACGCCGCGTCCCGAAGGCGGGTGCCACCAATGCTGGACATCCCCATTCTGAAACTGCCGGCTGGAGCAGGACAGGAGATGCTGCCGCGTGAGCGAAGGACACTCATACAGGAGGGCCAGGGAGTCCTGCAATTGGTCGCGGAAGCCGTATGCTCCGCTGGATTGGTAGAATCCGCTGCGCCCCCAGAAACGGCAGGCCAAGGTCTGGTACAACAGCCAATGGTTGACCAGCAAGTTGACGGAGGCATCCGGCGTCTCGACGTGGATCCCGCCCAGGTTGTGCTTCCAGAACTCCCAGACTTCTTCCAGCATGCGCCGGGCCCCATCCACGCCGCCCCACTGTGCCAGCAGGGATCGCGCCTGTGGCTCGCTATCAGCTGCGCCGAGCACGAAACACGACTTGAATCTGCTCTCCGGGCGGGATCTCGACGTAGGCTTGGATCGCCGCGCAGGGGTCCACGCCTCCGCCGACCCGGTTGGATAGCTCTTGCTCGTCCCATGGCTGCGGGCGCAGCCGGCGAGCCATTACGTCCCAGGAACTCCGTTCGACGACTCGTCACGGTTCGTTGGGGATGGCTGCAGTGCAGGAAAGCGATGGAACTGCCGAAGTCAGGTCTGTAGGCGTTCGAAGCGAAGAGGGCGCCGCTCTGCGGGTCCAGCCGGGTCACCACGTGCATGGAGTTCCGCTCTCGGCTCTCGCCCAGGACCCATTCGACATAGCCGGTCAGGCTCAGCCTGCGTTTGCGGTTTGTCAGATTCCGAACGCGTGACGGCGATGAACTTCAGGGGGGCTTCCGGCGCCACGTAGGTGTAGACTTCGGTGAAAATGCCTTCCTCGCTGTGTTCGAAGGCGGAATATCCCAGTCCATGGCGGCAGACGTACGAGGTGGGGCCGCGGGCCGGCCCAGGCGTCGGCGACCAGAAACCGACCGCTCTCCTCGTCGCGGAGGTAGAAGGACTCGCCGCTGACGTCACTGACCGCATCGTTGTACCAGGGCGTCAGCCGGAACTCGTGGGCGTTCTGGTACCACGTATAGGCCCCGCCGGACTCGCTGACGACCGAACCGAAGTTCGGGTTGGCCAGGACATTGGCCCAGGGGGCCGGCGTGACCACACCAGGGCCCAGAAGGACGACATACTCCCGGCCATCGGAGGTGAATCCCCCCCAGCCGTTGAAGAACACGAGCTCACAAGGGGGCGGGGTGATGTTATCGGGCTGTGCATCTTCGGGCTCGCGCGTCGGCTTGAGCGGAGGCGTCTCCAATTCGGGCAGGACCTGCCGATCCAACTGCTCCGCCAAGGTGCCGGCGCGGTCGCTAAGGACGATGCGGCTGACTGCCTGGAGCAACAGGCGATCGTCCTCGGGCACCTGGGCGACGTTGCGTACGAAGATGCCCGCGGGCTGGTCGAGGGCCTTGGCCTCCGGCCCAACGTTGATCAGGCCGATGATGGCATCCAGAAGGCTGTGGCGGTATCCGGCATACGCCTCGGACAGGATGACCAGGTCGACTCGCAAGCCCTTGTGCCGCCAGTAGGCGTGCGCCTGGATCATCTGACGCACCAGGTCCAGGGCCACCAACTGGTCGGATACCCGCAGCAGGACGATGGGCAGGTCGCCGGAGATGCCGTACGCCCAGAGAGCGGACTGACCCTTGCGATTGCGGGCGATCAGGCTGGCGCGGGCACGCAAGCCGGGATTGGCATAGACAAGGACATGGGCCATTCGCGCGAACAACTGGGCGTTGGCCTCCGTGGCCTGCAGTTGGTGAAGCAGGACTTGGCTGTGCATCTGTGCCAGTTCGAAGACCCGGTCGGCCAAGTGGTGGTCGTGATACCTGTCCACAGTGACAGGGCCTTGGGACGATCCTGCGCAACACCCCAAACGGCATCGACTGTTACGGATTGCCCGGGGGCGAGGTGGAGGGTGCGGCGGATGGCCATGACCGGATCAAGGACGGGGCCGCACGTGCCCGACAACTCTCCGGACATGGCCGCTGGATCGGCTGCCGTTCGGCCCCGCCCCAGGAAGCCAGACCGATCCGTCTCGAAAGACACTTCCTGTGACACGGGCACATCATGCACAATCATCCCATGAAAGAACAGAGGCCACGTCTCTTGCGGCCATTTGGACCGTCGAATGCAGAGGATAGCCGCCTTTGAGGGTAGAGTTTCCGTCTGGACGAACAAGCCATTAAAGGCAGGCTGTTCACAGGCATTCAAGCCGTTCAGCAGCACCACTTCCGCATACGAGGTGATCTCCAGATTGCGGCTCTGGCCCGACAGGTTCGTGATGACTACACGTCGCAGTTCCACATCGTCTTCGGAAGAGACCGCCACCCGTGTATGCACTTCGATCTTCTCTCGGACGGAATGAAACTCGGCGACCCCTTGCGAAAACGCGGCTTCATACCGGTCAAACTCTTTGCAGGTCGGTTGCGCAGTCGCGGACCAGAAAGTTCCGGTGTCGAGATCTCGGATGTAAAGGAAGGTGCCCCAATGGTCCCGTGTGGCATCTTCTTGCCATCGCGTCAAGGCCAGGTCCTCCCATCGACTGGATCCGCCGCCTGCCGTGGTGATCATGACGTGGTAGCGGCCATTGGAAAGCAGATGAACCTCGGGCACTGGGGAATTCGCCGTCGTGAAGGACCGCATCGTCGTCTGGATGGACTCCGTCGCGTGTTTGAGACCCGGCTCGTCCGGAGCCATATCGATCCTCGTCCGGACTTCAGCGACGGGTATCCGCTCTTGCAGTAACAGCAGAGAGGCGCGAATGCGGGGGTCGCTCAGGAACCGACGCTGCATGGGCTGTCCCACGAGAGCATAGGCCAGGGACAGAAGGCTCATCCCGCTATGGTGGGCCATGTGGGTGCGGACCAGGGCGAACTCCTTCCCTGAGGGCAAGCGGCCAGGAGTGTAGTCGGTGGCCTCGTAGAAGCCGTACCGCCCGAGGAATCCTTGCCGGGCCATTGCCTGGAGGTTTCCGCAAGCGGCGCTGGGTTCGATCATCAGGGCCAGAGCGCTGGCATAGGGCGCCACCACCAGGTCGTCGTGCAAACCCCGCTTGAGTCCAAGCCCAGGGACGCCGAAGGCACGGTATTGGTAGGCTCTTTGAACGTCGATTTGGTTGTAGCAGGATTCGGAAATCCCCCAGGGCGTCCCATGCCGAAGTCCATAACGGACTTGACGCCGAACCGCTTCCCGGCATGATTGCTGGAGCAGGGTCGCCTCATACGTGGGCATGAGCAGCAGCGGCATGAGGTACTCGAACATGGAGCCGCTCCAGGATACCAGCACGGCCGCCCTGCCGCCCGGGGCCAGTTGACGTCCCAGGTGGAACCAGTGTTCAATCGGCAGTTGACCGCGGGCTATGCCGACGAAACTGCACAGTCTGGCCTCCGAGGCTAGCAAGTCATAATATCCCGGGTCTCGCCGGTGCGTATCGACGTTGTACCCGATGGACAGGAGTTTGCGCGTCGGGTCGTACAGGAAGTCCAGGTCCATCTCGGAGAGTTCGCCACACCGGGTCGCAAGATCCTCCAGGGCCGCGATGCGTTGCGCGGCGCGTTCCGCGGCCAGCACAAACGGATCGCCCGGCGATAATGAAACAGGAGAGTCCCCGGACTGGACTGTGCCCCGGGCCTGCGATGTCTGCCGGAAGAGAGCCAAGCCCGCCAGGTCGCGCAAGGACGGTATCTTGTCTTGGAAAGGCGGCATAGGCTGCATTGGCCCCTGGTCGGGGCCATTTTCCAGCCAAGGGGCCAAGCAGGCCAGGTCGGTCCGCAGGTCTGCACACTGCCGTCGCATTGCACAAAGCCAGTAGGCCGGTTCGCCGCCCTCTTGGAGGATGCCTTCCATTTGTGAGATGACTGAAACGCACGTCGACAAGGCGCGGTAGATTCCGAGCAAGGTTGCATCCACGAACGCCAGGGACGCCATCTGCTCGACCACCATTCCCCGTACACGCCGAAGGCTGGTTATATCGGCTCCATGCGGATGGGCGACCGACGCCCGTTCCAGTTCCTCCAGCAGGATCCCGGCCGTATCCTCCAGTCCATCCCGCCATTTCTCCTGCAAGATGGGACGTTCAGCCAGTTCCGCCAAACCGGCCTGAAGGGTGATCAACGAGCTTGCCAGATTGCCGCTATCCGCAGTGGATACATAGCGGCCAGGGGCAGGCTGCAACGTGCGGGTGTCATACCAATTATGGAAGTGCCCGCGGTGCCGGGGCAGCTCTTCCATGGTCTTGAAGGCTTCGCCAGTGCGATCCATGAAGGTCCCCACGGAGACATAGCCGAAATCGTAAGCCGCCAAGTTACCCAGGAGAGCCATGCCCATGTTTGTGGGCGATGTGCGGGCCGCCTCGCCAATAGGCGGATCTTCCTGGAAGTTGTCGGGGGGCAACCAATGATGCTCAGGCCCCACGAAATGGGCAAAGAACTCCCAGGTCCGCCGGGCCGTGTTCCGCAGGAACAACCTCTGGGACTTGGCGATCCCCGGAGACCGGCGCAAATGGGACGCCCCAGCCACCAGACGATAGCCGGCGAGGCAAACCACCCCGTCAGAAGAAGACCGATGGCCGCCACCGCCGAGGGCTCTACCTCGGTCGAGGGAAGAAACGGCAGGAAGCCTGACGCTTTGGCGCTGCTTGAGAAGGCCGTTCCGGCCATCCATGCTGCCACTATTGCCGCCGCCAGGGGTGCAGGCCACATGGCCTTGAAGGTGCCTATCAAGCTGGTCCCGACACTGCCGCCGGCATCAGAGGCGGTCTGCCATTCCAGCAAGTTCCGGTGGCTGATCAGGAGACGCAAACCCGTCCGCACGATTTCCGTCAGATAGATGAACGCATGGAATGGGATCAGCAGCAGATCCAGGAAACTAATCGCCCAACCCCGCAATTCCTTGCCTCCGGCATGCGGCAAGTGGATGGACCAACTCAAATGCCGAGGTTTGATGGCGATTGTTCTCAGCGACCTCAACATGTCCGGCAGGAGAAAAACGGCCACGAGTATCGCCGTCCAGGCCGCTGCCGCAGTTGGCGCTCCGAACCATCCCAGGAGAAAGGCCGCGAAAAAGGCCAGCGGGCACAAGCGTTCTGCCGAAGGTTGTCCAGCATCATCCACTGGGCCAGTGGCCCCAGCGGATTGTGGCCGGCGCGTCTTGCCAGGTCCCGGCACGCAGGGCAGCAGCCAGCGGGCGATCTGCCAGTCCCCTCGCGCCCATCGGCGTCTGCGGCTGGCATCGGCCAGATAGCGTTGGGGATGATCTTCCAGCAGTTCCACGTCGCTCAAGGAATCCGCACCGGGCATGGCAGCCCTCGATCAGGTCATGGCTGAGAATCCGGTTGTCGGGGAACCGGTCGCTCACCGCGGTGTCAAACGCCTTGATGTCGTAGATGGCCTTGCCGACGAACTGCCCTTGGCCGAACAGGTCTTGGTAAACGTTGGAGACCTCGCGGGTATAGGGGTCCAGGCCGACATCTCCGGCAAACAGGCTGGCGAGCGAGATCGTTGCGATTGGGGCAGCGAGACTGCCAGCCTCGGCTGGAGGATGCCGTAGCCCCGTTTCACGCACTGGCGCCGCGAATCGATCGTGGGGGCGGTTCAGGGGATGTGCCATGGCTCGCGGCCATCTTCCAGGCGGACTGCGGCGGCAGTTGGGTGTCGGCATCCAGCACGATGCCGTACCGAACGCTGCGCAAGCTGGCAATGTCACCCTCGACGACGCGAAAACGGCTCGGTAACGCCCCCGTCAGCACCAGATCGGTTGAAGTGTCTCGATCTTGCCGCGTTTCCGCTCGTGCCCCATCCATCGCCGCTGGGAGCGGGTTCCAGAGGCGTGGCCGGTGCAGAAGGTAGAATACCGTCTGGCCGGCTTGCTGCGTACTTGGGCGTTCAGTTCGCGGAGTCGCGCCACAGCACGCTTCAACAGCAGTGGGTCCTCGGGCATCGCTTCCTGGAGGGCGTCGGGCAGGTCCGTCAGGAGGACCATCACCAGATTCGGGCTCCGGTTAGCGAGATACCGGATCTCCAAGTGTTCCAGCAGCCTCTCCACGGTTCCTGGAGAAGAAAGGAACGCCGGGACGATGACCGCCGTGCGATGGGCTGGGGGAATGCCTTTGGAAAAGTCCAGCCGTGGCAGGCTTCGCGGGGGCACCAGCAGGCTCGCGCACCAGTTCACCAGCGATACTGCCGACCGTGACGCGACCAGGATGACCGCGATGACCGCGAAGGCAAGCCACACACCCGTGCGGCCCCGGCCCAACGACCCAGAATACCGCGGCACAAATCAGGGCCGTTAGAACTCCGATCGCCAGCAGGTATACCCGCAATGCGCGACGGTGCAGGCGCCGACGCATGCGTTGGCGCAGGTCCGGGCGGTAGTGAATCTCGGCCTCGATCTCCGGTCGGCCTTCTCCAATCAGGAAGTAGCCGACCGTCCCCTCGCGCGGGTCGATCTCCGGACGGTGCACCCGCTCCGTGGCCAGGCGAAGAGCAACGGCGGCGACGGCCTCCTCTTCGTGCCCGCTTCGCCGCGAAAGGTCCTCCACTTCCCGCCGACAGAGATCACGGGAGCGGAAGTCCATCTGGAGGTGCACGCCTTGAGGATCTTGGCGAAGGATAGCCTCCACCGCGCTCGAGCGATTCGACGAAGTCCCGCCAATCGATCGTGCTGAGGTTGCCGCAGACTGGTGATGCTGTTGCCGATGGACGCATGGTCGGCCGTTTGGTCGTGGCTTTCCGCCTGCCGGATCAGCTCCAGGGTCTGGCCGTGTTCCGATAACTCCTGCTCTACCCAGTTGATCACGAGTCCCAGTGCCGGGTGCATCCCTTGCAGGCTGGAGGTCAGTTCGGCCAGAAAGGGGGCGGACATCGGCGGATGGGAACGCACGAAATCCGCCAGGACGATGACCGAAGACTTGGGGTCCTCTTGAACCGCCTGGACGAAGTGCTGTGACCAGTTCAGCGCCGATTCCTGATGCCGTCGCCGCCAGGCGATGCGGTATGACACACGTCGTAGATTCTCTATGAGAGCCAGATTGACCATGATCGGAACGGCCCACAGTTCGCCCAGTCTTAGGGGACGGACAGCCTGGTAGGACTGGAGGAAATGGGAGATGTTCTCGATGTCCACTCGCCCATCCGTGTGGGATACCAACTCTATGGCGAGATCGTATAGGCGGGGGAATCCCTTCAGGAGACCAGAATCCAGGCGGGGAAGTTGCCGGCTGTACTCGGGCGGAAAATGGAGGCGGACATGGTCGATCTGTTCCTCCAGAAAGCTGTAGTTCTCCACCAGCCATTTCGCCGCTGGCGCCTGAGATCGACCTTCTCGGATGGCCTCAGCCACGTCGTCGTGGGACTCCCCGATGATCTCCTCGTTCTCACGTAGGCGGCGCAGAGCACCTCGGGTCCTGCCCGAAGGGCCAGTTCGTGGCTCGTAGCCAGGGACCGGGCGTGGCCCTCCAGTTGGGTGATACTGAATAGCCCCTCGCGGAGGGGAGGTTCGGGGTCGCGAGTCCCTCGGAAATCAAGAGGTCTGTGTCCGGCCAAGGGAATGCGAATGGGTAGTCGCGTGATTAGAAAGCCACGCGTGTTTTTCTTCTTCAAGTTCATAGCTCATTTTTGTGAACGGCGGAGTAAAAGTGCGGCGGGGGGCGGACCAAAAGTGCAGCGCCCGGCCACTATCTCTTTCGCGAAAGGCGAATGCCCCGGGCCTCAGCAGATGTCTCACAGTACTTGCGGGCCTCCAATCGGGTATCGTAAGTCCTCCCGTGGAAAAGTTCGTGGCCGTCCTGGTCCACGATCCTGCCAAGGAACTTGATCCTTCCCTTGTGGAATTGCGGCACCCTGTCAATCACGATCTTGCCGATGACGGGCGATCTCATGGTTTCTCCATTCCAGCCAAGATGCAGCTGCATAAAAGAATAGATCGTCGGTACACGGCCGGTTCGGGCTTCGGCGTCACCGATCTGCGACTAACGACCACTCCCATGCCGGCCTCGAGTCTTCTGCCACCGCGACATCTCCGTGAAGGCTGATGTCCCTCTCTTGCGGGAATGCGTGGTATCGGCTTGCTGCCTGGAGATCCCCCCGACCTGGCCAACACGCTTCTTGCTCTTCTTTCTCACACCGTTCTCCCTTCCTTGGGCTCCGCGTCTCGTGAAGCGCTACCCCTGGGATCGCACCCGTGAGGGCAACTGGCGCTCCAGTTCATTGCGGCGCCTGCGGGACAGCAGGACTTCCCGGGGCGAGTCGTTGCTCCGGAGAAAATCCGCAGGCCCGGTATGGATGTCAAAGAATCTGCCGGCCAGCAGACCCTTCAGATACATCAATGTCTCCGACTCGGGATCCAGCTCGAGACCGCCCTGTTGGGCGGCCAGGCGACGCCGCATCTCGGCGAAGATCTGCTCGTGTTGGGCCTCCATTCCGGCCAGCTGCAACAGCAGTTGGGCCGTCCTGGCACCCCGGACATAGGTCGCCGCCATTCGATAAAAGTCCGTCCCGTTGCGCTCGATCCGCTCCGCCATCTGCAGCACGTAGTCGGCATTGATCTGCGCGTCCACTGGACTCTTCTCCTGCTGCGATGACTGCCAACGCGATGTTGCTCCGGAACGCCTGTGAGGCGGACGTTCCCACTGGGTCTCTGGCCCCACGGACCGCTAAGCATCACCTGCCTGTAATTCTATCAGGCATAGGCCCCATTTCCCATGTCCTCCCGAGAAAGTCGATCTGCAGGTTTGAAGCGGCTGACAATACGTTGCGGGCTGGCGTTGTCGGGCAAGCCGTCGATGATTTCGATTGTCTCTCCTGCTTGACGCCGGGGATTTCGAAGACTGCTAAGCGTAGTCCCCATTGGACCAGGGCAATGCCAATCGCCATCTGCCCCGGTCAACATGAGTGAACTGCATTGCCTAGTGGATTATGCTCCCCGGCAGAGCGCTTGGCAAGCCTAGGCGAAAGGGAGATCGGCCCAAAGCTGGCCGGACAGGGGGAGTTCCGGCCACTCAAGGCGATCTGGTGGTCTGCTTGGCCACCACGGTACCGTGCTGGTCAGCGGCGGCTTGTGGTTTCTGCGGGGCCTGCACCATCCGGTTTCTACTGCTACGCAGGCGGTTAGCGGGAATCGCCGAAGACCTTGTGCCGGTGCGTGATAATGAAGCGGCCCGGTCGCCGTTGCGACCGGGCCGTGATCGACCAGAGAGCGTTTCGCAAGGATACGCTCACT
Organism: uncultured Phycisphaerae bacterium; assembly: GCA_963760365.1. Classification (GTDB taxonomy): domain Bacteria; phylum Planctomycetota; class Phycisphaerae; order SM23-33; family SM23-33; genus JALHTV01. Next base: position 92,043 of record CAVXDC010000038.1, read on the forward strand.
GGAGGCGCCGGGAATCGAACCCGGGTCCCGTGACGTTTCAGCGCCGGCTTCTACGTGCGTAGTCGCTGTATGGTTCTCGCCCAGACGGCCCGCGGCGACACGGTCCGGCCAAGCCAGCCCGCCGATAGTGTCCCGACCGAGTAACCGGGCCACTCCCGGTCGGCAAGCCCGCTATCTGCGTCCGGAGGGCCTCGCGGGCCAGACCCACCGGACGGGCCGCTTAGTTAGGCGGCCAGTGCCAAGTTGGAATTGGCATCTAAAATTAGCCCAAGGTGTTTTACCAGGCCTCCTTGGAACCTGGGCACGCCACCGACACCTCAACTCGTCCGGTCGAAGCCAGTTCGCCCCCGAAAGAGTCAAGCCTGTGGTGCACCTATATTATACACCATCGGCCGACTGGAACGGGAGGTCCATCTGCGACTAAACCCGGGGCCTACCCTCGAGTGCCTTATACCTGGTGTCTGCGGCGTCAGTGCCCACCCACCACCGCCGCGACTGTGGCCGGTGTGACGGGCTGGATGACGCCGCGGTCGGTGATGATGGCCGTGACAAGTTCAGCGGGCGTGACGTCAAAGGCCGGGCTGTACACGCCTACGCCGGCCGGGGCGACCGGATGGCCGAAGGAGTGCGTAATCTCCTGGTCGGCTCGCTGCTCGATGGGGATGCCGCCGCCGTCGGGGGTGCTCAGGTCGAACGTGCTGGAAGGGGCCGCGACGTAGAAGGGAATCCCGTGTCGCTCGGCCAGAACGGCCAGGGGGAAGGTGCCGATCTTGTTGGCCACGTCGCCGTTGGCGGCGATGCGGTCGGCGCCGGTGAGCACCATCTGCACCCGGCCTTCCTTCATCACCCACCCGGCCGCGGCGTCGGCGATGACTACCGCGTCGATGCCGGCCCGCATCAGCTCCCAGGCAGTCAGGCGGCTGCCTTGAAGCACCGGCCGCGTCTCGTCGCAATAGACGGTGAAGCGCTTCCCGGCCGCATGGGCCAGGTACATGCCCGCCGTGGCCGTGCCGATGCCCGTCGTGGCCAGCGCCCCGGCGTTGCAATGCGTCAGCACCCCGCGGCATCGGCCGACCAGCCCGGCGGCGTGTTGCCCGATGGCCAGACACATCGCCTCATCCTCGGCGTGGATGGCGCGGGCTTCCTGGAGCATCTCGCAGCGGATGGCATCGAAGTTTCCGCTGCTGGCCCGGGCGCGGGCCAACACCCGCCGAGCAGCCCAGGTCAGGTTCACCGCCGTCGGGCGCGAGCCGGCTAGGTACTCCGCCGCGGCCTCCAGGCCGGTCAGGAAGTCCGCTCCGTCGGGAATCCACTGGCCGGCGATGACCATGCCGTACCCCGCCGCGACCCCGATGGCCGGGGCGCCGCGGACGACCAGGCCTTGGATCGACGCCCAGAGGGCCTGGGTGTCGTGGCAATCCGTGTAGCGTTCCGCCGCCGGCAGGGCGGTTTGGTCCAACAGTCGCAGATAACCCCGCCTAGCGTCACCGATCCACTCCAGCACCTTCACCGGCGGCTGAACCTTTTGGTCTCGGGCTTGTTCACCCATGCCCACACCGTAGCCAAAAGCCACCGGCACGGCAAGAGGCACCGCAGCCCCGCTGGTCCAAACTTATTCACGGACCCCCCTGTATTTGACGATATAACCACCAGTTACCGCTCCCGTCGCATCCGCAGGGCGGCGGGAAGTGAGTAGAAACCGGCTGCTCCAAGGAAGGAGCTGACGATGCTGGTGTTATCTAGACAACGCGATGAATCCATCATGATCGGCGACGACGTGGAGATCACCATCGTCGACGTCCGCGGCGAGAAGGTCCGCCTGGGGATCAACGCCCCGCCGCACATCCCCGTCCACCGCAAGGAAGTCTACGAGGCCATCAAGCGCGAGAAGCAGGCCGCCGCCCAGGGCGGGGTAGCCGGGCCGGTAGAGTCCCTGGCCAAGCGCAAGGCCCCCCCGCCACCCGAGCCGCCTAAGACCCCACCGCCTCCCCCACCGCCGCCTTCGTCCTGAACCGGCTCGTCGGCGATTCGCCCTCCTCACCCCCGCTGTTTCCTTGCGCCGCACCAGCCCGGACCCCGCAACCCCTTTTGCTTTGGGTCCATAACCCCAGGGCGTCCTGCGTCCGATGCCCTTGGGCCGCGTGCGATGGGCTGATATACTGGTGGGTCTGAGCAATAAAACGCGGTTCTCTTGGTGACCGCCAGTTGCGGAAAGAGGAAAAAGGAGCAAAGACTCTCCATGCTTTACCGTCCTTTAGGCAGGACCGGTCTTGTCGTCTCGCAGCTTGGGTTTGGCGCGATGCGCCTACCGATGGTCGGCGAGGGCGACCAGGCGCGGGTCAACCGCGACCTGGCCATTCCGATGATCCATCGGGCATTCCAGGCCGGGATAAACTACATCGACACGGCAGTGGGATACTGCAAGACTGACAGCCAGCGGGCAGTCGGCGAGGCGCTAAAAGGCTGGCGGGACAAGGTCGTCGTCTCCACCAAGAACCCCTACTATGGCACCGAGGAGAAAGACTGGTGGCAGAACCTCACCGACAGCCTCGAGCGCCTGGGGGTGGACTGCATCGACCTGTACAACCACCATGGCATCCGCTGGGCCAAATATGAGGAGTTCGTCGCCCCGGTGATGAGCCGATGGATGCGCAAGGCCAAGGACTCTGGGCTCATCAAGCACATCGGCTGCTCGTTCCACGACACCCACGACGCCCTGCGGAAGCTGGTGGACACCGGCTATGTGGAGGTGATCACCCTCCAATACAACCTGCTGGACCGCTCGCTCCAGGACGGTATCGCCTACGCGCACAGCAAGGGCATCGGGATCGTGGTGATGGGCCCGGTGGGCGGCGGGCGGTTGGGGGCCGACAGCCGGACGCTGGAATCCATCGTCCCGGGCATCCGGCGCGTGCCGGAGCTGGCCCTGCGGTTCGTACTGGCCAACCCCCACGTCTCGGTGGCCCTGAGCGGCATGAGCACGATGCAACAGGTGGAGGAAAACCTCACCACGGCCAGCAACGACGTGCCCCTGTCGGCCCGGGACAAAAAGGTCATCGACGAGCATCTGGTGCGTCTGGCGGAACTGGCCAAGCTGTACTGCACCGGCTGCGGGTACTGCCTGCCCTGCCCCAAGGACATTAACATCCCCAGCCTGTTTCAGATCTACAACCACGCCAAGCTTTACGGCCTGTGGGAGCCCGGCCGAAAGACCTACGCGCGCCTCCAGAAAATGCCGCTCAACAAGAAGCGCGGCGCTCCGGCCGACGCGTGCAGCGACTGCGCCACCTGCGAAGCCAAGTGCCCCCAGAACCTGCCCATCCGCAAGCAACTGAAGGAAGTGCACGAGGCCTTGTCGGACAAAACGTTGATCAAGCCTTAAGGCACATCCTCTGCTGCGGCCAAGGCGGGTGATTAGGGAGTCCCACTGGATGCTCTACAAGGAATACGGCAAGACGGGTAAGAAAATCTCGGCCGTGAGCTTCGGGGGCATGCGCTTCGCCAACCCCACCGACATCGACGCCAACGCCCAGCTCGTGCTGCACGCCTATCGGCGGGGGATCAACTACTTCGACACCGCGCCCCACTACTGCAAGGACCGTAGCGAAGATATCCTCGGTGCGGCCATCCAGCGGATGAAGCGCGACAGGTTTTACATCTCCACCAAGTGCGCCGAGGCCGAGGGGGCGAAGCTCCGCCGCAGCCTGGAACGGTCGCTGAAGCGGCTGAACGTCCAGTGGATCGACTTCTTCCACATCTGGTGCATCGTCCACCCCACCCAGTGGCTGGAGCGCAAGAAAGGCGGGGCCGTGGCCGAAGCGATTAAGGCCAAGGAGGAAGGCCTCATCCGCCACCTGGCCGTCTCCTCGCACCTGTCGGGAAAAGATTTGCGCGACCTGCTGGCCGAGGGGGTCTTCGAGGGCGTCACGCTGGGTTACTGCGCGTTGAACTTCCCCTACCGCCAGCAGGCCGTGGACGCCGCAGGCAGGCGAAAATTAGGCGTGGTCACGATGAACCCGCTGGGCGGCGGCCTCATCCCCCGCCACGCCAAGCGGCTGGGCTTCATCCGCACAAGCGATGATGAGTCGGTCGTGAAGGCGGCGATCCGCTTCAATGTCTCCCAGCCAGCGGTCACATCGGCGCTGGTGGGCTTCAAGACCACGCAACAGATCGACGAGGCCATCGCGGCTGTGGAAAACTTCAAGCCTTACCCGCTGGCGCGCCTCAGAACGATGCGGAAGAAGATCGTCGCGGCCTTCGACGATTTCTGCACCGGCTGCCAGTACTGTCTGCCTTGCCCCAAGGGCGTGGACACCCCCAGGATGATGGACACCTACAACCTCCGCCTGCTGGGCGCCGATGACCCGCAGCTCACCAACCGCCTCAAGTGGCACTGGGACTTAACCCCTGCCGACGTCCTGGCCTGCACGCTGTGCGGGGCTTGCGAAAAGCGATGCACGCAGAAACTGCCCATCCGCAAACGGATGCGGGAGCTCCAGGCCTTGGTCAGCAAAAAGAAGTAGCCGCTTGTCGAACAAGCGCCCCAGCTTATAAGCGAAGCTGCGAAATGCCATTGACTTATCCTCGGGACGTGCCATAATGCGCGGTCCCTTTTAGACCAGAAGGCCGGGATGACCCCAGGACTCCGATGAAGACGTACATGGCCAAAAAAGGCGAGATCGCCGCAACGTGGCACCTGGTGGATGCTTCCGATAAGGTGTTGGGGCGCCTGGCGGCCCGGATCGCGCGGATTCTCATGGGCAAGCACCGCGTGGAATACACGCCCCATGTGGCCATGGGCGACTTCGTGGTCGTCATCAACGCCGCCAAGGTGAAGGTGACCGGCTCGTCCAAGCTCGCCCAGCGCGACTACCAGAGCTTCAGCGGCTATCCCGGCGGGCAGAAGTCCATCCCGCTCAAAGAAATGCTCGCCCGCCACCCCGATCGCGTCGTCTCCGAGGCCGTCCGCCGCATGCTGCCCAAGAGCAAGCTCGGCCGCGTGATGTTCAGCCGACTGAAGGTGTACGCCGGCGCCGAGCATCCTCACCAGGCCCAGCAACCCGTAGCGCTGGACCTCTAGTTGTCAGGAAAAGTGACCATGGCCGACGAACAGGCAATTGATGGAACCCAAGCCGTCCACACCCCCTCCCCACCGCCGGCGCCCCAAGTCGCCGGACGCACGGCGCCGCCCCTGCCGGCGGGCGTGCGGTACATCTGGGGCACCGGCCGGCGGAAGAAGGCCGTCGCCCGCGTGCGGATCCGGCCCGGCAGCGGCAAGATCCTCATCAACAATCGGGACGTCGAGCACTTCTTCACCGAGATCAAGGACCGCTGCGCCGTCTCGGCGCCTCTGGAGACGGTGAAAATGACCGGCGCCTGGGACATCTGGGCGAAGGTCGATGGCGGCGGCCGAAGCGGCCAGGCCGGGGCCGTCATGCTGGGCCTGGCCCGCGCCATCGCCAAGGCCGCCCCCGACGTGGAGACCGCTCTGCGCGACCGCGGCCTGCTCACCCGCGACGCCAGGATGAAGGAAAGGAAAAAGTACGGCCAAAAGGGCGCCCGAAAGAGGTTCCAATACTCCAAACGCTAATTGCCCCATCCCAGAACCACCCCAAGCCCCGGCGCCCATCCGCGCTGGGGCTTTTTACTTGAGAGTATGGACTGGGAACTACAGACTACACGGCTTGGACCGAGCTAGGACTCTGAGCAGTCCGCCGGCCCCGAAAGCCTCATGGAGAGACCCATGGTGAAGGGTTCGAAGATCCGCGTCGTCCTGGTCGGCGGCAGCGGCTATGCCGGGTTCGAGGCCATCCGCTGGCTCCTGCGCCACCCCAACGCGCAACTGGTGGGCGTGTTCGGGCCAGCCTCGGAGCTTGGCCCCATGGCGGGCTTTTTCCCGCTGCTGGGCAAGTACGTCACGCTGTCCCAGGAGCTGTTCGAGGTCGAGAAGGTCGCCGCCCTGGGGGCGGACCTGGCCATGCTCTGCGTGCCCCACAAGGTGGCCATGAGCTATGTCCCAGCCCTTCGCAAGGCCGGATTGCGCGTGATTGACTGGTCGGCCGATTACCGCATCGCTGACGCCGCTGTGTATGAAAAATGGTACTGTCCGCACACGGACCCAGCAGGCTTGGCCGAGGCGGTCTACGGCCTGCCGGAATACTTCGCCCAGCAGATCAAGTCCGCCGGCCTGGTGGCCAATCCCGGCTGCTATCCCACGTGCAGCGTGCTGGCCATCGCGCCGGTGCTCCAGGCCGGCCTGATCCAGCCCGACGGCCTCGTCGTCAACGCCGTCAGCGGCATCAGCGGCGCAGGGCGAGCCTCCAGCCAGCGATTCCATTATCCGGAGCGGAACGAGAACTTCGAACCCTACGCTATCAGCAGCCATCGACACATGCCGGAGATCGAACAGACCCTCACTCGGATCACCGGCAAACAAGTGACCGTCCTGTTTCAGCCTCACCTGTGCCCGATGGACCGCGGGATCCTGTGCAGCATCTACGCCGAACCGGCTAGCCAAGACGTCTCCGCCGCCGACGCCGTCGCCGCCCTTCAGACCGCCTACGCCGACGCCCCGTTCGTCCGCGTGCGGACCGACGTGCTGCCGGCCACCAAGTATGTCGCGTATACCAACTTCTGCGACGTCTCAGCCGCCATGGCTAAAGGCAAGGTCATCCTCTTCAGCGCCCTGGACAACCTCGTCAAGGGCGCCTCCGGTCAGGCCATCCAGAACATGAACCTTATGTTCGGCCTGGACGAGACAGCGGGACTTTATTGACCGGGGGACCGGAAGACCAGGAAGCAGGACCGACGGACGAAAGCGAAAGGCAACCGATGTCCATCCACATCACAAAACCCCGTGGCTTCGTAGCCGCCGGCGTGAAATGCGGGATCAAGACCAGCGGTCGAGAGGACCTGGCCATCCTCGCCTGCCGGCACGACGCAGCCGCGGCCATCCTGACCACGCGCAACCAGGTGTTCGGAGAACCGGTGCGCTACTGCCGCAAGGTGCTGCCCAAGGGTTTCGGCCGCTGCCGCGCCGTGGTCATCAACGCCGGTTGCTCCAACGTCTGCACGGGCCCGGCCGGCTACCGCGACGCCGCCGCCATGGCCGCTCAGACGGCCCGGTTGCTGGGCACGACGGCGGACAAAGTCCTGGTGGCCTCGACGGGCCTCATCGGCCAGCGACTGCCGATGGCCAAGATTCACGCGGGCATCACCGCGGCGGCTGGTGCGCTGGGCCGCGACCACGACGCCGCCGCGCTGAGGGCCATCATGACCACCGACACCCGCGAAAAGTACGCCGTCGCGCGGACCGTCCTCGGCGGCAAGACGGTGACCGTGGCTGGCATGATCAAGGGCTCGGGCATGATTGCCCCGTCGATGGCGACGATGATCGGCGTGCTGACGACCGATGCGGCAATCCGCCCGGCTGTACTGCACAAGGCCCTGACCAGCGCCGTCCAACACAGTCTCAACGCCGTGACCGTAGACGGTGACACGTCCACCTCCGACGTGATCTTCCTGCTGGCGAGCGGCCTGGCGGGCAATCGGCCGGTGACGTTCGGCTCCACAGGTTTCCGAAAGTTCCTTGCCGCCTTGTCGGACGTCTGCGGTCGGCTGGCCCGCGCCGTCGCCGCCGATGGGGAAGGAGCGACCAAGCTCATCGAGGTGACGGTCGCCGGCGCCCGCTCGGCCGGCGAGGCGGAGATCGCCGCCAAGTCAATTGCCAATTCCCCGCTGTTCAAGTGCGCGGTGCACGGTGAAGACCCCAACTGGGGCCGCATCGCCGTCGCCCTGGGCAAGTCCAGCGCGAAGGTGGACCCCAATAAGCTCACCATCCGCATCGGCGGCGTCACGGTCTTCAGCCGCGGCAGTCCGGCCGCGTTTGACACGTCGGTTCTGCGGCGGCACCTGAAAGGCAAGACCGTCACGGTGGACTGCAACCTTCACCTGGGCAAGGGCCGCTACACCGCCTTTACCTGCGACCTGTCGCGGGAGTATGTCACCATCAACGCCGACTACCCTACCTGAGAAACCGCACCAGATTTTTCTCCATTTTGACAATCACGTAACCGCCTGTATCAAATCACGTTATGGATGCATATCAACCAAGGCCAAACGCTAGAGCTAACCGGAATAAACGATAAAAGTTCCCACCTTTACTTTCTGGAACACTTTGAGGAATGGGAGCAACTTTGCCACTTTACGATTTACAGCCGCGCGATACAATGCGAGTAGAAAGATTTTTGGTTGGGTTGCCCTTGGAGGTAATCGCAATATTCCGGCCTCTGTTTGAGCGAAAGCTCCGGATGGTGCTGTTCATCATCCTCAGTTTTGCCGCGATGTGTTAACGCGGCCCGAGCTAGGAGCCACGAGCACGCTTGCGCGACCCGCAGGCGTGCTTTATTATTCCCACCGGCAACGCTAAGGTACGTGTGAGAAATTTTTGGCGGCAGCAGATGCCGCGAACTGGGCCTATGCCGGAACTACCGAAGGTCGAACAGGCTTCCCAAGAAGCATCCACCGGCGTCGCGGGCGCGGCGCCGCCCAGCCAGCGCGATCGACATACCAGATTGGCCTGGTCATGGCTGCCGCTTGCGGCGATCGTTGCCGCTGCGCTCCTGGCGTACCTGCCGTCGCTGTCCAACGGCACCATCTGGGACGACGACCAATACGTCACGGAGAATAAGACCCTGCGCTCCTGGTCGGGTCTGGCGGCCACCTGGACCCAATCCACCGCCAACCCGCAGTACTATCCGCTGGTCTTCACCACCTTCTGGATCGAGTATCACCTCTGGGGCCTGCACCCGCTGGGGTATCACCTGGTGAACGTATTGCTTCACGCCGCCTCCGCCGTGGTGCTGGCGCTGCTGCTGCGTCGGCTGGGGGTGGCCGGGGCGCTGCTGGCGGGATTGGTTTTTGCTGTCCATCCGGTGCACGTGGAGTCGGTGGCCTGGATCACCGAGCGGAAGAACGTGCTGTCGGGCCTGCTGTACCTGTTAGCGGCGACGGCGTACCTGCGGTTCGATCCGCCCCAAGGCGGGCGGCGGCGATGGAGGCTTTACCTGCTGGCCGCGGTTCTGTTCGCCGGCGCGTTGCTGAGTAAGACGGTCACCTGCACGCTCCCGGCGGCGCTGGGGCTGGTGCTATGGTGGAAGCGGCCCAGACTTTCGCTGCGCGACCTCTGGCCGCTGGCGCCGTTGCTGGTGGTCGGAGCGGTGATGGGGTTGACGACGGCCTGGCTCGAAAAGATCCACGTCCGGGCCGAGGGGACCGACTGGGCCTTCTCGATCCCCCAGCGGCTGCTCATCGCCGGTCAAGCCTTGTGGTTCTACGCCTCCAAGCTGCTCTGGCCCCACCCGCTGGTGTTCATCTATCCCCGCTGGAACTTAGAGCAGGTGGCCTGGTGGCAGTACCTTTTCCCGGCCTCGGCAGCGGGGATGATGGTCGGCCTGGTGCTGCGGCGTCGCTCGATGGGCAAAGGGCCGGCGGCGGCGGTGTTCTTCTTTGCCGGCACGCTGATGCCGGCCTTGGGGTTCATCAACATTTATCCGATGCGGTTTTCGTTCGTGGCCGATCACTTTCAGTACCTGGCCAGCATCTCCCTGATCGCCTTAGGCTGCGCGGCAGTGTGGCGGCTGGGAGAGCGGCAGGAACGCGTCGGACGGAGGGTCGTGATTGTCCTGACTGCCGCAGCCGTGGTGGCCCTCGCCGCGGCCACCTGGCGGCAGACGAAAATCTACCGCAACGCGGAGCGGCTTTGGCAGGCCACGCTGACGAAGAACCCCGACTGCTGGATCGCGCACGCCAACCTGGGCAACCTCTACTATCTGGCCGGTCTCCAAGCCTCGGCCGACGGCGACGACGCCGCTGCCCGCGCCCTCCTGGAGAAGGCCCTCTTCCACTTGGCCCACGCCGCGCGGCTGAGGAGCGATTTCCCCGAGGCGCTGCATAACCTCGCCCTGGCCTATGCCCGCCTCGGCCGACACGACGAGGCGATCGCCTTGTTTCAACAGGCCTTGAAACTCCCTCCCCAATTTCACATCCTCCACACCGACGCCATTATCCACACCGCGTTGGCCAGCTCGCTGGTGCAAACTGGCCACGTCGAGGAAGGCATCGCCCATTACCGCGCGGCGACACAACTGGCCCCCCGGATACCCGACGCGTACAACGACCTCAGCGTGGTCCTGATGCAACGGGGGCAGCTGGATGAGGCGGAAGAGCTATTCCGCCAGGCCATCGCAATCCACCCGGAGACGTTTGAGCCTCACGAGAACCTGGGCATCCTTCTGGAAACCGAGGGGAAGCTGGCCGAGGCGGCTGAATCCTACCAGGCCGCCTTGGTCCTCAAGCCGACCAGCGGCTCCACGCACAGGCGCCTGGCGTTCGTCCTGGCCAGGCTCGGCCGGGCCCAGCCAGCCATCACAGAGTTCAACGCATCGGTCCGGTTGATCGGTCCAGACAACCAGGCCGCCATGGAGCTGATGCAGATTCTCAAGGAAACCACAGGCCTCCAGACCCAAGCCCCGGCCAAGTGAATTGCCGAGGGCGGGCCGGGGGCGCGCGCGGGGTAGGGAGCTAGGATTTCCTTTCCGCTCCGGGGGATTCTGACGGCTTGGTCTTGGACAGGATGGCGGCACGGACCTGCTCGGCCACATCCCGATTGGCCGCCAGGAAATTCTTGGCGGTGTCGCGCCCCTGGCCCAGGCGGACGTCGCCGAAGCTGAACCACGCGCCCTGGCGGTCCACAATGCCGTGAACGACGGCCAGGTCCACCAAGTCGCCGAAGGCACTGATGCCGGAATCGAACAGGATGTCAAACTCTGCCGTTCGGAACGGCGGGGCGACCTTGTTCTTCACCACGCGGGCGCGGATGCGGCTGCCGGTCGTCTCCTCACCTTCCTTGATCGTGCCGATGCGGCGAACGTCGATGCGGACGGAGCTGTAGAACTTCAGCGCGTTGCCGCCGGGAGTGGTCTCGGGGTTGCCGAACATCACGCCGATCTTCATGCGGATCTGGTTGATGAAGATGACGCACGTCCGCGACTTGCTGATCGCCCCCACCAGCTTGCGCATGGCCTGGCTCATGAGGCGCGCCTGGAGGCCGACGTGCTGGTCGCCCATCTCGCCCTCGATCTCGGCCTTGGGGATCAGCGCGGCCACCGAGTCGATCACGATCACGTCCACGGCGTTGGAGCGGACCAGCAGCTCGCAGATATCCAGCCCCTGTTCGCCGGTGTCCGGTTGGGAGATCAGCAACTGCTCCAGGTTCACGCCCAGCCGCCGGGCCCAGGTGGGGTCCATGGCGTGCTCGGCGTCGATGAACGCCGCCACGCCGCCGGCCTTCTGGGCCTCGGCGATGATGTGCAAGGCCAGCGTCGTCTTGCCGGAGCCTTCCGTCCCGAACAGCTCGCAGACCCTCCCGCGCGGAACGCCCGAGCCGCCCAGGGCGATGTCCAGGCTCAGCGCGCCGGTGGAGATGCCCGGCACGGCGACGATCTGGTCCTCGGCCAGCTTCATGATGCTGCCGACCCCGTAGTTCTTCTCGATCTGCTTCAGCGCCGCGTCCAGGGCCTTCTCGCGACGATCCGCTGCGGCTTGGTTTTCCTTGGCTTCCTGAGCCTTGGCGGGTGACTTGGCCATGTGCGTGTCTCCTTGGTCTTCCTGCTGGTTCGGTTTTCAGGCTGCCCCACCGATCATACTCTTTTACCCCGGTCGGGGGCTATCCACATCGGTGGCCTCAACATGTACGGTATTTGTTCGGTCAAGGCAAATGAAATCTGGACTACCGCGTACCGCTTTCTGCCGCACCTCGTCCATCCCTACCGCCCCAAGGCCAGGCGGCCCAGCGGCGTGTAAATGGGGCCGCGAGGCGTCAGCTCGCTCCCGTAGGCCACCAGTTCCTCGGCGTGCTGGAGGCCGAAGTTTTTTTCAGCCAATGGTCCCACACTGCGGCGGAATCGCGCGGGGTCGTTGGCGAATTTGATCCGGGTCAGCGTGATGTGAGGATGGAAGTCTCGTTCCTCCAAGCGGAACCCAAGCCCTCCCATCGCCTCCGCCAGATGCTGCTGCAATTGCTTCATTCGGCCCGTGGGGTCCTGGACGGTCGCCCAGACCATCCGAAGCTGACCCCTGGGCGGCACGGCCAGCAGACCCGCAACGGTGAAGTCGAACGGCTCGATCTCTGCCGCCACCCCGCCGGCTATCTCCAGGACCTCCCCTAACCGATCGTCGGCCACGTCGCCCAGGAATTGCAGCGTGACGTGAAGGTTGGCGCCGGTGATCGGCCGGAACTTGGCGCCGCAGTCGGCCAGGGCGCGTTGGGCCTCGATGAGACCCTTGCGGATGGATTCGTCCACGTCCAGTGCGAAAAAACTCCGGACCGCCATCGCTCAGTGACTCCCAGTACATTCTCCGGCTTTGGGTTCTATCCCAGAGACCCAGTCGTGTTTGGTAGAAACTCCTTAGGCCCGGTTAAAATCCCAGCATCTCCCGCAGCTCGCTCATCCGAGCATCGATCTGCTCCCGCGTGGTCCAAAGCAACCGGTTGAGGGAAAAATCCTCCAGCCCGAAGCTGGCGGTAATCGTCCCGTAGGCGATGGCCGTTCGCAGGTTTGTCGCGTCCAGGCGATCGGTGGCGGCCAGGTACCCCATCATCGCCCCGGCGAAGCAGTCGCCGGCCCCGGTGGGGTCCACCACGCGCGTCGTGGGGTAGCCCGGCATCGGATAGACCTTTCCGCCCATGAACAGCAGACTGCCGTGTTCGCCCTTCTTGACCACCACGAACCGCCGGACCATCTCCCCGACGGCCAGGCCGGCCTCCACCACGTTGGCCAGATTCGTCAGGGCCTTGGCCTCGGTATCGTTCAGGACCAACCCGTCGACGTTTTCCAGCAGGTGCATCAGGGCTGGTTTCTGGTTGCCGATCCACAGGTCCATCGTGTCGGCCACGACTAAGGCGGGTGAGTCCAACTGGCCCAGCAGCTCCCGTTGCAGGGCCGGGTGGCTGTTGGCCAGGAACACGTATTTGCTGTCGCGGAAACTGTCCGGCACCTTCGGCCCCTGCTCGGCCAGGACGTTGAGGTCCACGGCCACCGTTTCGCGGCAGTTGACGTCGTCCTGGTAGCGGCCGTGCCAGCGGAAGGTCTTGCTGGCCTGGCGAACCTCCAGGCCCGCCAGGTCGATCCGCGCGTTCTGCCGCAGCGGACGGAGGAACTCCTCGCTACAGTCGCCCCCCACCACCCCTACCAGGCGGACCGGAGAAACGAAGAAGCTGGCGGCGTAGGCAAAGTAAACGGCCGAACCGCCCAGGACCTCCTCGACCTTGCCCCAGGGCGTCTCCACCGTGTCGATGCCGATGCTGCCTGTGACTAAAAGACTCACGCTTCGGCCTCTGAGTTCCTCCCGTCTGCCCCCGCCGTTGGCCGTCATCCTACAACCGACGCTGGACGCGGTAAAGCGCGTCGCGCAGCGCCCATGGAAACCGCGTCCGTTGGCGCCTCGTTACCGCGGCGGCAGCCGGTAGAGCGTCATCCTTTCACCTTGGAAAAGCACTTGGGCCCCTTCTTGCGCCAAAGCCGCAGATAACCCCTCGGCCGATTTACTGGAGAAACGCTTGGCGCCAACCCCGGCCGCCGGAAGGACCACGAAACCGATGCGTTCCCCAGATGGAAGGGACTTCAGCATCGTCATGACATCGTTTGTGGCGACATCTTCGGAAAGCCCCACAACCCGGCAACCGGAGACATAGGAAATGATGTCCGGCACCACGACCGAGGCCACGACCGTATCCGGGGGGCATACACTTCGCAGCCGTTGGCCTAAGGGGAACAGGTCCACGAACTCACCATTCCGCAAGCGGCTGTAGTAAGCCTCCGTATGACTGAGGTAGGCGAAGTAGTAGGCATCCCTGGCCACGCGCGAGGCATTGGCGGCGATCGTCAGGACCGCCAAGATGGATGCGGCACGCCAATACGTCTCAGGCGGCAGCACTCGGCCTCGCAGGGAGGATATCCTCTGGAGGATGCGGTAGAACCCGCCGAACATCGCCAGCAACATCAGGGGGTAAAGCACGAAGAGGTAGCGGGCGGTGACAAATTCCGGCCCGCCCAGGATCGTATAGGACACCAGGGACAGCACCAGCGTGATCGAGAACCAGCGGTGGCCCCGGCGCCACTGGTCGGTGAGCCCCACGATCATCGCGATCACGAGGGGGCGCTGACCGCCCAGGCCACCACGCGGCCATGCTGGCTGGTCAACAGTTCTCCCATGGTCTTCAGGAACGGCTCGAGGGACTGCCCGAGCAACCGGAGAGGCTGGCTCGTGACGTGGGTGATGAGCGGCTCCAGGTGCAGCGCCATGTAGCACGGCCTAGGATTTCCGACCGAGCGGGACCACAGGTAGAATCCCCCGGCCACCAGGATCGTGACCGCGCCGATGACGACGGCCGACCAGCGCTCTTGGCGGCGGCGCCGTCCCAGCGCTCCACCAGCAGCCCCAGCGCCATCGGGCCCGTCAGCACCACCCCCGGCAGGCGGACGGCACAGCGCCGCGCCGGTTGCCAGCCCCGCCAGGACTCCCCAGGCGTACGAGCCGCGCCGCAGCCGGATCAGGCAGTAGAGCACGACCCAGAACAGCGGCGCAAAGACGATGTCGGTGAGGACCAGGTGGGCGTTCTGGAAAAATGGATAGGACATCCCCGTGGCCAGCACGACGGCTAGGCGCCGTGCGCTCATCGGTCAGGCGGCGAACGCAGCGGTGCATCAGTCCCAGGCAGCCCAGGGCGCAAAGGCTGAGGACCAGGTGCCGGGCGAACCCAACTCGCCCACCGAACAACCGATCCAGCCGGCCAGCAGCAACGGCAGGCCCGGTGTCTGCCGCGTGGAGATCTCCCCGTTGAAGCGGTAGCCGTCGCCCCGGGCCAGCGACTCGGCCAAGCCCACGTACTCGGCGCTGTCCGGCGTGGGCCACCACTTTCCCGGCGTCGTCCCCAGGTACAGCACGACCAGGAACACAGCGACGGTCCACTGGACCCATCGGGGAGGAGGGGGGCTAGCGGGGATGTCGGGCATTCCGTTCATGGCATACCTTATGACCGGACCAAGGTCGGACCCCTCGCCTGGGAGGGGATTTTATCCCTTCAGGTATTTTTTCAGCAGCACGCCATAGCGTTTTTTGGTCGTCGCGGAGATTTTCTTGCGGTCGGTCCAGATAGCCAGTTCCAGCGCGCTGTGGGCGGGGGAAGGGATGGCCGCGATTTGGTCGAAGCGCTCCACGGCGGCGCGGATCAGTGCGATGGCGTTGGCCGTCGCCTCGTTCAGGTTGCCGAGGATTTCCTTCAGCAGCTCGTGCTTGTCCAGTTCCGCCGGTGTGGGGCCGCCAGCAGTCGTAATCGCTGGGCAGGCAGACCAGGGCGTAGGCCATCTCGGCCTCGCGGGCGAGCTTGGCCTCGGGCATGGCGGTCATGCCGATCAGGTCGCCGCCCCAACTGCGGTGCATCTCGCTCTCGGCCCGGGTGGAAAAGGCCGGACCCTCCATGCAGACGTACGTGCCACCGTCGTGCACGGTCGTCTTGACCGCCCCGGCGCAGTCCAGCAGGTGCTTGCGCAGGACGGGGCAGAACGGGGCGGCGAACTCCACGTGGACCGCCGGCGTGGCGTCAAAGAACGTGCTTTCCCGCTTGGTAGGTCTTGTCGATGATCTGGTCGGGGATCACCAGGTCGCGGGGGCGCAGGTGCTCCCGCAGCGAGCCGACGGCCCCGGAGGCGATGACGTGCGTGCACCCGGCGGCCTTGAGGGCGTAGAGGTTCGCCCGGTAGTTCACCCGCGACGGCGGCAGGACGTGGCCCGGCCCGTGACGGTTGAGGAACACCACGTCGATCCCATGCCAGTTCGTCTCCACCAGGACATCGGAGGGGTTGCCGAAAGGGGTATCAATGTTCACCGTCCTCCCCCGCAGGCCGGACCCCAAGGACTCACCCAGCCCGCTGCCCCCGATGACCGCGACCTTGACTCTAGCCATGGACCGTTCTCCTTAAGGAACTCGAAACGAATCAGTCCTCATCCTGACTTTCGGGGCTGAGCAGCCGCCGGACGGCCTCGTCCAACCCTGGAAGCGAGACCGTCTGCGGCAGGGGATGGACCAGCGTCCCGGTGACCCGAATCTCGGCGACCTCCCGCGACAGGCTGCGCAGCAGTTCCCCTATTCCTGCGATCCGCGGCAATTGACCCGGCGGGCTGGTGAGGAACGTCAAATGCAGCGTCTCATCCTTCAGGTTCACCCGGCCCGAACCGAGCACCGACATCGCCGGCCCGCGCAGAGAAATCTCCTCGAAGATCAACTTCTCCCCCTCAAGCCGGTAGGTAACGTCGCCCTCGGCAAAGGTTCCTTGCCCGGGCAGCCATAGATAGATGACGTGGATAAACCCCCACACCACCGGAAGCTGGCGGATCCGCCCCTGGGTGATCTTCAAGACCCCCGAGGCCTGGCGCGTCTGGGGCTCCCCGGCCACGGCCGTCATCTGGAGGTTGCCCGTCAGCAAACCCCGCACGTCGAAGCCCTGCTGGCTGCTGGGCTGGGTGGTACTTGAGCGGAACAGGTCGTGCAGGTCCAAGTCCTCCACCGACAAGCGAATGCCGTAACGCAGGGGATCAGTCAGCGCAATCTCAGCAAACCCAGCCGCCTTGCCGCCATGGACCCTGGCCGAGAGGTCCTCGATCCGGATCACCGCAGCCCCGGCGGATTTGACGAGACGACCGCAAACGTCATACACGCGACGCTGGCCGAGGTCCACCTCGCTTAGCATGATGTCCGTCCCCAAGGCCAGCTCACCGCCCCTGGATACCGCTTTGCCGCTGAGGGTTCCGGACAGGGTCCGTTGGCCAAAGTCCAGGTCAATCACCGCCCCCTTGAGGGAGATATTTCCTTCCAATTCCCAGGCGGATTGCAGGACGGGTTTGCTGGTTGCGGCTGAGGCTTCACTAGCCGGAGACGAGGTCGCTGAAGAAGATTTGGGAGTCGTCCACGCCAGCCTGCGGAGGTCCACGTCGCAACTGCCCCCACCGGCCAGGCGCCCCATCAGGCCGCCAATTTCCGTGGGCAGGGCGGCCACCAGCTCGCGACTGATCGGCAGGTCGGTCGCCGTCAGAGACACGTTGCCCTCCAAAGCCTCGACACCGGAGGTAATGACCCCGTCCATCCGGAATCGCAATGACCCCTCCTCGGCCGTCAGGTGATCCATCTCAATCCGGCCGGGGGTCGCCAGGACCGTGCCCCGCATGCCCGACCAGGCCCACGGCAGGCCTTCATATCGGACTTGCATGTCTTGGGGAAAAATCCGCAGCCGGTAGTCCGCCGCCTGCTCCCCTTCCAGTCCGCTACGGACAAATAATTCGACGTCCGCCAGGCCGGAGACCGACAGCTTCTTCCTCAACCCCGCCAAGTCCGTGGGCAAGGCCGCCAGGAGCCTCTCGTCCATCGGCATCCGCGTGGCCTTGGCCATCAAGTCCAGGCCGACCTCCTTCTCCCTGAGCAGCGCCTGGCCGGCGATGACCACCTGCCCCTGGCCGCACACGCCGGTCAGCTCATTGATGGTCACCAGGTCGGGGTCTATCTCCACCTCGCCTCGCCCGTGGGTGATCCGGCAAGGAATCACGTCGGACTCAAACGATAGATCCCCTACCGTCGCCTGGGCCTGGTAGTAAACCTTGCCTCCGCCGGTTTGGCGCAGGTGGCAGTGAACCCTTTCGGCCCAGCCGGCCGGATGCAGCGACGTCAAGGCCCGGCGGGCGGAGTCGGGCAAGGCCGCGGCCAGCTCCTGGTCCACCGGCAGCCGCCTGGCCTCGATGGTCAAATCCATGTTCCCGTCCTGGCGCCCGGCACCGACGATTCGACCACTGACCAGGCAACTCATCACGCCCCGGCTGCCGCGCCACGTCCTCCACGACGATGTCCTGGTCACGGATCGTCGTTCGGCCGATCAGGTTGTCCACGCGGTAGGGAAAGTCGCGCGGCCGGACGGACGTCTGGCCGGTCATCTCGACAAGGGCCTCGACATGCTCCAGGTTCCCGCTGCCATCGCAGGTGAGCTTCACGTTCGCCGACAATCGGCCGGAGGGGTCCAGCGCGTCCCAGGGGATCTGGACGGTCGACGGCATCGCGTCGCGCAGCTCGCGGTCCAGGAAGACGTCTTTTCCCACGATCGTCAGAAGGGTAGCGCCCGTCCCGCCCGGGGGGATAATCACGCCGTCGATGTCGAACCGTGCCCCGTGCCGCTGGCCATGCAGGGCGTGAAGCTCGGCACCGGCGGGTGTAATCACCACCGTGCCACGAATGTCTTCCAGCCGATACGGCACGGAGTGATACGTGGCGCTCATGCCTTGGGGCTGGGCCGTCGCGCGGAAATCGACGGCGCCGCCCTGCGGGCGCCACAGATCGACGTTGAGGTGACACCGGCCGGCCAGGCCGTACTCGTGCACGAGCACGTCAAGCAGCTCCGCCAGTCTCCCGCTAGCCTGGACCGGGCTCGGCAGCGACAACGACGTGGCCTGGACCGTCAGGCGGAAGGGGCTGTCAGCCTCGAAGCCCTCGTATCGGCCGGAGAGGGTAAAACCGGCCCCGCCGGCGCCGGGCACTTGGCCGCGGACGTCGCGGAGCGTCACACCCGCCTCGTCGAATAGGACCGTCCCGGCCACGTGCGCCAGTTCCAGCCCGCCCTCCTCGGCCGGGAGCACCAGCGACACGTCGTCCAGTTGGCATTCCATCGGCCCTTCGGCGGACGGCCCGGCCGAACCGACAAGGCGCACCTCCCCACGGATCCCGTACCGCTGACGCCACTGGCGATACTTGCCGGGAAGCGCCTTGTCCAGGTTGGGCAGCGGCACCGTGCCGCTCAGCAGCCTCACCTGGCCCGTGGTCACGTCCAGGGACAATCGGCCGGTGATGCCCGGCTCGCCGGACGGCTGCTGCTCCTCAAAGGCGATGAGGTATTCCCCGCCAGGACCGGGCGTCATCGACAGCGTGACGGGCATCTCCTCGAACGGCACGCGCATCTCATGGTCCACGTCCACCCATCGCAGCCGGCCGTGGCGCACGCGGATCGGCGGCAGGTCCTCCACCAGGCCTGCCGAACGCGAATGGGCCTGGCCGGGGGCGGGGAAGAAACCCTGAAAATTGTACCGGTCCTGCTGCACGTCGTATTCCAGCGTGACCAGCGGCTCCAGGCAGATCACCTCCGTCGGATGGATGACGCCGGACAGGAGCATCGCCATAGGCTTATGCCGCAGGATAACCGTCCTGGCCTTGAAGAATGGTTCGGCCGTCTGCTGGCCGGGAGGATAGACCCTCACGTCGTACAGTTGGACGCCGCTGAACAGGCCAAAGTGCGCCCGGCCGATCTCCACCCGTCCACCGGTCAGCTCCCGCAGGTACGAGCGGGCGCCGCCGGACGCGAGCGTCGTGGGTCAACTGCCCGTACCCATAGGCCGCCACCATCAGCATCGCCAGAACCGCCAGCGCCAGGCCGCGCCGGTGCGGCGAAACGTACCGCCACAGCCGCCGGCGGCGCGGAAAGACTCGTCGATAGACCTGAACGAGGCGGTTCATGGGCATCGGCTCGGGGTTGGACCCGGTCGGACCGCATTATAGCGGCGTTGCCGTACCGGTCGAAGACGATGTCTCGCCGGCCTGGTCGCGAGACTTTTTGCCCCCTGGGCCCAAGGCCAAGTTCACGGCGGACTGTTCCACGGCCTGGCCTAGCTCCTCCGCGGTCATGTCGCTCCGCCATCGCAGAATAACCCCACGCCGCTGCGGGCCGCTGAACAGGTACAAGGCCACCAGGCCGACGCGCCACGGATCATACCGGCCGACGGCACCGCCGTCCTGCACCAGCGCCGCCATGCGGTCGAGCGTCCGGCGGAGCTGGTCGGTTTGCAGCGGCCAATGAAGCGGCGGGTCTGGGATAATCCACCCACGATCGGCCAAAAAGACCTTGGCCGCCTTGCGGCTGCCGCCGCGCTGGACCAGGATGAACTGGAACGCCTCGCCCTCGGCCACCTGGGCGTAGGCCGATCCCTCAAGCTGACCAAGCCTTTCCAGCCGCGTCTTGATCGCGGCGGCCTGCTCAAACCGCAGCTCCGCGGATGCGCCGTTTCATCCGCTCCGTCAGTTCCTGGAGGTAACTGGTGCGCTGGCCGGCGGCGTAGGCTGCCGCCTGGGCGATGACGGTGCGATACACGTCCATGGCCATGCTGCCGTCGCAGACGCCCACGCAACGTCCCATCTGCCGGTACGCACAAGGCCGGCCGTGGGGGGCCTGGGCCAGGCGGCGGGGTTCGCGGCAGAGGTCAAAGGCGTCCTGAAGGATGTCGATGAAGCCCTGGGCTGACCGGCCGCTGGAAAACGGTCCCAGGCACAGGCCCGGTGGCGGGAGCAGTCGGGCGACTTTCGCAAAGTGCGTCGCTCGGCCGGCCGGATCGACATGCACGAACCCCGCCGGGCTCCAGGGGAGCATCTTGCCGAAGCCTTCCGGCCAAATCTGCCGGGCGACCTCCAGGTAGGCGAGGTCCGTCTCGAAGTGGCTGTCGGTAAGTTTCCAGACCACCTTGCGGGTAATCTCCCGCCAGTCCACCCGCCGTCCCTGAGGTTTTTCAGCTTGGTCGTCGGCGGGGGCTTCCAGCCGCACGCGCAGGCGGCTCCTCAGGTCGGCGGCGGCCAGGAGGATCAGCGGCTGATCGTCCGGCCCCACCAGCAGAAGCAACCCGCGGCGGGCGGGAACGGACTTTAACGTCTTTTCAACAAGAGCAAGGGGGGACAGACTTCCAGGCAGGCGTCGAATTGGCTCATCCACTCCGCCATGGCTGTCACAAGTGCCCCGCCCCCGCCAGCCCGGCCGCCGACTGGCCCCTCACAACCACATGCCCGTGATCAGCCCCTCGTAAACCATCTGGCCGTTGACGAAGGCCTGCGTGGCCCCGACGCACCGGCGGGGGCGGTTCTCCTTCATCTTGCCCGCCATGATGATCCGATCGCCGGGACGCACCGTGCCGCGGAACTTCACCCCGTCCACCCCGCCGAATCCCAAAAAGTCCCCGTACCTGTCCGGCCCGCTCATCACGTAGTAGCTGACCAATTGGGCGGCCGTCTCAATCATCAGGACGCCCGGAAAGATGGGCCGGCCCGGAATGTGCCCGCGAACCCAGAACTCATCGGCCCGCACGTCACGAAAGCCCACCAAAAGCTCCTGCGAGCGGTCCAGCAGACAGATGCCGTCCAACTGCTGAAACTCAAAGCGATGCGGATTGACGCGGTAGATGCCGTCCCGGTCCACTAAGACCTTTTCAGCACGGGTATCGATTTGCGACAGGTCCACCAGCGGCTTTGGGGGCATGCTTAGGCTCCTCGGCTCGTCTCAAAATCCAGGCCACACCGTAACAGTGCCGGCTGCGACGGTCAATCCTTATTGACCTTCGCATGGCCAATGTGGCAGTCGGTGGCTATCCCGCTCCATGCGACTGGTTGCGATTCGCCGGAGGTGAATCGCTTGGGCAGCGCAAAGTCTAATAAGGCCCCACCACCGCCGGCTGCGCCCCCTTTCCATTTGCCAAGACGCAATCCTCGCGCGGTATCATACCCGGCCGGCCATGACCAAGATATCCATCCACAAGGGAGACATCACCACGTACCGCGTAGACGCCATCGTCAACGCCGCCAACAGCGACCTGATCCTGGGCGGGGGCCTGGCGGGGGCGATCCGGGCCAAGGGCGGCCCGGACATCCAGGCTGAGTGCGACCGCCACGGCTCGGTCGAGGTGGGCCAGGCGGCCATCACCGGCGCCGGCAGGCTGCCCGCACGGCACGTCATCCACCAGGCTTCCATGGCCCTGGGCGGGTACACGACAAAAGAGTCGTTGCGGCAATCCACCGCCGCCGTGCTCAAGCTGGCCAAGGAGAAGGGCATCAAAACGCTGGCCTTCCCGGCCACGGGCTCAGGAATCGGCGGCATGGACGTCCAGACCTGCGCGAAGATCATGCTGGAAGAGGTCGCCAAGCACCTGGCCGGGGAGACATCGCTGACGCAGGTCACCTTCGTCCTGTACGACGATCCTGCCTACCAGACCTTCCGGCAGGTGATGAAGGGGATGAACCAGGTCCATGAGTAGCGGTCGATGTCATTGGAAAAAGGTCTGGGCCGCCATCGTGCTCGGCAGCTTGCTGGCCGGCGCCGCCGCCGAAGACAATCTGGACTACTGGCTCCACCAGGCCAAGCCCGCGACCAGCCAGCCCACCCAAAAACAGTCAGCCTCCGCGCCGGCTATCGCGGCTGAAAGGAATCTTCCTGCCGGCGGGGATGCCCTGCCCGGTGCGGTCGAACTGAGCGACGGTGAGGTGATCGCCGGGTACATCACCACGACACGCGACCAGCCTTGGACGGTCTTCGTCGAAAACGAAAAGCGCTGGCGGCTGCTACCGCCCCTGGCCGTGTTGAGCATTACCGCCATCGTGGAGGAGGAATCCCTCCAGCCTCAGTGGCGATGGCAGGCGATGGGCAGCCCGCAGCGCGTCTACACCGGCCAGCAGTACCCTTTTCGGCGGATGCGGTGGAAATTCCACCTGATAGACGGCAGCGAGGTGGTCGGGACGGTCAAGGGTCAGCCGTTCTGGGTGACGCATGATGGCCGCACGACTGGCCCGCTGGTGCTCCACGAACGAGACAAAGGACCGCTGGGCGGGAGGCTGGAGGACTTGGTCTATGTCAAGCGGATCGTCATCTCCCGCCGCGCGATGCAGCAGGCGGCCAGCGCGCCCGCCAGCCGTCCGAGCTGAAATCCCCGGCCCAAAAATCGTGCGCACCGACGGTGGCGAATTTTGCGCCGTCGATTCTAACCTTGACGACAATCCTGTTTTTCCTTTTTTCCGTAAACCCCGCCCCGGGAGCAACCGAAGAAGCCCCAGCGGGCTTGACACTTGACAAACACCCACCCCCTAGCTCCATCATGTGCCGCCAATGAGACAGGGGCACCGACGCCGCCCTCGGGCCCGCCAGTTATGGCAAGAACCGCAAAGAAAATTGCACGCCGATCCGCCGGGGCTTCCTCGGTGAGCGCAGGGACCGGTACGGTGACAAAAACCACCGCCCGCACCGCGGGCAGGAAGCTGGTGGTGGTGGAATCGCCCGCCAAGGCCAGGACCATCAACCGCTACCTGGGACGGGAGTACCTGGTCAAGGCGTCGATGGGCCACGTCCGCGATCTGCCCCCCAAGGCGATGGGTGTGGACGTTCGCCACGGCTTTGCCCCCACCTACGAACCCCTGGCCGGCCGGCGGAGGGTGCTGACGGAGCTGAAGAAGTATGCCCGCGCCGCGACGGAAGTGTTTCTCGCCACCGACCTGGACCGCGAGGGCGAAGCCATCGCCTGGCACCTGGCCGAGAGCCTGGGCGTGCGGCCCGACCGCGTCCGCCGCGTGATCTTCAACGAGATTACCCCCGCCGCCATCCGCCAAGCCTTCGCCCACCCGCGCACGATCGACATGAACAAAGTCAACGCCCAGCAGGCCCGGCGGATCCTCGACCGCATCGTGGGCTACGAAGTCTCCCCGCTGCTGTGGCGCAAGGTCGCCCCGGGGTTGTCAGCCGGACGGGTGCAATCGGTGGCCGTGCGGCTGATCGTGGAGCGCGAGCAGGAAATTGATGATTTTTCTCCTGAGGAATACTGGCGCCTCTCGGCCGTGTTCACCACGGAGGGCGGAGCGGCGGCGGAACTGGCCGGGCAATGGTCGGCGCTGCTGGCCGATGCGCAGCAAACCCACAGTCCCGCGCGCGACGCCCAGCAACGGTTCCTCACCGAACATCAGGCCTTCCGCGCCGAGCTGGCCCAGTGGTGCGGCCAGCGGTTCAAGACGGCTAGCTCCGAAACGGCCCTGGAGATTGCCAAGGCCCTGGGGCTGACGGTGGACCAGGTGCAGCGCCGCGAGGAACCTTCGGCCAAGGGTCCGGCGGGGCACGTCCTGACCGTCGTCGGCCACCTGGCCGACGGCGGGCCGGCGTTCGTCGTCCGCAATCTTCAGCAGCGCGACAGCCGCTCGCGTCCGCAGGCCCCGCTGACCACCGCCTCGATGCAACAGGCCGCGGCGGTGCAATTGCGCTTCTCCGCCGCCCGGACTATGCGGATCGCCCAGCAGCTTTACGAAGGCGTGGAGATCCCCCAAGAGGGCAGCGTCGGCCTGATCACCTACATGCGGACCGACAGCACGCACCTGTCGGCCGAGGCGGTGGCCGCCGCCCGCCAGCTCATCACCCAACAGTTCGGCCCGGACTACCTGCCGGACCATCCCAACGTCTACAATTCCGGCCAGCAGCGCAGGAGGCGCATGAGGCCATCCGTCCCACCCTCCCCGACCGCAGGCCTCAGGACCTGATCGGCGCCCTCAGCGAGGAGCAGTACAAGCTCTACGCGCTGATCTGGCAGCGGTTCCTGGCCAGCCAGATGGCTGCGGCCATCTGGAAGGTGACCGAGGCCGACATCGTCGCCGACACGCCGACCGGGGCAGCCGTCTTCAAGGCCATGGGCCGGCAACTGGCGTTCGACGGGTTTCTGGCCGTCGCAGGCCTGCCCCGTAGTGGAGACCAGGTGCTGCCGGAGCTTCACGACGGCCAGCCGGTCGCACCCGTGGAGCTGGCGCCCACGCAGCACTTCACCCAGCCGCCGCCGCGCTTCACCGAGGCCTCGCTGATCAAGGCGCTGGAGGCTGACGGCATCGGGCGGCCCAGCACCTACGCCACCATCATCCAGACCATCCAGGACCGCAACTACGTGGAGCTCACCGATCGCTCCTTCCGGCCGACCGAGCTGGGCAAGGTGGTCACGCGCAAGCTGGTCGCTCATCTGCCGGACATCTTCGACGTCCGTTTCACCGCCCACATGGAGGACCAGCTCGACAAGATCGAGGAGGCCCGCAAGGACTGGGTGGAGGTGCTCAGCGAATTCTACGGGCCTTTCAGCAAGCACCTCAAGCAGGCGGCCCGGGAGATGGTCCACGCCAAGGCCGAGAGCACCCCCAGCGAGTATCTCTGCGATGAGTGCAACCGGCCGATGGTGTACAAGCTGTCCAGGACGGGACGCTACCTCGCCTGCTCCGGCTACCCCAAGTGCAAGGCTACGGCACCGGTGGACGCCGAAGGTAGGAAACTCCAGGCGCCGGGAAGTGGACGTGCCCTGCCCACAGTGCGGGAGCAAGATGGTCCTCCGCCACAGCCGATTCGGCAGCTTCCTGGGATGCAGCAACTACCCCAAGTGCAAAGGCACGCTCCGCTGCGACGACAATGGCCAGCCGCTCAAGCTGGTCAAGGCCGAGGAGGTCCGCCAAGCCTGTCCGGAATGCGGTAGCCCGATGGTCGTGAAGTGGAAAGGCCGGCGGGCGTTCCTGGGGTGCAGCCGCTATCCTGACTGCAAGACCGCCTCCCCGCTGCCGGAGGGCATCCACGTCGAACCGCCGCCGCGGCCCCCGCCCCGCCCCGCCGGGGTGAACTGCCCCAAGTGCGGGAGACCCATGGTCATCCGCCACAGCAGCCGAGGGGAATTCCTGGCCTGTAGCGGCTTCCCCCGCTGCCGCAACGCCATGAGCCTGGACAAACTCGACCAGCTCAAGGCCTCCCAGGCCCAGGACCAGACCCCCCCACCTTCAGCGAACCTTCCGAAGAAAACTTCTAGACCGGGGGGAAAAACCCCAGCTCCCAAGGGCAAAGGCACGTAGCTCCCCCACCAAAAGCCTTCCCCCTGCTATGTCCCCTTGCACGTCGCCAGGCAGCGGTCGATCCGCGCGAGGGTTTTTTCACGACCTAGGAGGGTCAGCGTGTCAAAGATCGGCGGGCTGATCGTCCTGCCGGTGACGGCCACGCGGATCGGCTGGGCGACCTTGCCCATGCCCAGGCCTTTCCTTTCGCAATAGCCCTTGATCAAGGCCTCCAAGTCCGCCGCCGTCCAGGGGCAGCGGGCCAGATCGCTCCCGCAGCTCGGTCAGCACGGCCAGGCCTTGGCCGGCGTTCTTTTGCAGGACTTTTTCACCGCGTCGTCGTCGTACTCGAACGCCCGATCGTCCACAAACAGCACGTTGCACTTGTCGGGGATGTCGGCGAACGTGCGGAAGCCCGCGTTGGCTGACCAGCAGCCGACGCAGCAGCCCCTCGTCGCCGGCGGGGATGGGCGTGTCGTTGAGCGCCAGGTAATCCTTGAAGGCCGCCAGCAGGCGGTCGGGACTGGCGGCGGCGATGGCGTCGGTGTTGAACGCCAGCAGCTTGGCGCGGTCGAACTTGGCGTTGGTCCTGCCGATCCGCTCGATGCGGAACAGCTCGATCATCTCTTCAAGTGACGAGTTTCTCGCGGTCGCCGCCCGGCCCCCAGCCCAGCAGCGCAATGAAGTTCGCTCAGCACCTCCGGCAGGTAGCCGGCGGCGCGGAAGGCGTGCACCTCCACGTCGCCGTCGCGCTTGGAGAGCTTCCGCCCCTGCATGTCCATGATCAGCGGCAGGTGGGCGTATCGGCCGGCTCGGGCAGGCCCAGCGCCTCCCGCAGCAGCACCTGCCGCCAGGTCTGGCCCAGCCACTCCTGGCCGCGCATGACGAGGTTGATGTGCATCGCGGCGTCGTCAACCACGTTGGCCAGGTAGAAGGTGGGGTAGCCGTCGGCCTTGTGGATGACGAAGTCCTCCATCTCCGAGGCCGGCATGGTGACCTCGCCGAAGGCCAGGTCGCTGGATCGGTCACGTTCCGGGCCGGGCAGCAGAAGCGAACGACGACGGGCCGGCCGGCCTGAGCGGGCGGCCTCGGCCTCGGGCCGCGGTGGGAAAACTTTCCGGCCGGCGGGTAGCGGAAGGCCCGCTTGGCGGCGATCGCCTCCCGCCGCATGGCCTCCAACTCCTCTGCGGTCTCGAAGGCGTAGTAGGCCTTGCCCTCCTCCAGCAGGCGGCTGGACGTACGGGGCGTACAGGTCCAGCCGCTCGCTCTGGCGGTACGGCCCGTAGGGCCCGCCGACCTCGAGCCCCTCGTCCCACTCGATGCCCAGCCAGCGCAGGTCGGCGATGATCTTGGCGACGGCGGACTCATCGTGCCGCTCGCGGTCGGTGTCCTCGATGCGGAGGATGAACTGCCCGCCGGTCTGGCGGGCCAGGAGGAAGTTGTACAAGGCCGTCCTGGCCCCGCCGACGTGCAGGTAGCCGGTCGGCGAGGGAGCGTAACGCGTCCGCAGTTTTTCTCCAATCTCCATGTTTCTTTCCCGTCGTTGCCAGGTCGCTATCTTACACCAAACTGCACACGCTTTGGCCACGCAAGCTCGCACCGCCAAGACGTCGCTCCAAATCGCCCCGCAACCTCGCCGCGGTTGGGGGGACTCTTTCCCGCTCCGCGAGCGCTGATTCGACTTTGCATTGTCAATGAAACGCCCTCTAGCGGCTTTGAGCCTGCAAAGGCACAGCCACCCGCCTGCGGCGGGTTGCATTGGCGATGCCCAGGTCAATAGAATGGCCGCATGGGTCCGGACGCACCGCCAGGCAGGCCACCGATCCGCTCCGACCACCGCCGGCAGTGGCGGGAGTACCTGTACGTGTATCCGGTGGTCTCGCGGCGGAGCAAGGGATTGAGCGTCGGGGTCAACCTCAACCACGACAAGCGGTGCACCTACTCCTGCATCTACTGCCAGATCGACCGGCGCATCCCGCCGCCCCGCCGCACCAGGTGGACCTGCCGACATCCTGCGGCAGCGAACTGGAGGCCGTGCTGGCCGAGGCCGTCCGCGGGCAGATCTGGCAGGAAGAAGGTTTCGCCGCCACGCCGGCTGAACTGCAGGCGGCTGAACGACATCGCCTTCAGCGGGGACGGCGAGCCCACCTGCCTGGAGAACTTCGACGCGGCCGTGGCCGTCGCAGCCGAGGTGAAGGCGCAGGCATGGGCCTGGGCGACGTGAAGATCGTCGTCATCACCAACGCCTCGCAGTTCCATCGCGGCAGTTCCAGGCCGCCTTGCCGATCCTGGACGCCCACCACGGGGAGATCTGGGCCAAGCTGGACGCCGGCAGCGAGCTACTTCTCGCAGATCAACCGACCGTCGCCGGGGTTGACGCTGGCCCGCATCGTCGAGGGCATCACCGCACGTCGCCCGTGGCCGGCCGGTCGTCATCCAGAGCATGTTCGTCCGCCTGGACGGCCAGGAGCCGTCGGCCGAGGAGATCGCCGCCTACGTCAAGCGGCTGAAAGACATCGTCGGCGGCGGAGGGAAGATCAAGCTCGTCCAGGTGTACACCGTCGCCCGAAGGCCTGCCGAACCCGAACGTCTCCCCCTCACCGACGATCAGCTCCACGCCATCGCCCAGGCGATCCGACAAGGCGTGCCGCAGGTTCCGGTGGAGACTTTTTCCGCCACGGGCTTCACCGCCCCGGCGGTCCCAGACGCCTAGGGGCGTTACGACTCGATCTGGATGAGGGAATGGAGCGGATAGTCCTTGAGCTTCTCCCGGCCGTGAAGGAAGCACAGCTCAATGACAAAGGCCACACCGACGATCACGCCCTTTAGTTGCCTAATCAGGTCGCATGCGGCCGACATCGTCCCGCCCGTGGCCAGCAGGTCGTCCACCAGCAGCACTTTCTTGCCGGGGGAGACGGCGTCGCAGTGAATCTCGACGGCGTCGCTGCCGTACTCCAACTGGTAACTCTGGCGGAGGGTCTTGTGCGGCAGCTTGCCGGGCTTGCGGATGGGCACAAAGCCCGCTCCCAGCCGCTGGGCCACCAGCGCCCCAAAGATGAACCCGCGACTCTCGATCCCCCCTACCACCTGGACGCCCGCGGAGGCATACGGCTCGGCCAGTTGCTCCACGGCCGCCGCCAGGGCTTCCGGATCGGCCAGCAGCGGCGTGATGTCCTTGAAGATGATGCCCTTCTTGGGGAAGTCCGGGACGTCGCGGATGAAGCGCTCGAGTTCCATGTCGATTGTCCTTTGTATCGCGGGCTGCTAGCGGGCCTGGGGCAGTTTTGACCCGCCTCCGCCGAGGGCGGCCATCGTCGGCGGGCCGTACGTGCCGGTCATGAACAGATGCCTGGCCGTCATGTAGTACGAAAGCATCTGGAGGTTGAGCATCTGGACGTCCTGGTCCGGACACGTCCCGGCTGGGCTTTTTCATCGAGTCTTGCCGGAGACCTCGTAGAGGATCACCTCGTGCCGCGGCGGGGCCACCAGCGCCAGGTCGTCGCGGACGAAGGCCAGGTAGTTCTCATCGTGGATGACGGCGAAGCCCTCGTCGCCCCCGACGGCCAGGACGTTCCGCCCCAGGAAGCAGTGCTCGTAGCTGCCGCCCAGCAGGGCCAGGATCGTCGGGGCGATGTCGGTTTGACTGGCCACGGTGCTGGACCCGCCGGGGCGGCAGGATCTCCGGGGCCAGGAACAGGCACGGGATGCGGTAGCCCGGCACATCGACGATCCGCGTGTTGTCGAAGTCCCGCCCGTGGTCGGCCACCAGCACAAAGAGCGTGTCCTTGAAGTACGTCCGCCGTCCGCGCCTTGCGGAAGAACTCTCCCAGCGCCCAGTCGGCGTAGCGGTAGGCGTTGAGGCATTGGATCTCCTTGCTTTCCCCCGGCAGCACCTCCACCTGCCCTTGGGGATATCGAAGGGTTCGTGGTTGGACACCGTCAGGAGGAGCGCGAAGAACGGACCTCTTGCCGGGCCAAGCCTGGCAGAAGAGCTCGTGGGCCTTGTCGAAGGCGAGCTTCGTCGGGCACGCCCCAGTTGCCGATCTGGCGGGGATCGCCGAGTCTGCGTTCGTCGATGAACTGCTCGATGCCCGCCTTGGAGAAGAACCCCCGCATGTTGTCGAAGTCCGGGTCGCCGCCGTAGATCATCATGGTCGCGTAGCCGCGGGCTGTCGAGGATCGCCGGCAAGCGTGAGGAATCGGCCCTGGGCCAGCTCGCGTCGGAGGATCGACACGCCGCTGACGTCCGGATGCCCGCAGAGCACGCCCATCATGGCCCGGCTGGTCCGCGGCCCGACGGCGTACAGGCGGTCCAGAAAGACCCCCTCGGTGCACAAGGTCGTCCAGCTCGGGGGTGAAGCTGGGCTTATGGCCCAGGGCCCCGACCGGTCTGCCGGCCATGCTCTCCATCAGGAGGATGACCACGTTGAGGTCCCGGCGCGGGCTGACCGCGTGTCGCTGCGCCGCCACAACGGGATTGGCCGCTGCCGCCCAGGGGCGTCTCGCCCGCGCTGGAGCAGCATGCCGGCTGGTCACCTCCGCCGCGCGGGCGACGGGGGGGAAGGAGTAGTACTCCGTCTCATCGCTGATGTCGGTGAGCAACACCTTGGCCGCGTGCATGAGCGTGAAGAAGTTGTTCTGCGCCAGTTGGCAGAGGACCTTGTTGGTGCAGAAGTACGCATCGGCGCTCCTCAGCGACCGCACGACGCCGCCCCGGGCCGCCAAAGCCGACACGCCCGTCAGCACCACGGCCACGACGATCCGCTCCCGCCATGCGCACCCGCGATGGGACCGGGTAGGACCAGAACAGCTTGTTCAGTCCCCAGCGGACCGCCAGCGTCGCCAGCACCACGCTCACCAGCACCGTCAGCACGGGATAGGCGTGCCAGATGTACACGGCCGCTTCGCGGAAGTGCGGCAGGTGCGCGACGGTCAGCCAGTTCAGCCGGTCCCAGAAGTGCATGAAGAAGAACGCCCCGATGACCTCCACGCACAGGGCCACCACCAGCAGCGTGGTGGCGTAGGTCGGTGACGGCCTGGCGGAACGTGCGGTTGCGAAAGATCCACCGCGGAGCCAGCGGCAACACCACCGCCAACGGCAGCAGCGCGTAACCGATGGGCACGGCGTCGAACCGCAGGCCCATGAGGAAGCAGCCCCACACGTCATTGGCGTGGAGGTCTTCGATCACGTTCCGCCGGCCGATAAGCAGCCCCACGCGGAAGGCGCCGAAGATCAAAAAGCCCGCCGCCGCCAGCAGCAGCACCGGCCGAACCCGCCGACCCAACAGCAGCGACACCACGCGCCGTCGCTTCAAGCGGGCATTACGTTCGCGCCGTTTGGCCTCCAAGGGAAGGCTAGGGTTCACTATCGCTTCTGCCATGACCTCACCGACAAGCACCTTGCCGTTTCCACATCGCGCATAGGATAAGCCCTGCGACGGTCAGGTCAAGATTGGTTAGGTGGCATGATCTCGCGGAGCGTGGCCACAATGGATTCGAGAGTAGTGCGGATTGTGGATTGCGGATTAGCGGAGAGGCACAGATTCAGGCCACGCGGTCGGCTAGGTCTTTGAGGCTGGCGAGGGCCTTTTTTTCGATTTGGCGGACGCGTTCGCGGGTCAGCCCGACGATTTTCCCGATCTCCTTGAAGGTCCGCGACGGGCCCTGGTGGCCGTCCAGGCCGAAGCGGAGCTCCAAAATCCTCCGCTCCCGCGGCTCCAGGCGCTTCAACAGCGATTTGACGATCGGGGCGTTGGAGGCCTCCAGCAGGGCCTGGTCGGGTCGCTGGGGGGAGGCTTCCCCCACCATCTCGGCGATGGCCGAGGTTTCTTCCGAGCCGATCTGCGTGGGGGCGGCCACGGCCTGGAGGCCCTGGCGGATGATTTCAGCCTTCTTGGGGCTGACGCGGAGGCGGCGGGCCATCTCCCCCGTGGTGGGCGGGCGGCCCAGCTCGGCCTCGATCGTGGCGGTGGTTCTGCGCCACTTGGCCACCATCTTCACCAGGTAGGCCGGGATGCGGATGGATTGGCCGGCATTGATCATCGCCCGCTTGATGGCCTGCTTGATCCACCAGGCGGCGTAGGTGCTGAACCGCACGCCGGCCTGGGGGTCGAACTCCTCCACCGCCCGCATCAGCCCCAGGTTGCCCTCGGCCACCAGGTCGGCCAGCGTCATGCTGGGGTTGCTGTAGCGCTTGGCGATCTTGACGACCAGGCGGAGGTTGGCGCGGATCATCTGCTCCCGGGCCTGGGGATCGCCGTGGTCGCGAATCCGCCGGGCAAGTTGGCGCTCCTGCTCGGCCGTCAGCAACGCGGTGGACTTGATCTGGTCCAGGTACCAGCCTAGACCCGGCTGGGGGCTGTTTGGAACCATACGCCGGCACTCTCCCTTGGGGGTCTACGACTTCCTCTGCTGGAAGGTTTTTCGACACCCCAAGGCCTGCCCTTGAGTAAGGCCGCGGAAAGGCATCAAAACGTCGATGCGTCGGGATGAAAAAAAGGCACGGCAGATACCACCTGCCGCGCCTCGGGATAGTTTTTGGGTGTCCCGGCGGACGTTTTCCCGGTTACGGTTGCTGGGGTTCCTCCGGGCGGGGGGTCTCGATGATGTCGTCGCCGAGCTGCCCGCTTGGGCCTTCCAGCCCGCCGCGGCGCTTGGCCCGTTCGGGCTCGATCGGCTCAGGCCGAGCGCCTTCCTCCGCCGCCCACTGGGCGCGCTTGAGGCTCAGGCCAATCTTCCGCTCCTCGGTGTCCACGCGGAGGATTTTGACCTCGATTTCATCCCCCACCTTGACCACGTCCTGGGGGTTGTCCACCTTGTGGTCGGCCAGCTCCGAGACGTGCAGCAAGCCCTCCAGTTCGTCCTCCAGCTCCACGAACACGCCGAAGTTGGTGAGCTTGGTGACCTTGCCCTTGACGATCTGGCCGGGGACGTAATGCTCCGGGATGCTCCGCAGCCAGGGGTCCTCGGTGAGCTGCTTGAGGCCCAGCGCCACGCGCATCTTCTCCTCGTCCACGGCCAGGACGACGCACTGGAGTTCCTGACCCTTCTTGACCACCTCCCCGGGGTGGCCGATCTTGCGGGTCCAGGACAGGTCCGAGACGTGCAGCAGGCCGTCGACGCTCTCCTCGATCTCCACGAACGCCCCGTAGTTGGTCAGGTTCCGCACCACGCCGGTGATGACCGTGCCGGGAGGGTACTTGCTCTTGACCAGCGTCCAGGGGTTGACCTCGGCCTGCTTCATCCCCAGGGAGATTTCCTGCTTGGCCTTGTCGATCTCCAGGACGACGATCTCCAGTTCGTCCCCCACGGAGACCATCTCGGAAGGATGGTTCAACCGGCGGGTCCAACTCATCTCGGAGATGTGCACCAGGCCTTCCAGGCCATCTTCCAGCTTGACGAACGCCCCGTAGGCCATGATGTTGACCACCGTGCCGCGCACCCGGGTGCCGACGGGGTACTTCTCCTCGACTTGCTCCCACGGACTGGCCGTGCGCTGCTTGAGGCCCAGGGCGATTTTTTCCTTCTCGCGATCGACGGACAGGACCTGCACCTCGACCTCCTGGTCCACCTTGAGTATCTCGCTGGGATGGCCGATCCGCCCCCAGCTCATGTCGGTGATGTGCAACAGGCCGTCCAGCCCGCCCAGGTCGATAAACACGCCGAAGTCGGCAATGTTCTTGACGATGCCCCGGCGGATCTGGCCTTCCTGGACCTCGTCCAGGAGCTTGGCCTTGGCCTGGGCCCGTTGCTCCTCGATGAGCTTCCGCCGGGAGACGACGATGTTGCGCCGCTCCTGGTCGATCTTGAGGACTTTGGCCTCGACGGTCTGCCCCAGGTACTCCCCGATGTCGGCCGGGCGGCGAATGTCCACCTGACTGGCCGGCAGAAACGCCGGCACACCGATGTCCACCAGCAACCCGCCCTTGATCTTGCGGGTCACCATGCCTTTGACGATGTCGCCTTCCTTGTTCTTCTGAAGGATCCGTTCCCAGCCGCGGATGCGGTCGGCCTTGCGCTTCGAGAGGACCACCAACCCGCTGTCGCTCTCCACTTCCTCCAGCAGCACTTCCACCTGCTGACCGACCTGGATGCTGCGGGGGTCGTCGAACTCATTCACGTCGATGGTGCCTTCGCTCTTGAGGCCTACTTCCACGACCACGTCGTTGCCGATGACGCTGACGACCCGGCCGGTGAGCACCGTGCCAGGCTGGGGGGAAGCCTTTTCCTGAATGGTCCGGCTCAGGACGTCCAGGTTGTATTCCTGGCCTAAGGCTTGAGAAATCTGCCGCTGGACTTCCTCGTCGGTGACCCCCAGGGACTTAATCAGGTTGTAATCTACCATGCGCTGACTTTGCTGTTTGACGGGTGTTTCCGCCGGCGTCGCTCCCCGTCCACAATGGACCGGGCGCCGGCCCGCCGTCATCCCCGGCGGTTGGGGCGGCTGGACCATCCAGCCAATCCGCCCAGCCAGGACCACCGGCCGGGACGCGTCGAACAGAGCAGTCTACCGGAGAGGCACGAATCTGACAATCCCAATTCATCGGGGGAAAGAGGCTTAAAAAGAATGGGCCTGCTTAACCGGCAGGTGGTGCCCCCTCCAACGCCAAGTCCTAACGAGCGCCGACAGGACGTTCCGTCAGCGTACGGCGGAACTCCTTGATGGCCTCAAGCTGACGAATCCGCTCGCACTCGATGGTGGCCTTAGTCGGGGGATCAAGGTGCTCGTTAATCTTGGCCAGTTCCCAAACGACCATTTGCCGTCATCCTTATGAAATGGCGACATTATTTTTATCGGCCTGTCCGGTTAACGACATGAGATGAAATGAACAAGGGGGAGGTCAAGAGGGGGATTAAAAAGGCCTGACGTTCCTGTCTGCTTGTCTCTCGACCGTTCTGGCAGGTTGACCGCGCGGGCCGTCCCAACGTATGGTATGGGCGGCCTGGGGTTGCGACAGGCCCCATGAGGAGTGCGGCCATGGATACACCCATCCGCCAGAGGTTTTCCGAACACCTGGCCCTGGTGAACGCCACGTTAGAGCACCTGGAGCACACCATCCCCCAGGCGGCAGAGATGCTGATCGGTGCCTACCGCAACGGCGGCGGGGTTTTTCTGTTCGGCAACGGCGGATCAGCCGCCGACGCCCAGCACATCGCCGCGGAACTGGTCGGGCGGTTCCTTCGGCAGCGCCGGGCCTTGCGGGCCGAGGCCTTGTCAGCCAACCCGTCGGTCCTGACGGCGCTGGCCAACGACGACGGATTCAAGACGGTTTTCGTCCGTCAACTGGAGGCCAACGCCCGTGCGGGCGACGTGGCCTTTGGTCTGAGCACCTCCGGCAACAGTCCCAACGTCGTCGCTGCCCTGAAGTACGCCCGCGAGCATGGCCTGCGGACAATCGCCTTGACTGGCCAGGGCGGCGGCCAGTGCGCCAGGCACACCGAGCTGCTGTTGGACATCCCGTCCGCCCAGACGCCCCGCGTGCAGGAAGTCGGCATGCTCGTCTATCACCTGATCTGCGAGCGGGTTGAGGACGCGCTGTCGCAAGAGTGAACCGCGACGTCGCTACCGTGCAAGAAGCCCGCACCAAAAGCCGATACACGACGTACTAACGACACTCCTGGCACCAGGAGATACTTCATGGATCACAAGGCCAAGAAAGCACTCATCACCGGTATCACCGGCCAGGACGGCAGCTACCTGGCGGAGTTCCTGCTGGGCAAAGGCTATGAGGTGCACGGGATCATCCGCCGCTCCAGCTCGTTCTCCACGCAGCGGATCGAGCACCTCTACCACGATCCGCACGAGAAGGTCGCGCGCCTGCGGCTGCACTACGGCGATCTGACCGACGGGGCCGGCCTGCGGCAAGTGATCACGACCGTCCAGCCGGACGAGGTGTACAACCTCGGCGCCCAGTCCCACGTGCGCGTCAGCTTCGACCAGCCGGTCTACACCGCCCAGACCGACGCCCTGGGGACCCTCAGGCTGCTGGAGGCCATCCGCGACACGGGCCTTACGACCCGCTTCTACCAGGCCTCCAGCAGCGAGATGTACGGCAAAGCGTCCGAGACCCCCCAGAGCGAGAAGACCCCCTTCTATCCGCGCAGCCCCTACGGCTGCGCCAAGTTGTTCGGCTTCTGGCAGACGGTCAACTACCGCGAGGCCTACGGGATGTTCGCCTGCAACGGCATCCTGTTCAACCACGAAAGCCCCCGGCGCGGCGAGACGTTCGTCACGCGCAAGATCACCCGGGCGGCGACGCGGATCAAGGAAGGGCTCCAGGACAAGCTGTTTCTGGGCAACCTGGAGGCCAAGCGGGACTGGGGCTTCGCCGGGGACTACGTGGAGGCCATGTGGTCGATGCTCCAGCAAGACGTCCCCGACGATTACGTGATCGCCACCGGCCAGACGCACAGCGTGCGGGAGTTCCTGGACGAAGTCTTCGGCCTGCTGGAGCTGGACTGGCCTAAGTACGTCGAGATCGACCCGCGGTACTTCCGCCCCACCGAGGTGGACGTGCTGCTGGGCGATGCCACCAAGGCGCGGACCAAGCTCGGCTGGACCCCCAAGGTGACCTTCAAGGCCCTGGCTAAGATGATGACCGACCACGACTGGGCGATCGCCAAGGAGGAGCGCCTGGTGGCTGAGCACAGGGCCAAGTCCGAATGTTGCTGACTCGTTTCAGGTCGTAGCGACCAGGCCCCTGTCGTCCAGAAGTGACTCAAAGCGATGGGAAAAAGTCAGCCAGGCATAGAACACACCGGGATGATGAACCTCCAGTCCAGGTTGATGCGAAAGGTGCGAGAATCGGAATGGGTCAACTGGTTGCGAGTATTACTACCATTGGGTACTTTGCGTCTGTTGGCAGGAATGCCACGTCTTATAGCCGACTACCGCTGCATCAAACGGCAAAAGAAGCACCGCGGTCGCGGGATTCTCATTCAGTTCTGCTACCCCTGTGTTGGAGAGAGCAAGGCGCTCTCCAGCGGAACCGCCAGCGGGCACTACTTCCACCAGGACTTGCTGGTCGCCAGGAGGATCCACGACCGGAACCCTCAAAGGCACGTGGACGTCGGTTCGCGAGTTGACGGCTTTGTCGCTCATGTGGCCGCGTTTCGCCCGTTGGAGGTTTTTGACATCCGCCCTCAGAGTGCCACCGTGCCGAACATCGTCTTCCGGCAGGCGGACTTGATGTCCGACACCGGCCTGGTCGAGTGTTGCGACTCCCTTTCCTGCCTTCACACCCTCGAGCATTTCGGCCTCGGCCGATACGGAGACCCCGTGGACATCGACGGCCACCTGGAGGGGTTTCGACAACTGGCCTCGATGGTGCGCCCCGGGGGGATGTTCTACCTGTCAGTGCCGATCGGACCGGAACGCATCGAGTTCAACGCCCACCGTGTTTTGGGAATTCGAACGATCCTGGACCTGGCCCAGCCTCATTTTGACCTAGTGGGCTTTTCCTATGTGGACGATGCCGGTAAGCTCCATGAGAACGTGGAGCTCAGCAACAAGGATATCTCGCAGAATCTGGACTGCCACTACGGATGCGGGATCTTTGAATTCAGGAAGGTGCAAAGTGCCTGAGCAGACGGCGGCCTTGATCCGATAGATCGCGTCAAGGGAATTCAAGAAGGTTCTCGTTCATGGATCTTTCGAGCCAACGCATCGTGGTGACAGGCGGGGCGGGGTTTTTGGGCAAAAACGTCCAGGAGCAGCTTCGGGCTTGCGGTGTACCCGCCGACCACATCCTCGTGCCGCTAATCGAGGACTACGACCTGACCGACCGGCGGAACGTCGAGCGGATGTACGCCGACATGACCCCGACGGTCGTCATCCACCTGGCGGCGGAGGTCGGGGGCATCGGCGCCAACCGCGCCAACCCCGGCCGATTCTTCTACGCCAACCTGGCCATGGGGCTGCACCTGATCGAGCAGGCGCGCCTCGCGGGCCTGGCCAAGTTCGTCCAGGTGGGCACGATCTGCGCGTATCCCAAGTTCACGCCCGTGCCGTTCCGGGAGGAGGACCTCTGGAACGGCTACCCCGAGGAGACCAACGCCCCCTACGGCATCGCCAAAAAGGCCCTGCTGGTGATGCTCCAGGCCTACCGCCAGCAGTACGGGCTGAACGGCATCTACCTGCTGCCGGTGAACCTGTACGGGCCGGGCGACAACTTCGACCTCCAGACCAGCCACGTCATCCCCGCCCTGATCCGCAAGTTCGTCCACGCCGTCCGGACGCGGCCAGACAGAAGTCGAGGTCTGGGGCACGGGCATCGGCCAGCCGGGAGTTCCTGTACGTGGAGGACTGCGCCCGCGGCATCGTGCTGGCCGCGACGGAACGCTACGACGGGCCGGAGCCGGTGAACCTCGGGGCGGGTTTCGAGATCACCATCCGCACGCTGGTCGAGAAGATCGTCGCGCTGACGGGGTTTCGCGGCCGGCTTATCTGGGACACCTCCAAGCCCGACGGCCAGCCGCGCCGCTGCCTGGACACCAGCCGTGCGGAAAAGTACTTCGGTTTTCGCGCCGCGATACCGTTTAACGAAGGGCTCCGGCGGACCGTGGAATGGTACAAGAGTCAGACATGATCCCGCCCGCCGCCCCTGCCTTCGCGAAGGTCCACCTGCCATGCGCGTGATGTGGTTCACCAACATCGCTCTGCCGGCCATGGATCGCTACCTGGGCATGAACACGCGCGGCTCGGGATGGTGGATGACTTGCCTGCTGGGGGCCTTACAGCCCAAGGACCAGGTTGAACTGGCCGTGGTGGCGGCGCTGCCGGGACAGGCGGATGGCCACTTCTCCTACGAAGGAGTGGACTACTTCGTCGTCGGTCAGCCCCACCCCAAGCTGGCCCGCTGGCGGGACGAAAGGAAAGACCTGCCCCGCTGCGCCGAGATCGTGCGGCGGTGGCGGCCTGATGTAGTCCACTTCCACGGCACGGAGCGATTCTACGGCCTGCTGAAGGTCCACGGCCTGATCGACACCCCGGCCGTCGTCTCCCTTCAGGGGTTGATGGGCCCCTACGCCCGCGCGGCCTTGGGGGGACTGAGCCCCGGCCAAGTCTTCCGCGCAGGGATTGCTGGACCTTCTCTTCGGATCCGGTCCGGTGGCGGAGTACCGCAGCTTCCGGAGACAGGCTGCCAGGGAGATCCAGATTATCCGCAGCGTCGATGGTGTCCTCGGCCGGACCGACTGGGACCGCAGCTATGCCCACAGCCTCAGGCCTGACGTGCGCTACTACCACGTGGATGAAATGATCCGTCCGGCCTTCCACCGCGCCTGCTGGAACCTGGCCGGCTGCCGCAGACACCGCCTGATGGTCACCAACGTCCGGTCGGCCTTGCGAGGTTTCGACACGGTCCTGGAGGCCGTGGCCATCCTGAAGAAGTCTTGTTCCGACGTCCACCTGACCGTGGCGATGTGCCCCGATCATCGCTCCAGCTACGGCAGGTTCATCTGGCACCTGATCCATAAACTGGGAATCGCCGAGCAGGTCGAGCCGCTGGGGTACCTTATCGCCGAGGAGCTGGTGGCCAACCTGCTGGGCAGCCACTGCTTCGTCATCGCCTCCCACGCCGAGAACAGCCCCAACAGCCTGTGCGAGGCCATGCTGGTGGGCCTGCCGTGTGCCGTCAGTTTCGCCGGCGGCATGCCCAGCCTGGTCCGTGCCGGCCAAAGCGGTCTGTTTTTTCCTCCCGGTGATCCCTTCCTGCTGGCGACGCGCCTGGCGGAGGTTTTTGGCAGCGACGACCTGGCCGTCCGTCTGGGCACCGCGGCCCGGCAGCAGGCCCAACAGCGCCACGATCCCCAGCGCATCGTGGACCAACTGCTGTCGGCTTATGCCAGCACCGCAGGGAATTCCATAACCAGTCAGAAAGGTTAGGGGATGGCGGCTGAACCCAACCAATCCCCCTCCGGCGTATGGGCACGGCTCAGGGCGCTGCCCCGTCAGGTTCTTACCGCCCTGCCAAGGAACTCGATCCGGGGCCGGTTTGCCCGCGGGGCGTTCTGGTCCCTGGCCGGTTCGGTCGCTTCCCAGGCTCTGAATTTTTCCGCCTCGGTCGCCACCGCGCGGTTGTTGGGTAAAGTCTTCTTCGGTGAGCTGGGCATGGTGCGGGCCACCGTGGCCATGCTGGGGGTTTTTGCCGGCATCGGGTTAGGGATGACCGCCGGCAAGCATGTGGCGGAGTTTCGGACGAAGGACCCCACCCGGGCCGGGAGGATGATCGGACTGGCGGCTTCGATGACCTGGATCACCTCATCGCTGATGGCCCTGCTGGTGCTCCTGATGGCCCCGATGATGGCTGGGTGGGTCATGAACGCCCCCACCCTGGTGGTCGAACTCCGCTGGGCATGCCTGCTGCTATTGTTCAGTGCCGTCAACGGAGCGCAGATCGGTGCCTTGAGCGGCCTGGAAGACTTTCGCACGATCTCGATCGTAAACGTCGTCCAGGGCCTGGCCAACCTGGTCCTGACGGTCGCGGGGGTTCTACTGATGGGGCTCAAAGGGGCGGTCATCGGCCTGGGGGCAGCGATGGCCGTGACCTGCCTGGTGACGAACCTCTTCCTGCGTCGCCGATGCAAGGCCCAGGGGATTCATATTTCCCTCCTCGGCCTGCGGACCGAATTCACGACGCTGTGGAAGTTCTCCATCCCCGTCTTCTTGAGCGGCATCTGGATTCTGCCGGTCGAGTGGGCCATGGCCGCCTTGATCGTCCGCCAGGTGGGCGGGTTTGCCGAGTTCGGACTGTTCAACGGGGCCAAGCAGTATTACGCCATCATCCTCTATTTGCCCTCCATCATCTCCAACACGACCATGCCGATCCTGGCCAACTTGTGGGGCGAGGGGCGCTATGCGCAGTACCGCAGGTTCCTGTTATCCAACTGCCTGTTGATGACTGTCCTTCAACTGGTCGTTTGCGTGCCGCTGATGGTCGGCTCCCCCTGGGCAATGGGTGTTTACGGACCGGCGTTTGTGGCCGGCTGGCCGGTGCTGGTGCTGTTCGGCTTTCGGGGCTTGATGAGCGGGATTTTTGTGATCGTGGGGCAGTCAATCTGGACGACGGGTGACTCGTTTTGGGGCATGGCCTTGGCCTTCATCCGGGCCGTCCTTCAGTTCGTCCTGTTCCTGCCGCTGAGAACCTACGGCGCAATGGGATTGACGGGGGCATTGCTGGCCTCGGATATCCTGTTCCTCACCGCTTTGGGGATTTACCTCCACTACAAGCTGCGGCATATTCGGATGCTGACCCAGGCCCAAGCCGCGATTCCCTTGACTCCTTCACCCACTCAGACATTTTTCCCTCTATCTGGTGCCGATGGCAGTGGAACTCAGGGGACCGGCCTATGACCACCCTGTCGTTCCCGTAAGGGATGGATTAAGGGGAAGGCTAGGTCAATCAGACCCGTACGAGCGGCCAACCAGTGTGTTGCCTCCCAGGCGGCTCTCTGGACCGGAAGGGGGGAAAATTGCTATAGTTGAGCTTGTCGACCGTATTAACCTTAGACCGCATCCGGTCGATGAAGTTATCGGGTGCCCTTTATTATGTTTAAAGCTCGTAATATCCTGTTGTTGTGGTTTCTGGTCAACATAGGCTGCGGGTGTTGGAGCATGGCGGTCTCTTTGGGTCTGGTTGGGCTGTGGATAGGGCTCGCCTGTACCTGGACGCAACTGCTGAGTCTGGTGTTACTGGTACTGGCCTTGTACCTGTACACTCTCCAGGAAGGCCCAATTCCGCAGACCAACCACTTCATGCTCCACGTCCAGTTGCTGGGGGCCTTGGTGGTTATCCTGTTCTTTTACGGCTTTATCGTGGGCAACCGCGGCTTGTTTTTGGCAAGCGAGACGTGGGTATGGTTGGTGTTTATCGTTTTCGCGATCCTAGGACGCTATGACCGGGTTTGGCAGGACCTTCAGAAACCTATGCTGGTGCTATTTTACGTTTGTCTGGCGCTGGTGGTATTCGGCCTGAACCGACCCGGACCTGGTGCCTGGACGCTGTCGGGGAGCACAAGCTTCACTGGAGAAGACCCACGCTACCTTCAGACCATTGGCATTCAACTCCGCTCGTTGCTGTGGTTCTGGCCCGTTTTATTTGCCACGGCCTACTTCCAACCCCGCTGGAGCCTATGGAAGTTTGCCGGATTGCTCACCCCCACCGTCATCATCGCCCTTCAGATCGCCTCGTTTAAGTTCCGCAACGAGGTGGGCTTGGCCTTGGTCCTGGTGACCTTCGTGATGGTCATCATCCCGCTGTTCCAGAGGAAGTTCAAACTACTCACCGGTCTGGTGGTGGCGTTGATGCTGGCGGTGATGTCCGCCTATGCGGTGACTACCGAAGGCTTTGCCTACTTTATCGAGCGCTTCCACGAGCCTAGCAAATGGGCCTTCCGTGCGGCCGAGCTGAACAACATGATGGACGACATGAGCGGCCTGCAACTGCTCGTCGGCAAGGGCATGGGCGGTGATTACACGCCGCCGGCGGGCTTCGGGGCCGACGTGACCCTAGGCCGATACGCCCGCCGGGAAACTCACATCGGGGCACTCATGCCGCTGCTTAAGGGCGGCGTCATGCTGGTCCTCCTCTACGGTTCGATGTTCCTTCGAATCATCCTGCGTAAGCCCCCCGGCTGGTACGACAACTGGGTGAATCTTGTGGGGCTGGCTTGCCTGATGACGTTCATCACCTCCCAGATCATCGTCCCCTTGCCCACGATGGGGGGCTTTCTGTCGATGGTGATCGCGGGCATGGGCTGCGCTCGCCTGGGCACGCCGGTGTACAGCCACGTATGGGATCCCTACGGTCAGTATCTGGAGTACTACCCCACAGGCCTGGAGCACCCCGCCGTCTAAGAATCGCCATGACCGCCAGATCCGATACCAAGATGCCTCAACAACCGCTGATTCAAAGGCTTAGAATCAAAATCCGATTTGCCTACATCCGTCTAATACTGGCCCCGCTAAGCACGGTTTTGGCTCGGCTGCGCCTGAGGATCTGGGGTGCCCAGTTCGGCCCCGGCTTGAGAGTGACGGGATGGGTAAGGCTGTTCGTGGCCGGCAGGCTCACGATAGGCAGCCACGTGTGCATGAACTCCGGCCCGGTCAACTTTGTCGGAGGCGACCGGCGGATGGCCCTGTGGGTCGGCCAAGATGCCGAACTGCACATCGGGGATGGCTGCGGGCTGGCCAATAGCACGATCTGCTGCCTGCACCGCATCACCCTTTTGCCCCAGACCCACATCGGAGGAGGCTGCGAGATCTACGACACCGACTTTCACCAGCTTTCCAGCGCCGACCGGATCGCCAACCGGGGGCTGGTGGGCGGGGGTCCCATCCGCATCGGCCCGCGGGCATTCGTGGGCGGCTGGTGCCTGATTCTCAAAAACGTTACCATCGGCGAGGGCGCGGTAATCGCCGCAGGCAGCATCGTCACACACAACGTGCCAGACTACGAACTCTGGGGCGGCGTGCCGGCCAAGTTCATCCGCAAGATCGATCGGCCGGGTGAAACGTCTGTCGCCCCTGCTCCACCTGGCCAAGAGAGATAGATCAAGACAAGGATTTGCCGATGACCACCGAATCCACAGTGCCTATCTTGGTCTGCTCCTGCGACCGTTACGCCGACTTGTGGGCTCCGTTTTTCGGTGTCTTTCGATACCGCTGGCCGGATTGTCCCTACCCCCTCTATCTGATCACCAACACCCGGACGTACCCGGACCCGCGCGTGACGTGCCTGGCGGTGGGCCCGGACCTCGGCTGGGGCAGCAACCTCCTGGTCTCCCTGAACCGCATTGAAGCAGAGCAGGTGATCCTGTTTTTGGATGACTTCTTCCTCACTGGCCCCGTTGACACCGACCGGGTCCGCCAAACGGTCGCCACGGCGAAGGCATACGACATCGATTGCCTGCGTTTCAGATCCGACGGCACGTTCCTTGGCCCCCTGCCCGAGCCGCCGGGGGTCGGGGAGATTCTGCCTGGTGAGCCGTATCGGGTCTCCTCCCAGGTGGCCGTATGGAAGAAGGACTTCCTCTGCTGCCTGCTCCGGCCGCATTTCAGCATCTGGCAATTCGAGGTACTGGGCACGCTGCTGTGCGATCGGATGAAGGCCAAGGTCTGGGGTTCCCGCCAAGGGGTGATTGAATACCGTCACGGCCTGGAGCGGGGCCGGTGGCTTCGGCGCGGATTGGAGGACTGCGCCGCCGCCGGCGTGACCGTGGATCCTCCTGCCCGGGGGATCATGAGCGATGAGGAGTTCCGCCAGCGCGGCCAGCAAGAGCGCCGCAAGCTCAAGGGTCGGATCCTGCGAGCCTTGCCCCCCCGGTGGCAGCGGTTCGTCCGCCTACACCGGCCGCGTCCCGGACTTCAAAAAATCCTGGAGCCGCCGGCTTGCGGCCTCAGCGAGGTATTCCGATGATGTTCACCGTCTTCACCCCCGTCTACAACCGCCGCCACACCTTGCCGCGGGTGTGGGACAGCCTCTGCGCAGAGCGACCGCGACTTTGAATGGCTGGTCGTGGACGATGGTTCCACCGACGGCAGCGAGGTGCTGCTGAATCAGTACGCCCGTCAGGCTGCCTTTCCCGTGCGCGTCTTCCGTCAGGAAAACCGGGGCAAGCACCTCGCCTGGAATTTTGCCCTCACCGAGGCCCGCGGTGAGCTGTTCGTACCGCTGGACAGCGACGACTCCTGCACCTCCCAGGCCTTGGAACGGTTCCGCCAGCTCTGGCTCTCCATCCCGGGCCAGGAGCGAGGCGAATTCTCTGGCGTCAACGTCCTGTGCCAGGACCCAACCGGGCGCCTCGTCGGCACGCCCTTCCCAGCCGACCGGATGGTCTCCAACAACCTGGAGCTTTACTTCGTCCATAAGGTCCGCGGCGAGAAGTGGGGCTGCATCCGCACCGACGTGCTCCGCAGCCGGCCTTTCCCCGCCGTCCAAGGCCATTTCCTACCCGAGACGTACATCTGGTACGACCTTGCCCGACGGTACAAGGTGCTGTGCGTCA
This sequence comes from uncultured Phycisphaerae bacterium, assembly GCA_963760365.1. Classification (GTDB taxonomy): domain Bacteria; phylum Planctomycetota; class Phycisphaerae; order SM23-33; family SM23-33; genus JALHTV01. Next base: position 136,780 of record CAVXDC010000038.1, read on the forward strand.
ACGAGGTGCTGCGGGTATACCACACCGAAGGGGCCGACCGTCTGTGCCGCTCCCATCCGGTGTACAATGTCCGTTCGGCCCCGGCCATCTACGAGTACGACCGATGGCACCTGGCAACCAATCTGGACTTCCTATGGAAGAGCAAGAGCGAGTTGGTGCGGTTTCTAGTCAACTTCTGGCGCAGCGGTTTTCACACGGGGCGAGGGCCCCTGCGGATCATGGCAGAGGTGGGCCTGACCCGCGGCCTGCTGGCCCTGCCGATGATGGGCGCGGGAGGGATCCTGTTCCTTCGCGATCGCCTTCGAGGACGGAATCGCGCGACGCGGCAACGCAGCGAGGAATAACCCACCAGCCCCCGGCACCGGGAGACGTCTTCAATGCGCGTCTTGATCCTACTGGCAGCGCCTTACCCCGGCGGCTCAGCCCAGGCCGTCCGAATCTGCCACATGGCCCGCGGCCTGCGGGACGCCGGCGCGACGACGTCCATCCTGGCCTTCGGGAAGATCGGCCAAGACTCGCCCTGGCCGGGTTGGGCCACCGACCCCTACGGCACGCCTTACACCCTCGTCCCCAAACCGCCCAAACCCGCCAGCAGGGTCCAAAATTTCCGCCGACAGCTCGGCATCCTCCGTTCGATCACCGACATGACCGAGCAGCTCATTCGCCGCGAACGCGTCAACCGCGTCATCCTCTACGACCACTCGTGGCTGCACTTTCGCGGCACGGTGTCGCGATGTCGCCACATGGGCACACCGGTGGTGATGGACTGCACGGAATGGCGAGACTTCACCTGGGGCCGATTGCTCAACGGTTCCTTCGTCGATCAGTGGTTGCTCTTCCACCGGCTATTGCCCAGGCTCAACGGCCTCATCGCCATCAGCCGGCTCTTGGAGGACTACGCCCGCCGACTCGGCCTACCGGTCCTCCGCCTGGCGGCCATTTACAGTGAAACGGACTCACCGCTTCCCGCCGCCCAGGCGGGCCAGCATAAGGTTTTCCGCGTCACCTACATGGGGCCGCTATCCGACCGTGACCTACCAATGGGGATGCTCCACGGCCTCGAGGCCGCCTTGCGGCGCGGCCTGGACGTTCAACTGACTGCCATCGGCCGACTCGGCCTGTTCCCCTCGGCCCGCCAAGCCGTTGCTTACGTTGAAGGCAACGAACGGCTCCGCCCGCACGTCACGTTCACCGGTTACATCGACGACGCGGAGGTCTGCCGACTGCTCGGGGAGTCCGACGCGCTGCTGCTGATGCGTCCGGATACGCGCGAGGCCCGCGCCTGTTTCCCCTCACGGTTGTGTGAGTACCTGATGACCGGCAAACCCGTCATTCTCTCCGACGTCGGCGACCCGTCACTGTTCCTGACCCACGGGCGGAATGCCTGGCTGCTCCCCCCTGGCGACCAACCGGAAAAGTTTGCCGACGCTATCGCGTTCCTGTCCAACCACCCCGACCAGGCCCGTGGCATCGGCCTGGCCGGCCGAGAAACGATGCTCACCGAATTCTCTCACCGCAAGGGCGGAAGGGCGTCCTGGAGTTCCTGGCAAGTCTCCACGACCCCGGCAAGGAAATAACACCTTCGCATGACTGACGATCGCATCAGAGTCTGGATCACGATCAACTGCCTCGGGATCGGCGGCGAGGAACGGCGTACCTGGCGCCTGGTCCGAGCCATAGACAAGCAGCGATTCAACGTCACCGTGGCCTATTACGATGCCAGCCGGTCCGAGCTACGCGGGCAAATCGAGCGGGCCGGGGTCCGCGTGCTCTGCCTGGATCGCCGCCGCGTGGGCCGACTCCCCTTTTTCTTCAAGACCGCCAAACTCATGCGCCAGGAGCGGGTTAACGTCGTCCACGCCGTCGGCGGCTCCGCCAACGTGTATGGCCGCGTACCGGCGGTGATGGCCGGGGTGCCGGTGGTCTTGGGCGGCATCGCCGGCCAGAGCACCCTGGTCTGGTGGGCCCGTCTGCCTTATGCCATAACAAGCTTCGGCAGTTGCGGGTGGATTACCAACGCCGAAATCCTCGAACCGATGATCCGCAAGGCCTTCTGGCTTCCTGATCACATGCCCGTCTTCGTCATCCCCAACGGCCTGTTGCCCGCCAGGCAAATCAACTTCCGCTCTAGACAGGTCACCGAATACGACATGATCACCCGCCACCGCCTGGTCGTCGGCGCTGTCGGAAGGTTGGACCCGGTCAAGAACTTCCCGATGTACTTGGCCGCGGCGGAAAAGGTCATCGCCCGCCGGGACGACGTGGAGTTCTGGTTGATCGGCGACGGGCCCATGGCGCGACGTTAGAGCAGTGGGTGGCCCAACGCCACCTAGCTCCGCAGGTCAAGCTGATGGGCATGCGCGGCGACGTGGACGTGGCCTTGGCACGCATGGACATGCTGGTGTTGAGCAGTTGGACCGAAGGGTGCCCCAACGTCCTGCTGGAGGGGATGCGGGCCGGCCTGCCAGTCATCTCCACTCGGTGCACCAGCCTGGATCAGATCATCGAGGAGGGCGGCAACGGCTACACCGTGCCGCTCAACGACGCCCAGGCGATGGCTGACGCTATTGAGCGCATCTTGGCTGACGAGAAGGCACGCCGGCGGATGGGCCGCCGCTCCCGAGAGATCTTCGACAGCCGATTCCTGGTTGAGACGTTCGCCCGCAGGACTGAGGTCGCCTACCTGGCCTGCCTGATCCAAGCCAGCCAACACGACGCCCACCTGGCGGCGCGGCTGGCGGCCTTGGGGATTAAAACTGACGATCTGGAACACTACCTTGCTCTCAGTGGGGTTCGTTACGGACCCCCCTATCACACTAGGACCAAAGTGTCTTTCCATCCATTGCCGCCTCCATCCCCTCCAGCCCAAGTGGCCCCGGTTCCGATCCTCAGTAGGAAGCGCCAAGGCCTTCGCATCACGGACGATCGCATTAGGGTCTGGATGGTGATCAACTGCCTGAGTATTGGTGGCGACGAGCGGGGGGCACTGCGCCTGGTCCAGGCCATGGACACGCAGCGCTTTGACGTCACGGTGGCCTATTATGATCCCCGTCGGAGCGAGCTCCGCGAGCAGTTTGAGCAGGCCGGCATCCGCGTGCTCTGCCTGGACCGCCCCCAGTGGGGCCGACTGCCCTTTTTCCTCAAGACCGCCCACCTCATGCGCCGGGAACGGGTCAACGTCGTCCACGCCGTCGGCGGCTCGGCCAACGTCTATGGCCGCGTGCCCGCGGTGCTGGCTGGGGTACCGGTAGTCCTGGGTGGCATCACGGGTCAAACCACGCTGGTTTGGTGGGCTCACTTGCCTTATGCCTTGACGAACTTCAGCAGTTGTGGGTGGATTGCCAATACCGGAATTCTCGAACCGTTGCTCCGTAAGTGGTTGTGGCTGGTTGATCGCAAGCCCGTTTATGTCATCCCCAACGGCCTAGAACCGGCCAGCCAGATCGACTTCCGCCTTGACCAAGTCACAGAATACGACACAATCCGACGCCACCGTCTGGTGGTCGGCGCTGTCGGGCGGCTGGACCCGGTCAAGAACTTCCCCCTGTACCTGGCCGCGGCGGAAAAGGTCATCGCCCGCCGGGACGACGTGGAGTTCTGGCTGATCGGCGACGGCAAGATGCGCGCCACCCTGGAGCAATGGGTGGCCGCGCAACCTGGCCTCGCGGATCAAGCTGCTTGGCATGCGCCATGACGTGGACGTCGCTTTGGCCCGCATGGACCTGTTCGTGCTGAGCAGCCGAACGGAGGGACTCCCCTACGTTCTGCTGGAGGCGATGCGAGCCGGCCTGCCGCTCGTGGCCACCCGGTGCACCAGCCTGGAACAGATCATAGAGGAGGGTAGTAATGGTTTCTCCGTGCCGCTCAACGACGCCGAGGCCCTGGCCGGGGCCATCGAGCGCGTGTTGGCCGACGAAGAAGGACGCCAGCGGATGGGCCGACGCTCCCGGGAGATCTTCCACAGCCGATTCCTGGTTGAGACGTTTGCCCGAAATACCGAGGCGGCCTACCTCGCCTGCCTGATTGAGGCAGGACACGCAAGCCCCCCCTGGCGGCCCGGCTGGCAGCTCTTGGGATCAAAAGTGATCGACTGGAGGAGTACCGCGCCCTGGCCCAGGCCCGCTACGGACCGTCCTTCCGTCCTAATATCCAACAACAGGGGGACCCATGACCACCCCCCCGCGTCCCCTTCGCCTGATGCACACTATCCACTCTCGGAGCATGGGCGGTACGGAGCGGATGCTGACCCACCTATTGCCCCACTTCGATCCTCAGCACTTCATCAACCGGCTGGTGTGCTTTCCCTCTCCCTCGCTCATGACCGATGTATGGCGCGAGGCGGGCATTGACCTGGTCCACCTCAACGACGACCGGCCCATGAGCCTGATCGGCGTGGTCCGCCTGATCGACCAAATCCGCCGCTGGCGGCCGGACGTGGTGATGTCGTACGGCCTGCGGGCGGGGTTGATGACCCGCGCCGCTGCCGCCTGGACCGCCGTGCCGGTGGTGCTGGCCTCTCAGCAGGGTGTGGAGGACTGGAAGACTTGGAAACACATCGTGATGGAGCGTCTGACCAGTCCGCTGGTGGACCTGTACATCGGGGTGTCGCAGGCCTGCACCCGCCGCCTGGCCACCTGCGAGCGGATCCCCCCCCGTCAACTGATGACGATCCCCAACGGCATCGCCTTCAGTCCCCCACCAGACCTGGAGGCCCGCGTTGCCCAGCTCCAGCATCAGTACCCTTTCCCTCCCGGCGCCACGGTGGTGGGCACCGTCGGGCGCATCCAGACGATGAAGGGACACGATGACATGATGGCCGCCGCCGCCATCGCGCTGCGCCGCCGCGGCGACCTCTACTTCGTCCTCGTCGGGGACGACCACCGCAACGGCCAGGTCCAGCAGTTGGCCCGGCAACTGGGGGTGGCCCAGCGGTGCCTCTTCGTCGGCTACAGCGATCAGGTCGCAGTCTGGTTGAAGCGGTTCGATATCTTTCTGCTGCCCAGTCTTTCGGAGGGCCTGCCAGTGGCGGTGCTGGAGGCGATGTTCATGGCCCTCCCGGTGATCGCCACGGCCGTGGGGGGGACGCCGGAAGTGGTGCTGGACGGCATCACGGGCCTGCTGGTCCCCGCCGCCCAACCTCAGACCATGGCGGAGAAAATCGTCGAACTGGCCGGAAACGCCCAGCTTCGTCACCAGCTCGGCCAGGCCGGGATGCAGCGAGCCCAGGAACACTTCGGCCTCCAGAGGATGATCCGCCGCTACGAACAGACCATCACCGGGGTGTATGCCCGAAAGCTCTCCACCGGCCGCGTTCCCGCTCGCGACCTGCCCGTCCTGGGAACGGATCGGCCTACTCGGCAAGTCACCCCAAGCCGCTCCGGCCGGCCAAGCGTCGTCCACGTCATGGCCATAGGTCTTTCGGCCAAGATGTTCATGGGCGGGCTTTTTCGCCGGCTCCTGGCGGAGGGCTACGACGTGTCGCTGGTCTGTAGCGACGACCAGGCCGCCCGGGCCGTCGTCAGTGAAACCGGCGTGCGATTTGAACCCGTGAAGATTCCCCAGGGCATCTCTCCACTCAGCGACGCTTTGGCCATCTGGAACTTAGCGCGGCGGCTGCGCCGCCTGCGGCCGCGGGTGGTGCACGCGCATATGAGCAAGGGCGGTACCATCGGCATGTGGGCGGCGGCTGTGGCGGGAGTGCCCGTCCGCATCTATCACAATCATGGGCTGTCCATCCAGAGCATCCAAGGGCTAAAGCGGGCCATCCTGCTGACGATGGAGCGGGTGACCCACCGCCTGGCCACGCACGTGCTGTTCTGTAGCCGCTCGACGTGGCGCATCGCCTTGGCCTTGCGCCTTACCAGCCCGGCCAAGTCGCGGGTGCTGGGGGCTGGATCGATCTCCGGCGTGGACACCCAGCGCTTCAGCCCCCAGGCCGGGCAGCAGTTCCGCCGCGACCAACGGGCCCGATGGGGTCTGAGCGATCAAGACGTGGTCGTGGGATACGTCGGCCGGCTGCTGGCGTATAAGGGCATCGAAACACTCCTATCCGCATGGTCCCAGATGTCACCCCAGCAGCGCAGCGGCGCCGCCTTGATCCTGATCGGCGGGCTAGGTGAGAACCGGATGGTCCAGCTCGTCGAGCAGGCCCAGGCTCGCGGCGAGGGGGTCAGGTTCGTGGGCTGGTGCGATGATATGGTGGCTGCGTATGGGGCGATGGACCTCCTGGTGCTTCCCAGTTGGCACGAGGGACTACCCTACAGCCTGCTGGAGGCCCAGAGCATGGGATTGCCGGTGATTGCCTCCAACGTGACCGGTAACGTCGATGTGGTGGTGGACGGACAGAGCGGCCTGATCGTCCCGGTCCGCGACGCCAGGGCCTTGGCGGAGGCCATGGCCGCCCTCATCGCCTCCCCGGCTGAGCGAGAACGCCTCGGACGCTTCGGCCGACAGTGGGTCGTCGAGAACTTCCGACAGGAACTCATGCAACAGTACTTGGTGGATTTCTACAAGACGATCTCGGATGCCAAAGGCGGGTAAGGGCGCGCGATGAAGCGGGAAATCAGGATCCTCCACGTGATCGGCAGCTCCCGGTTCGGCGGGGCCACGGGTGTCGTATTCTCGCTGGCAAACATGGCCCGCGAGCACGGCTTGGCGGTGGACATCCTGACGTCCAACCCGGACACCCTCGAGCATTGCCGCCGTCGGGGCCTGGGCGTGCTGCCCTTTGCGGGCATTCCCCGAGCCATCCGCCCTCACAAAGACTTCCTGGACGCCGTCCGACTCACCCGGCTGCTTCGGGATCGCTACGAGCTGGTCCACACGCACACCACCAAGGGCGGCGCCGTCGGCCGACTGGCGGCGCATTGGGCCAAGGTGCCGGCCGTGGTGCATACCGTCCACGGCTTTGCCTTCCACGAGTTCAGCTCCCGCTTGGCGACCTGGCTGGGTGCGGCGGTCGAACGGCGCCTGGCCCGCTGGTGCGACCGGATCATCTTCGTCAACCATTTCGACTGCCAGCGGGCGGAGGAGTTGGGCATCGGTCGGCCGGAACAACGGATCACCATCTACAACGGCATCAGCGAGTCCGTTCTGGCTAGGGGCCGGAACGTCAGCCGACGGGAGCTCCTGACCGAACTGCACCTACCTGACGAGGCGCTCCTGTGCGTCTTCGTCGGCCGGCTGGCCCCGCAGAAGGGTCTAACCTACCTGCTGGAGGCCATGGCCACGGTGCAAAGCCATCTTGACCGCCCTATGCACCTTGCGCTGGTCGGCCGGGGGGAGTCCCAGGAGCAACTGACTCGCCAAGCGGCCTCTCTAGGACTGGCAGACCGCGTGCACTTCCTGGGTTTCCGCGACGACGGCATCCGCTGGACCGGCGGGGCAGACGTGTTCGTGCTGCCTTCGCTGTGGGAAGGGCATTCCATCTCACTGCTGGAGGCCATGGGCCTGGCCCGGCCGATCGTGGCCAGCGACATCAAGGGAAACCGCGAATCGATTACCCACGGCCGCGACGGCCTGCTCACTCCGCCTCGCGATCCCCAGGCCTTGGCCCAGGCCATCGTTCAACTGGGCAAGGACCCCGCCTTGGCCCGCTCATTGGGCACGGCGGCCAAGGCCGCCTTTGACGCCCGCTTCACCGAGGAGCGCATGAAGCGGCAGACGTGGGAACTCTATCGGGATTTGTTGGTCGCTAAAGGCCTGCTGGAAAGTCAGGCCTGATTGCAGCCGCGACATCTCCGAAGACTCACCCGTTTTCAATACCCCTAGAAATCCAGGACATAACGGTTCATCTGTCGGCCCCGGGGGGTGGTGAAAGACCCTTCCAGCGTCCAGCCGAGGTGGCAGTAGAAACTGTTGACCGCCTCGTTACCGACGGCGTCAGTAGTCAAGAAGCATCCCTTGCTGCCGCGGCGGCGGACCTCAGCGACCCAGGCCTCCACTAAGGCCCTGCCGACGCCTTGCTTCTGCACACCGGGGTCCACGGCCACGGAGCTGAGAAGCGAACGATCTGGCCCGGGGGGGCTATCACCGCGGTAGAACACAGCACGGAACAGCCTGGGGATGACGGTGGGATTGCGCAACACGGCCCAGATACTGGCCAGGCAGAAGGCCCACCATCGCCGCCTCAGCAACCGCTGGAAGTAACCCGCCGGATTCAGCGGCCCGACCACCACCCCCACCACGTTATCGCTTTCCCCCAGCGCGACAAAGCCGACACCCGACGGATCGACACCGAACGAACCATAAAATTCACGAAGGAACCGCGGCCCCAAGAAGGTCAAAAAGAACGTCGGAAAGGCGCGCAGGTGCACCCCGACCACCTGGTCAAGGTACGACGAGCCGATGGGAGCAATCGCCACCTTCATGCAAATATCTCATCTTAGCGTATGCAGCCAAGCGGCGCACCCTATGCCTCCACCGCCGGGTGTAGATCGCCTTGATCTTCCCCGCCACGTACGGAAGCTGCACGCCGGTCAGTTCCGGGTCAACCGGCCCCTGCGTCGAGGGTCATTCGCAGCGCCGCCAGAAAGTTCCAGTAGCCTCTTTTGTCGTCGGCAAATGGGTGAGTGTCTGTTAACCTATATATCGACGTACCCGCCGAGCCGCCAGAGACACCGATCCACCGGCTGCGGGATTGCTGCTGCGCCCGGCAAAGTCCATCGCTGCCTGGGTCGATAAACAATCCAAAGGGTGACCGATGCCGTTTCAGAACCACCGACAGGATCGGCCTGAGTCCGCCGGGATGGATGGATGGGACTACCTGATCGTCACCGCCTCCAACGACTCGCAGGCCTCGGCCTACCGCAGCCAGCTTGACCTACGACGGCGCATGGGTCTGCTGGGGGGCGCTCGGGAGGTGCTGGTCGTGCCCGATCCGCAAGGCCGCCGCGTGGGCAGCGGGGGCAGCACCATCTACTGCCTGATCGAGCTGCTCTCGCGCCACTTGGCTAGGAAAAGCACCCTGGGCGACCCGCAGGCGTGGTTGGAGACCTTATCCAACCTGCGCGTGCTGATCGTTCATGCGGGCGGGGATTCCCGCCGTTTGCCGGCTTACAGTGCCTGCGGCAAGCTCTTTATCCCGGTACCCGGCGAGAGCGACAGTGCCTTGGGGGTAACCCTCTTCGACCGGCAACTGCTCGTTTACCTGGCGTTGCCTTCCGGCCCCCGCCGGGGTGGACAGGTGGTCCTCACGGCCGGGGACGTATTGCTGGCGTTTGACCCATCGGTAGTGTGTCTCGACCGCGAAGGCATCGTGGGACTCGGCTACCTGGCCTCTCCGGAAGAGGCCAGCCATCACGGGGTCTATTGCGTCAAGCCCGGTGGAGAGCTGCGCTACTTCCTCCAGAAGCCCACCGTCCAGCAGCAACACGATCAGGGCGCCATCGACCACTACGGGCAGACAATCCTGGACCTCGGGGTGATCAGTCTCGATGCCGCCGCGACGGTGGCGTTGCTGAACTTGTGCGGGGTTTCCGCCCAGGACGGCGCCCTGCACGTGAGTGGACCGGTCGGCCAGGCCGTCGAGACGCTGGGCATGGACTTCTACCGCGAGGTCTGCTGCGCCCTGGGGCAGGAGGCCACGGCGGAGCACCATGCGACCGTCTCCCACGCCAGCGGATCCCGATGGGACCCCGCCATCCTGAAACGCACCTTCGACGCCTTGCACACGGTGCCCTTGGCCGTTCAGGTCGTGCCCCGCTGTCAATTCCTGCACTTTGGCACGACCGCACAGCTCATCTCCAGCGGCCAAACGCTGCTGGCCCATGACTATGGCGTCACCCAGTTAGACTCCCCGTTGAGCCTCGGCAACATCCTGACGGACCAGGCCGACCTGACCGGTGCCCACGCTTGGGTGGAGGCCTGCCGCATCGGAGCCCCCGTGACCCTGGGCGGGCAGAACGTGATGGTCGGCGTCAACGTCGACGAGCCCCTCGCGCTGCCGGCGGGAGGCTGTCTGGACGTGATCCAAGGCCGCAGTCGATCCGGGCAACGGGTCTGGTTTGTTCGGTGCTACGGCGTCACGGACGCCTTCAAGGACTCCCCCGCGACGGGGGCGACGTTCTGCGGCATGCCCATCGACCGGTGGCTGGCGGCCGTGGGGGCCTGCGCCAAGGACGTCTGGAACAACTCCCCCCCAACCGACCAACCCACCCTATGGGACGGACGCTTCTTCCCGGCCGAGGACCACCCCCAGGGTTACCGGCAATGGCTGTGGATGTTCGACCCCGCCTCGGCCAGCGACGCCCAGAAGCGGCAGTGGATGTCGGCCGATCGCTACAGCCTGGCCGAGATCGCTGTCCTAACCGACCAGGACGCCTTCTTTGCCCGCCGAGCGGCAATGCGGGCCGAAGAGGTCGCCCGATCCTGCCGGCGGCTGTTCCGTCTGGACAGCGGATTCTCAGCCTCCGAGCTCAGCGTCGTCCTGACCGGCGCCGCCAACCGTCCGGACCTGGTCAGGCATATTCTGAACGAGGCCCAATGGCATGGGGACCCCGCCGCAATACAACGCGGCGGGGAGCCCCATTACGATGCCGGGGCCGGAGGGGGATTCGACGCCTTTATCTTTCCCCGGATTATCCACACCCTCGGTTCGGCCATCGCGTCCCTGGGGAGCGAGGGGTCTTTGCTGTCGCACGCCCTTCCGGGATTCGACAAGGCCTTTTCCCCGGTGCTGCGGACGTGGTGTCAGTCCCTGGGGTTGCTCCCGTCGCCCAAGACGACCCTCCGGCAGTGGGCTGAGACGGCTCAATCGATCGCGTTCGATCATCTCAGCAAGGCCATCGTCACCAGCGGCCGGCGTCAGACCACCCCTCCCACCAGCGCCCTTCGCACGGACGAGATCGTTTGGGGCCGCGCCGGCCCGGCTGGACCTGGGGGGTGGGTGGACCGATACGCCCCCCTATTCCCTGGAATACGGGGGATGCGTGATTAACGCCGCCGTGAATCTGAACGGCCAACCGCCCATCCAGGCCTATGCCCGCGTCATGGACGAGCCGGTCATCCGCATCGGCTCCATCGACTTGGGCCTGCGCATCGAAATTACCGAACTGGACGACTTGCTGGATTACCGTCAGGCGACCAGCGGTTTTGCCTTGGCCAAGGCGGCCTTGGCGCTGTCGGGCCTTTCTCCCCAATACGCCGACTGGCCCCAGGACATCACGCTGAAACAGATGCTGAAGCACTTCGGCGGAGGCATCGAGCTGACGACCCTGGCCGCCATCCCCAAGGGCAGCGGCCTGGGCACCAGCAGCATCATGGGCGTGGTGATCCTGGCCGTCATCCAGCGGATGATGGGGCAAACCCCGTCACGCACCGACCTGTTCCACGGCGTGCTCCAGTTGGAGCAAACCTTGACCACGGGCGGCGGTTGGCAGGACCAGATTGGCGGGGCCGTGGACGGGGTGAAGATCATCTCGACCGACCCGGGCCTGGTGCCCGAGGCGCGCATCCAGTACGTGCCCCCGGACGTGCTGGACCCCCGCACCAACGGCGGGACTTCGCTATTGTACTACACGGGTCTAACCCGCCTGGCCAAGAACATCCTGCGGCAGGTGGTCGGGCGGTATCTGGATCGCGACCGCCTGGCCATGGCCACGTTGCGCCGCCTGCATGCGCTGCCTCCCCGCGTGGCTCAGGCCTTAGGGAGCAAGGACCAGCCCGCCTTCGGCCGGTTGATCGACGTGGCCTGGAGGTTGAACAAGACCCTCGACCCGGATTCCAGCAACGACCAGATCGAAGACCTGCTCCAGCGCGTGCACCCCCATATCCACGGTGCCAAGCTGCTGGGGGCCGGGGGCGGAGGGTTCCTCCTGATGATCTGCAAATCCCCCGACGATGCCTCCGCCGTCCGCCGACTGCTCGACGCCGACCCGCCCAACGACCGCGCGAGGTTCTTCGACTTCGACGTCAGCACCGAAGGTCTAGCCGTGACCGTGTGCTAAAAGACGGGGACCAGGGAACAGGCACTAGGGACTAACCAACAAGGTACGAGCCTGCTCGGTCTGTCATGCCCAATGCCTTCCGCTGGTCCCTAGTCCCTGGTCGCTGTCCCTTTTAGTCCGTATGGAAGAACTCTTCCATGGGGGCCCACCAGGTCCCTTCCGGCGCTGAGTCCACCGGTTGTTGGCAGGGATCGGTGTGCTTCCACCAGCTTTGAGTCTCCGGGTCTTCGGCTATCTTGGCCATGTCCGCGTCGTGGTCAGTCCCGTGGTACTCGTAGTAGCTGAACAACAATCCATCGCGATAGAAGATGGTGTAGTTGCGGATGTTGCACTGGTGGATCATCTTCAGCACCCCCGGCCAGACGGCCGCGTGAAGGCGCTTGTATTCCTCGATTTTTTCCGGACGCAAGCGGATGACGCTTCCGTATCGCTTCATGGAACGCTCCTTGAACAGGCCTGCAAGGCCGCAGGTATAGCATGCTCGGGCAGGGGCGTCGAGGCGCCGACGGCATACCCGACGCGCCTAGCGGCGGACGTAGAACGACTTGATCTGCTCAGCCACGTACAGGAGCTGCGCGTCGGTCAGTTCCGGATACACCGGCAGGGCCAGCACCTCTTCGGCCGCCTGCTCGGAGACGGGCAGGTCGCCTCGCTTGTACCCCAGCAATTCGAAACATTCCTGGAGATGCAGCGGCAAGGGGTAATAGATGGCCGTGCCGATGCCTTGCTGCTTGAGGTGGGCCTGGAGCTCGTTGCGCCGCCGTGCGCGGATGACGTATTGATTGTAGATGTGCCGGTTGTATGGGCGGCAGAGGGGGCGGACGACCTCGCCGCACCCGCTCAGCAGCTCATCGTATCTCCGGGCGTTCGCGCGGCGCTGTTCCGTCCAGGCCTCCAGGTGCTTGAACTTCACCCCCAAGGCCGCCGCCTGAAGATTGTCCAGACGGAAGCATCCGCCGACGAACTTGTAGTAGTAACTGTCGCCCCCCGAGCCGTGGATGCGCAACCAGGTCACCTTCAAGGCCAGCTCGGGGTCCTGCGTGAGGACCATCCCGCCGTCCCCGATGCCGCCCAGGTTCTTGGTCGGATAGAAGCTCAGGCAGCCGGTCGTGCCGAGGGAACAGGCCCGCTTTCCCTTGTAGGTCGCCCCGATGGACTGGGCGGCGTCCTCGATGACGTGCAGATGATGGCGGCGGGCGATGTCCAGGATAGCGTCCATCTCGGCCATCTGGCCATACAGGTGCACGGGGAGGATCGCCTTGGTCCGCTCCGTGACGGCCGCGGCGACGGCGGCCGGGTCGATGTTGCACGTGTCCGGCTCGATGTCCACGAACACCGGCCGTGCGCCCAGGCGCCAGACGCTGCCGGCGGTCGCAAAAAACGTGAAGCTCGGGACGATCACCTCATCGCCTGATCCGATGTTTAGCGCCATCAGGCTCACCAGCAGCGCGTCGCTGCCGCTGGAGACGCCCACGGCCGAGGCGCAGCCGCAGTAGGCGGCGATCTGCTTTTCCAGCTCTACCACCGCCGGACCGATGGCAAACTGCTGACTGGCCAGGACCGCCTCCAGGGCAGGTAGAATTTCGCTGCGAATCGTGGCGTACTGCGCCTTGAGGTCCAGAAACGGCACCTGCATGGTCTTTTGCCTTTCTACTGTCGATGAAGCCCGGGAAATCCTCATCAGGCTTCTTTTTTCACGGACGGCCTGCCAAGGGCCTTCCAGGCCTCGTAGGCCGCCAGGGGGATCAACGAGCAGGCCACCGCAATCCCCCACTGCCGCCCGCTCAACAATTCCGTGCCGAACACGCCCCGCAACGGACCGACCAGCACGGTGGAGACCGCAATGACGGCGCTGACAAGAATCGCCAGCAGGAGTGAAGGGTTGGTTCGCGGGTCGATCCGCCAGAAATTCCGAGTTTCGCTGCGGAAGCTGTACGCGCGGGACAACTCCGCCAGGGCCAGCGTGATAAAGGCCATGGTCTCGGCCACCCTGTCTTCCCGGCCCAGCGGCAGGTCCCACCGCTTGCCGGCCAGGAAGCTCAGGATCACGGCCGCGGCGATGAAGACGGCGTTGAACAGGATCACCTTCAGGTGCAGGCCGCCGACGACGCCCTCGCGGGCGTGCCGCGGCTTGCGGCGCATCACGCCGGGATCGGGGGCGTCCACGCCCAGCGCCAGGGCCGGCAGACCGTCGGTGATCAGGTTGATCAGCAGGATCTGCACGGGCGACAGCGGGGAGGAAAACCCCAACAGGATGGGGAAAAACACCACGAAGACCTCCCCCAGGTTGCAGGCCAGCAGGTAGAGCACGAACTTGCGGATGTTGTCGAAGATCGCCCTGCCCTGCTCGATGGCGTGGACGATCGTGGCGAAGTTGTCGTCGGCCAGGACCATGTCGGCCGTTTCCTTGGCCACGTCGGTGCCGGTGATCCCCATGGCCAGGCCAATGTCCGCCCGCTTGATGGCCGGAGCGTCGTTCACGCCGTCGCCCGTGACGGCCACCACTTCGCCCCGGTCCTGAAGGGCCTGGACGATCCGGAGCTTCTGCTCGGGATGCACGCGGGCAAAGACGCGAATCCTCCCGATCCGCCTGTGCAGTTCCTCGTCGCTCATCGCCTCAAGCTCACCGCCCGCTACGACCTCCTCGCCTTCCCCCAGCATGCCAAGCTGCTCAGCGATGGCTCGGGCGGTGGCGGCGTTGTCGCCCGTGACCATGATCGTGGAGATGCCCGCCGAGCGGGCCTCCTCCAGCGCGGGTCTGGCCTCCGGCCGCGGCGGATCGATCAGGCCCATCAGCCCCACGAAGACCAGGCCGTTCTCATCCGCCGGTTCGATCCGCCCTTCCTTGTCCAGATCGCGCCAGGCAAAGCCCAGCACCCGCAGGGCCGACCCGGCCATGGCCGTCAGCTCCCGATGGATAAGATTCTTTTGCTCTTGCGACAACGGACAAGCGCGCCCACCGGCCAGGGAGTGTGTGCAACGGTGCAGCAGGACGTCCGGGGCGCCCTTGACCATCAGGCGCGTCCGGCCGTCTTTGTTAAAACGGTTCAGGGTGGACATCAGCTTCCGCGCGGAGCTGAAGGGCAGCTCCGCCACGCGGGGGAACCGCCGGCGAAGCTCCCCTGCGCCGGTTTCTTGGCGGTTGACGTATTCCACCAGCGCCAGCTCGGTGGCCTCGCCGAATCGCTGGCCGTCGGGCTCGACGCGGGCGTCATTGCACAGCGCCGCCACGGTTAGCAGGTCGGCGCGGGCCTGGGAGGAAGGGGAAGACTTACCGGCCAAAATCTCCTCGGCCGTGACGGCCCGCGTGACGGTCATGCGGTTCTCGGTGAGCGTGCCGGTCTTGTCGGTGCAGATGGTGGTCGCGCAGCCCAGCGTCTCCACGGCTGGGAGCTTACGGATGATGGCGTTGCGGCGGCTCATGCGATAGACACCCAACGCCAGCACGATCGTGGTCACGGCGGGCAATCCCTCGGGGATCGCGGCCACGGCCAGGCTCACGGCCGTCATGAACATCCGCTGCACGACTTCCAGACGGGTGTAGGCGCCGGGACGCAGCAGGCCCCACGTCAGTCCGGCGAGGAACATCACCGCGCAGGTCGTCAGCGTCAGCACCCCCAGCAGCTTGCCCAGCCCGGCCAGGTTGCGTTGCAAGGGGGTCACGGTGGCCGGTTCCTGCTGGAGCATGGCGGCGATGTGCCCGATCTGCCGCTCCATGCCCGTGGCCACCACCACACCCTGCCCGCGCCCGTAGGTGACGTGCGTGCCGGCGTAGGCCATGTTGGCCCGCTCTGCCAGGTCGGTCGCGGCCGGCAAGGGGTCCGTGGACTTCTCCACGGCCACCGATTCGCCGGTCAGGCTGGCTTCATCCATCTGAAGGTTGTGGGCCTCCAGCAACCTCATGTCGGCCGGGACGGCGTCCCCGTCGGTCAGGATCACCACATCGCCGGGCACCACGTCGCTGGAGGCCACCTGGAGCTGCCTGCCGCCCCGCAGAACCTCGCAGATCGGCATGGACATCTTCTTGAGGGCCTCCAGCGCCTTGTCGGCCTTGTGCTCCTGGAACACCCCCAGCACGGCGTTGAGCACCAGGATGGCCAGGATGACCACCGCGTCGGTGATCTCCCCCAGCAGGAACGACACCCCACAGGCGGCGATCAAAATCAGCACCAGCACGTCCTTGAATTGGCCCAGAAACATACCCAAAAACGTCTTTTTGGCGCTTTCCGGCAGGACGTTTAGGCCGAACTTCCCCAGCCGCTGCGCAGCCTCGGCGTCCTCCAGGCCGCGGGATGAGTCGCTTGCGACGGCCTGGGCGGCCTGAGCAGCCGTCAGAACGTGCCAGTCCTTACTCTCTGCGGGCACGCATCGGTCTCCTGGGACGGGACTCGAAATTAAAACCCCGTCGGGAAGGGGGTACGTTAAGGCTGACTTGGAGGCACCGTCAACGAAAATCGACGGCCGGCGGAGTGATTCAACTAGGTCCAGAATACCAGGACGCGGCACCGTCCCAGGACTGAGAAAAAAATGGAAACACCCCCCTATCCCCCTCAGCGCATCACCCACTCCTGGTCTGTAAAGTGGGCAGCCCCCATCGGCCTGCTGGCGGCCTCGCCGGGGATGACGTAGTGGCGTTTCAGCGTCTTCGATAGGAGAATCTTGGTCTTGACGACCTCGACCTCCTTGCCGAAGGCGTCGGTGTCCACCACGCGGACGGGCTTGGGAAGCTGGAACTCCATCGTCTCACCGCTCAGGCCGCTGACGAACACGTCGAACGCCCCGGCGTTGGGGTCAAGATCGGTCCAGATGGCCACGCCTTCCTTGGCGTTCTCCTGGCCTTGAAGCAAGCTGCCCGCCATGCCCGAGACGTCCAGCAGCAACGGGTCGTTGTACAGCTCCTTGATGGTCTGGAAGACCGAAGCAGGCGTGCTGTGCCAGGCGCGGAGCACCTGGCCGGTGTCCGTGTAAAGAAGGAACTCCGGCACGTAGACGCGGTCCTGCCCGGTGTTGTTGGTCACCTGGTATCGCAGGTACCAGAACGTCCGCGGGCTCGTTTCGGGAGGGATCTTCACCTGGATGGGCAGGAGGTCTTGGAAGGTGGCGTCGAGCTGCCAATAGCGGGGAATCTCAGACGGCTTGGGGGCGGTTCTTGCCCCTTCGACGCCGGCGATGAGGATGGCCGCTGCCAGCAGGCCCGCTGCGTAGGATTTCATGGCTTTACTCCTGGTCCGCGACCGCGACGGCCGCCACCAACCTCAACCCTAAGGCCCAAGACCCCAAAAGTCAACGGCCGCTCACCTCGCGCCAAGGGGCTGCGACTTTTCTTCCCCGCTTACCGGCGATACGATCCATGCCACGATGAGCCAGCCTGTCACCGTGGCACCCGTCCCGCCCGACGCTCAGCGCCAGGCCCTTCAGTTCCTGCTGGCAGGGGCCAGGAACGACGCGCTCATCGCCTCCCGGGCCGAGGCGCTGCAACAGCTCCTGCGCAGCCCCCAGCGCCAAGGCGACCTTTGGTGGGCGCTGGCCGGCCGACAGTGCGTCGCCGCCGCGATGGTGGTGCACAACCCCGGCCGGAGTGCCCTGCTGCTCCACAGCCCCGCCGAGGCTCCCGGCGTGGACCGCCAGGCCCTGGCCGCTGTCGCGCGCTCAGCGGCACTGCAAGGGTTGCAGGACGGGGCGTTGCTGGTCCAAGTCATGGTCGAGGACGGTCACGACGCCGACCTGGCCATGGTCCAGGCGGCGGGTTTTGCGCCCCTGGCCAGACTCGTGCACATGAGGGTGAGCCTGGCGGGAGCCGCCGTGGAGGAACGTGCGGGATTGCGGTGGCGCTGGGCGGAGCAGTTCAGCCCGGAGGAACTCGGCCAAGTGATCGCCGCCACGTATGAGGGTTCGCTGGATTGTCCCATGCTCACCGGCGTGCGAAGCATCGACGACGTGATCGCCTGCCACAAGTCCAGCGGCGTCTTCCGTCCCCAATCGTGGTGGCTGGTGGACGTGGACGGCACCGCGGCCGGTTGCGTGCTGATGAACGATTCGGCGACGAGGAATTCTGCCGAGATCATCTACCTCGGTGTGATCCCGCGCTTTCGCGGGCAGGGCATCGGTCGGCGGATGCTGCGCCACGCCGCCCACGACGCCCGCGCGCGACGCCTGGAGTGCATCGATCTGGCCGTGGACGATCAAAACGTCTTCGCCATGCGCGTCTATGTGTCCGAAGGCTACCGCGTCACGCGACGGCAATGGGCCTACGTCATGCTCCGCGACCTCGCCGCGGGCGCGGATCGGTAGCGTTTTGTGAACAACCTGTGGATGAAAGTTTTTTTTGCGCCCCAACTTTACGAAACGTCAAGTGTTGGAAGGTGTGGATAACAAAGTGGCGTCTTTGCCGTTGACCGCAAAAAAAAGCAGCGATAAAGTTCATCACGTCGGAGCACGTTGCAGCAAATTGAAGCATGTGGAAGTAAGGTTCTGGTGCCAAAGCTGAATTTTCCTGGCACCATAGCGGCCGCCGTTCCTGGCCGCTGAGCGCGTCATCCCCGCCGTTCTACGAGGGATCAGACATGACTAGTGTCACGGATGTGGTCTGCGCCGATAGCCGTGTGGTGAACGAGGTGCTGGCGACATTGCAGGACCGGATCGGTCCGGGGAAGTTCAACGCGTGGTTCAAGCACGGTACGCGGATCAGTCTGGAGGAAGGGCGCGTCAAGGTCGCAGTTCCTAACCCCTTTGTAGCTAACTGGATAGAAACACACTACCAGTCCGACATTGCCTCCGCCGCATCCCAGTGCACCGGCCGGGAGGCCGCGGTCGTCGTCACCATCGACCCCTCGCTGACGGGCCAGCTCCGCCGCAGCCACCTGGACGTCCAGGCCGAAATAGTCTCCAAGGCCACTCAGGGCCTGTCACGCCCGCGCCTTTCGACGAGCCAGACCGAGCTGAAGTACAGCCTCAAGGACTTCGTCGTCGGCTCGGGCAACCGTTTGGCCTATTCGGCGGCCTTGGCTGTGATCGGGGGCGACAAGGCGCCCTTCAATCCCCTGTTCATCCACGGTCCTTGCGGCGTGGGCAAGACGCACCTGCTCCAGGGCATCTGCAACGCCGTCGTCCGTCAGCAGCACAGCGGCAGGCCGATCGCATGGCGGTACGTCACCGGCGAGCAGTTCACCAACGAGTTCATCACGGCCCTGCGGGCCAAGAAGACCGACGAGTTCCGCGCCCGCTACCGAAGGCTGGACCTGCTGGCCATCGACGACGTGCATTTCCTGGCGGCCAAGAAGGCCACGCAGGATGAGTTCCTGCACACCTACAACACCATCGAGGCCGCGGGCAAGCAGGTGGTGATGGCCAGCGACGCCCCGCCGCAACTCGTGGGCGAGCTGAACGCCCAGCTCGTCAGCCGCTTCGCCGCGGGCATGGTCGTCAAGATCGACCCGCCCGACCAGGCCACGCGGATGGAAATCCTCCGCCGCAAGGCCAAGGCGATGAAGCTTTCTGCCGACGACGACGCCCTCGAGTACGTCGCGCGGCACATCCGCGGCTCGGTCCGCGAGATGGAAGGCGCGCTGGTGAAGCTGGCGGCCACCGCGGCGCTGGAGGGCCGGAAAGTCACGGTGGACCTAGCGGGCCAGGCGCTGGCCGACCATCTGGCCCGCACCGACAGCGCCATCACGCTGGGCGACATCGAGGCCGTCACGGCCGCGTTCTTCGGCATCACCCCGGCCGACATCCACTCCTCCCGACGGACCAAGACCGTCTCCGCCGCCCGGATGGTCGCGATGTTCCTGGCCCGCCGCCATACGCAGATGAGCTACCCCGAGATCGGCCAGGCCATGGGCAAGAACCATTCCTCCGTCATCCTGGCCGTGCAGCGGATGGAAGCTTTGCTCGCCAAGAGCGGAAAGCTGGAGTGGATGAGCCCGATGGGGAGCAAGTCCCTGGCAGCATCTGGAGTCATCGAACTGATTACAGACCAGATCGCCTGAAAGGCGCCACTGTTTGGTGCGCCGAAGGAAAACGGCGCGATAGAGTAAATCATGGATGGGCGTCCGGACAGGGATGTCCGGACGCCGTAGTTTTTATCCCTTTACTTTATGAGTGCCGGGGGGCAATCTATCTCATTCTGTCGCTTGCAGCGCTTTTGGATCCTCGGCATCATCCAAAAAGCTTGGGAACAAACCTTGGGACTACCAACCATAGGAAAGGGGAGTTAGGCAAACCATGTCTTCTCAAGAAAAGCAAAAGGAACGGAAAACAGAATACAGGAGTTTAAAAAGCACTCTTCTCAGTGAGTTGGACCGCCTGATGGGAGAGGAGGAGTGTGATATACACAGAGCCTTTGTGCTCGAAACAGCTCAAGTATTCTCGTCGACCGCATCAGGCTTCGCGGTGACAGATGGACAAAATGAATGGGGTATCGATTTTTGTCGGTCGGATGTGCCTGTGTTTACGATAGCGCAATGCAAATGCCCAGAACGTGTTTCTCTTGAGACCGAGGATAAACCTCATCAATATGATCGCAGCGCAGTTGAAGAACTTCTTACGGGGATCAAATACGTCACGGATGAGGTAGGTACTTATGCTAAGGCCCCCCTGGCTTTAAAGCACTTCAAGAAAGAATACCACGAGAGTCTTCAAACCTGGCCCAAGGACACTCGTCTTCAGGCGGCACTGGCAATTTTTGGAGAGCTTACGGGGCAAGCGGAGAACTACTTTAGGAATCAGTACAATCAGTTGGAAAGTGACGGGGTTGAACTCCTTCTTTGGGACTGGGAGAAGTTCAACGAGTTATTGTTTACTCCGCAGGTCTCTGTGGACAACATGTCAGTCACACTTACGATCGAAGATCCAGACAAAGACTTGCTTAGGCGATCATCACCCTTGTGCTTTGCCAGAGCCATAGACCTTGTAAATGCCTGGGAAAAGTACCAATGGAACATAGTTGACTGGAATGTCCGAGCAGAGATACGCAATTCGCCGACCAACAAACGCATACAAAATACCCTACTGAACCCATCCGGCAGGCGGAATTTCCACGACTATAACAACGGCATTCTAATTGTCTGCAGACAGTTCACATACTCTGATCTACCAGGAGGAAAGCAGAAGGAGGTACACCTTAAGGCACCACAAGTTGTTAACGGTTGTCAGACACTACTCTCTCTGATTCGCGCGTACCTGGACCTGTCCGAGAAGGATAAGGAGGATTTCCGGGACAAGGTACGTGTCCAGGTAAAGGTCATCGCTAACCAGTCACAGGAATTCCTCGAGAAGATCATCTTCAGCAGTAATGACCAGAACCCAATGACGGCCCGTAGCCTAAAATCAAATACCCCGGAGCAGAAAAAGTTACAGGAAAGTTTTCAGAGGTATAGCGTTAAGTGGTTCTACGAGAGGAAGGATGGCCAGTTCGATGGGTTCCGTAGCTTTGGTCAGAAAACTCCGTGGTTCCGCCCAGCAGAGTACCAGGTATCTCCAGGCAAGAAGAGATATCGGATCGTGGACAATCAAGCACTTGCCCAAGAGTGGCTAGCATTCATAGGCTGGTCCCATGAGACTCTGCGCGGGGGCCTTCACATCTTCGATGATGACCATTACTACGGGACGGCATTTCTTACGCACCCTAACAGCAAGTATTGGGAGGAGATGTGCAGCGCGCCTGCGAACCCACCAAAGGCGGGTATCGAGGGCTACATGGAGGAAGGGGCGCCAAGTATACCCCAGTACCTTCTTGCCCACGCTATCTCGATGACAATCGATCACCAAAAAGTGTCCTTCCAGCGGAACAGGGCAGAAGCCATAGAACGGCTCGGAAAACGGGGAAAAATTAAACTCGACGCTTCAGGGAAACCTCTCGTCAACGATGTTTACCTAGTAGAGAGCGCGTTAAGCAAAGACGACAAGTATCTCCTTGGTATAGTGATCAACAACATGCGGGATGTAATGATCGAACTCTTCTGCATGGTGCTGTGTCTGCGTTATGGTCCGCTCGACGATACGACCTGTGGAAGAATCCTAAAATACCCACCAGTACGGAAGCTACTCGAAGACCCATATGCAGGGATCCCAGAAGATGCTAGCAAGGCAGAGAACAGGCATATCCTGAACCTATGCTATGAGTTCATCAAGTTCTCTGTGGACCAGTATGTTGTGAAATACGGTGGCGTCATACGCGCGCAGCCTCGGCTAAAGTCCTACCTAGCTCAGCGTGCTACCGTTGACAATCTGAGGAGCTTCGTCTTGGAAGTCAACGAAGAGAAGGTTCCCGGTTGGGTAGCCGACTGGTGCCCAGGTCAACGCTCGTTCATCAGGGAACTCCCTGATCTAGAGTAACCACGCATACTGACTGAGTATGGGTTCGCATTTCTTCCACCTTACATTCCCAGAATCGTACTACTCTAGTACTCCGCTAGTCCCCTGCCAGAGCTACGCCAATCCCGCGGATTTGATGATGTCGGGCACGAGGTGGTCCCAGCCCAGGGTCATCAGGTGGGCACCCTGGCACAGGGGCTTCATCGCCCGGATCAGCTCCCCGCAGATCTCCACGGACACCTTCTCGCGGTCGTCCTTGGAGCAGTCGGTCAATCGCTTAATGAGCACGTCCGGCACCGACACGCCGGGCACGGAACTGTTCATGTACTTGGCCATGCCCGCCGACTTGAGCATCACGATGCCCACCAGCACGGGCGTTTTGAGGTGCTCGATGCGCTTCATGAAACTTTCAAACGCGGCCGGATCGTACACGGCCTGGGTCTGGACGAACTGCGCGCCGGCGGCGACCTTTTTCTCCAGCTTGATGACTTGCATCTCCACGTCCTCGGCGCAGGGCGTGACGCAGCAGCCGGCGAAGAATTTCGGTGACTCTTCCAGCACGTTGGGGGCGCCCTTGGCGTCGGTGCCCATGTCGTGGCCGCCCTCCAAGGTGGTGATCGCCTGGAGCAGGCCCACGGAGTCCAGGTCGAAGACGCTCTTGGCATCCTTGTGGTCGCCCAAGGCCACGTGGTCGCCCGTCAGCGCCAGGACGTTGCGGATGCCCAGCACGTAGGCATTGAGCAGGTCGCTCTCCAGCGCCAGGCGGTTACGGTCGCGGCAGACCATCTGGAAGATCGGCTCGATGCCGCGCTGCACCAGCAGGCTGCACACGGCCAGCGACCCCAGGCGCATCACGGCCGTCTGGAGGTCGGTCACGTTGACGGCCACGACCGTGCCTTTCAGGTACTTTTCGGCCTCATGCAAACAGTGCCCCACGTTGACGCCCTTGGGCGGACCGATCTCGCCCGTAACGACGAATCGCCCCGACTCCAGGGCCGCCTGAAGCTTACTGACCGGCTCGCCCATCAGCGGTCCTCCTTGGTCAGTTCCTTGTGAATCAGCCGCCGAACCCCACCGCTGCGGTCCTTGGCCCAGTCGCGGGGTTTTTGGATCACCCGAAGCTGCTCCAGCCGTCCGGCGGCCTTGGCCCGCTCGTAGATCAGGTGCCAGCCGCAGTCCATCTCGGCCGACACCTCGCACTTGCCGTCCTTGGTCGTGCCCCCACAGGGTCCATTGATCAGGTTCTTGGAGCAGCGGGCGATGGGGCATACCCCGGCCGTCAGCGCCAGCACGCAGTCCCCGCAGCCGTAGCAGTATTCCTCCCACACGCCGTCGGCCACGCCGGCGCCATAGAAGGTGGTGTTCAGCCCCGGCAGCATGCGCAATTGGGGGAACAGCTCGCTCATGAAGCCCACGCCCACGCCGCAGGCGACGGACAGCACCGCGTCGTAGTCCTTCGGATCGTGGGTGAGCTGGCTCGTGAACTCGCGGTCGCACTGGCGCTCCATGCAATCGGTATCCACGGTCAGTTCCCGTCCGGCGGCCCGGGTGGCCAGGCGGAGCTGGCTGGCCAGTTCCTCCGCCTGCTTGGCTCCACCCGAAAGGCACACCGTCACGCAACTGCCGCAGGCGATGATGAGCACGCGATGGCAGTCGGTAAGGCTTTCCATGATCTCCTTGATGAGCTTTTTCTTGGCGACAATCATCTTGCTCTCCGAACCTGGAGGTTACTTGGTCTTGCTCTTGGCAGCGGTCAGCCTGGCGGCGGCCTCGGTAAGCGTCTCGCGGACGGCCGAGCGGCCAAACCGCGTCAGTTCGAACATCTGGAGCCGGTCGCCCTTGATCCCCGCCGCCTTGAGCATCACGCGGGCCTGGGCCGCTCTCTTGCGCAGGCGGACCGTGGCCGAGGGGTACCGCTCGGCGGCGTCCTGGCAGGTGACCAGGAACACCGCGTCGGCCCCCTGTTCAAAGGCCCTCAGCAGGTCCCCGGTGGACATCGCGCCCATGCTGGGCAGGTAAATCTCTCTCACGCCCGGGGCGCCTTCGCTTCGGCCCAGCCAGTCGTCTTCGTTTCCCAGATGGCCGCAGACGTAGGCGACGATCCTGGGATTGTTTCGGCTTTGAGCCAGGGCATCGGCCGTCAATTTGCCGATCCAGTCGGGCGCCCTCCCGCGGGGCACGATGGCGTTGGCCGGGCACTCGGCGATGCAGATGCCGCAGGCCTGGCACAGGGCCGGGTCGATGCGGGCCACGTCAGTCACTTGGGGGATGTCGAACGGGCAGACGCGCAGGCACGTCAGGCAGGTAGCACACTTATCGGTCAGCACCTCCGCCCCGGACCCGCAACCCATGCAGCGGCGCGACTCATGCAAGGCCGCCGACGGCCGATAACTGTGATCCACCTCCGCAAAGCAAGTCTTGCGAACCTCCGGCGGCTCGGCAGCCACGGGCTCGCGGCGGACCTTGCGGACCAGATCGCCCGTGACCGAATCGATCTTGCCGATGTAGGGCGGCAGCGAATCGTCCAGCACGACCGGCTGGCCACGGAGAAAAAGGTCCACCGCCTTGGCCGCCCGCCGCCCGCTGGCGCAGGCCTCGACGACCGAGCCGGGCGGCGTCACGATCTCCCCAGCCGCAAACACGGCAGGGACGTTCGTCTGGCACGTGGCGGGGTCGTACTCCAGCAGGCCGCGGGCATTCCGGCCCACGCGGCCGCCGGCCAGGAAGCCAAAGTCGGCCGCCTGGCCGATGGCGAGGATCACCGTGTCGCAGTCCACCTTCGAGGTGTCGCTGTCGTCGTAGCGCGGGTCGAACCGCTTGTTCTCGTCGAACACGCGCGTCACCAGGCGGGTGGACACACCCGTGATCCGCCCGGAGGACCGGTGCACCTCCGTCGGCCCGCGGCGGTGGAGAAAAGCGATGCCTTCCTCAAGGGCCTCAGTCTGCTCCCAGGGGAAGGCGGGCATCTCCTCGCGGGTCTCCAGGCACATCATTCGCACGCGCTGGGACCCCAGCCGTACGGCCATCCGCGCGGCGTCCACGGCCACGTTGCCGCCGCCGATCACCAGCACGTCCTTGCCCAACGCGGGCGGACGTTCGAACGCCGCCGCCGTGAGGAACTCCAGCGCCCCCAGCACGCCCGGACCCTCGTCACCCGGCATGGGCAGCGGACGGCTGCGCGACAGGCCCGTGGCAACCAGCACGGCCGAAAAGCCCTCGGCCAGGAGTTGGTCGATGGTCTTGTCCTTGCCGATCTCCACCCCCGTGACCAGCTTCACCCCGTGGGCGCAGATCCAGTCCACGTCCATCTGGACCACGTCGCGCGGCAGGCGGTAGACGGGGATAGACGTGGCGGGGATGCCGCCCCCGCGGGGGTGCTTCTCAAAGACGGTTGGCCGGTAACCCTCCTTGGCCAGCTCCAGCGCCGCCGCCAGACCGGCTGGGCCCGCCCCGAGGATGGCCACCGCCTGGCGATTCTGCGCGGCGGCCTTGTGAACCGTCGGGGCTTTGCCGCCGGCCCGCTCGGCCACGAAGCGCTTCAGCTCACGAATGGCCACGGCCGAGTCCACGTCGCTCCGGCGGCAGTTGGCCTCGCAGGGATGGTGACAGACCCGCCCGCAAACGCAGGCAAAGGCCAGGTGGCGCCGGATCACGTCGACGGCGTCGATGAAGCGCCCCTGGGCGATGCACTCCAGGTACAACCGCACGTCGGCGTGGACGGGGCAGCCCATCCGGCACGGCGCCCACAACCGGTCCATCAACTCGGCCGTGCTGGCCAGTTGCGCTACGTCCTTAGAAGTCAAACCAACTCCTACCATGAAGCGTCTCCCGTCCGAGGTCACATCCCGCGGCCCGGCCGATTAAAGGACAAAAAACCGCAGCCGCTCTCCGGTTTCATTCTAACGAAATGCCGACAGGCGAATCAACGCCACCGCCGCCATCCTGCTGGAACCCTAGTAGGCCGGCAGGAGGGTCGAGTCGGGGTAATAGAACTTCAGGATCTCCTCAGCCTTCCAGCCTCGATCGGCCTTGCCTTGCGCCCCCCACTGGCACAGGCCGACGCCGTGGCCGAAGCCCCTGCCGTCGGCAAACTCTATCGCCCCCCCGACGTCCACGATCCGGCAGTTCATCGAGGCGATCTGCTTGCCCTGGAAAAGGGAGCTGCGGATCAAGGCCAAGCGGAGGTCCTCAGCCCTAAGGCGGACGTTTCGGCCATGGGTGCCGACCAGGTCCACCCACACGGGCCGGCCGAAGGGAGTGCTTGAGGTCGGTCTTGATGGTGGCCAGGCCCCCCAGACCGGCGACCGCAGGATAGACCTGCGCCGTGGCACGGAAAACCTCATCCTTGGGGATGCGCACCGGTCCCCAGCGGAACAGGGGGCAGTAGCGGCAGTCATCGCACCGCTGCCCGCCGGCCAGGGGCGGAATGGCTGGAGACACCCGCAGAACCGAAGCGGGGTTGACCACGCCGCCGCAGCAGGAAGAATACTGGGCCAAGAAAATGCGTTCCTGGCCCGCCGGGCCATAGGTCAGCACCTGTCCATGGGTGGCTCGCACGGCCTGCCAGGCCTTTTCCGTCTCGGCCGAAGACCCACCATACACTTGCGAACCCTGGTCGTCGCCGACGTCGAAGTCCTTGCCCAACCCGGTGGTCTTCATATGGTAGAGGGCGAACGTCCGGGCGGCCACAGCCAAGGCCTGGTAGGTCGTGGGCGACCAGGCGGGATACAGCTCCTTGCCCAGCACGCCGGCCAGGTAGCTCTCCAGGTCCACATCGTTGAGGATGAAAAACTGGTCGCCGGCGGCCAGCAGTCGCAATCGGCCGCGATAAAACGTCTGACCGACCCGCAGCATGCCGCCCAGGGGCTCCAGCGTCGCCTGCTGCCCTTTGGCCGCCAGGGCGTTGAAGGACCACCTGCCGTCGCGGCGTCGCACGGTGGTGACGGGCATGAGCCCGGCGGACTGGCTGATCGCCTTGGCGTCCACCCAGAGGCGGTAGCCGCTCGTGCTGGCCAGCGTCGTGGAGTCCACGGGCAAGGCCGTCAGCCTCACGCGGATGATGGGCACGTTGATCAGCGACAGGGGCTGCTGCCAGGTCACCCTTTCTCGGGCGCAACTGGCGAGCAGGCTGGCGACCATCATCATCCCTGCGGCCAGCAGGGCGATGGGCGCCGCGGCCTGGGGGCCCGTGGGGCGGGCCCTTCGGAGGCGGGTGATGGTTTGTCGGGATGGCATTCCGTGCCGCAGTCAGTTCGCCTCGCGCAGGTGCAGGCCATATTCCGCCAGGCGCTGGCGGACCTCGTTCAGGCTGGTCTGTCCGAAGTTCTTGCAGGCCAGCAGGTCCGCCTCGGTCCTGCCGATGAGATGGCCAAGGGTGGCGACGCGGAGGCTCTCCAGCGCCTTGCGGGCCCGCACGGAGAACTCGATCTGATCGACGGGCGTGGCTAGGATGCCTTCGTTGCGAGCCCGGGCCGCCTGGGCGTCCACCCGACCGGCCTGGAGGTCGGTCTCCTCCAGCGCCTGGCCGAGCCGCAATCCCTTGGCCGTGAGCATGTCCTTGATCTCCTTCAGCGAGGTCTCACCGAAGTTCTTGTAGCCCAGCAGTTCGGCCTCGGTGGTGCGGACCAGGTCGCCTAGCGTGCGGATATTCATCTTCTTGAGGCAATTGCGGGCCCGGACGGATAACTCAAAGTCGCTGACGGGGATCTCCAGCACGGCGTTGCGCCGGGCGATTCGCTTGGCCTGCTCCTCGTCGTAGTACATCGTCCGTGAGGCCCTGGCGTCCTTGAGGAACAGCCGTGCGCGGGCGTGGTTGGGCTGAACGGCCAGGAGCCGGGTGAGGCAGCCGGCAGCCTTGTCGTACTGCCCAAGGTCCTCGTAGATCACCGCCAGGTTCAGCAAGGCGTTGGCGTACACCGGCGGATGGGACAGGCACTCCTTGTAGAGCTTGACGGCCTGCTCGTCGTCGCCGTGCAGGTCGCAGTAGTAAGCCAGGCGGAACGTCGCGGGGGCAAAATAAGGATCGGCGGTCCTGGCTGCGGCATAGGCCTGAGCGGCCCGCTCCCCAAAACCGTTCAGCTCATCCGCCAGTCCGCGGACATAGAGGAACTTGGCCGACGTCCCGACCTTGCCCTCCAGCTTCGACAGTAGCGTGCGGGCCCCCTGGGCCGCACCGGTCAGGGCATTGACCTCAGCCAGTTCCAGGTCGATTTCCACTTCATCGAAGCCCTTGGCCTTGGCCCGCTCTAGCTCCTCTCGGGCCTTGTCGTACTGGAACAGGTTCTTGTAACACAAGGCCTGGAAGTAGCGACGATCACGGTTGTCGGTGGCGTCAACGAAGGCCTCCAGCGCCTTGGAGAACCTACAGAGCATGTAGCGGATGATGCCCACCTTGACCGCCGCGGCGCCCTTGGGGGACGGGTTAGTGGCGTCGGCCTCCAGGAGCAGGATTTGTACTTTCCTGCCTTCGGAGGTGGTGGCGGGAAGCTGCTTGAGGAGTTCCCCATAATCCTCAGCCGTCCAGGTGTCCTTGGCGAAGATAGCCGATATAACGTCCGTCGTCGAAGTTTGTTCCATGCGGCAGTCTCCTGGAGCCAGACGCGGGTCGGCGTCGATGCCGGATCGTTGGCCCGCTTCGGCAAATCGGGTATTATAGCGGCGCGCCCGGCGGCTGCAACTCTTGCGCAGAGGCAACGGGATGGCAGGGATTGACAGGAACTTGCCGGTCCACCTGGTGATCAACCCGCATAGCGGCTACGGGGGTAGGCAGCTTCTGTTGGCCGACCTTCGCGTCGCCATGGCCGAGGTGGGAATGAATTGGGTGGAATACACCACCCGCGGCCCCGATGACGCCACGCGCTACGTGCGCGGCCTGCCCGGCCGGGCGTCGGCCGTGGTGGTCTGGGGAGGCGACGGCACCGTGCACGAAGTCGCCAGCGGGCTGGCGGGCACCGCGGTACCCATTTTGGCCTGCCCGGTGGGCACGGAGAACCTGCTGGCCAAGGAACTCCACATGCCCTCCGAGCCGTGGCGGATCGTCCAAGTGCTCCAGACCGGCCAGGTCGTCGGCTGCGACGTGGGCACGGTCAACGGGCACAACTTCCTGCTGATTATCGGTGTGGGATTCGACGGCGAGGTGGTCCGTCGGTTGACGGCCGTCCGCACGGGGCACATCTCGCACCTGAGCTACTTCTGGCCGATCTGGCGGACCTTTTGGGAGCACGATTTTCCCCGCATGAAAATCGTGGCCGACGGCCAGGAGATTTTCGACGACTTCGGGCTGGCGTTCGTGGGGAACATCTCCCGCTACGCCGTGGGATTGCGGATCTGCCGCGACGCGCGCTACGACGACGGCTTGCTGGACCTGGTCATCTTTTCCTGCCGTGAGCAGTCCGCTCTGATGCTGCACGCCGCCTGGACGCTGCTGCGCCGCCATCCTCTCAAGGGCGACGTGCTCTATCGCCGCGTGCGGCACGTGCGGATTGAGACCGACCGCCCCGTCCCCTCGGAGGCCGACGGCGACATCGGGCCTTCCACACCGCTGGACATTGCCGTGGCCCCCCAAGGGATCAAGCTGGTGGTCCCCGCCGTCCAGCCCAGCGGGGGATTGTGGCCCTGGAGGGCAGGAGACTTCCTGTGAGCAACGCGCGGACCTGCCGCATCGGGTCGGTTACGATCGGGGCCGGCCAGTTGGCGCTCATCGCCGGGCCCTGCGTGGCCGAGAGCCTGCAACTGTGTCTGGACGTCGCCACTGCTTTGGCTGAGCTTTGTGCACGGCTGGGAATCGGGTATGTCTTCAAGGCCAGCTACGACAAGGCCAACCGCTCCAGCGCCGCCAGCTACCGCGGTCCGGGGCTGGAGCGGGGGTTGGAGTGGCTCGGCCGCGTGGCCGACAAGGTGGCCGTCCCAGTGCTGTCGGACGTGCACGAGGTCGCCCAGGTGGCCCCGGCGGCGGCGGTGCTGGACTGCCTTCAGATCCCGGCCTTCCTCTGCCGCCAGACGGACTTGCTGGAGGCGGCGGCCAGAACCGGCAAGGCCGTCAACATCAAGAAGGGGCAGTTCATGGCCCCTTGGGACATGAAGCAGGCCGTTCAGAAGGTTCGATCCGCCGGGAACGACCAGGTCCTGCTCACCGAGCGGGGAAGTTGCTTTGGGTACAATCGGCTGGTGGTGGACTTTGCCGGCCTGGCCCACATGCGCCAATACGCCCCGGTGGCCTTCGACGCGACACATTCGGTACAGGAGCCGGGCGCCTTGGGCAACAGCTCCGGCGGGCACAGGGAAGACGCCCCCCTCCTGGCTGCGGCGGCGATGGCTGCTCGAGCCGACGCCCTGTTCATCGAGACCCATCCCAACCCGCCCGAGGCCAAGTCCGATGCGGCCACCATGATCCCGCTGAGCGAGATGGAGGGCCTGCTGCACCGCTGCCTTGCCATCTACGAGGCGGTACGCTAAACTTTGAGAAAGCCAAGCGACCGCAGCGGGGATTTTGCGGCCTTATTGACATTCACATTGCCAATGCGGTGGTTCGTTATCATCCCGCCTTGTGAGACTGGCCGCGATTCACCTCCGGCGAATCGCTTTGGCAGCGCAAAGTCCAATAGGTCTCCTTCATGCACCAAATGGGTCGCGGGTATGCCTATCGCCAACCCGCGAGGGAGCACGGCTGTATGACCGGGCCGAGTAGGGATGAAAACCGATACCGCACCGCCTTCGAGACGGCCCCGATCGGGATCGTCATCGCCGACGCCGAGGGAATGACCATCGACGCCAATTCCGCCGTTCAGGAGATCCTCGGCTACAGCCTGGAGGAGTTACGGGGCGTGTACGTCTCGCAGATCACTCACCCTGACGATGTCGCCGTTAGCCGGGCCGCCGCTAACCAGATCCGTCAAGGACAAGCGACCCATGCCCGCTTGGAGAAGCGGTATATCCACAAGAGCGGCCGGGTCGTGTGGTGCCGTCTGGACCTTTCGGGGGTGCGCGATGCGTCCGGGGTGGTCCGACAGGTTGTCGCGATGATCCAGGACATCACGGACCGCAAGGCCACGGAGGACGCCCTGAGGGAAAGCCAGCGCACGATGGCCACGCTGCTCAGCAATATCCCAAGCCTGGTCTATCGCTGCCGCAATAACCGCGACTGGACCGTGGAGTTCGCCAGCGAGGGGGGCCTGGAGCTGACCGGTTACCGGCCCGATGAGATTGTCGGCAACCGCGTCGTCTCCTACGGACGGAACGTCATCCACCCCGACGACCAAGACGACGTCTATGATCGCGTCCAGGAGGCCTTGGCGGAGAAACGGCCTTTCCAGCTCACCTACCGCATCATCACCCGCCAGGGGGAGATCAAGTGGGTCTGGGAGCAGGGACGCGGGGTCTTTTCTCCGGCCGGGGAACTGCTGGCCTTGGAGGGCCTGGTCACTGACATCACCGACCGTAAGCAGGCGGAGGAAGCCCTGGCCAAGTCGGAGAGCATGCTGAGCAGCATCATCGACCAAAGCCCGGTCTCCACCTGGATCACCGACGCCAGCGGGACCCTCGTGCGTCAGAACGAAGCCTGCCGCCGACTCGTGGGTGTCACCGACGAGCAGACGATCGGCATCTACAACCTCTTCCGAGACCGAATCGTGATCGAAGGGGGATATTTGGAAAACCTCCGGAAGGTCTTCACCGAGGGTCGGACGGATCGACATACGATCGAGTACGATGTGGGCGAATCCGGATGTGTCAACGTGCCCACCGGTAAGAAGCACACGATGGATGTCACGGTCTTCCCGGTCAAGGACGAGACCGGGAAAGTCATCTATGCCGTCGGTCAGCACGAGGACATCACCCAGCTTCGCGAAAAGGAGGAGCAGCTCCGCCAGGCCCAGAAGATGGAGGCCGTCGGCCGGCTCGTCGGCAGCATCGCCCACGACTTCAACAACCAGCTCACCGTGGTCCAAGGCTACGCCGAGCTTCTGCTGCGCGGGCTATACCTCGACGATCCGACGTACGAACCCATCGATCAGATCCTCCAGGCCGCCCGACGGTCCGCGGTGCTGACGGGCCAACTGCTGGCCTACAGCCGCAAGCAGACCCTCCACCCGCAGATCCTCGACCTCAACCAGACTCTCCGGGAGATGGTCGAGCCGATCCACAAGCTCCTCGGTGACGCCATCGAGCTGTCGATCCAACCGGCCGAGAACCTGGGACAGGTACGGGCCGACCCGGTGCAGATGCAACAAGCCATCACAAACATCGTCGTCAACGCCCGCGACGCCATGCCCGACGGCGGGCAACTGACCATCGCCACCGCCAACGTCGACCTTATCCCCGAAAATTCCGCCGCCCCACCGGACCCCCCCACCGAGCCTTTCGTCATGGTGTCCATCACGGACACGGGCATCGGCATGGACGAGCAGACGCGTCAGCACATCTTCGATCCTTTCTTCACCACCAAGCCCATTGGCCATGGCACGGGGCTGGGACTGTCCACGGTGTACGGCTTCGTCCAGCAGAGCGGCGGGCGGATCGAAGTCGTCAGCGGGGTCGGTCAAGGCAGCACGTTTCGCATCTACCTGCCTTACCTGACCGAGCCGGTTGAGATCCCTCCCCCCGGCCGGTGACGCCGACGGCCTTTTCCCCTTTCCGCAACCGCCGACGAGGCGTATCTTCTGCGGGCATGTTCGCCTTCCAGGTCACGCGGACCGACGGCAAGGCCCGGTTAGGGCGATTGTCCACCCCGCACGGGGAGGTGGACACGCCTGTGTTCATGCCCGTCGGCACCGCCGGTAGCGTCAAGGGCGTCACGCCCGAGCAGCTCCGATCTTCCGGGGTGCGGATGGTGCTGAGCAACACGTACCACCTGATGCTCCGCCCGGGGGCTGAAACGGTCGAAAAGCTCGGCGGGCTGCACCGCTTCATGGCCTGGGACGGCCCAATTCTCACCGACAGCGGCGGCTACCAGGTGTTCTCCCTGGCCTCCCTGCGGCGCATCGACGATCAGGCCGTCGTGTTCCGCTCCCACATCGACGGCAGCACCGTGCGATTGAGTCCCGAAGACGCCATGACGATCCAGCGCCGCCTGGGGGCTGACGTGATCATGCAGTTGGATGAGTGCCCCGCCGGCGACGCCGACAAAGCCGCCGTGGCCCAGGCCGTTCGACGGTCGGCCGACTGGGCGCAGCGGTGCCGGGACGCCTGGGCCCGCCAACCGGTGGCCACCGCCGGGCACGCCCAGGCCCTGTTCGGCATCCAGCAGGGCGGCGCACCGAGGACCTCCGGGCAGCCAGCGCCGCGGCGCTGGTGAAGCTGGACCTGCCCGGATACGCCATCGGCGGCGTCTCAGTGGGTGAGAAAAAAGAAGAAATCCGGCGGGTGCTGGGGTGGATCGACAATCTGCTGCCGTCCGATCGTCCGCGATATTTAATGGGCGTGGGCGAACCGGCCGACATCCTGGCCGCCGTGGCGGCGGGGGTGGACATGTTCGACTGCGTCCTGCCCACCCGCAACGGCCGCAACGCCGAGGCCTTCACCTGGTCCGGAAAGGTCCGCCTGCGCAACGCCCGTTGGACCCAGGACGACACCCCGCTGGAAAGCTCCTGCGATTGCACCACCTGCCGGCACTTCTCGCGCAGGGCGCTGCGCCATTATTTCCAGGCCCGGGAGATGCTGGGCCCGACGCTGGTGAGCATCCACAACTTGCATTTTTTCTCCACCTTCCTGGCCGCCATCCGCGGGGCCATCGCCCAGGAGACTTTCACCTCCGACGCCTCGGTCTGGTTGGCGCGGCTCGGCGCCGAGGAAGCCGAAGGAGAAGACGAAAACGATGAAAACGGTTTACGATTGACGCCCTGACGGGGACAAGGCACAATCCACGCTCTACATGCGTCCCAGAGGCTCTGGATCGCACGGAAAGGACCTTATTCATGTCTCCAAGGAAATGGATTAGCCTGATGTTGGTCGTGTCGTTGGGATGTCTGGCGGCGGGTGTCTGCACCCAGACGACCACGCAGCCAGCCCAACCGGCCCAGGGAGAGGAGCTTCAGTCTGCGCCCAAGCCCGCCGGCGAGACAGCCTCGCCGGCAGCGGAATCGCAACCCGTCCCCAAGGAAAAGCCGGTCAGCAGGGGTCCCTTCGACAGTTTCCTCCTGCCCGTGATCCTGGGCGCGCTGATGCTGCTTTTGCTGTGGTCCAGCCGTTCGCGGAACAAGAAACAAGAGGCCAAGCGGAAGCAGATGCTGGCCAGCCTCAAGAAGGGCGACAAGGTCACCTCCGTCGGCGGCATCGTCGGCACGATCATCGAAGTGCGCGACGACGAGGTGGTGGTCAAGGTGGACGAGACCAACAACGTCCGCGTGCGGTTCGCCCGTTGGGCCATCCGTGGCACGGGGGATGCGGCCAAGACCGAAACCCCCGAAGACCGCAAATAGACCAACACCCCTCTGACCTTTCTCACCACCCGTCAACGAACACGGCGCCTGAAAATTTTCAGGCGCCGCTTCTCCTGAAGGCAGGCCAAATGGCGGTTGCAGATATCGTCCGCCCGGACATCAGCTCCGCGCGGGCCAAGAAACTAGTCGGGACGAGCCTCTTACTTGACCAGCGTATAGACGCCTCGGCCCAGGCGCTTGAACTTGG
This sequence comes from uncultured Phycisphaerae bacterium, assembly GCA_963760365.1. Taxonomy (GTDB): domain Bacteria; phylum Planctomycetota; class Phycisphaerae; order SM23-33; family SM23-33; genus JALHTV01. Next base: position 171,657 of record CAVXDC010000038.1, read on the forward strand.
CGGTGTCTCTCAGGGCCGCCGCGACGATGCCGTAGAAGCTCTTGCTGGCGGTGGGGTAACCCGCCTTGACGACGGCCTTGGTCACGTCCTTGGCCCGCATGCCCGCCTTGGACTTGGCCAGGACGGCCCCGATATACTCCACCAGCGGCTTGCCGGTTGCGCGGCGGCGGCGACCCGCTTTACGCCTTGGACCAGCCCCTCCCCCCACCGAGGGAACCTGCCCGCCGAGGGCAAGGATCTTGCGGTCCAGGGAGGCCAACCTTGTCGCCAGCTTCCCGCGGCGCAATATCAACCGCCCGACTACCCGCTCCTTCGCTCGAAGTGCTTTCTTCAGTTCGGCAATTGTCATCGTTCTGGGGGGCATTGTCTTCTCCTGTCCTAACGGAATACCAGTGGAAAGGGGGAACTGTACAAAGCCTTAACCTTAATTGCAAGTCGCAATCATCTCCTATTAACCCAAAATCGCACGCAGGTCCTCCGCCGGTGTGGAGACGGGTTGCATGTGGAACTTTTCCACCAGCACCTTCAGTACCGCCGGGGACACGAAGGCCGGCAGACTTGGACCCAGGCGGATGTTGCGGATGCCCAGGTGCAGCAGCGTAAGCAGGATGACCACGGCCTTCTGCTCGTACCAACTCAACACCAACGATAGCGGCAGACTGTTGACGTCCCGATTAAAAGCCTTGGACAAGGCGAGGACGATTTGGATGGCCGAGTAGGCGTCGTTGCACTGGCCGACGTCCAGCAGCCGCGGGATGCCGCCGATGTCGCCGAACTCCAGCTTGTTGAAGCGGTACTTGCCACAGGCCAACGTAAGGATCACGCAATCCTTCGGAACACTCCGGGCGAAGTCGGTGTAGTAATTCCTGCCCGGTTTGGCGCCGTCGCAGCCGCCGATCAGGAAGAAGTGTCGGATCGCTCCGCTCTGGACGGCCGCGACGACCTGGTCGGCCACCTTCATCACGGCGTTGTGGCCGAAACCGACCAGGATCGTCTTGGCTAGCTCGTCCTTGGCAAATCCGGGCGCCTTCAACGCGGCCTGGATCACCGGCTCGAAGTGGCGATCCGCGATGTGCCGCACCCCCGGCCAGGCCACCAGGCCGGAGGTAAAGAGGCGGTCCTTGTAACTGTCGCGCGGCCTTTGAAGACAATTGGTGGTCATCAGGATCGCCCCGGGAAACGCCTCGAACTCCTTGGCCTGGTCCTGCCACGCACCGCCGAAGTTGCCCACCAGGTGCTTGTACTTTTTCAAGCCCGGGTATCCGTGGGCCGGCAGCATTTCACCATGGGTGTAGATGTGGATGCCCTTGCCCTCGGTTTGCTGGAGCAACGCCTCAAGGTCCTTCAGATCGTGGCCGGAAACGACGATGGCCTTGCCCGCCAACGGCGTGACGCGGACGGGCGTCGGCGTAGGGGAGCCGAAGGCGGCGGTGTGCGCGGCGTCCAGCAGTCCCATGACCTTGAGGTTCATTTCCCCGCACCGCAGGATCATGGCCAGGTTCTCCTGGGCCCCAGCCCCGTCGCGCGTCAGGAAGTCCAGCGCCTCGTGAAAGTAGGCATAGACGTCGTCATCCTGCTGGCCGAGGATCTGGGCGTGATCGGCGTAGGCGGCCATGCCTTTCAATCCGTACAGCAGCAGTTCCCCAAGGCCTGCCAGGTCTTCCCCCAGCCTGTTGCGACGGCCCACGACGCTCACCTGGACCCCCTGGTCCACCAGGCCGTCCAAATCCTCAACCGGCTGCCACTGAGCGGGGCCTAACAGCTTCTGGGGCGTCTTGCCGGCCTGTCGGCAGGCCTGCTCGTAGATTGTTTTGGCCTTGTCTCGCACGTCTGAGGCCTTGCGGAGCAGCGTCTCCAGCCGGCGGGGGTCGAAGTTCACGTTGGTCACCGTGCTGAACAGCGCCTCGATGACAAAGACGTCCACCGGGCGATCCCTGACCCCAAGCTGCCCGCTTCGGTGAGCGTATTGGGCGATGCCCTTGGTCGCGTGGACCAGCAGGTCCTGGAGGGCCGCGGTTGGGGGGTCCTTGCCACAGACCCCCACGGTCGTGCAGCCCTTGCCGCCGGCGGTCTGTTCGCATTGGTAGCAGAACATGTCCATGCCTGTCTCCTTGTTGTCTGCGGGGGCGGTTTACTCCTGCACTCGCCCGTCGATGCCGACGGTGACGTCGTGAACGGGGATATCGGTCCTGCCGGCCTGTTCCATCGCCGCCCGGACGATCCGGACCAGGCCGAAGCAGCACGGCACTTCTATGTGGGCGACGGTGATAGAGCGGATGTCGTTGGCGGCGAGGATTTTTGCAAGCTTCTGGACGTAGACGGCCACGTCATCCAGCTTGGGGCAGGCCACGGCGACCGTCTTGCCGGCGAGCAACCGCTGGAAGTCAGGCATGGCCACGGCCACGCAGTCAGCCGCCAGGAGCACGTCGGCGCCCGCCCACATCGCCCCGCCGACGGGCAGCAGCGCCAGTTGCACCGGCCAGTGGCGCAGTTGCGAAGGTCCAGCTTGGCTGGGATGGCCGCGTTCCGCGACGGTTTGAGCAGCGACGCCTTGGCGGAGCATGCGCACCATCCTACCAGGGCACCCGCCGTCCGCACCGTCCCGCTGAGGACTTTTCGCTGCCATCGCGGCCACAGGGACGGCCTGCTCATTCAGGTTAGCCGGCTCGTTAAGGTTAAGGTTAAATGCCTCCGCCGGTCGTTCCTCGATCGTGATAGCCCCCTGCGGACAGGTGCCCAGGCAGTTGCCCAGCCCGTCGCAGAGGTTCTCCGCCACCAAGTGGGCCTTATCGTCGATGATCCGAAGGGCGCCCTCGGCGCAGCTCGGCACGCACAGCCCGCAGCCGTTGCACCTGCTTTCGTCAATCTTGACGATCTTCCGTACCGCCATCGTTTTCATTGGTCGTCACTCCAACGGATGGGAGTTTCCTTGCCCATCCTTACCCCATTGTTCCCTTCAGTTGGAGGCAATGCCTTGACTTCAGTCAAGACAAGCAAGGTTTTTTTCAGGAGCAGGAACGTTTCTAAGAACGAATCCCCCTTACCTCGGTTCCAAAATACAACCCCAAGAAAACGAGGACACTGGAACCACAGAGGTAACTTAGAAAATCATTGAAAGCTCTATAGCTAAAGTAAGTTACATCACATCAGGGAGGTGATCCCTTCCCCGGCCGCTTTAGCTTCCAGAGTGAACTTCTGTCCGGCACTGCCGGTCTCAGGCGCTTTTAACCTTGCGAGCGACCTCCTGGCCGAGGTTGAAGCAGGCTTTAAGGTCCTGATCCGTCGGTTGCCACTTGGCCAGGACGCCCTTGGCCGCCAGGGGGATCTTGCACTTATCGAAGTGCTCCTCGATCAGCTTGACCGCCTCCCCGCTCCAGCCGTAGGACCCAAAGGCCGCCCCGATCTTGTTCTGGAACCGCAGGCCCCTAAGGTCCTCCAGGATGGGGGCCACGGTGGGCAGCAGGCCGTTGTTGAGCGTGGGAGACCCGATGACGATCCCCCGGGCCTTGAAGATCTCGGTCAGCACGTCGTTGCGGTCGGAGGTAGCCATGTGGAACAGTTTGTGGGAAACGCCCTCGGCGGTCAGCCCGTCGCCGATGGCCTCGGCCATGCGGCGAGTGGCCTGCCACATTGTGTCGTACAGGACCACGGCCGCTGGCGCGCCCTTCTGGGCCGCCCAGTCCTTGTAGGTCTGGACAATCTGGAGGGGGTCTTTGCGCCAGATAATTCCATGGCTGGGGGCGATCATGTTTACCGGCACGTTCATGGCCAGGAGTTCGTCGATCTTGGGACCCACGCGGTTGCTGAAAGGCGTGAGGATGTTGGCGTAATACTTCAGCGCCTCCTCGTACAGCTCCTGCTGGTTCACCTGATCGTTGAAGCGGAAGTTGGCCGCGTAGTGCTGCCCGAAGGCGTCGTTGGGCATCAAAATGCCGTCGGGTGCAAGGTACGTGAACATGCTGTCAGGCCAGTGGAGCATCGGGGCCTCGATGAACGTCAATTCCCTCTTTCCGATGGCAATCTTGTCGCCGGTTCCCACGGCCTTGAAGTTCCACTTCTGATGGTAATGGCCGGGGACGCTTTCGGCCCCGCGCTTGGAGACCACCACCGTGGCGTTGGGGCAAGAGCGCATCAGCGCCGGCAGCGCGCCGCTGTGGTCGGGCTCGGAATGGTTAGCCACCACGAGGTCAATCTTGGCTGGGTCCACGACCTGGCGGATGTTCTGGAGGAACTCGTTCCGGAACGGCTCCCAGACCGTATCTACCAAGACGACCTTTTCGTCCTGGATCAGGTAGGCGTTGTAGGACGAACCGCGATGTGTGGACAACTCGTGGCCGTGAAAATGCCGCAGACCCCAGTCCACGACGCCCACCCAGTGAACTCCCTTGGCAAGTTCCACAATCATCCTTTATCTCCTTGCAATCGCTTTTGACATTTTAGGCCGTCCAAACCCGCGGCGCCGTCTAGCTCTACTGCCGACCGGCCAGGGCCACCAGGCGACGGATATCCAGCAGGGTGATGCGGGGACCGTCCACGCGGATCAAATCCATCGAGGCAAGCCTGGCCAGCGCGCGGCTGAGAGTTCTCAGGAACCGTCCCCAGTTGGCAGGCTAGTTGCCGCTTGGTCTGGCGGAGGCGGAGGACTTTCTGCACGCCGCCACCCGAGGCCTCCAAAAGCCAATCGGCCAACCGGGCCGGCACGTCCTTCAGCGCCAACCGCTCGATCAACCGCGTGAACTCCTGGAGCTTGGCCGACATCCCGGCCAGCATCCCTAGCGCCAGGTCGGCGTTGCGGTCGATGTTCCGCCGCAGGACCGCGCGGCACAGCTAGGAGCACGGAATCCTCCACCGCCTCCGCCCCGGCCGGGTAGCTGCCACCGGCCAAGGCCACCGCCTCAGCGAACGTCTGCCCCAGCCCGTAGAGGTGCAGAATCTGCTCATCTCCTGCCGGCGAAAGCTGGTGCACCTTCACGCGGCCGGAAAGCACCACGAAGAACCGCTCGGCCTTTTGACCCGGCAAAAAAAGCACCCTGCCGGCGGGAAGTTTCTCCAGGCGGCACTCGGCCAGCAAGTCCTCCAGAACCTTTTCGTCCAGCGCGGAGAACATCGCGGTTGTCTTGAGGGTTGAGACGATCTGGTTGCTGGTCATCTTGCCCATGGTTCGTCCCGATCCCCCAGCGGTTGGAAATGGCCGGTGTCTCTATTTGCCCACGGCCGCCCGTTCGGCGATGCTTACCAGGGCCGCCGCCGCCTGACGGACGTGCGGCTCGGTGGTAAAGGGTCCGAAGCTGAAGCGGCAGGTCCCCGCCGGGTGCGTGCCGATGGTCCGGTGCGCCAGCGGGCGCAGTGCACGCCGCTGCGCGTCAGGATGCCAAAGTCCGCCTCCAGCGCCGCTGCCAGGTCCGATGGCGCCAGGTGAGCGATGTTGACGGAAAAGACTCCCATCCGATCTTCCAGCTTCGTCGGCCCGTAGACCGTCAAATGTTCCATTCCATCGACCAACTCCAAGAACAGGCCGCACAACCGCCGCTGCTGAGCGTGAAGCTCCTCCACCTTGCGTGCGAGCAACCAGGCGACACCCTCCGACAGTCCCGCCAGACCAATGGCGTTGTGGGAGCCGATCTCGTACTTGTCGGGCATGGTCGTCGGCTGGACGGGCCGCTCGCTGACCGTGCCCGTGCCGCCTTCTTTCATCGTCGGCAGAAAGTCTTCGGCCCCGGGACGGACATACAGCACGCCCGTGCCCAGCGGGCCCAGCAACCCCTTGTGGCCCGGGAAGGCCACGAAGTCCGCCCCCCAGGCCTGCACGTCGATGGGCACGTGCCCGGCCGACTGGGCCGCGTCGATCAAGCATGGGACGCCCGCCTCCCGCGCGATGGCTGCTACCGCCGACACCGGCTGGAGCGTGCCGGTCACGTTGGAGGCGTGCTGGCAGGCAATCAGGCGCGTCTTAGATGTAATCGCCTTACGGATGTCGTCGGGATCGACCAGGCCGGTCCGGCCGTCGCAGGGGATGATCCGCGGCACCAGCCCCCTCTGCTCGGTCAGGGCGTTCAGCGGGCGGAGGACCGAGTTGTGCTCCATCGCCAGGGCAATCGCCTCGCTCCCGGCCGGGGCGGTGTTCAGAAGCCCCCGGAGGACGAGGATCAGCGCCTCGGAGCAATTCATCGCAAAGACGATCCGCTGCGGCGATTCGGCGTGAATGATCCGGGCGACCCGCGCGGCACGCCGACAGCATCTCCTGGCAGGCCTTGGCCTCGGCATACGCCCCCCGCCCCGCGGAGGCGCCGCAGTTTTGCGCAAAAGCCACCATCGCCTCCGTCACGGCCGGGGGCTTGGGGAAGCTGGTGGCCGCGTTGTCCATGTAGATCCGCTGGAGCATAGACCCTCCATCATATGGCCGCAGCCACGGCCGTTCAACCGCGCCTACTTACCCCTCAGCATCGTCCCCTTTTCCATCCGCTCAACCTTTCAGAGCCTTGATAAGAATCCGCAGGCCCTTGCGGAGCAGGGCGTTAAGCAGACCAACCAAGCCGTACACTAACATACAC
>CAVXDC010000039.1:0-15351 GCA_963760365.1 uncultured Phycisphaerae bacterium
TTTTTTTTTGGCGCCTCGTTCATTACGTATTGCTCATTATTGTCTTAAAAATACTTGAAAAAACAGGTTCAAATAATGGGGTTTCTTCAATAATTTGGACAATTTTGTGCGTTTTGGGAATAGTCATTGGTGCAGTTATGTGTATGGGTGCATATATTTTTTTACTACTAAGTTAGTCTAAATCATAAATGCAAGAAAAAATTGTTTTTTTTCAAATAAAAGAAATCAATATGGGTAAACTACCAGTTTAACCCCTAATTTTCTCTAACAGTTGAATGATTCTCCGCATCTTTATCCTTTCTGGATCAGACCGATGATTGTATCTCCACACATATTCTCCTAAGAAAAGATGCAATCTTTCTCTTCGAACACCCCCTTTCGATGCAAGTTTGCGTTTCAGGTAACCCCAGAATCCCTCAAGCCCATTGATATGATTGCCCTTTCTATCGGAGTCTGTCCTTCACCGTGATTAACGAGACGATGGACATATCCTCGGGCTGCGATCCCGGTGTAAGCTTTCCAGGTATCGGAACAAACGATAGAACCTGTTGATACTTTTTGTGAGATAAGTGGTTGAAGGGTATCAGCTCCAACGTCCTCAACAACCTCAGCCCAAACCGTACCGTTGCGACAAAGAATTCCGAATACCGGTTGTTTCTCGGTTCCTCGTCCTCGTTTTGTTCCCTTGTCACGAATCGTTTTTCGTTTGTTTTTCCATTGACCTCCGAGATAGGTTTCATCCACTTCAACGGTTCCAGAGAAGATCTCTGGAACATCATGCATCATGACGAATCGAATTTTGGTTAATGCCCGGAGTACTCGTCGTTGTTCGAACCCTGTTTGTTCGTTTATCGAATTCGAACTTTGTTCCATGAGAAACAGATGGATGATTTGTTTCCATTCATCTCGGGAAAAAGTCAATGGTAATTTATGTGGAATGAATTCGTATCTGCATCGCGCACAACGTCTCTTCCCACTCTGCAGTTTGTATAACTTTTTTGAATTGCATTTTGGACATGCAATTTTTGCCATTTTTAACTCCGTAAATCCTTCTTTGATTTAGGTGTTAAAATAGCATATTACCCAAAAAAATATTTGCAGTTAAAATCGTTTTAAATCAACAAAAAAACGGGAACTAACGGGTTACCCCGGTAGTTTTTCACACCCCGTTTTTATCCCGTCACCATGTCAGGGTAACAGTTTCTTCTTTAGTTCCGGTCCAAGCCGTTCAAGGATGCTGCTGTGAGCCGGGCGTCACATAGACCAGGTGCTGGCCCAACACAACAGGCCGAGACGGAGGGCGTCCGGAGCTTCCACGCCTTCCGCGCCGCCAGCTCAGCGGCAAGGTGGAGATGGACGTGCACGTGCAGGTCGATCCGGACCTGACCGTGGCCGCAGGGCACGAGATCGCCTCGCGCGTGCGGCGGCGGGTCAAAGAGGCCGATCCCCGCGTCGTCGAGGTGATCGTCCACGTCGAACCACCACCGTGATCCCTCGGGCGACGGCCGGCGGCTAATCCGATTCGCCTTGCTCCTGAATCTGCACCTGCTTGGAGGAGCCCAGGGTGCACAGCCCGCGGTTGTAAGGCTTGGTGGCTGCGTTAACTTTCCGCACGAACTGGCGGAACTTGTCCGCCGCCGGTCCCCAATCCGAATGAGTGTCCATGGCCTCCAAAGCCTGCTGGCGGTTCAGCCCGCTGCGATAGGTCAGCTCGAAGGCCTGGCGGATCTGTTGGCGGTCTGTCTCGGTGATGTCCGGCGCCCGCCGCAGGCCCACGACGTTCAGTCCGATGATGTGGTTGATTCCGTCGCCGCACATCACGTAGGGCGGGACGTGCATGCTCAGCCCCGCATGGCCCTGGCACATCACCAACTCCCCCACCCAGCAGAACTGATGCACCGACACGTTGGCCGACAGGATCACCCGCGGCCCGATCGTCACGTGGCCCGCCACGGCGCAGTGGTTGGTCAAGATGGCCTGGTCGCCGATCACGGCATTGTGGCCGGCGTGGGCGCCGGTCATCCAGTACGTCCGATGGCCCACAGTCGTGGCGTTATTCTGGCCGGTGGCGCGGGAGATCGTCACGCCTTCGCGGAACACGTTCTCGTCGCCGATGCGGAGGGCGCTGACGGTTGAGGGGGTGAATTTCAGGTCCTGCGGTTCCCCGCCCAGCACCACAAAGGCGTCCACGAAGTTGCCCTTGCCCAGCGTGGTGTACCGCCGGACGACCGCGTGGTCCCGAAGCACGGTGCCCGGCCCGATCTGGACATCGGCCTCCACCAGGCAATAGGGGCCTATCTCCACGTCCTGGGCCAATTGGGCGCTTGGGTGCACGATCGCTGTGGGATGGATCTTGGGCATCGGTGCGGTTCCTGAATGTCGCGGCGGTTTCGCGTGGGGGCATGATACCCGCCTGGTCGCGGCATTTCGAGTCTTTCCCCTTGGGGCTGGAAAGCATTGGCCGTTCTTCCTTTTCTCCCGAGGTGAAGGCGTTTGACTTTGTTCCCTTGCGGTAGGGAGGGTTATAATAATTCCCCTTGGAATTGCCGGGGTTTTCCGGCATGGCGTTTGGAGAGGGGATCGGTACGCGGTTTGGATATGGCGCAAAAAGAGTGCACCGACGCCTTGGGTGAGCTTCTGGCCCCGTACGCCAAGGCCGTGGAGGCCGACCTGGCCGCCTGGCTGGTCGAGCCGGACGTCCCCCCAACGCTGGCGGAGGCGATGCGATACTGTGTGCTGAACGGGGGCAAGCGCCTTCGTCCGGCCCTGGTCGTGATGGCCGCCCGGGCGGTGGAGGGCCGGGCGGAAAACGAGCTGACACGCCGCTCGGCCGTGGCCGTGGAACTGGCGCATACCTACAGCCTGGTGCACGACGACCTGCCCGCGATGGACGACGACGTGCTTCGCCGAGGCCGGCCGACCGCGCACGTCCGCTTCGGAGAGCCAATGGCGATCCTCGTGGGAGATGCCCTGCTGACGCGGGCCTTTGGTGTCCTGGCCGAGTCGGGCGACGCAAGATCGGCCATCTTGGCCCGCGAGTTGGCTGTTGCCTGCGGGGCGGCCGGGATGATCGCGGGCCAGGTGGCCGACATGGACTTGTGCCCCATTCCAGATGGGCTGGAGGGGCTGAGGTACGTCCATCTGCGCAAGACCGCTGCGCTGATCCGCGGTGCCGTCAGGATGGGTGCCTTGTGCGGCGGGGCGGATCCGGCGGCCCTGGAGGCGATCAGCCGGTATGGCCAGTCGCTTGGACTGGTCTTTCAGCTTGTCGATGATCTGCTCGACGCCACCGGCTCCTCGGACAGGATGGGCAAGGCCGTCGGCAAGGACGCCCAACGAGGCAAGCGCACCCACGCGGCCTTGCTTGGCCTGGAAGGCGCCTGCCGTTTGGGACAGGAGCTGACCCGCTCAGCCGTCGCAGCCTTGGAAGAACTAGGCAAGGCGGCGGGGGACTTAAAGTCCCTGGCCTGCCTTCTGGTGGAACGAACGCGATAATAAAAAGCCTATGGACTCCGAAAACCTGCTGGACCACATCACCACACCGCATCAGCTTCACCGGCTGAGTGAGCCGGAGCTGGTCGAGCTGGCCGCGCAGATCCGCCGCCGGATCGTCGAGGTCGTCTCGCGCCGCGGCGGGCACCTAGCCAGCAACTTAGGGATCGCCGAGCTGACCCTCGCGCTGCACTACGTGTTCGACTTCAGCCGCGACCGCCTGCTTTGGGACGTGGGGCACCAGTGCTATGCGCACAAGCTGCTGACCGGAAGGAACGAGCTGTTCGACACCCTCCGCCAGGCCGAGGGGATCAGCGGTTTTCCTGCCCCCTCCGAAAGCGCCTACGACCTGTTCGCTACCGGCCATGCCGGATCGGCCATCTCCACAGCCGCTGGATTGGCCTGGGCCGACCAGGCCACCGGACGGGACACCAGGGTCGTCGCCGTTGTCGGCGACGCCAGCATCGTCAACGGCCTGTCGCTGGAGGGACTGAACAACGCCGCCCTGCTGCGGCGGCAGTTCCTGATCGTCCTCAACGACAACTCCATGGCCATCGACCGCACGCACGGGGCGATGGCCAGCGTGCTGGACCACATCCGCACCTCCAGCACCTACGGCGACATCCGCGACAGCGCCGAACACCTGATCCAGAACCTGCCGATGGGCGATGAGATCACCGACGCCTTGCGGCACCTCAAAGCCGGCCTGAAGACCACCCTCCAGGGCAAACAGGTCTTCGAGACGCTGGGCTTTGCGTACTTTGGCCCCATCGACGGGCACGACGTCGGCGGGCTGATCGGCATGCTCAGCCGCTTGGCAAAGTTGAATCGTCCCACCCTGCTGCATGTCCACACGCAAAAGGGCCGGGGTTGCCAGTACGCCGTAGAAGACCCCTGCCGCTTCCACAGTCCCTCCGCCTATCGGGTCGAAGGCGGCAAGGCGGTGTTCTCCGCCCCCACCCGACCGAGCTGGACTCGCGTGTTTGCCGAGGCGCTGGTCGAGATGGGCCGGCGGGACGAGCGCGTGGTGGCCATCACCGCGGCCATGCCGGATGGCACGGGGTTGGACAAGTTCCGCGCCGCCTTCCCCCGCCGCTACATTGATGTGGGGATCAGCGAGTCGCACGCGGTGGCCATGGCCGCCGGATTGGCCAGGGGCGGATTGCGCCCCGTGGTGGCTGTCTATTCCACGTTCATGCAGCGGGCGATGGACCAGGTGTTCCAGGAGATTGCCCTCCAACGCCTGCCGGTGGTGCTGTGCATGGATCGGGCCGGGCTGGTCGGCAGCGACGGGGCGGTGCACCAGGGATTCATGGACGTGGCGTTCCTTCGGCCGCTGCCGGGCATGGTCCTGATGGCCCCGGCCGACGCGGCCGAGATGGCCGCGGCGTTGGCGTTGGCGCTCTCGCTGGAGGGTCCTTCGGCCATTCGCTATCCGCGCGACGAGGTCGCGATCGAGTTGCCTGGCCGTTGTCCGCCTTTCAAGACGGGCAAGGCCCGGCTCCTCGTCGAGGGTGACGATGGCACGCTGCTGTGCTACGGCACGATGGCCGAGCAGGCCTTGGCGGCCGCGGACATCCTGCGTCGGGAGGACGGCCTCGGTGTGGCGGTAATTCAGGCCCGCTTTGCCAAGCCTTTGGATGCCGGGGCGATCCTGTCGCGGATTGCCTCAGGTCGGTCGATGGTCGTCGTCGAGGACCACGCGGTCATAGGCGGCTTCGGCTCGGCCGTGCTGGAGCTGGTCTCGGCTTCGGGATTGTCGGCCGCCCACGTCCGCCTGTTAGGCATCGGCGACCGGTTCATCCCGCACGCCTCCCGCCAGGAGCAATTGGTGGAGGTAGGCCTGGATGCCGCGCACATCGCCGTGACGCTGCGGGAACTTATTCAAAACCCCTCCGCCAGCGCAAGACCACGTCGCTGACGAAGGCGGCTGGCCCCCTCGGCAGATTCACAAACCCCCTACTCCGAACTCCGAACGAACCATCGTCCCGCACCGGCGCGTGCCGGATGATGAAAAGTCTATGACTTACTCCGACCACTTCCCCCTCGCCAGGCGCTTGGCGGCAACGGCGGTGATTTCCTCGGTCAACCGCTTGGCCAGCGCCTCATCATGCGCGAGGAACTGCTCTTCCTTGGCGCGCTGGTTCGGCTCACCCAGCGGTTGGGACGCGTAATCGAGGATGCCGTGTCGCAGCTCATCCTCTTGTCCGTTGGGCAGGACGAACATGCTGTAGGCTGCGCCGGTGCTGTGGATCGCCTGCGGCGGGGGGTTGGGCTTGGAGACGGTGACCTCCACGACGGGCTCGTACTGGCGGGCCTGGGGGTCTGTGGGTCGGATCTGCACGGTGACGGTGCGGTGGAGGGTCTTGAGGGAGCTGTCCAGCATGGCCTCGCGGGTGACGGCGTCTTTGCGCCAGGGTTCGAAGAACTGCATGCCGGTCAGCGGCTTGGTGGTGATGACGCCTGCGCGGCGGTCGTGGCGGTCGATGGTGAAATTGTACTCGCGCAGGACGTCCTGGGTCGCCAGCCAGAGGACTTGGAAGTTTTTCTGCGCCTCCGTCATCTCCGGCTCGGACACCACGGGCTTGGTGTACTTCATGCAACCGACGGCCGTCGCAGCGGCGACGGCCGCGATCACTATCGCGCCGAGGGTTTTCATAGTGCTCTCGCTTGGGGGCCTTGGCCTCTGGCCCGGTTGGTCATTGTATCGTAGGTTTTAATGCAGCAACCGGATTCGGGCAACCGCAAGCTGGCCTGCATAAAGGCCCGCACCAATGCCCCCACCCCGGCCAACCCCAGCGGCCGGGGCGTTTTTTTCCGACCTCCCTGTGAGTCTTGGTCGGTGGGTAGGGGACTGGTGGCGTTATAATGGCCCCAGATGGCCTTGATTCTCGCGGCCGTGGGGAAAACAGCTCTTACCCGCGACCGTTAGACACGAGGGAGGCTCGTGGGTCCATGCACATCCTGGCTGGTGAGTTCAAGGGTCGCACCCTGCTGCCGCCGCCGACGGCCAGCGCCAGTCGGCCCATCACGGCCGCGGCCAAGAAGTCGCTCTTTGATATCCTCATGCCTTACCTGGTGGAAGCCGCGGTCGTGGACTTGTACTGCGGGACTGGCACGCTGGGGCTGGAGGCCCTGTCCCGCGGCGCGGCGCGATGCTGGTTTGCCGATTACGACCGGCGCGTGCTGGAGCGGCTTCGGCGGAACATCCAGACCTTGGGCGTCCAGGACCGCTGCACCGTCTGGAGCGGAGATATTACCGTTCGTCTGTCCGGATGGCTGGAGACGATGCCCGGACCGGTGGATGTGGCCTTTGTCGATCCCCCCTTTGCCGACGCCCGCCGGTGGTCCTGGCCGATGATGGAGGCATCCCTTTTTGCCCCGCTGGCGGTTCGCCTGGCTCGGGATGGACTGGTGGTACTCCGTGTCCCGAAAGACCTTCATGTACCCCAGCAAATGGGGGCGCTGACGGTTCGGCGGACGAAAACGTATGGGGCCATGAAAGTCATCCTGCTGGGTACCGGTGAACCGGCCGGGGGGACTTGAGCGGATGAGCCAGGCCCCGTACAAGTATCTCCAGGTCAACCGCGTCGGTAGGCTCCTCAACCTGAGCTTGCTTGCCCGCCAGGCGGTAGAGGGGTTCATCAGCGGCCTGCACCGCAGCCCCCACCGAGGGTTTTCGGTGGAGTTCACGGAGCACCGCGAATATACCCCCGGTGACGACCTGCGCTACCTGGACTGGGTGGCCTGGGGTCGGTCTGACCGCTTCTACCTCAAGCAGTACGAACAGCAGACCAACCTGCGGGCGTACATCCTGCTGGACGTCAGCAACTCCATGGCCTACCGGCACGGAGCCGACGTCTCCAAGTTCACCTACGGCTGCTTCCTGGCCGCCTGCCTCAGCTACCTCATGGCCCGCCAGCAGGACATGGTGAGCGTCACGGCCTTTGACAAGAAGATCCGCTTCCACCTGTCCTGCGGCTCCACGCCGGCCCACCTGGACCGCATCTTCCGCCGCCTGGAGGCCACCGCTCCCTCCGGCCGGACGGCCCTCGCCGCGACGTTCCACGAACTGGCCCGCCGTCTGGCCAAAAGGGGCCTGGTCATCATCATCTCCGACCTGTACGACGACCCGGATGAGGTTTTCCGGGCCCTTCAGCACCTGGTGTACAAGAGGCACCAGATCATCCTCTTCCACCTGCTGGACCCCGCCGAGCTGGACCTGCCGCTGCGGGACGTGGTGACGCTGGTGGACATGGAGACCGCCCAGCGCCTCCAGGTGGACTGCCGCTACGTCCGCGACGCCTACCGCCGCGAGGTCCAAGGATTCCTCGAGCGTTACCGCCGCGACTGCACCGAGCGGCGCATCGAGTACGCCCCCGCCACGACGGACACGCCCTACGACCGGATGTTGCTGGAGTATCTGGCCCGGCGGAGGGCTTTTCTCAAATTGCATTAAGATCCATATGACGCTCGCCGTCACCTTCGTTACGCCGCTGCTGCTGATCGGACTGCTGGCTGCGGGCATTCCGCCGCTGCTGCACCTATTGTCCCGGGCGCGGGCCAAGGAGGTGCCTTTCCCCACGCTAAGGTTCCTGCACCTGAGCATGGAGAAAACCGCCCGGCGGCGGAAGCTTCGCCAATGGCTGCTGATGGCCTTGCGCTGCGGGGTGCTGGCGCTGCTGGCCATGAGCGTGGCCGAGCCAATCTCCCGCGCCGCCGGCACCTGGTGGTCCGGGACGGGAGGATCGGCCGTGGTCGTGCTGGACAACAGCATGTCCATGTCCGCTGCCGCGGGTGAGGGGGGAAAAACCCGCCTGGCCCTCGCCAAGGCCCAGGCCGCCTCCTTGTTGGATGGCCCGGCCCGGCCGGGAATCGCCGGCGTGCTGACCACCAACGGCGGGTTGGTCTCAACCGAACTGACGACCCGGCTGGACCTGTTGCGGCAAGGCCTGGCCGACGCGCCGGCGTCGGTGGGCAGGGCGCTGCTGGCCCAGCGGGTCCAGGCCGCCGCCGGTTTGCTGTCTGGCCAGGTGGGAGGACGAAAGAGCCTCTACGTCTTCAGCGATCTCCAGAAGGTCAGCTTCCAGGAGCTGGTCTCCCTCCCCGCAGGCACTGCCGGCGAGGCGATCGACTTAGTCATCGTGGACACCGCCTCGCCGCAGACGGCCAACGTCGCCGTCAGCGATCTGCGCGTCACCGGCCAGGGCGTCGTCGGCGCCGTGATGACGTTTACGGCGGAGCTGGTCAATTCCGCTGCCGCCGAGCGGATCGTGGACGTTGGTTTCCAACCGGATGCCTCGTCGCCGCCTCGAGCGCCGCAGCGGACCCGCGAGTGAAATTGGCTGCTGCCGGGTCGGCCGGCTCGCGGGCGACCGTGCGATTTCAGCACCGCTTCGATACCCCCGGCACGCACACCGCCGCGGTGTTTCTGGAGCAGGACGACGACCTGCCCGCCGACAACGCGCGGTACGGCTGCCTGTCCATCAGCCGGCGCGTGGAGGCCGTGGTGGTGGAAGGCGGCGCTTCATCGGGAAGCGACGTGCTCATGCTGGCCTTGGACCCTTTTGGCACCGACGCCAACGTCCCCTGGCCGATCCGGCCGCGACGGCTGGCCGCCGAGCGCTTGAGCCCGGCGGAGCTGAGCAAGGCGAGTGTGGCATTCTTCTGCAACGTGCCGACGTTTAGCCCCGCGGCGGCGGGGGCCCTTCGTCAGTTCGTGCGGACGGGCGGCACGGCGACGTTTTTTCTGGGACCCGACGTGCAGGTGGGCAACTACAACCAGCTTCTTGGCTCCCCGGCCGGTCAGGACGAACCTCTATTGCCCGGCACATTGGAACCCGCCGTCGGGCAGATCGGCCCGCAGGCACTGGCGACCGCGACGGACTTCGTTGACGTCGAACACCCCTACCTGGCCGGGCTGTACGAAAAGGCGTCCGACTATAAGACCGTCTTAGTCCAGCGCTATTTCCCGCTCACGGTGGAACCTGCCTCGGCCCGCGTCCTGGTCCGCCTGGCTGATGGGCGGGCGCTGCTGGCGACGAAGCCTTACGGTCGCGGTGCGGTCGTTCTCTGCACGACTTCGGCTGGGCCGCAGTGGTCCAACCTGCCGCTGACGGGGATTTTTTTGCCCATACTCAGTCGCGTCTGCCTGATGAGCGCGGCCGGCGGAGCGGACCAAAGTTTCCTGGCCGGTGCCACGGTGACGATCCCACTTCCAAAGCCCGGCGGTGCCTCTGGACTTCCGGCTGGGGCGGTTCTCCAGGTGACGCCGCCTTCCGTTGGTGATAAAACTTCACCGCCCATCCCTGTGCCTCTTTCAGGACTACCGGAAGCCCCCCAGGCCACGTTCACCGCAACGGACCAGGCGGGCATCTATCGCTGGAAAGTCTCATCCAGTCCCGATGCGGCGAATGCCCCGGCTCGCCAGGTTGACGCCGTGGCAAGCCCAGCGGGGGCCTTCGCGGTCAATGGTGATAGCGCCGAGAGCGATCTAGCTGCCATGGATGCCCGCACCCTCAAGGAGGCCCTAACGAAGGCCGGTTGGCGGAACGTCCTTATCGGCGGCAGTCTGGCGGAGGTGCAGTCGGCCGCCGCCGCTCGGGCGGCTGGGCATAACTGGTGGGACTTGCTGCTGGCCTTGGTGATCGTGCTGCTGGTTGTCGAGGCCGTCGTGGCCAACCGTCCCCGCCCCGCCGCGACGGAGTCTCCATCAGGCCTGAAAGTGGCAACAGGATAGCGTGAGCGCCAGGTGGTGAGGCTATTCCGGCGGCGATGGGGGGCAGGTAAGATGCCCGCATGGCACAGACCTCCAGGAAGTCCACGGCGTTGTGGGTGGTGCGGCGGCTGCGGTCGGCCGGGCACCAGGCCCTGTTTGCCGGCGGATGCGTGCGGGACATGCTGCTGGGTGTCCGGTCCACCGATTACGATGTCGCCACCGACGCCACGCCCAAGCAGGTGCGGCGGCTTTTCCCCCACGTGCTGCTGGTGGGGGCCAAATTCGGCGTGGCCATGGTCATCCATCGCGGCGACAAGGTGGAGGTCACGACGTTCCGCAGCGACGCTGCCACCAGCGACGGGCGGCGGCCCGATGGGGTCACCTTCACCTCCGCCCAGCGGGACGCTCGACGGCGCAACTTCACCATCAACGGCCTGTTCTACGATCCGCTGGATGGAAGAATCATCGACTACGTCGGCGGCAGGGAGGATCTTGAAAAGCGCGTCATCCGCACGATAGGCCCCGCCCGCCAGCGGTTCGCCGAGGACTATCTCCGCATGATCCGCGCAGTGCGGTTTGCCGTGCGGTTGGACTTTGCCATCGCGCCGGAGACCGGTTCGGCCATTCGGCGCTTCGCCCCGCACATCCACCAGATTAGCGGAGAGCGCGTTTTCGATGAGCTGAGTAAGATGCTCTCGCGCCCTTCAGCCGGCCAGGCTTTGGCGGCGCTGCATCGCTACGGCCTGGCGGAGCAAGTGTTGCCCGAGCTGTTCGAGCGGCCCGGGCTGTGGGATCAGGCCCGCGCAGCCGTCGAGGCTGTGGCGGCCAGGAAGGACGGGGTGCTGGTGTTGGCGGCCTTGTTGAGCTGGTTGCCGCCGGCGACGATCGGGGGCATCCTGCGGCGGTGGGGGGCCTCCAACGCCCTGCGGTCGGCCTTGTGCTGGATGGCGGAGCGGATGGACCTCTGGCCGCAGGCGGCGGACTTATCGCTTGCCGAGTTCAAGCGCCTGCTGGCCAGCCCGCACTTTGACCGTCTGCGCCACCTGTGGAGGTTTCTGGAGACCCGCACGACGGGCCGGACGGCCTGTGCGGTCAAGATCGCCCACCGGGCCAAGTCCATCCCGGCGGATCGCATTTCGCCCCGGCCGCTGGTGACCGGCAGCGATCTGAAAGAGCTTGGGTTTCCCCAAGGCGCGCATCTTGGAAAAACCCTGCGGGCGATCTACGAGGCCCAGCTCAACGAGCAGATCACCACGCGCGGGCAGGCCTTGGCCATGGCGCGGCGGATGCTGTAACTGCCAAGGAATCGCAGCGATGGGTGGCATGGGGAAGTTGACGACTTGAACCCGCAGGGGGGATGTTCAATCCATGAACTGTTTGATCAGCAGGCAGGCGTTGTGCCCGCCGAAGCCAAAGCTGTTGCTGAGGACGAGGTGGATTTTCTTTTCCCGAGGCCGCAGGGGAACGTAATCCAGGTCGCACTGGGGGTCGGGGTTTTCCAGGTTCATTGTCGCTGGGACGATTCCCTTGTCGATGGCCAAGGCAGAGGCGATCAGCTCGACCCCGCCGCTAGCGCCCAGCAGGTGACCGGTGGAGCTCTTGGTGGAGGAGACCATCAGGCCGCCGGTGGCGTGGGCGCCGAAGACCTTCTTAATCGCCCGCGTCTCGGCTACGTCGCCCAGTTCGGTACTCGTCCCGTGGGCGTTGATGTAATCCAAGTCCTGGGGGGCCACGCCGCCGTCGGCCAGCGCCCGCTGCATGGCCAGCACGGCCCCGTGGCCTTCGGGGTCGGGGGCGGTGATGTGATAACCGTCGCCACTGGCGCCGTAGCCGATCAACTCGGCGTAGATCCTTGCCCCGCGCCGGCGGGCGGACTCCAGCTCCTCCAGGATCACCACGCCGGCGCCTTCGGATAGCAGGAAGCCGTCGCGGTCCTTGTCGAAGGGCCGGCTGGCGTGCTGCGGATCGTCGTTGCGGGTGCTCAACCCCTTCAGAGCGCAGAAGCTGCCCAGGCCCAGGGGCGTCAAGGCCGCCTCGCTGCCGCCGGCGATCATGACGTCGGCCTCGTTCCGTTGGATGACCTTGAAGGCCTCGCCGACGGAATTGGCCGCCGATGCGCAGGCCGTCACGACGGCTGAGTTGGGCCCGTGCAGATGCCAAAGGATGGAGATGCAGCCGCTGGCGGCGTTGGCCATGAGCTTGGGGACGGTGAAGGGGCTCATGCGATCCGGCCCCTTGGCCAGCATCCGCCTGTGCTGGACCTCCAGTTCCTCCAGACCCCCGATGCCGCTGCCGACAATCACCCCGCAGCGATCGGTGTCGCCGCGGGCAAAGTCGAGTTGGCTATCCCGGACGGCCTCCAGGGCGGAGGCGACGGCGAACTGCGTGAAGCGGTCCATCCGCCGGGTCTCGCGGGCGTCCACCCCCGTCATGGTCTCCCCGTCCCAGTCCCACACCTCCCCGCCGATCTTGGAGGCAAAGGGGCTCGCATCGAACCGGCGGATCAGTCCGATGCCACTCTTGCCGGTAATCAGGGCCTGCCAGAACTCCGGGACGCTGCGCCCCAGAGGGTTGACCGTGCCCATGCCCGTCAGTACGACGCGGCGCTTGGTCATTCGCCACGGTCCCTTCGACTCAGGTCAGGCCTTGTTGGAGTGCTCTCTGATGTAGTCGATCGCCTGGCCGACGGTCTGAATCTTCTCGGCCTCCTCGTCCGGGATGCTCAGCTCGAACTGGTCCTCGAACTCCATGACCAGCTCGACGGTGTCCAGAGAGTCGGCGTTGAGATCGTTGACGAACGAGGTTTCGCGGGTGATCTCGCTCTTGTCCACGTTCATCTGCTCGGCCACTATCTCGATCACTTTCTGTTCGATTTCGTCGGGCACTTTCGTGACCTCCCTGAGGGTTTTTTGATCTTCGTATGACCCAGGCAATCTGCCTCCGGCGGATTGCGGCCGGAATTCGGTCATGACGCCCTTATGTGTTTCCTTGGCCACACGAACGTCAACAGGTCTTTCTGTCCTAGCGGCCTTTTCAGGCCGCGGTACTATAGCTTGGCCCCGACGGCCATGCAACAGCATCCTTTCCATCCAGCCGGGGGGGCTACGTATGCATCCCGCCGTCCACGCTGAGGCACTGGCCGGTGATGTAGCTGGAGGCGTCGGAGGCCAAAAAGGCCACCGCCTTGGCCACGTCCACGGTTGTTCCGAAGCGTTTCAGGGGGATCTGCTCCAGCGCCATGTCCTTGGCCTGCTGGGGCAGGACGTCGGTCATCTCGGTCTTGATGAAACCCGGCGCGACGGCGTTGCACCGGACGTTCTTGCTGGCCAGCTCCTTGGCCGTAGTCTTGGTCAGCCCGAGCAACCCGGCCTTGGAGGCGGCGTAGTTGGCCTGGCCGCGGTTGCCCTCCAGACCGCTGTAACTGGACATATTGATGATGCTGCCGCTGCGCTGGCGGATCATGGGCCTGGCCGCCGCCCGCGTGCCGACGAACGCGCTGGTCAGGTTCACCTTCAGCACCAGCTCCCAGTCGGCGTCTTCCATCCGCAGCAGCAGCCCGTCGCGGGTGATGCCGGCGTTGTTGACCAGCACGTCCAGGTGGCCGAACTTCTCGGCCACCTCGTCGATCAGCGCGGTAAAGCCGGCGCTGTCGGTGACGTCTATCGCGCGGGTCTGGAGCTTGTCCGCCGTCTCGCCCACCGCCGCCGGCAGCGCGGCCAGCAAGTCCGCACGAAGGTCCACCGCCACCACGGTCATGCCCATGGCCAGCAGCTCGCGGGTGATCTCCAGGCCGATGCCCCGCGCGGCGCCCGTGACGATCGCGACTTTTTCACCTTCATGGGCCGCCATAAGTCTCCTCGAATCCCACGGACCTTACCGTGGGACGTTGAGCTTCTCTAACGCCTCCACGGAGTTGATGCAAGCCACTTCCGCCTTGCGATGGATCCTTTTCATCAGTCCCGCCAGTACCCTTCCCGGGCCGATCTCGTAGAACTTCTCCACGCCCCGGGCCAGGAGGAATTCCATGGATTGCTGCCAGCGGACCGGTGAGATGAGCTGGGCCAGGAGTTTGGGCCTAATCTCCGCCGAACGCACGTAACAAGCGGCATCGACGTTGGCCACCACGGCCCGCTGCGGCTCGCGGATGACGGCCTGCTCCAGGGCCTGGGCCAAGGCCTCCGCCGCCGGCCGCATCAGCGGGCTGTGGAATGCCCCCGCGACCTTGAGCGGCACGGCGCCGGTGGCGCCGAAGTCCTTGGCCATGGCCTGGGCCCTTTGGCAGGCCTCGCTCACCCCGGAAAGCACAATCTGCCCGGGGGCGTTGAAGTTCGCGCAGACCAGCACCCCTCCTCCCGCCGCGGCGCGAGCCAGATCCTCGGCCCGCCCCTCATCCAATCCCAGGACGCTGACCATGCCGGAAGGCGTCGCCGTCGCCGCCGCTTGCATTACCTGGCCGCGGTAGGCAACCAGCTTCAGGGCTGTTTCGAAGTCCATGGCCTTGGCCGCGTATAACGCGGTATATTCGCCCAGACTCAGTCCGGCCAGGTACGCCGGGGCGATGGCGGCTTGCCGGTCCTGGCTGAGCCGCTCGTCCATGCACCTCAGCAGTGCCGCCGAGACGGTGAAGATCGCCGGCTGGGAGATGTCCGTCCTGGCCAGCTCCTGCTCGGGCCCCTCGAAGCACAGTGCCTTGAGCGGCAGGCCGGAGATGGTCTCGGCCCGGTCGAAGGTGTCTTTGGCCGCCGGGTAGGCCTTGTAGAGGTCCGCGCCCCATCCCCACCTGCTGGGCACCCTGGCCTGGAAACAGGAATGCGGTCTTCATGCTCCGTTCCAAAGGGGTTTTGGTCCGTCCACCGGATGTTTACATCCGCACGACCGCCCCGGCCCAGGTCAGTCCCGCGCCGAAGGCCACCAGGACCACCACCGAGCCGGGTCCGATCTTGCCGGCCGCGCGGGCCTCGTACATCGCCAGCGGGATCGACGCGGCCGAGGTGTTGCCGTAACGGTCGATGTTGAGAAACACCTTCTCCATCGGCAGGCCGAACTTCTTCGTGGCCGAGGCGATGATCCGCTGGTTCACCTGGTGAGGGATTACCATGTCGATGTCTTGGGCCTTCAGGTGGCAGGCATTTCGTCGCTCA
>CAVXDC010000040.1:0-59654 GCA_963760365.1 uncultured Phycisphaerae bacterium
TATCATGTGGCCCAAAATCACTTATTATTGCTTCAGCCTTTTCTAATAAACCAGACTCTAGCAACCCAACAATCGTCCAAAAAACTCTAATTTCTTTATCGCTAGTTTTTAGATCAGATCTTGTCCAACAGTCTATCAACTCCAGCGCTTTATCTTCGAGAATAGCACAAGCTACCGAATCTCTACTGAACAAGTAATAATGAATAAAGTTAAGGATTGGATATTTATTTACATCTTTCATTGCTTCCAAATATGGCTCTTTACTATTAGCTAGAATTTCAATTACCCATTTTAAAAGGTTATATTTTTCTTCGACTTCAGCTAAGTAACAAGCTTGTAGAGCTAGTCCAATTGCCAAAGCTGCGACATAAATTTCGTTTATCGGTCTAGCTGCAATTTTCGCAATTACTGACTCCAGAGCTTTTGTATCTCCAGGATTCTCTCCAAAATAGAAAACAATCGCTCTTTGCCACCAATCATCGGAAATGAACGTATCAATTAAATCGCTAGAGGGAATCCCTCTTCCCGCAAAAAATTCTTGAAGCAAAAGATGCCTGAATTCGATTCTATTTCCTGATATTAGAAAAAGCCCGGACCGTTCTGTTATTTCTTCTAAGAGCCGCTTTATATCAGGTTTATATCCCCTTTTTGATAATTCGATACTTACTATACTTTCAAATTCTTGAATATTTAGATAAGTAACTCTGCGACGATGCATTTCAAAAGCAGCCTTTTGCAGTAAAAAATCTTTAAGAGGGGCTTGAAATTGTTGCGACAGTCCTTTAGTTGCATCCCACCTACCGAGCATTAGCTCTGTAAATTTCTTAAATAATTCCGTTATATTTGCTGGAATATCTTTTCTTGAATACTCTGATGTTGCTGCACGTTGGGATGCTGGTGGCGGGGCTGTTCTGCATCCAATGCAGCCGCAGCGAGGCGTTCCGGCCGTCACGGTTCGTCATGCCGCTGTCGGGGGTGGCCTTCGGTGAGAACGCCCCGGGCGTGTCTTCGGAGGTCCTCCGTCTGGCCAAGACCGATCACATCGCCTTGCTGGAGTACTGCCTGGCCGGATACGACAGCCGCTTCCGCGACTACACCTGCACGCTGGTCAAGCAGGAACGGGTCGGCGGGCACGTGGGAACCGAGCAGGAAATCTTCGTCAAGTGCCTAGAGCGACCCTACAGCGTGGCCATGCACTGGACGCCGAAGACGGCCGGGGTGGGCGACCGCGTCCTGTACGTAGAGGGCAAGTACAACGACATGATGCTCGTGCGGCCCAAGGGCGTGCTGGGCAAGCTCGTCGGCACGGTGCGGCGCGATCCGGATGGTCCGGAGGCCATGCAGAACACGCTGCGGCCGGTCAACCAGTTCGGTTTCCGCAGGAGCCTGCTGAATCTGCTGAAGGTCTATCGCCAGGCCCGCTCGGCCGGGGACCTGAAGGAGGTTTTCGGAGGGTTTGCGGAAGTGGCCGGGCGCAAGGCGGTCGTGCTGGTCCGCTACCTGCCGCCCAAGGACGATTATCCGGCCCACAAGACGCTGACGTTCATCGACCTGGAGTACCTGGTGCCCATCGCCGTGGAGGGCTACGACTGGGACCAGAACCTCTCCTCCCGCTATGTCTTCAAGGACGTGAAGTTCAACGTCGGGTTGACGGGCGACGACTTCCTGCCTGCCGCCAACGACATGAAGCCCCTGGAGTAGGACTGTCCCGCAGCCTGGACCTGCCCTTGATCCTTATCGCCATGTCGGCCGATCTGCCAGGGGGGATGCCATGAAGAAACCGCCGGCCTTCCTGTTTGTATTGGGCCTGGTGCTGCTGGGGGCGGCCGGCTGCGGCGTTCCGGGTTCCTCAGGTCCGTCCGATACGTATAGCCTGGACTTCTCGCTGCCGGCCGACGCGCCGCGAAGCGGTGCGGTGGTCTTCCTCGTCGATGGACTCAATGCCCGCGTTTTCCAGGAGATGCTGGAGGCCGGCCAGCTTCCGGCCATCAAGAAGTATTTCGCCGACCGCGGCCTGTACGCCCCGCACGCCGTGGCCAACGTCCCCACGGTGACGCTAGCCAACCTCACCAGCGTGGTTACGGGTCAATTCCCCGGCCATCACGGGGTGACGGGAGTGAATTGGTTTGACCGCAACCAGCTCATCTGGCGCAACTACGAGATGATCGCCCAGAAGAACACGCTGGATGGCGATTACCAGGCCCCCACTCTCTTCGAGCACTTGCAGGACGAGTTGACGTTCTCGATCTTCTACCAGCCGCACCGCGGGGCCAGCAAGTTCATCGAGAACTGGACCTCGGCCGGGCCGCCGTTCTTCTTCGGCTGGTATGAGTTCGTGGACCGTCTGACCCTGTCCCGCTTTGGCCTGGTGATGGACCTGGCTCGCCGTTGCGGCCGATTTCCCGCCGCCACGTTCGTCTACCTGCTGGCCACAGATTTCCGCGCCTATGAGCACGGGGTCAGCTCCAGCCAATACCGCGAGGCGCTGGCCCACACCGACCGGCAGATCGGGCGGGTGCTGGGCGACATGGAGCGGGCCGGGCTGCTGGACCACGTCGTCATCGTCCTGGTCAGCGATCACAGCATGGGCGACGTCGCCAAGCACTGCGACCTGAAGAGCTTCCTTGGCAAAAAGGTCGGCGTCCGAATCGGCTCGACCCACTGGTGGGAAAACGACCCCTTTGAGGAAAGGCTTGAAGACTTCCAGAAAGTCTCCGCCGTTCCTTACGGCAGCGGCGACCGCTACTGGGCGATTTGCCTCCGCAAACCCATGTATCAGGAAGGCAAGGACGGCCAGGTGACGAAATTTGAGCCCTGGTTCATCCGCCCGGACGCCAAGGATTTGACCCGCTATCCCACCAAGAAGGGACTGGCGAACTTGCCGCAGGTGGTATGCAGCCTGGAAGCCGTGGACGCGGTGGCCTACGCCGCCGGTAAAGACACCGTCCGCCTTCTGCGCCGCAATGGGGAGGTGGAGTTCCACCAGAACGGCATACGCGGCGGGAAGATCAGCTATCGCGTCATCGCCGGGGAGGACCCGCTGGGCTGGTCGGGCAAGGTGCCGCAGGAGGCGCTCGCCGGGGAGGCGATGACGGATCGGCAGTGGCTGAACGCGACGATGCACACCGACTATCCGGACCTACCGGTCCAAATCCTGGCCTACTTCCGCGCATCGCGCCGGCGACCTGGTCGTCTTTGCCGTCCCGGGCTGGGACTTCAATAACGTCAACCGCGGCGGCCACGGGGGGCTGAGGCCGGAGGACATATTCGTCCCGCTGCTGCTGGCCGGACCGGGCGTGCCGCACGGTCAGCTTGATTCAGCCCGGACGGTGGACGTCATGCCGACGCTGCTGAAACTCCTGCACCGGCAGGTGCCTTCCAACATCAATGGTCACTCCCTACTCCCCTGACGGCCGCCCGGTGGCTGGACGAAGGCGGACGCGGCCGATATTGTCAATCCCATGCCGACGCGACGTGCCAAGCCCAAGGTGCTCATCTCCTCCACCCAGCGCGCCGTCCGCCTGCCGCGCGGGAAGATCGCCGAGCTGATCGACTTCGTCGCCCGCCGCGAGGGCGTCCGCGTGGCCGAGGTGGACCTGGCCGTCGTCGCCGGCGGAGAGATGGCCGGGCTGAACCGACGGTACTTGCAGCGAGGTGGGACGACCGACGTGTTGAGCTTCGATCTGTCCGAGGCCGGGCGGGGGGGCCTGAGCGCCCAACTGGTCGTCTGCGGCGACGTGGCCGCCGCCCAGGCCGCCGCGCGGGGCCTGCCGCCGCAACGGGAACTGATGCTCTACGTCGTCCACGGCCTGCTGCACCTGATGGGCTATGAGGACGAATCCGTTCGCGGGGCGGCCAAGATGCACGCCCGCCAGGAGGAGCTGCTGGCGGATTTTCTGCAATCTCTCCACCGTCCGCGACGCGGCGGCAGGCGCTGAGTTCAGGCCCAGTGGCCGGCGTAGGCCGTCGGGGGCTCGGCCTTGGCGAGGACCGTCAGGGCGACCTTGGACGCCCCGGCTGCCAGCAGCGTCCTGGCTGCCTCGTTGGCCGTCGCACCGGTGGTGGTCACGTCGTCCACCAGCAGGATGTTCGTACCCTGGATGTCCCTGGTCCGGTGAAGGCCGAAAGCTCCGCGAACGTTTTCGACGCGCTGCGTGCGGGACAGGTGCACCTGCGGCGGCGTGTGGCGGAGGCGGATCAGGTCGTCGCCCAGCGGCAGGTGCAGTTTTCTGGCCAATTGTCCGGCTAAGACGGCGGCATGGTCGGCGGGGCGGGACAGGCGTCGCCACCAGTGCATCGGGACGGGGATTACCACGTCCCACCGCACGTCGCCTAGGTGGGTGGATGCCGCCTGGGCCAGCAACCGGCCGGCCTGGGCGGTCGAAAAACCTTGCCGCCAATATTTCAGCGCCTGGACGATCCCCCGCAAGGGCGGAGCGTAAGGGCCAAGGCGGACCACCTGGCTGAACCGCGGCAGCGGGTCGGGACACACCGAGCAACCGTCCGGCCGGAGGGGGATGTTCGGGCCGACCGTCGCCCCGCAGCGCGGGCAGTAGGGCAAGGCGACCAGGGACAGCAATTGGACGTGGCAATCGCGGCACAGTCCCTGGCCATCGGCTGAGGCGGCGGTGCACCCGGGGCACACGGCCGGGAGCAGCAGATCCACCAACCCGCCGGCGAGCTCTCCAAACGCAGATGCGATCGTGCGAACGGTTTTACCCATTTCCGGCCCCACCGAGTCTCGTTAATCGGGATCGGCGAGCGAGGGGAGCATACGCCCGGGGCGGTTTGGCGCCAAGTCCGGCAGCGGGGCTGTTGCCGCAGACGCCGGCCGGTATAATCGCCGGACAAAAGGAGCTTGCCATGGCTAAGACGCGCACGGAGACCGACACGATGGGCCCGATGGAAGTGCCCGCCGAGGCGCTCTACGGTGCCCAGACCGCACGGGCGGCGGAGAACTTCCGCATTTCCTCCTGGCCGATGCCGCGAAGGTTCATCGCGGCGCTGGGGATGCTCAAGGCCGCCGCAGCCGAGGTGCACAAACAGGCCGGCCGATTAGAGGAGCGCCTGGCCGACGCCATTATCGCCGCCGCGAACGAAGTCGCCGCCGGGAAGCTCGACGAGCACTTCGTCGTCGAGGTCTTCCAGACCGGCAGCGGCACCAGCAGCAACATGAACGCCAACGAGGTGATCGCCAACCGCGCCGCCCAGATCCTCGGCAGCCAGCCCGGGGACAAAAAGCGCGTGCATCCCAACGACCACGTGAACATGGGTCAGTCGTCCAACGACGTGATCCCCTCGGTGCTGCACCTGTCGGTGGCCCTGGCCATCCGCGACGAGCTGTTGCCGGCCCTGTCGTCCCTGCGCGATGGCCTGGCCGACAAGGCCCGGCAGTTTGACGCCGTCGTCAAGGTCGGCCGAACGCACCTGATGGACGCCGTGCCCATCCGCCTGGGCCAGGAGTTTTCCGGCTACGCCGCCGCCATCGGTGCGGCCATGGAGCGGTTGGAGATGGCCATGGCGGGCCTGTGCAGGCTGGCCCTGGGGGGCACGCCCGTGGGGACGGGACTGAACGCCCCGGAAGGCTACGCCCGCGAGGCCTGCCGCCTGCTCGCCCAACGCACCAACCTGCCGCTGGTAGAATCAGACAACCACTTCCATGACATCAGCACAGCCGACGCGGCCCTAGCGGCCTCGGGCGCGCTGCGCGGGGTGGCCATCGCGATGGGTAAGATCGCCTCCGACGTCCGCTTGATGGGCAGCGGGCCGCGGTGCGGCATCGGGGAACTCATCCTCCCGGCCGTGCAACCGGGCAGCAGCATCATGCCCGCCAAGGTCAACCCCGTCATCTGCGAGTCGGTGGTCCAGGTCGCCTGCCAGGTGGTGGGGTACGATGCGGCCGTCGCAGCCGCGGCCACGGGAGGCGTGGGCAGCATCCTGGAGCTGAACGTCGGCCTGCCCCTGATCGCCTACAATCTGCTCACCGGCATCAAGCTCCTTTCAGGGGCGGCCAGGACGTTCGAGACCAAATGCCTTCGCGGTTTGACCGCCAACGAAGCCCGCTGCCGCCAGCTCGTCGAGCAGTCGTTGATGATGGTGACCGTGCTGGCGCCGCGGATCGGCTACGATGCCGCCGCTGCCATCGCCAAGGAGGCCCACGCCACCGGCAAGACCATCCGCGAGCTGGCGATGGAAAAGAAAGTTTTACCCAAAGACGAGCTGGATAAACTGCTCGACCCCCGCAGCCAGACGGGCAAGTAGAAAACGGGAGCAAGCCTTTGTAGCCCCCACGGGCACTTCCCGTCCTGCCGCCTATGGGAATGAGACGTTCACGCCCGGCCTTTTCATGGTGCGGCGGATCTCGTCGTATTTATACTGCCTCGGCCGGACGGAGCAGCGGAGTTCCACCACGGTCACCGGCCAATCGGGCGCTTTTCGGGGGCAGCCGTGGAAGGTGATGCGGTAACGCTGTTGCCTGAAGGCGATCCTTTTCCCCGAGGCCGCGAACCGCGCCGAAAGCACCTTGCACTTTAACCCCGGGATCGACCATCTCTGGCCCGGCCAGTAGAAGCAGTGCACGTACAGCGTGAGCCCGGAGGCCGTGCAGTTGAAGAACCGTGCACCGGTGGCGTCCGTCGGCTCGACGTCGAAGATGGTCCTCCCGTTGCGCTTCAGCCAGCTTCCGACCTGCTTGAGAGTTCTCACCGATTCCGCTGGCACCGCCCCGTCGGATCGCGGCCCGACGTTCAGCAGGTAGTTGCCGCCCTTGCGGGCACAGGTGATGAGGTTGCGGACGATCTGGCGGGCGGGCTTCCAGTGGTCGTCGTCTCGCTGGTAGCCCCAACTGTCGTTCATCGTCATGCAGGCCTCCCACGCCCGCGGGCCTGTGGCGGGGGAAATCTTCTGCTCGCTGGTGGCGAAGTCCTCCAGCCGCAGCGAGCGGTCGTTGATGAGGATGTCCGGTTGGAGCCGGCGGACCATGGCGTTGAGTCGGCGCGACTGCCACTGGGCGGCGGCGGTCATCGGGAATGGATAGTCGTACCACAGGATGTCGATCTTGCCGTATCGGCTGCACAGCTCGCGGACCTGCTCGTGCACGTAGGCGACGAATCGCCGGCGGGCCTGCGGGTCGCGCTGGCATGCCAGGCCGTCGGGGTGATGCCAGTCGGCCAGGGAAAAGTAAAGTCCCACACCCAACCCCTCAGCCCGGGCGGCCCGGATGAACTCAGCCACCAGGTCGCGCCCGCAGGCCTGCTTGGGCGCGCAATAGTCCGTGGTGGCGGTGTCCCACAGGCAGAAACCCTCATGGTGCTTGGCCGTCAGCACCATGTACTTCATCCCGGCCGCTCGGGCCAGCTTCGCCCACCGGCGCGGGGCACCGGCCTTGGGCCGGAACCGTTTAGCCAGGAGCTCGTATTCGGCCGCGGGGATGGCTTCTCCGTCCATCGCCCACTCGTGCCGCCCCAGCACGC
Source organism: uncultured Phycisphaerae bacterium (assembly GCA_963760365.1). GTDB lineage: Bacteria > Planctomycetota > Phycisphaerae > SM23-33 > SM23-33 > JALHTV01. The sequence goes on from CAVXDC010000040.1 coordinate 7,473, forward strand.
TGTACAGCCCCCAGTGGATGAACATGCCGAACTTGGCCCGCCGCCACCAGGCCAGACGCTTTTGGCGTTTTTTTTCCTCTGCACTCAAACGGGGCACGAAAGTCTCCTTGAAGCCCTCCGCCGCCGTCAGCTTGCCGCGGCCACGGCAGCGGCGACGGCCTGGTGGGTGGCCGGGTCCATCATCTCGGGCATCAACTCGCCTTCCGGCACAGCCGCCGCCAGGGCTTTGGCAGCGGCCTGCATCATCTGGATGGTGATGGAGCGGGCCTGGCTGTCCAGCGCGCCGCGGAAGATGCCCGGATAGGCCAGGGCGTTGTTCATCATCCGCCCGTCGGCTGCGACGGCCGCCCCGGCCTGGTAGGCCTCACCGACCGAAATCTCGCTGACGGGATTGGCCAGGGCGAAGATGATGGGGTCCTTGGCCATGCGGCGCACCATCTCCTGGCTGACCAGGTTGGCCTGGCTGACGCCGATGAACAGGTCGCGTCCGGCCATCGCATCGGCCAGCGTGCCTTTGAGGTTGTCCTTGTTGGTCCGCTCGGCCAGCACGACCTTTTCGGGGTTCATGTGCTCCTTTCGACCGCGGTAGATCGCCCCCGCGCGGTCGCACAGCACCACGTCGGCGATGCCGGCAATCTGTAGAAGCTCGGAGATGGCCGTGCCGGCCGCCCCCGCGCCGCTGATGGCGCAGCGCAGATTTTTGATCTTCTTTCCGGTCTTCTTGACCGCACTCAGCAGGCCCGCCAGGACGATGGTGGCCGTGCCGTGTTGGTCGTCGTGAAAGACTGGAATCGGCAGGCGGCGGTCCAGCTCGCGCGTGATGTGGAAGCACTGGGGGGCGGCCACGTCCTCAATCTGGATCGCCCCGAAGCCCACCGCCAGCTTCTCCATCACGTCGATGAACACCTCCGGATCGTGCGTGTCGATGAGGATCGGCTCAGCGGAGATTTTCACGAACTCCCAGAAGATGGCCGCCTTGCCCTCCATCACGGGCAGGCCGGCCAAGGGTCCAATGTCGCCCAGGCCCAGGATGGCCGTGCCGTTGGTGGCGATGGCGACCTTGTTGGCGATGTTGGTGAACTCCCGCGCCGCGGCCGGGTCGGCCTGGATGGCCTTGCAGACCCGCGCCACGCCGGGGGTGTAGACGATCCGCAGGTCGGTGTTGGAGCGGATGGGCGTGCGCGAGCGGCACTCGCTCGCCCCCCCGCGGTGCGTCTCCATGGCCGGGTCCAGCACGCCCACGACGGCGGCGCCCTGGACGGCCTCTACCGCCGACCGCACGGCCGACATCTGCTCATCGCCCGTGACGAACACCTGCACGTCATAGACCAACTGCCCGGCGGGATGCTCGACTGGATTGATCTCCCCCGTCCGCCCTCCCGCCTTGACAATGGATGCGAGCAGCCGGTCCAGCGCGTCAGGCTGATCGGCCAACCGCACGCGCATGAGGAACGCAATCGGCCGGGCGAACTTGTCCTGTAACGCCTGAAGCGAAGCCATGTTCACCTGCCTTGTAACCAGTACCCGGTAGTCAGTCGCCCGTCTGCTTTTCCGGCTACAGCCTACTGGCAAATGGCTACTTCCATACCGAGCCGCAAATTATACGCCCCCAAAGGCAGGATGCGAAAGCAAGGTGCTCGGAATACTGAGCAGGAAAGCCTAGACCTTAATACTTATAAGGAACTAAGTGGACACATTGGATTTGTTAGGAGATAATTTTTGGGCTTTGCCGAAAGGGAAGCAGATGGGTTCAGTCACTAGTATTTCATTCGAACACTTCCGCTGCCTGAGAAATGTCACTATATCGCCTCTTGCTAGGGTCAATCTGCTGGTTGGCGCAATGGTGCGGGTAAGTCATCATGCTTGGAGATGCTGAGAGCTCTCCCGACAGGGAAAGCAATCTGGGAATCAACGGTTAGTCTACCAGAGCAGCGGCATCCTCAGGAGGAACCTCCTATGGTGACAATAAAGACCGAGATATCTGACGCGGAACGTGAACAGAGCTTCTGTGCTCTTGAGAAGTCTATCATGGGAGAAATAGGCGTATTGGAGCAACACAAGGAGGCTTTGAAGGCTTTCCTGGATTCAGGGTTGTTTCGAACTGTGTCTTGGCGCTTCGGAGAGAACCCAACGAAGAAACAATGGATGTTTCTTGAAGGCTATGAAGTGTCGGACCCACGAAGTCCTCATCCGTGCTTAGTCGGGGGGAGCGGGAATCTGATTAGGCAGCGGGTATTGCCTATCGCTAGCTTAGGCAATGTGCATCAGTTTTTCTTTGGGCCGATACCCGGCAATTTTGGGAAATTGACTTGGGAAGATAAGTTCAACGCCTCTGGATCAATTTGATCGAGAATCTGGGGGGATGTTTGGGATGCATGCTGTCGCACTCAGGAGGTTTCTGGACGGGCCACGGGTATCCCTATTGGCACTAAGAAAAGCTACACTTAGTGGATCTGCACAGTCAGCCGAGACACTCGCTGGGGACGGGGGCAATCTAGTCCAAAGAGTCTTTACGATAATGCACAATAATCCATCTATCTTTGCACGAGTACAGGTGCTTCTCAAAGAGCTGGTCCCCAGTAGCGGGCAGTTGGCAACCCGTGTGAGGCCCAACCATGAGATAGAGCTGGGATGCCAGTATGCAGGCGACGTCACCATCCCAGTGACCGACGAAGGCACAGGAGTAGTGCAACTGGCCCAGTTGCTCATGCTCCTATTCGCTGAGCACAAAGGCGGTCTGCTCTTGTTAGAAGAACCCGAGAACCACCTACATCCAGGTGCTCAAGAGGGCCTAATGAGAGCTATCAGGAAAAACTTGGGTCAGGGTTGGGCATTTATCACAACGCACTCTTTGGCAGTCCTACAAGTTGGAGAGGATACCAGCATCACGTCACTCACCTGTGGCTCGGACGCGATGACGGTGGGAAACTGCCTTGGTCCGGACGAACTCCATGTAGCTTTGGACGAACTTGGTGCGAGATCAGGCCATTTCGCGCTGGCGGATATTCTGATTCTTGTGGAGGGGATCACCGGGTGCGGACCAGTAGAGGAATGGTTGCGGATATGGCCTGACATGGACACGAAAATCGCGGAGCTCAATGTCGTGTGTCTCCAGCTCAATGTCTCCGAGGCAGCTTCCCGAGAGTTCAGCCTGGAACCATTCCTTAAGGTTAACAGGAATATCATTGTCTTTATCGACCGAGATGAGGAACCAGATGGAAAACCCAAGCGCAGCCATTTGAAACTTCAGAAGGCCTGTGAAGATAAGAAGATTTGTTGTATTCAACTGGCTAAAGTTAGGAAGATAGAGCATCTTTTTCCTGAAACGGCAATACGTGACGCATTTCCAGACCAAAAGTGGGAATTAGTCCCGGGCACCGACCCTCCGAGCGAGCAGTTCGCTAGGTCAAAGGGGCGCAAAGAATGGGATAAAGATTGGAACCAATTGGTTGCAAGTCGGATGAAAGCAAATGACCTCAAGGAGAGTTCGGATTTAAGCGCACTCATGAATGCTGTTGTGAAGATGGCTAAGCGCCTCACCAGTGGTAAATAGGGATTTCTCAAGAAACTTTCGCGGACTTTCTTCAGAAATTTATAGACTTACCGAGACTTATAAATCTTTCATTTGTTGCTGACGGCGATGAGTTTGTCCAGGGCCTTGGCGGCGGCGTGGGAGTCGATGGAATTTTCAGCCTGGGGGAGGGCGTCTTTGACGGACTTGGCCCGGTCAGCCACGACCAGGGCCGCGGCGGCGTTGAGGACGACGATGTCGCGGGCCGGTCCCTTTTGGCCGGCCAGAACCTGTCGGATCACCTCGGCGGACTCTTGCGGGCTTTTGACCAGAAGGTCCTCCATCCGGGCCGTCGGCAGGCCGAAATCCCGCGGCCGGAAGGTGCGGGTGGTGATCTTCCCGTCGCGCAGGTGAGAAACCTTCGTGGCGGAGGTGGTGGAAAGCTCATCCAGCCCGTCGGCGGCGTGGACGACCATCGCGTGGACGGCCCCCAGCGCGCCAGCACCTGGGCGATCGTCTCGGTGAGCGCCCGTCGAACACGCCCACTAGCTGGCGTCTGGCCCCGGCGGGGTTGGTCAACGGGCCGAGCAGGTTGAAGATGGTTCGCACGCCCAGCTCTTTTCGGACGCTCGCAGCGTGCTTCATGGCCGGGTGGCAGCGGACGGCGAAGCAGAAGCACACGTCGGCCTCGGCCAGGCATCGGGCGGCCGTTTCGGGCGAGGCGTCGATGTTTACGCCCAGGGCCACCAGCACGTCGGCTGAGCCGCTGGGGCGGGTGTGCGTGCGGTTGCCGTGCTTGGCGACTTTGACGCCCGCCCCGGCGGCGACGAAGGCCGCGGCGGTGGAGATGTTGAACGTGGCCAGGCCCGTGCCGCCCGTGCCGCAGGTGTCGATCACGTCCGCCCCGCCGGCGTCGATGGCAAGGGCATGCTGCCGCATGGCCAGGGCCGCCCCGGCAATCTCCTCAGCCGTTTCGCCCTTAGCGGCCAGGGCCACCAGCAGTCCGGCCACCTGCGCTGCCGTCCACCGCCCGTCCATAATCTGGCCGAAGGCGCCGTGCGCCTGCTCGCGCGTCAGGTGCTTGCCGGAGATGACCTGCCGCAGGATTTCACTATAGCTCTGCTCGGCCATAAGGTTTTCTCATGCGTCGCCCCGTCGAGCCTTGGGCGATTATAGCGGCGGTGGCGCAGCTTGCGAAATGGCCCGTGTCGGCCTACGTTTAGCCCGAAGATGGACCGGCTAACTCTGCAATTTCATGCCGCGGCCAATCGCCCGCTGATGGTCGTGCTGGTGGGGGCGATCGCGGCGGTTCTCGTGGGTGGGGGCGTCTTGCGTCTGGTTCGGCGGCGATGGCGCGAGGCGGCATTTTACCTCTCCGCGGCTGCCGGACCGGTGGCGCTGGCGGTGTGCCTGGCGGTGGATGCAGCCAGGCAATACGCCGCCGGCAGGAAGGATGCAGCCAGGCTGTCGGTTTGGGCGGCCGTACCGGTGGTGCTGCTGGCGGTTGCGGCGGGCTTGCTGGTGGCGGCGTCGGTGGAGGCGGTGTGGTTGGCGGTAGTGGCGGCCTGGGCGGCGACGGCGATGGGGGTGTTCTACGCCTCGTCGTTCGGCCATCTGGGTGCAGGACGGCTGGCGGCGCTGATGGCGCTGCGGTTGGCGGCGGTCGTGGTGCTGCTGGGGGTGCTGTTCAAGCCGGCTGTCAGCGTGATGGTGGATCCCGAGACGCTGAAGCCGGTGCTGGCGGTGCTGATCGACCGCTCCGGCTCGATGGCCACCGCCGACGAGCAGGCCTCCCCGACGCGGTTGGCGCAGGTGTTGGCGGCCCTGGCGGCCAATCGGCAGCGGATGGAGTCGGTCTTTCGTCCTCGCTGGCGGCTGTTCGGCAAGACCGTCGAGCAGGTCAAGTCCTTCGAGGCGGCGGCCTCGGCGTCACCGTCGGGCGAGGGCAGCGACGGGACGGACATCGCCCTGGCCATTCGTCAGGTATCGGCGGAGCCGGCCAAGCCGAAGATACCGGCCATCCTGCTGCTGTCGGACGGCATCCACAACGGGCCCGCTACGCGCCGAAGAGGAGGCCGAGCGGGCCGGCGTGCCCGTCTATGTCGTCGCCGTCGGCTCGACCCAGCCGCCGGCGGCCGGGCGCGAAATATCCGTCTGATCTCTCTTGACGCGCCGCTGGACGTCGCCCGTGACAGCCTGGCGACCGTCCGGGCGACGTTCCAGGTGGAGGGCCTAGCCTCAGTGCCGCTGGAGGTGCGTCTAAGCGAGGAAGGCGCCGACCGGCCATTGGCCACGGCCAAGCTGGCAGCGGACAAATCCTCCGCCGTCGTCACGGCCGAGCTGAGCTGGACGGCCAAGGGCGGGACGGCCGAGCAAAGACAGATGCCCATTCAGAAATTGATCGTCTCTGCCCTGCCCCATCCAGCCGAGGCCGTCAGCGAGGACAACACCGGCCTGCTGCACGTGCTGATGACCGATCCGCGGATCGGCGTGCTGTACATCGAGGGGTCGATCCGCCCGGAGTTCAAGTTCCTCAAGCGGTTGCTGGACAGCGATCCGCAGCTTCAGCTTGCTTCGCTGGTTCGGGTCAGTGGCAACCGCTTCTCGGCCGCGGGCGCCCTCGGCGGCCGAGCGATCCAGAAGCTGCCCGCCGGCCCGGAGGACTTCCGCAGCCTGGACGTGATGATCCTGGGCGACCTGGACCGCAGCTTCCTGACTGATGCTCAGATGTCGGTCATCCGGCAGTTCGTCAATTCCAGCGGGGGCTTGCTGATGCTGGGCGGGCATAACAGTTTCGGCCCCGGCGGCTATGGCGGGACGGACATCGAGGCCGTGCTGCCGGTGACCGTGGGCGGGCGGGACCAGCCTCAGGAGACGTCGGAGTTCCTCCCGTACCTGACGGCCGCGGGAGTGTCCCACCCGGCTACGGTGGGGATGGAACGCTTTTTCCCCTCACCCAACCAATCGTCCCCGCAGATTGCCTTGCCGCCCCTGGCCGGTTGCGTCACCGTCGTGGCTGCCAAACCCGCGGCCACGGTGCTGGCGGTGCATCCCACGCAGCGCAACGCCGCGGGCCCGTTGGTGATCCTGGCCGTGCAGCAGGTCGGGGCGGGACGGGCGGCGGCCTTTACGGCCGACACGACCTGGCGGTGGGACCTGCCCATGCGAGCGACGGGGGCTGACAGCCCCTACCATCGCTTCTGGGGCCAGCTCATCCGCTACCTGGCCAGGGCCGAGGTCAAGACGCACCGGGCTAAGCCTTCCGTGCTCCTAAGGCTCCAGCGCACCTGTCTCCAGCCGGGGGAAACGGCCAAGGTCTCGCTCCGCGCCACGGGCGAGGGGGGATCGAAAATCGATCCATCTCACCTGCGGTGCACGCTTAGCCCGCTCGGCGGCAGTGCCGTGCAGACGCTGACCCTTTTGCCCAGGCCCCAACCGGCGCCGGGATTGCTGGAGACTGTCTTCTCGGCCCCGCCCCCGGGCCGGTATACCCTACGGGCTGCGGCGTTTGACGAGGCCGGCAAGGAGATTGCCTCCGACGAATTGCCGGTGGTGGTGGCTGGCAGTTCAGTGGAGACCGACCGCCTGGCCCGTGACCAGGAGCTGCTGCGGCGCCTGGCCGAGCGGTCGGGCGGCCAGGTGGTGGAACTGACGGAGCTGGGGCGATTGGTCGGCCAGATTGTGGAACGCCACCGCAATCCTGCCCAGGACAACCCCACCGTGCAGACCTACCGGGTGTACCACTTCCCGCTGATGTTCGGGGCCTTCGTGGCGCTGGTGACGGTGGAGTGGGTGCTGCGACGCCGTTGGCAACTTCAATAGCTCGTTCTACCCTGCTGTAAAGTTTTGTCTTTGGCCGCCTGCATGGGTACGATACGAGCCAGGAACCGAATCAATGGAAAGCGGATGGGCTAATCAGTCCCTGTCGCAAAGGCGGTGGGGTTGGCCGGTGGGCGTTGGCCGGCGCCTGCGGGGGGCGGTCCTTTTCGTCTTCGTCCTGGCGGTCCTTGCGGTATTCGGAACGCTTCAGCCCGATTCCAGCGGCATGGGCACCCACGAACAGCTTTCCCTGCCGGCCTGTTCCTTTCTGGCCAGGACCGGCTGGCCTTGCCCCACGTGCGGGTTGACGACCTCGCTTGCGGCCATGGCGCATGGTGACGTTGCCTTGGCCTGCCGGGCGCATCCATTTGGCGTGGCGGTATTCCTGGCCTTGCTTGCGGCGGGGTTGGCGGGTGGGATGGACCTGCTGACCGCTGGAGAGATTTTTAATAAAAAAGATGTCCTGCGGCCAAGGGCCTGGTGGGCGCTGGCGGCAGGAGGCGGGCTACTTTTGGGTTGGGCGGTCAAGCTGGCCGTCGGCGTTGTCAGCGGGGAGTTGCCGATTCGATGAGCGCAGGTGGCCGAGACAAGGCGAGGTGGTGGTACTCCCTGGGCGGGGCGATCCTGTTGCTGGTCGTCTGCCTGGGCACGGCGGGATGTCGAGAAATCGGTTATCTGGGGTACCTGGCGGCTCCTGAGCCTTCGACCAAGAAGGTGCCGGCGGAGTTCACCGGCTTGAACCACAGCCGCGTGGCCGTCGTGATCTTTACGGACGAGCGCGTGCAGTACGAGTACCCCTACGCGCGCCTGACGCTGGGAACGGTCCTCCGGGCCGAGATGAACGCCCACCTGGAGGGCGCGATGGTGGTCGATCCGGCCAAGGTGTGCAAATACCAGGACGAGAACGTCTACTGGCAGTCGATAACCAAGTCCGAATTGGCCCAGGCGTTGGGGGTGGACTATGTCCTGGACGTCACGCTGGTGGAATACACCACGCGGGAACACGGCAGCGTCAACCTCTACCGGGGCAGGATTACGGCCCAGTGCGCCGTGTACCGCGCGGGGCAGAGCGATGTCCAGGGCCGGGTGTGGCACGCTGACCGCATCAGCGTGGTGTATCCCCCCAACGAGCCCCTCGGCGTGACCGGTGAGAGCGACCGCACGGTGCGGGAAGCCACCGAGAAGGAATTCGCCCAGGCGCTGGTCCGGAAGTTCTACGAGCACAAGGCTCCGGCGGAGTAAATGAATAGGACGACTGCGGTAGGGTTGGGGTGGCTGGTGTCCGTCGCGGTGCTGGCCGTGGGTGGTTGCGCCAAGGCGTGGGCTGGTTGGCGTTGCAATTTGCTCCGCCTCAGCAGGTCAAGGCACTCTACAAGCCCCCGCCGGGCAAGACCATCCTGGTGTTCGTGGACGATGTCCTCAACCCCGTGTCGTACGAACCGGTCAAGGGCGATCTGACCGACCAGATCAACGAGAAGCTCATCACCCACAAGATCGCCGCCATGACCATTCCCCACGAGGCGCTGATGCAACTGATGTCCTCGACCAGAGACTTCGATCGCCTCAGCATCGCGGAGGTGGGGCAGAAGCTCAAGGCCGAGCTGGTCCTCTACGTCCACATCGACAAGCTCCGCCTCAAGGAGGACGAGCAAAGCCCGCTGTGGCAGGGCGAGCTTCAGGCGACCATCCGCCTGGTGGACGTCAAGGCCGGGCGGCTTTGGCCGCAGGATCGTCCCGAAGGTTACGCCGTGCCGCCGGTCCAGACGCCGCCCACCGACAATGCTTCCAGCACCTACGGGGAACAAGTGGCCAAGGACTTAGCCGAGCAGATGGCGGAACACATTGTGGCCGTCTTCTACGACCACACTGCCCAGGCAGGAGAAGAGCAGTAAGCGCCCACGGCGCCGGTCCTGGGAGACTAGAGGGGTAGATTCTGCGTGCAACTAGGTGCATGCCTTGCCGCTACTTGCTCGGCACGGCCGCGGTCTTGTGGACAAGGTCGATGGCCAGGTTAATGGCCGCGATCATGCTGGAGGGATCGGCCTTATTTCTGCCGGCGATGTCGAAAGCCGTGCCGTGGTCGGGGCTGGTGCGGAGGATCGGCAGGCCCAACGTCAGGCTCACCGCCTCCTGCCAGGCCAGCAGCTTGATGGGGATCAGCCCCTGGTCGTGGTACATGGCCACCACGCAGTCAAACTCCCCCGCCAGCGCCTTGAGAAAAATCGTGTCCGCCGGGAAGGGCCCGGAGACGTTGATGCCCGCCTCGGCCGCCAGGATAATCGCGGGGGTGATGACGCGCGATTCCTCATCGCCGAACTGGCCGTCCTCGCTGGCGTGGGGGTTCAGGCCCGCGACGGCAATCCTTGGATGGAGCAGGTCGAACCACCGCCGCAGCGCCTGGTCGGCCAGGTCGATGGGGTGGAACACGCAGCCGATGGTGAAGTGGTTGCGGATCTCGAACAATGCCTGATGGATGGTGGCCAGGACCACCCGCAGCTTGGGGGCGACGAACATCATGGCCACGTGCTTGACCTTGAACTGATCGGCCAGCAGCTCGGTGTGACCCGGGTATTTCTTGAACCCCGCCTCCTGCCAGGAGGCCTTGGAGATGGGTGCGGTGACGATGGCATCGATCAACCGGGCCTTGGCGGCCGCGATGGCATCCTGGCAGAAGGCCATGGATGCCTTGCCGCCGAACCGGCTGGGACCTCGCGGCATCACGGCCGGGGGGACGAACTCGTCGTAGTCCAGCAGCACCAGGTCTTCCGGCAGCGGGCGGGCTAAGGCCAAAAGGTCTTCGTGGTGCCCGCGGCGGAAGGGCAGGTCGATCTCCAGGGCGTCGGCGGTGTAGGCCAGTTGCTCGGCCAGACCGAAGACCACGAACCGCGCCCGCCGACGTAACGCCGGGTCGGCCAGGGCCTTGACGATAATCTCCGCCCCGATGCCGCCCGGGTCGCCCATCGTGATGCCGATTGTTGGACGTAACGGTTCCATAAAAGGTTAGAGGTGAGAGGTTAGAGGTTAGAGTCCATCACACCGTCATCCTTACAAAGGACCACTCTCACCTCGAACCTCTCACCTGGTGTTATGCGTATCCCAGCTCGCGGAGCTTCTCCAGCGTCAGGCCGGGCGGGGAAGGGGCGATTCTGCCCAGAACCTTGGCAACGTACTTGCCCAGGACGTCGGTCTCGACGTTGACGGTGTCGCCGGCCGAAAGGTTGCCCAACGTCGTGGCCTCCAGCGTCGTGGGGATCAGCGCCACGGAGAATCTCCCCGGCTGGACGGTCTTGACCGTCAACGACACGCCGTCCACGGCCACGGAGCCCTGCGGCACCATGGCGTCGGTAAGCTCATGAGCACAGGCGAATTCCACCACCCAGTCCGTCCCGCGCTGGACTGTCCGGACGGTGGCAATGCCGTCAACGTGGCCCTGGACGATGTGGCCCTCCAGCCCGCGGTCAGGTCGGAGGGACCGCTCCAGGTTCACCTTCGAGCTGGCCCGCAGCGAGCCTAAGTTGCTGACTTGGAGCGTCGCGGGCACCACGTCGAACTGGGCTGCCGAGCCGTCCAAGGCCGCCACCGTCAGGCACACCCCGGCCGCGGCTACGCTGTCGCCGACGGCCAGGCCCGCGGCCAGGGGGCCAAGGTCGATAGTCAGCCGCCTGCCGCCGCCGCTGGTGCGGACGGCTTGCACCTGCCCAAGATGTTGCACAATGCCTGTAAACATTTTTAAATGTTTGTGGTTACATTTCATGCTAGGCGATTGGCCCGGCCGCGCCAACTGCCAATAGGGAGCACTTCCCGTTGCGGGTGGACGCAAACAGACTTAGCCCGGCCGATGGGGCGGTGTTATAATGCGGTTTCCCCGCAGCCTTCACGTGGGAGTAAGCGATCTATGGAACACGCCGAAAAGCTCGCCGCCCTGCGGCGGAACATTCAGTCGGTCCTGTTGGGTAAGGAGGATGCGGTCCGGCAGGTGCTGGTGGCGCTGCTGGCCCGCGGGCACGTGCTGTTGGAGGACGTGCCGGGGGTGGGCAAGACCATCCTGACCCGCGCCATCGCCCGCAGCATCGACTGCACGTTCCACCGCATCCAACTGACCCCCGACCTGCTCCCCAGCGACATCCTGGGGGTCACCGTCTATGACTCGGCGGCGGGGCAGTTTGTCTTCAAGCCCGGCCCCATCTTCGCCCAGATCGTCCTGGTGGACGAGATCAACCGCACCACGCCGCGCACGCAAAGCGCCTTGCTGGAGGCCATGAACGAATCCCAGGTCACCGCCGATGGCAAGACCTACCCGCTGGGCCCGCCCTTCATGGTCCTGGCCACGCAGAATCCCTATGAGTTCGAGGGCACCTACTTTTTGCCGGAAAACCAACTCGACCGCTTCATGCTCCGCGTGGGCATCGGGTATCCCGACAAGCCCACCGAGCGCGAGATCCTGGTGATCCAGCCGGCGCGGACGCGCTGGGGGCGCTGAAGCCGGTGATGAGCGCAGCGGAGATCGTGGCCATCCAGGAGCGGGTGCTGGCGGTGAGGATGGACGAGGCGATCACCGACTACATCCTGGCCATCGCCGAGGCCACGCGACGCAACGAGGAGCTGGCCATCGGACTGTCGCCCCGCGGCAGCCTGGCCCTGATGCAGGCAGCCAGGGCCTCGGCCTTGCTGGACGGACGCGACTATGCCGTGCCCGATGACGTGCGGAACCTGGCCACGTGCGTCTGCGCCCACCGGTTGATGACCCGCGCCCTCAGCCACGACGCCTCCGCCGCCACCGCCGAGGCCATCTTCAATCAGATCCTCAAGACGATCCCTGTCCCCCGCTAAACGGCGCAGCGCCATGGGCAGCCGACCGGTGCCATCCCGACGTCCGATCATCCGTCAGAGGCTCACTGCCGCCGGGTGGGTGTTTTCCATTATCACCCTGGTCGTGACGATCGCAGCCTTCAAGAGCCAGTCCGCCATGCTCTTTCTCATCGCCGGTTCGATGGTCGGCACGCTGGCGGCCTCGAGTACCTTACCGCGCTATATGCTCCGAGGGGTCTTGCTGGAGCGGGAAGTTCCCCCCCAGGCCTGGCAGAACCACCCCATCCATCTGGGCTATTACCTCCGCAATACCCGCAGGCGGTCCTGTCTGGCCCTGTCGCTGGAGGAGCTGCCGGTGGCGGGCGTCGAAAGGACGGGCGGCTTCTGCGCCCATTTGCCGTCGGCGGGAACGTTCCGCTCCGGCGCGCGGTTTGTGGTCCATCGGCGCGGGCGGGTGGAACTGGCCGGCGTGCGGGTCCTCAGCAGCTTTCCCTTCGGGCTGATCACCGGCCGAAAGGTCTTCGACCGCAAGGCGTCGGTGGTGATCTGGCCGGCGCGGGGCAAGCTCAAAAAACGGATGCTCCATCAAGGCGCCGTGGAGGTCGCTACCGGTCCGCCCACGCAGGTGACCGGAGGACAAGATGAGTTCTTCGGGCTGCGCGATTACCGAAGCGACGATAACCCCCGCTGGATCCACTGGCGCCGCTCGGCCAATCGGCCGGTGCCGGTGGTCCGCGAGATGTGCCGCCCCAGGCCGGAAATCCTGTGGGTCCTGCTGGACAGTCGCCTGGAGGACACCTCGTCGGAGGCCTGGGGGCAGCGAGAGCGGATGATCCGCTTTGCCGGCACGCTGATCGAGCACGCCCTCTCCCGCGGTTATCAGGTGGGATTGGCCTTAGGATGCGGGGGCAGGCCTCGCGCCTATCCCCCAGCCGCCGGAAGGGGCCAGATGCACCTGCTGCTGACCGCCCTGGCGGACATCGACGATACGACGGCGCTGCCCTTGGAAAACGTCGTGGCCGCGCTGCGCCGCAGGTCCCTGGAGGAGGCCCAGGTCGTGCTAGTGACTGCCCGGAGCGGCAGGGGACGCGGCCTGCCGTCGCTGCGGTCGATCTGCCGGAACCTGTCGGTGGTGACCCGCGAGGACCTGCCCGGGGTGTTCGAAGACGATCCCTTGGCTGCGGCGACGGAGGAGGGGCGCTGATGCCGCTGCGCAGCTTCACCGAGGCTGAGATGGTCCTGATGGCCCGCCGCCGGCTGGAGCGGCCGCTGCTGGCGACGTTGGGATTGGGCATCCTGATGTTCGCCCTGGCGGAGGGCAACGCGTTCTACGGCATGGTGGGGGTGTTGTCCGTGGTGATGAATCTGCTGGCGGTGGAGCGGCGGCGGGAAGTTTCCGTGCACCGACTGTGGGTGAACGTGGCGGTGCTGGGCGCCCTGGGGGTCCTGGTGCTGGAGGTTTGGGTCCGAAACGTCTTTTTACCGGCGGCGCTGGCCCATTTCATCATCCTCATCCAGGTCTGCAAGCTCTTTGAGCGGAAGACGAACCGCGACTACGTCCAGATGCTGGCCCTGAGCGTGCTGACGGTGGTGACGGCGGCGCTGTTCTCTCAGGGGATGTGGTTTGCGCTGCTGCTGGCAGGCTATGTGGTCCTGGTCAGTTATTCGGCGATGATCCTGACGATTAAGCGAGGCTTGGACGCCGCGGCCACGGCGAGATTGGTGTGTGAAACGGCCCCCCTCAGCGTCTCGCGCGTGGCGTGGAACGCCATTCGCGACTGGCCCGGCCGGGCTGTGGCTGGCAAACTCGCCGCCGTCCTGGCCACCTCCGTGGCAGCGGCCGTGGCGTTCTTCTTCGTCGCGCCCCGGGAACAGTCCGGCGGGTCCACGCTACTCCAGACCCTAGGCGAACCTGGCCGAACCGCTTATGTGGAGGAGGTGCGCCTGGGCAGACCCAGGAAAGTCCACCTGTCGGACCGGATCGTGATGCGCGTGGCCTGCCAGGGGGGAGCGGCCGGCCTGACCGGCCCGCTGCGCTATTTCCGCGGCAAGGTGATGGACAGCTACAACGGCTTCAGCTGGCGCGATGCGGTGGAGTTGTCACAGCAGATCTTACCGACGACGCAGCCCCCCTTGCCTCCCCAGGTGATGTGGTTGGAAGTCACCATGGAGCCGTCGCTGCTGCCGAGACTGTTTGCCCCCTTCCCCGTGATGCACTGGGAAACGACGGAGGGGAAACTGTGGCTTCAGGACGACATGACCGCCAGCCTCGTGCGAGACGCTCGACCCGACAAGCCCGTCCGTTACAAGGTATATGTTCTCGGCGATTCCCTCATGGACCTGCAGCGGGCCTTTGTAGCCTGGAGCGAGGTGTCCGATCGAACCGATTGGCCATCCGGCCGGGTGAAGGTGACCCGGCGCGTGGCCGATCTGGCCCGCCAATGGTGCCAGGACCTTCTGGCCACCCGCCAGGCCGATCCGACCAGCAAGAGTCGGTGGGACCTGGCCATCGCCCAGCGCCTGGCGGAAATACTGAAACGGACTTACGCGTACAGCCTGGACCTGTCCTCGGCCAATCCCAATCGGGAGGGCGTGGAGGACTTTCTGTTCTCCATGCGGCAGGGAAACTGCGAGTACTTCGCCTCGGCCTTGACGGTCATGTGCCGCGCCCTGGGCGTGCCGGCCCGGTTGGTGACGGGCTTCCTGGTCGATGAATACGACGCCGCCGACGACAATTACGTCGTGCGGGATCTGGACGCCCACGCCTGGACCGAGGTGTATGTCAGCAGGGTGGGCTGGATCACCGTGGATGCCACGCCTGCCGAGGCCGGCCAGCGGCCGGGTCGAGGTTGGTGGCAAACAGCGGATGACGTCTTCGCCCGGCTGAACTTTCGGTGGTACACCCTGATCGTGGGCTACGACGCCCCCACGCAGCAGCAGTTGTGGAACGACATCGCCTCCCTGGCCCAGGCGGGCTGGGGCTTTCTGAAGACCACCGCCCAGGCCACGGGGCGGGGCTTGGTCAACCTGCTCGTTCACGGGTACATCGACCAGGCGATGGTGCGGGCCTCGATTGTCCTGGGGGTCGCGGCGGGGGTGCTGGAGGTGCTGTTGCTGCTTCGCATCCGCCGCCGCAAGCGCCGTCGCGTCCAGGCGGCCGCTGTCTTGGCCGCTCAGCCGTGGGGCAGCTTGGCGTTCGTTCCGACCTTGTTGGACCGCTTGGAGCGCCTAGGCCTGGGTGCCCAGGCCGACCGCACCGCCATGCAGACGGCCCAGCGGGCGGTGGAGGTCCTGCACCTTCCTGCGGCCCCGCTGACGGCGTTGGTCGCCTTGTACTACCGCGCCCGCTGGGGCGGACGGCCGCCCAACGAGGAAGAAGCGGCCGCCGCCAGGCGCCAAGCGGACTTGCTGAGGAGCTTGCTGGTACAGGCTGGGGGGCAAGGGGCGGGGGCTGGGAAGGTTTGATTCCCCCCGGCGGCGGTGGTAAACAAAACCATTTGTCCATCGGATTTCTAGGACCTGGACCTGCGGCCTTTGGACCGGCATGAGGTAGCCCATGCGCGTTGCGCTGGTGGGACCGACACAATCCGGCAAGTCGTCGCTCTTTTCGGCCGTGGCTCGGGCCGGGGGCTCCCACGTGGACCTGCATCGGCCCGACCAGCCTCACCTGGCGGTGATCAAAGTCCCCGACGAGCGCCTGGTGTGGCTGACGGCGCACTACAAGCCCAAGAAGTCTACGTTAGCGGAGCTGGAATTTTTGGACCTGCCGGGTCTGGACCTGGCGGACCATGCCGGCCGCTCACGGGCCAAGACCCACTGGCCGGCCATGCGGACCAGCGACATGCTGGTCTTCGTCGTCCGCTCGTTCCCCGACGAAATGGTAATACCCTATCGCGGTCGGATCGACCCCCAGGCCGACCTCCGCGAGCTGCTGGCGGAGATGATCTTCGCCGACCTGGAGCAGGCGGTCGCCAGGATCGACAGGCTCCAGGCCGCCTTGCGGAAAGGGAGCACCAAGGCCAAGGAAGAGGCCAAGGAATTGGAGCTGATGCAGCGGATCCAGCAAATCCTGGAGCAGGATCAGCCGGTGTCCCGCCTGGCCGCCTCGGCCGAGGAGGCCAAGCTCATACGCAGCTTCGCCTTCCTGTCGCAAAAGCCTGCCCTGGCGGTGCTGAACTGCTCCGAGCAGCAGGCCGCCGACGAGGCGCCCCCCGAACTGGTCGGCCTGCCGTGCCTTCAACTCTCAGCCAAGATCGAGGCGGAGCTGGCGCAGCTTCCGCCGGAAGATCGCCAAGCCTTCATGGCCGAGTTGGGATTGAAGGCCTCGGCCTGGGAGCGGCTGGTTCGCGCCTGCTACCGCCAGATGAACCTGGTCAGTTTCCTGACGGTCTGGGGGGAGGAGTGCCGCGCCTGGACGGTCCATGCCGGCACCGACGCGGTGACCGCCGCCGGCGTGGTCCACAGCGACATGGCCCGGGGGTTCATCCGCGCCGAGACGGTCTCCTTTGACGATCTTCGCGCCGCCGGGGACCTTAAGACCGCCCGGGCCGCCGGAAAAGTCCGCCTGGAGGGCAAAAGTTATCTCGTGCAGGACGGTGACGTGATCCATTTCCGTTTCAACGTCTAGGTGCAGGTCGTTTTGCTTGGCCACATCCCAGCTTGGTGCCGCATGCCTCAACAGACAGATTCAGGACAACGCAGGCGACGACGATGGCGAGCGATGGGCCGCGGCCTGTTGCTGTTGATTCCGGTGCTGGCCACGGCCTACGTGACGCTGCCGTGGTGGACCCCCAAGGACTACCTCCGCCGGCGAATCGCCGAGCGGCTGACCGAGCAGCTCCGCCTACCGGTTCGCATCGGTAGCCTGTCGCTGAGCTGGGCCGGGGGCGTGCGGCTCCGTGACCTGAGCATCGGCTCCCCGGAGGGTTTTTCCCCCGCACCGATGATCCGGATCGACCGGATCGGAGCGGGCCTATCACCGATCAAGTACCTGCTCACCGGCCAGTTGGATCGGCTCGACGTGGAAGGCCTTCACGTGACGGTGGAGTCGGACGAAAGCGGTCGGCTGAATGTCGCATCGTTGCGAGGCTTGTCTACGGCCCCGCCGGCGCCGCGCGTGGCGATCCGCCAGGCCTCCGCGACGTTCAGGAAATGCGGCGGGGACGACCTGCTCCGCCTGGCGGTGGGCGACATGGTCTTCCAGGCCGCCTCCGACTGGCTCCAGGGTCAGGTCACCCTCTCGGCCGTCCTGGAGCAGCAGGGCTCCTCGGCGCCGATCCAGTTTCGTCTCAGCCGCAGCAACGGCGATCAAACGGTGGCGATGGCGTCGCTGGGATTCTCGAACCTCGACCTAGGCCAGTTGCCGTTGCGGGAATTGCTGCCGGACCTGCCCTTGCGGAAGTGTTCCGGCCAGGCGGAAGGATGGACCGAGCTGCGGATCGACCACCAAGGCCTGATCAACCAGTTCAGCGTCAACGTCTCGGTCAGCCGCCTGGAGGTTCAGCCGCTGGAGGGGTCGCCACTGCCGACGGTGGACAAGGCCGGTCTGAACCTGACCGCCGCGGTGGACCCGCTCACGGGAGGCATCTGGGTTCACCGATTCGAGGTTCGCCTGCCCGGGGCGGAACTGGATGGCGACGCGGAGCTCTCGACCGACCTGCTGGCCGGCCGATGGGAGGCGGTCAAGAGCCTCCATGTGACCGGCCAGCTTCGCCCAGCCGACCTGGCGGCCTTGATGACCGGCAAGGCCGATCTGCCGGAGGGCCTGGAGGTCGATGGGCCGTTGGCCGTACGCCTTGGCAGTCGCTACGATGGCACGCGTCTTGACCTGGACGTCCTGGTCCAGGGCGACGCGGCGGCAGTCTGGAAATCGGGACGGATCCTCAAGCCCGCCGGCAGGGGAGTCTCGCTGGACCTCAAGGGTCAACTCGATCGGCGGAGCTGGCGGTTTTCGGCGGAACGGGCCGAGCTGAAGCTGGGGGGCAACCACCTGGGCGGCTCGGGCGCCTTGAGCGATGTCCGCCGGTTGGTCGGGGATCAGGCCGGCAGAGGCGATGTCTTGTCGGCTGTGCTGGAAGAACTGGCCTCGTCAGATTGCAGCGGGGAATGGGAGGTCGCTGACTGGACAGCGATCCAGGACGTCCTGGCCGGCTGGGACGTTTCGGTCCCAGTCTTTGCCGGGGGTCCCGTCACCGGCCGATGGTTCTTGGATCGCACCGGCCCGTTGCGCTCCATGTCCGCGCCGAGGCGGCCCCCCAGGCGAGGTTGAACGTCGGCGACCTGTTCATCCAGCCGGAGGCGACCGCCGTCGTGGTCGACCTAGCCGGCACGATCGACGCCGAGGGCGGGGCCTTGCGGGACCTGGACGCCGAGCTGGCGGTCGGCACCGGACGGTTGACTGTGGAGCGGGGCGAGCTGGTGCGGGCGGAAGGTGCCACGCCGGTCCATTCTCTGACGGCGGTGCTTCGCGGGCAGTTCGAGGCCCGGGCCATGGAGTCTCTGGTGGCCTGCTTGCCGCTCCTGAGGCCTTGGGGTCTTGGCGCCGCCGGGCGGATGGGGGGTCACTTTGAACTCCAGGTCCTTGAGGGCTTGATGCGAGGCAAACTCACCGCCTCGATGGAATCCGCAGCCCTGACGGCGGGACGGTTCTTTGCCAAGGCCACCGGCCAGAAGGCCGACCTGGAAATCGAGTTTTCCCGTGATGAAGGCTCGCCTCCGCGGGAGAAAAACCGCTTGACTGTCAAGGGCGCCCTAGAGGCCGGCGATCTTTCGGCCGCCGTCCTGTGGGCCGACGGCGTTGAACCGACCGGCCAGGCGAGTCTGACGGTGCACGTCCATGACGCCTACCGTCTGTCGATGGACTCACCCCTTCTGACGAAATGGCTGGGGAATGGGCACCTGGAAGGCCAGGTGGGTCTAACCGCTTCGACGCACTGGAAGGGTTCCACCCTGGAAGGAGGGTTGCAATGCGATGCGGGGGGCCTGGAGTATGTCTCAGCCGAACCGCCGACGCGCATCAAGACTTCCGACACGCCGCTGGGGGTCGATTTGGTCGGCAAAGTGACCGATCGCGGCCAGGGGGTTCTGGAGTTTGTCTTGGACCAGGCCAAGCTGACGGCCGGGGATGACTGGGTCCAAATGCGCAGTTGGGGGAGGGTCCAATCGGCGCGGACGCAGCTTCGCCTGTCCGAGTTGCGCGGCAGCGTTGCTGGCAAGGACGTCGCCGCCGCGGGTTCGGTAACGATGGAGGGCGTGCGCCTTCTGCCTGATTCCGCCCAGGGAGGGCTGAAGCTCGGCCACGTGACGACCGACGGGCTGGAGCTTCGGGTGGGAGACAACCACGGTTGGCTCCTTGCCGACCTCCACGACCTGCCGGGGGGGCTGAGCGGCGACTTCCACCTCCTGGCGGAGGAGATTGACGACAAGGACCTGGCCGAGTGGATCGACGCGGTGAAACGGATAGGCCGCGCCAAGGCGCCCGCGGAGCCGGAGCGCCCCGCGGAAAGTCGCCAAGAATCGTCCAGCCGACTCGATCGACTGATTGAATCGGTCCGCTCGGCCTTGTCAGCCGTCACGTTGCGGGGGAAAGTCAGCATCGACCGCTACCGTGCCTTCGATGCCACGGTGGACCGGTACTACCTTGCCCGCTGCTTTGAAGCGCAACTTTCGATGGCAAAGGACCGGGTGCTGCTGACGGCCGAGGCCGCCGTCAACGGCGGGATCGTCGCCAACAGCTACCAGGTGGACCTGGCCGAGGCTTCTCCGCAGGTTGCCGTCAAGAGCGAGGTGCGCGAGGTGATGGCGGACGAGGCCGTCCAGCCCCAACTGGCCAAATACTTTCCCGGCAACACGGTGTACGGCCTGTTCAGCCGCACCGAAGACGTCACGGTGCCGCTGCGGCAGATGCTGGCCCCAGCCGTGGGCGCGCCGGTGCCGGTCTGGCCGAAGGGGCAAGCCCGCACGGTGACGACCGACGGGTTGCTCGAAGGCCGGGCCGTCCCGATGTTCGTCACGCGGCTCTTCCCCGGGCTGAACCTGACGCGCTACCGCTATCACAAGATGACGGCCTTCGCTGAGTACCAGGGCGACGGCATCGCCGTCAACGACATGGTCTTTTCCGGCCAGACGTACGATATCTACATCGAGGGCACGACGGACGCCGACAACATCGGCCGCTACGAAATCGGCTTGATCCTGCTGGGTACGCCCCAGTCGGCCGAGTGGAACCACACGTACCGCCAGGGACGGATCCCGCTGCTGAAGGTCAAGGCCCGCATCGAAGGCGGAAGGATGCACGATGAGACCGTGACCTTCGTGTATCCCAACGAATCGCTGTTCACCATCTTTCTGAAGAACAACATCTTCTACCGCCTCTGGCTGGCCGCCAAGAAATAGGAGCCAGGCAACGGACGTCCGTTCCGCCGCGCGCTTCACGCTGGTCGGCAGGACCGTTAGAATGGCTGCGCGGCGTCAAACGCCGCCCAGAGCCGATCCATGGCACCACCGACAGACCAGAGCTACGATCACCACCGAGGCGCCCTGCCCCTGCTGCGGAAAGTCGGACCGCTGCGTTGGGGCCTCTTTGCGGCCGTCAACTTGGCGGTCTTCGCGGCCGCCAATGCCTTCTGGCAATACCTGACCACGGGACGATGGCTGGACTTCTCGTTGCAGGCCTACCGGCGGGACCTGGCCGCGCCGCTGGGGGAAATTCTGCTGCGCCCCCTCAGCGCTTTCTCCCATCCCTGGATGGTCTTGGTGATCGGGGTCCTGCTGGGGGTGATCCTCTTTACGCCCGTCCTGGTGTCGGTGATGTACCGGCTTCTGTTGGCCGGAGGGTTCCTGGCCATCGTCGCTGTCCTCGGCCATGCGCCGCTGTTGGCGGCGGTGCTGGGCGTAGGATGCCTGCTGGCCGGTCGGACCCGCCTGCGAAGCGACCTGCCGTTCCTGGCCGTGCTGCTGGGATTGGTGCCGGCCGGAGCGTACCTGTACTTCTTTGTGTTTTTCGGCGCCGACTCCGCCGCGGTCCAGCCGCTTCAGCGACTGGTGCTGGCGGCGCCGTTTGTCCTGGCCGTCGTGGTTGCGGTGCTGGCGTCGGCGGCGGTGCTGGGGATAGCGAGGTTTACGGGCTTCAAGCCCGACGTCACGTGGCCTGTGCTGCTCCTGCTGCTGGTGGCGACGTTGGCGGCCTTCTACGGCCGGGTGGGGGCGGACGAGCTGGAGTATTCGCTGATCACCGAGAACCTGGCCGCCGGCGATGCCGTGTTTGAGCCGTTGGCCTTGGAGACTTGGAGCCGGCAAAACCGGACCGAAGGGTTGAACCCCCAGACGCTGCACATCCGCATCCAGGACGACCTCCAGCGCCGCCGACAGGAGCTGATCGACCGTTGTCTGGGCTTCGTGGGCCGCTATCCAAGCAGCGAACGTGCCGCGGCGGTGCTGTGGATGGCCGCCCAGGCGACGAGCCTTCAACTGGATAGTCCCTCCTTGGAAGTCGGGTTAATCAAGTGCAGCGCCTCGCACCCCCTTCAGGCGTCGGCGGGATTGTGGGAACGTCTAGTGAATGAGTACGGTCAATCGCCGCAAGCCGGCGTGGCCCACTGGAGGCTGGGAGAACTGGCCATGCGAGAGGGCGACGTCCGAGCGGCCTATCAGCACTTGGTCAGGGCGCAGGAGCTGCTGTCGCACCGCCCCGTCGCTGCCAAGACCGCAACCGCCAGCGGGTCCATCACGGAGGTGTTCGCGGCCATGCCTTCGGTTCCTATGGACCGCTACTATACCGAAGCCGCTTTTGCCGTCCGCCGGCTGCTGTGGCTGATGGACTATAACGACGTGCTCAACGATCCCCCCTCGGCCGAGGCGCTGGCCGCCTGTCTGAACTGCGATCCGCACGATGCCCATTACCTGGACCGTCTGAGCGAGCTGGCGGGCACCTACGAACACACGCACCTGGGGGACAACCTCAAGTTGGCGGTGGCGCTGGCCTGTCCCAACTTGTACGAGCGGGCGGAGATGCTGATCCTTCTGGCCGAGCGGCCCGGCTCCGATGCCGCCATTGAGGCCGACTACGAGCTGGCCCGCCTGGCCATGCGGACGGCGGAGGCCCCGGCCCTGGTGTTAGTGGAGAACCTCCACAAGGCCGAGGACTACTTCCGGGCTATCCAGGCCGCCGGGCCGAGCCCTTGGAAAGCGATGGCTGAGGAATACCTGGCCTCCCTGAAGGCCGCGAGTCAGACCCTCCCAGCCAGCCAACCTTAACCTATGCATACGACCGACGGCTCCGCACGCGTGCTGATCCTCACGGCCTCCATAGGCGCCGGGCACAATTCCGTGACCCGCGCGATCCACCAGACGCTATCCGCTGCCGGGGAACTGGACGTGACGGTGGTGGATACCATGGACATGGTGCCCCGATGGTTCCGCAAGGTCTATGCGGGCGGCTTTACGCTGGGGATGACCCGTCTGCCGTGGGTCTATGGGCTGGGGTACGTGCTGACCGATAGCCCCCAGACGCCCGCCCGCGGCCTGGCCGAGCGGCTGCGCCTGGCCCGGGAGCGGGCCATCGCGCATCCCTTGCGGGATTATTTGCTGGCCCAGCGATTTGATCTGATCGTCCACACGCACTTCTTTTCTTCCCCGATCGCGACGTGGATGCGGCGACGCGGGCTGATCGATGCCCCGCAGTTCGTCACGGTGACCGACATCGAAGCGCACCGCTGGTGGTTCTGCCAGGATGTGGACCATTGGTTCCTGCCAGCCCCCTACACCGCCCAGACGTTCCGCCGCTGGGGTGTAAGCGAGGATCGGATGACCGTCAGCGGCATCGCCATTCACCCCAAGTGGACCGCCGCGCTGGACCGCGCGGCGATTTATCGTGACTGGGACTTACCGGCCGACAAATCCATCGTGCTGCTGAGCGGTGGGACGGACTTCGTCTGCGGGCCGGTCGAGCGGATCGCCTCCGGCATCTGCCGCACCTGCCCGCAGGCCTACGTGGTGGTCCTGGCCGGCAGGAACAAAAAACTCCTGGAGACGCTCACGGGCCGCCCCGATCCAAGCGGCAGGATGCGGGCGATCCCCTTCACCGACCGCGGCCATGAGCTGGCGGATGTCTGCTCGCTGATGGTCACCAAGCCCGGCGGCGTCACGACGGCCGAGTGCCTGGCCAAGGGCACGCCGATGGTGCTGCTGGACCCCGTCCCCGGACACGAAGGCGGCAACGCCAGGTACCTGGCCTGCAACGAGGCCGCCGTCATCGCCCGCGGAGCCGAGGAGGTGATCGCCGTGGTGGCTCGCTTGCTGGATCAGCCGCTCTTGCTGCGCCAGATGGCGGACAACGCCCGGCGACTATATCGGCCGGCTCGGGAGATCATCACCGAAGCGATTCTGCGGGCGCTGGGTCTGGGCAGCTGAGCATCGTCCTGCCGACGACGGTCGCGGCGCTTGACCTGTCCCCGCCCAGGACGTATCAGTGGGAATCGGCCGCCTGGGCGCAGGGAGGCGCAGGATGAAACCGGTCTATATCATCGAAGCGTCGCTGCCGCTGGCGTGGGAGAAGGCCGTCATCACCTGCTGGAAGGAGGGGGAGAGCTTCCCCACGGAATACGACAAGCCCGGCGATCCCCTCAGCCGCGATGTCCTGGCCGTCATCCACGTGACGTCGCCCTTCACCGAGCCGCGGATCCACCGCGCCATCCCCGCGGGCCTGGCCGACCTGGAACGTTATCGCGCCGAGGTGCTCTACGGCGTCCACGATCACTGGATCGACCCCGCCGCGGGCAAGTGGGAATACACCTATCACCAGCGCCTGTTCGCCTACCAGGTGCCCGGGGCGGGCCTGTTCGACCAGATCGCCGCTGCGGTCGCCAAGCTGCGCTCCGCCCCGCACACCCGCCGCGCCCAGGCCGTGACGTGGCAGGTGTGGAACGACATGAACGTCGCCGATCCGCCCTGCCTTCAGCGGCTGTGGTTCCGCCTGGCTGCCGGTTCGACGAAGCTCACCGCGAGCCGGCTGGACATGACCTGCCACATCCGCTCCAACGACGCCTTCAAGGCCGCGTTCATGAACATGTACGCCTTCACGGAGCTTCAGCAGCAGGCGGCGGCAGCCTTGGGCGTCGAACCAGGCCAATATGTACACATCGCCGACAGCTTTCACATCTACGGCAGCTACTTCGCCGATTTCCAAGGCTTCCTCCAGACCGTCGCCGGCCGTTCCTTCGAACAGCGGGTCTATACCACCCAGTTCGCTCGGGACTCATTTCTAGAAGGTTGCGACAGCTTGCTGGCTGAGGCCGACATGCCGGAAGACAAGAAGGCCCTGGTCCGCCGTCGCCGCGCGGAGCTGGAAGCACGATAGGGATTGCACGAACAGCCCGTAACAGGTGCGGACTTTAACGCTTGGGTTTGCGCCTTGGGGTGGGTGAAGAGCCGTTGGGTTCCTCGGTCGCCGGGCCGACGATGCGGATGCCCTTTTTGCCGGTGCGTTTGACGGCCTTGAGGGCCAAATCGGCCTTGCGGAGCAGCTCGCGGCAGGTTTTTCCGTCAGCGGGGAAGCTGGCCAGGCCCCCGGAGATGGTCAAGACGCCCACCGCGTCGTCGCCCAGGGCGGGGAACTCGTGGCGCTCCAGCGCCCTCAGGAACCGCCGGGCCAACATCAGGCGCTGTCGGGGGGCTTGGACCCGGCCAAGCGGGGTGGCTGGCGGTCCCAGAACAGCACGGCAAACTCATCCCCCCCGATCCGCGCGACGATGTCGTGCTCGCGGGTGATCCGGCGCATCAACTGGGCCGTCTCGCAGAGGATGTCGTCCCCCGCCGCGTACCCGTACCGGTCGTTGTAGCTCTTGAAGTCGTCGATGTCGTACAGCAGCAGCGTCACGCGGAGGTTTTTCGCGGCCGCCTGACGGAGGATTTGGTCGGTGGCGTGGTAGAAGAACCTGCGGTTGTAGGCCCCGGTCAGCTCGTCGGTGATGGCCAGGTGGTGCAGGGCCTCGGTCCTTCGGGCCGCCTGGTGCAGGGCCGGAAGGAGGCGCGACAGGGCAGCCAGTAGCGCCTGAGCCGGGGCGTCCGGGGCGACCGGCCGAGTGGCCACCAGCAGGCGAGGTGGATCGGCCTCCAAGCGGAGCAGGGTTTGGGGGCCTTGAGTCTGGGGACCTTCGTCCACCCACTCAAGATGGCCGTGGACCTTGGCGGTCACCATTTGCGCAATGGCCGTCTCCAAATCCCCTCGGCTGAACGTGGCGCCCACCAGGCGGGAGATGTCTTCATAGGAACAGGCCGGAGGCTCGGCCCCCCGCGCCGCCGTGGCCTGGGTGGGCGCGGTAGGCCCTTGCGGTCCGGCCAGGACCTGCAAGTCGGCCTGACTGGGCGGGTAGATGAAGTAGTCGTCCAGCACCTGGCCCACCAGCGGACGGACTTCCATCTCCAGCCGCGGTGGACAGAGGGCGTACAGCCGGGCGTTCTGTTGGAGCCGGCGCGAGGCACGGCACAGGGCGGCAAACTCACCTTCCTCCCCTTCCCCGGCCCAGGTCGACGACAGGACCACCACCGGGAAGGTTTGATGAGCCATCTTCTCCAGCGCGTCGTAGGGATCGGCCACGGCCTCTACCGATTGTCCGGCCAGGCGCCTCACGAGGCGCTCGCTCAATTCGTTGTCCGCTAAGAGCAGCATCTTTTTAACTTTTCGCTGCCTATTTTACGTCACCCAGCAAGGCCGACAGCTCCTCAGCCGTCAAAAGAGGCTCAGGGCCTGACGCGGCTTTTGGTTGCGCCGCTTTCTGAGTTTCATACGTTCCACCTTGGCCCGTCTTTCGATCCCAAGCAGACCCGCCCGTGGCAGACGGTTGAGCCTGCTTGGAGCCTTCCGTGGAGGGGGCCTGCACCTCCGATCGGCCGGCAAGGAGCCCAAGGGCCCGAACCAGTTGCTCCCGGCCTAGTGGACGCAAACCTTCCAATTGGCCATGGGTTGCCCAGGCCGGCAACGAACCGACGCCAAGTACTTTCGCGCCCGCCTGGTTGGCGATCTCGATCAGTCGGACGTGGCAGGGCCGCAGAAGGCGCAGATCGACGACCAAGGCCTCTACCGGTCCGGCCAGGAGTTCCGCCGCCGCCTCGTAGGCACTGGCCGGCCGGACGCACTCCAAGCCCGATCCAAAGGCATTCAAGGCTCCCTCGCTCAGAGCGGGTGAAAAAAACACCACCCGTCGCGGAGACGGTGCTGTCCGACTGCTATTCATCGAGGTGTCAGTCCTCCAACAGCACTCCAATTTTACCGCAAAGCCCGGAAACCGTAAACGGCAGAAACCGGCTGGGGAATGGCGATAATCGAGCGGTCAAAATACCGCCTTCGACGCGCGCAAGGACGGACGCTCATGGAAGGATCGGGGCAACGGCGAGAGGGGGCTTACAGCCTTTGCGGTTTCAACAGTGAGGCGTTGAACTGCTTGGCCGGGAAGGCCGAACCGGGGGAACCGCAGCGCGGGTCGATGTCTCGAGCAAGGTAAACCCGATCGGCAGGGATGCCGCAGGTCTGCTGGATCGAACGCACCAGGCCGACCAACGACTGGAGCTGCGAGGCGCTGGGGGGATTCTGGGAATAGTCGCCGACCAGGCAGACGGCGACGCTGTCGGCGTTCCAGTTGTAGCCGGCGACGAAGACGTGATTGCCCCCCGTCTGGCGGTTCCACAGCGTGGTGGCGCGGATGCTCCTGCCGTCAGGACCGGGCTCCGGATCAATCACGAAGTGGCAATCCAGATCGGGCTCCAACGCCTCCATCGCGGTGTGGATAATGATGTGGCGCCACTTGGCGGCCTTGATGGCGACATCAGTCTGAGAGACGACCTGGGAAGCTTCATCGGTCAGGCTGGCCACGGCAGAGAGGTTCGTGACGGGGGGGCGGATCGGCGCGGTCTCCATCAAAATCAGCGCGATGGACCCCACCGTCATCGCCACTACCAGCGCACCCAACGTCTTCATCGTCCGTGAGCCGACCATAACTTGTCCGACCTCTTGCGAAAATCCATTCGCCTTGTGCGCTGCGATGTTCGGACATCGCAGACTCTAAGTCTCGTATCGGCAAAGTGCAAGCATTTCTGTTGAAGAATCCGCAATCCCCTAGCCTTTTTGCCACACCCCGACTGCCGGTCCGGCGAAAGGTTCGATTGCTCCTGTCTTCATTGGGTGGTCGTGCATGCCTGCTGCCGGCGCTTAGAGGACTTGCGGAAGGGAAGGCCAGAAGGCAACAGGCATAACCCTAGAAACCATGGTCAATTACAACTGTAAAAGGTCTCCATATCAGACCCAAAGAACCTAAAAAAATGGGGGAGATTGCGCCTCCTGTTCCCTAGTCCCTTGTACCTAATCCCCGTTTTCGGCTTCGGCGATGAGTTTCAGCTCGATCAGCGCCCGCCGGGCGGCCTCCTGCTCGGCATCTTTTTTATTCTTGCCCCAGGCGCTGGGGAATTGCTTTCCGTTCAGCCACACCGCCACCTCGAAGCACTTGCTGTGGTCGGGGCCTTTCTCATCCAGCGGGCGGTAATCCGGGGTGACGTTCCACTCGCGCTGGGCATACTGCTGGAGGAGCGACTTGTAATTGCTCTGATGCTCGGTTGCCAGGGCCTGCTCGACGTACGGGCGGATGTACTTCAGCACGAACGGGCAGGCCGCGGCAAAGCCGCCGTCCATGTAGATCGCCCCGACGATGGCCTCGAACACTGCCGCGGCCACGGACATCGGCAGCGCCCCGGGGTGGCTCATGCCCTTGCCCAGCGACACCAGGGGGCAGATGCCCATCTCCTCGGCGATGGCGGCGCACGTGACCCGCGAGACGACCGCGGACTTGATCTTGGTCATCTCACCTTCCAGCAGCTCGCCCTCTCGCTCGAACAGCTCGTGGCAGACGGCCAAGGCGAGCACCGAGTCGCCCAGGAACTCCAGTCGCTCGTTGCTCTGCGCGGGTGGGAGAGACCGAGGCGTGCGTCAGGGCCAGGGCCAGGATGGCGGGATCGGAGAAGCGATAACCGATGAGTTTCTGACACTGCTCCAGGGCCGAGTCGTCCACAGGGTAAAAACTCCTTGCAGGCCGGGCCGCTGGCGGACATCGCCGTGCTCCACCGCAGGGCGATTACCGCCAAAGGCCCTTGGCAATTTATCCCAAGAACCGCAACTGGCCGCTCGGCCATGCCTCAGCCGGCGGCTACCGTTCATGGTTGGATTATAAGGCTCAGGAGCCAAACCGTCAAACACCTGGAGGATTACGGAGGAAGCACGCTCGTTGCCTTTGCGTACCCGCTGATGGATAATCGGGCTAGGATTGTGGGCCAGAGGGCGGACCCTATGAAGGCATCTCGGTTACCGGACGCGCTGATTTCGCAGAAGGCTGCGGAGTTTGCCGACCAGATGAAGGCTATGGCCGCAAGGGCGGACAAGGAGGAGGAAATCCGCATCGAGGCCGAGAGGCAGCTCGCCTTCATCGAAAAGGAGGCCGGAATCAAGCTGGAGGGTAGGCACGAGTTCACCGTCGCCAGTGGCCGGGTCGATTCCGTCTACCAGCGGGTCATCATCGAGTACAAGAATCCCTCCAGCCCCGCCGACCGCATCGGCCCCCAAGCCGGATTCGCCGGGCACCAAGAAGGTCGTCGAGCAGATCAAGAAGCGGTTCTACGACCTGCGCAAGGAGCACGGCCAGCCGCTCAACAGCCTCTTCGGCGTCGGCCTGGACGGCAACTACTTCGTCTTCGTCCGATTCCGGGATGACAAGTGGCAGGTTCAGGATCCCGTGGAGGTCAACCGCTACTCGGCCGAGCGGTTCCTATGGGCGCTGTTCAACCTGGGCCAGAAGGGCAAGCCCTTCTCGCCAGAGTACCTGGCCGGCGACTTCGGCTCGCAGGCCAAACTCGCCCAGGAAGGCATCCATACCCTCTACGACGCCATCGCCACAGCCACGCACCCAAGAGCCCAGACCTTCTTCAACCAGTGGAAGATCCTCTTCGGCGAGGTCTGCGGCTACGACGTGGACAACCCCTCCGACAAGATCAAGAAGCTGGCCGACTTCTACGGCGTGCCGCTCAAGGGCCTGAGGCCCGCCGAACTGCTCTTCGCCGTCCACAGCTACTACGCCATCTTCATGAAGCTGCTGGCCTCGGAGATCGTGGTGTTCTTCCACAAACTCCCCACGCCGCTTGCGAAGATGGTGCAGGCCGCCAACCAGCGCCGCAGCTCAGGCGAGAGATGGAGGAACTGGAGGCCGGCAGGCATCTTCCAGCCACCTGGGCATCACCAACTTCCTGGAGGGCGACCTGTTCGCCTGGTACACCAGCGTCTGGTCTGACCCCATCGAAAATCTCGTCCGCGACATGGTCGCCAAGCTGGACGACTACAACCCCGGCACGCTTGTCGGAAGACCCCGCCGGCAGCCGCGACCTTTTGAAGAAGCTGTACCAGCAACTCTTCCCCAAGAGCGGTTCGTCGCGAGCATGGGCGAATACTATACCCCCGACTGGCTGGCCGAGCATGTGCTCAATGAAGCTGGGCTACGTCGGCGATCCGGACAAGCGCTGCTGGACCCGGCCTGCGGATCAGGCACGTTCCTGGTGATGGCCATCAACCGCATCCGCGCATGGTACGATAAGAACCGCGAGAAGTGCCCGTTCGGCGAGGACGACCTGTGCCGCAAGATTCTCGCCAACGTCATCGGCTTTGACCTCAACCCCCTGGCCGTCATGGCCGCCCGGACCAACTACCTCATCGCCATCCGCGACCTCATCGGCCACGTGGACAAGGTGGAAATCCCGATCTACCTGTGCGACTCCATCCTCACGCCCTCCACGTATGGCGGCCTCTTCGCCGGGACGACCAGTGCGGCGAAGGAACTCAAGACCGCCGCAGCCAAGTTCCTGATTCCCACCGAGATTGCCACCAACCGCGACGACGTGGCCAAGTACGCCGAACAACTCGAATGTTGCATCAAGAACGGGTACTCGCCCAAAGAGTTCATCCAGCGATGCCAGGACGAAGGCCTGCCGGTCTCGGCTGAGAACCTCCATACCGATCTCTATAAGGAATTGGTCAAACTCGACAAGGCCAACAAGAACGGTGTGTGGGCCAGGATTATCAAGAACGCCTTCGCACCGCTCTTCACGGGCCTTGTTGATTACGTCATCGGAAATCCGCCGTGGGTGAACTGGGAAAGCCTTCCGGCAGACTACCGGGAAAGCACTATAGGGCTGTGGGACAAGTATCGGCTGAGAGAACGTGCCACGCCCGGCGCTCGCCTTGGTAACGTCAAGAAGGAACTCTCGGCCCTGTTCGTCTATGTGTGCATAGACCATTACCTTACCCCGAGCGGGCTACTTGCCTTTCTCATCACGCAGTCAGTCTTCAAGACGGGGGCGAACGAAGGTTTCCGCCGGTTCTCATGCGGAGAGAAAAAGCCGTTCCGCGTCACTCGCGTGTCGGACCTCTCGCTATGCCTACCGTTTGAAAATGCCATCAACCGCACCGCCATCCTCCTTGCCAAGAAGGGCGAGCGAACCGAGTACCCCGTGCCATACCGCATGTGGATTCCAAAGCACCCACGACCCTCCGTTCAGGAAGCTGACCTGCGAGTTGTACTCAGCGATTTCACCATTGAGGACTGGTACGCCGGTCCGGTCGAGCCGAGCGTGCGAGAGAGTACCTGGCTGACAGCGCCGGCTAAGGCGTTCCCGATCATGCCGAAGATCATCGGGGATCGCGACGCGGCCGTGATGGATCGCACGTATGCCGGTTCATGCACCTGGCTGAACGGAGTCTATTGGGTTGAGCCGGTGGAGACAAAGCGGGGAATGCTGATAAGGAACTTGGGGACGATTGGAAAAACCAAAGTAAAGTGCGTTACCGCGGCAGTTGAAGATGATTTTCTGTTTCCCCTGCTGCGAGGGCGCGATGTACATGCCTGGTTGGCATTACCCTCAAGGCTGATTCTGATACCGCACCGACGCGATGATTTTGGCGAGCCTGTGAGTCTCGGTGAGCTTAAACGCAAGGGACCATTGACTCTTGACTTCCTCAAAAGCTTCGAGGATGAGCTTCGCGCAAGAAGCGGGTACAGGCAACTTCACAAGGATCGGGCGGAGTATTACGTGGTCGGGAACTTGGGCAATTACACTCTTGCAAACTTCAAAGTGATATTCAAGGAATTGACCGAAGTCTTCCAGTGCTCAGTAGTGGAGCCCAATACTGCAAAGGGTTCGGATCCCCGCCCCGTCGTACCGGACCACAAGCTTTCCTTCATAACGTGTGGAGAACAGGACGAAGCATATTTCCTGGCAGGGGTGCTGAATTCAATACCTGCAAGAACCGCGCTGTATAGTGCCTCTGTCGGGGTCCAGACCCAGAGCTACTATCCCACTGACGTATCCCGAATTCGTTTGCCAGGGTATAGTCCCAAGGATGCCACTCACAGGGAAGTGGTTCGCCTCTCGAAGGCTTGCCATAAAGCTGCCACAGCCCAAGAACTCAAGGCATTGGCACAACTTGAGATCGAGCTTGCACAAGCGGCTGCCCCGATATGGGGCATGTCGAGCAAGGAATTGAGAACCCTAGTCGATTACTACAACGAGCTTCTGACATTTCGGGCGTCGGGCAGGGATGTTGAGGAATCGGAGGAGTAGCTGTTGCTTCACGTTGACTACATTGACAACTTTGAGACGAAGGCGATGGATGTCCTGCGGGACCTGTCGGCCCATGCCGAGTGAGCTGACATCTCGGTAGCAGGTTCATTATGGCCAGTATGCGCCAGGCCATGGCACCCAGCTACGTCAGGTTCTCAAAAAGCGGGCTGGAGAGGTAGCGCTCCCCGAAGCTGGGGAGGATGACCACGAGGCACTTGCCGGCGTTTTCCTCGCGTTGGGCGACCTGGTTGGCCGCGGCCAGGGCCGCCCCGGAGGAGATGCCGACGAACAGTCCCTCCAGCCGCGCCGCCCGGCGGGCCCAGTCGATGGCCTCGTCCTGGTCGATGCGGATCACCTCGTCGATGACTTTCAGGTTCAGCACCGAGGGGATGAAGCCCGCGCCGATGCCTTGGATCTTGTGCGGGCCGGGCGAGGGCGGCAGGCCGGCCAGGGTTTGGGAGATCACCGGGCTTTGGGCCGGTTCCACGGCCACGGCGCGGAAGGCGGGCCGGCGGCGCTTGATCACCTCCGCCACGCCCGTGATCGTCCCGCCCGTGCCCACCCCGGCCACCAGGATGTCCACCTTGCCGTTCGTGTCGCGCCAGATCTCCTCGGCCGTGGTCTGGCGGTGGATCTTCGGGTTGGCGGGGTTGTCGAACTGCTGGGGCATGAAGCTGTTGGCGATGTCCTTGAGCAGCTCCTGGGCCTTGGCGATGGCGCCCTTCATGCCCTCGGCCGCCGGCGTCAGCACCAGCTCGGCGCCCAGCGCCCGCAGCACCTTGCGGCGCTCCAGGCTCATGGACTCCGGCATCGTCACCAGGCAGCGGTACCCGCGGACGGCGCAGACGAAGGCCAGGGCGATCCCCGTGTTGCCGCTGGTGGGCTCGATGATGGTCGTGCCCAGCTTGATCTTGCCCTCGCGCTCGCCGGCTTCGATCATCGCCAGGCCGATGCGGTCCTTCACCGAGGACATGGGGTTGAGGCACTCCATCTTGGCCAGGACCGTGGCCTTGGTGGAGATGAGCTTGCGGATGGCCACCAGCGGCGTGCGCCCGATCGTGGTGGTGATGTCGTCGTAGACGGACATGGTCATTCTCCCAGTGCGGGGGTTTTGGTTTAGAGGGCCTCCAGAAATTCGAACACTCCGTGTTTGCAGCATGGGCAGTCGGTAGTGGCGGCGGCCTTGGCGGCGTCGATCCGCTGAAGGCTGTTGGTCCACAGGTCCAGCTTCGTCAGGTAAGGGCTGATCCAGTCCACATGGCCGGCCAGGACCTTGATGGCCTCGGCGGCCTGCATGGCCGCGATGGCTGCCACCGCCGGCCCGAGCACCCCGGCCGCCCGGCAGGACGGGTCCGCGCAGGGGGGGGCGGCTGGTCGAACACGCAGCGCAGGCACGGCCGGCCGCCGGGGGGAATCGTCAGCACCTGACCCTCGGCACCCACCACGCCGGCAAAGACCCACGGCAGGGCGGCCTTGACGCAGTAGTCGTTCACCACGAAGCGCGTGGCGAAGTTGTCCGTCCCGTCCAGGACCAGATCCACCCCCTTGGCCAGCTCGGCGACGTTGGAGCGGTCGGCGCGGGCGACAATCGGTTCAACCTTGCAGCGCCCGTAAATTCGCGCCAGGCGCGAGGCGGCGGCATGGACCTTGGGAGTACCAGCGGAGGCATCTTGTTCATCGAAAAGACCCTGGCGGTGGATGTTGGTCAGGTCCACCTTGTCGTCGTCCACGAGGCGCAACAGGCCCACCCCCGCCCTCGCCAGCAGCTCAGCCGACCAGCTCCCCAACCCGCCGACGCCGAGGATCAGCACCTTCCCGGCGGCCAGGCGCTTCTGGCCCTCCGTCCCCAGCGGGGCATAGGCGATCTGCCGCTGAAACCGCGCCAGGTTGACTGCGTGGGGTGTGGCCATGGACACGACAGTTTAGGCCCCAAGGCGACTGGGACGCAAGGTGGGGGAAAGTTTGGGGCCTTGGAGCGGGACTATGCAAAAACGGCTTGAACGGCGGCGGGCCGGGTCCGTATCATGAACTTTTCTGATGGTGATCGGTTCAAACTCCCACGGGCGACACGGCGGATCGTGGCGGGTTTGGCCCCGGCGAGGAGCGGTTCATGGCTTACAAGATTACCGACGCGTGCACCGCCTGCGGTACGTGCAAAGACTCGTGCCCGGCGGAGGCCATTAAGGAAGGCCAGCCGAAGTATTCCATCGACGCGGACCTGTGCATCGACTGTGGCAGTTGCGTGGAAACCTGCCCAGCCAAGGCGATTGTGGAAGGCTGACCATCGGCTCAAGACGGCAAGTGCCCAGGCCGCCGCCGGAGAACGCCCGCGCGACGGCCCGTGGCTTTTTGATTTGTGCCGGTGGGGTGAAGGAGACGGCCTATGACCATCCAGGAATTCCAGGAGTTCATCCGACACAAGTACTACCCCACCGACTCCCGCCGCGGCACGGCGGGGACGTTCCTGTGGTTCATGGAGGAAGTCGGGGAGCTGGCCAGCGCCCTGGCGGGGAACGACAAGGCCGCCAAGGAGGAGGAATTTGCCGACGTCCTGGCCTGGCTGTGCACGCTGGCCAACATCAACGACGTGGACCTGGAAAAGGCCGTCCAGAAGTACACCGTCCGCGGCGTGGAGGGGACCAAGTAACTCCCCGACTCACTTTTCCCTCACCTGACGACAGGGGTTTTAACCAAATCAAATTCACCGGCGCCCCGGCGGCTGAAAGGGTCATGTTCCAGACGCCTTCTACCGATAACTGACGTTAGCAGGTGTGCTTACCTGTCGCCTGGTGGGGGGGAACAGGAAAGGTCCGTTGATGCGAGCGATCGTCTGGATCATCGCGGTGCTGCTGTTGTTGGCCGGGTGCACCCAGGTCGATGAGAATCCCAAGTTCAATCCATCGGCGGAACTGCCGTCGTGGGTGTATGACGCACCGTTCTATTACCAGCCCTCCCAGGACCTGCCCGCCGTGGAGACGATCGGGGATGGGATTGGCGTGTACTACACAGGGGAAAAAACGTTCTTCGTCCGCCATCCCGGCGGCTACCAGATCGATGGCGTGCCGCGCGTGGGGGTGTACTACTCCACGGACCAAGGCCAGACGTGGCTGAAGGCGGGGTATTTCGGCGTGGAGCAGACGTACTTCAATTTCCTGGCCAAGGAGGAGGGCTCGTACTGGGTGCGCTTCGTCGGTCCGGGCCAGGGACTGGCCGAGTGTCCACCGGGTGTGCCGCACCGCATCTACGTGGTGGACCGAACCCGGCCCACCGCCGTGCTGTCGATCACCCCGCCGATCTGGGAGGATGAGAAGAACCGCATCCCGCACGTGTACCAGGTGGGTCAGAACATCCGGCTGGACTGGGGCGTCAGCGACCGAAACCTGGATCCCAACACCATCAAGTTGGGCATTTGCTTTGCGGATTTTCCGCATAACGTCGTCTGGAGCACCCTGCCCGATACGATGACCGAATCCGGCAGCATCATGGTGGAACTGCCTCCTGAGGCCGCCCAGCACGGCGGCATCCGCTTCCGTCTGGAGGCCAGGGATAAGGCTGGCAACATCGGCGTCGCCTTGACCGAGCCGCTGAGAGTCCGCGGCGCCGGGGCGGCGGCGACCCAACCGGCAGGTCCACCATCCACCCAGCCGCACGTGGTGGCCCCGCCGCAGGCACCGGTTCCACCGCAAGCGCCACCACCGCCGCCGCGACCGGCCGTGCTGCCTCCTGGCCCGTTTGAACGGGCCAAGGGCCCCGAATCCCGGCCTGGTTGGCCGAAGACCGACCAGCACCTCAAAAAAGAGACTCCCCAGCAACTGAACTGGCTTCCTCCCGCCGCGGCGAGTTACCGGGAGTTGGAGCTGCAATTCTCCACCGACGACGGGTTGACGTGGCAGATGGTGGCCAAGGGCTTGAAGGTCGGCCAGCCCGTCGCGTGGACCGTGCCTGACGTGATCGGCCGCACCTGCCGCCTGCGCGTCGCCGCCATCGTGCCAGCCACCGGCGGGATGGGCAGGGTGGAAATCACCCTGGCGATGACCCAGCGATTTACCGTGGAAAACGGGGCCGCCACGGCGCCCACCGGCCCGTGAGTGGAATGAAACAGGGGGAAGAGGGTGATCGGGGTTCTTACTTCTTTGCCGTCAGCCACTTTTTGAGTTCCGAAGGCGTGTAGGTGTTGAGGATGTCCCTGGCCGTCGCCCAGCCACGCTTGGCCGTGATCACGCCGTAGCGCATCAGGTCCAGGCTGGCGATGCTGTGGCTGTCGGTGTTGATGACCAGTTTCGCCCCGGCCTGGACGGCCGAGCGGACGTGGACGTCGCGGAGGTCCAGCCGGTGGGGGTCGGCGTTGATCTCCAGGGCCACGCGGTTGGCCGCGGCGGCCTCGGCGATGGCCTGGATGTCCAGCTCCATGCCCGCCCGGGCATTGATCAGCCGCCCGGAGGGATGCCCGATGCAGTGCACATAGGGCTGCTCGATCGCGAGGATGAGCCGCCGCGTGGCCTGGGCAGCGTCCAGCGACAGCGCCGAGTGCGGCGAGGCCGTCACGAAGTCCAGCTCGGCCAGCACCTCGGGGGGAAAGTCCAGCGAGCCGTCCTTGAAGATGTCCACCTCGATCCCCGTCATCACCCAGATGTCTTTTTTATAGGACTGGGCGGCCTTTTGGATGGCGCGGATGTGGCGGGCCAGGCGCTTGGCGTCCAGGCCGCGGGCCTGGATCTGGCTCTTGGAGTGGTCGGCGATGGCCATGTAGGCGTACCCGCGGGCGCGGCAGGCCTGGATCATCTCCTCGATGGTGTTCAGACCGTCGCTGGCGTTGGTGTGCATGTGCAGGTCGCCGCGGATGTCGTCCAGCTCCACCAGCGTGGGCAGCTTCCCCTTTTCGGCGGCCTCCAGCTCGCCGCGGTCCTCGCGAAGTTCCGGTTCGATGAAGTCCAGCCCCAGCGCGGTGTAGATGCCTTTTTCGTTCGCCCCAGCCACCCGGCGGCTGCCGCGGAACAGCCCGTACTCGTTGAGCTTCATCCCCTTCTTGATCGCCCGTTCGCGCATGGCGATGTTGTGGTCCTTGGAGCCGGTGAAGTACATCCAGGCCGCCCCGAAGCTCCCTTTTTCCACCACGCGAAGGTCGGCCTGCATTCCTCCCTCTAGTACCACGCTGCCCTTGGTTTCCCCCTCGGCCAGCACGCGCTGCACGGCCGGGGAGCGGGTAAAGGCTTGGATGATCGCCTGGGCTGATCGGGCCGGGGCCTGGCACAGCAGGTCGATGTCGCCGATGGTCTCCTTGCCGCGCCGCAGGCTGCCGGCGACTTCCGCGGCCTGGGCGCCTTTGGCGCGCCGGACGCTCTGGATCAGCGCCCCTGCCCGCTGGTCGGCCTCCCCCAGCAGCGCCCTGCCGGCGGACTTTTCCAAAAAGGCCATCGATTCCAAAAGCTGCTGGGCCTTCTTGGCGCCCATGCCCGGGACGCCGACTAGTTTTTCCGGCTCCGCCAGGGCGGCCTTGAGCTGCTCGACGGTGGTGATCTTCCCCTGTCGCCACAGCTTGGCCGCCGTCTTGGGTCCAAGGCCGGGGATCGCCAGCATCTCCGCCACGCCGGGGGGGACCTTGCCCAGCAGCTCCTGATGGGCCTGAATCTTTCCGGTGGTCAGGTACTGCTGGATCTTGGCGGCCGTGCTCTTGCCGACGCCCTCGATCTCCTCCAGCTTGCCCGCGGCGGCAATCTCCTCGATGGGTTCGGAAAGGTCTTGGATGACCCGCCCGGCCCGGCGGTAGCTGGCGACGCGGAAGGGGTCCTCGTCGAGGATCTCCATTAGGTCGGCCATCCGGGAGAAGATGTCTGCCAGTTCCTGGTTTTTCATAGGCCAAGTCGCCTGAATACCTGAGTACCCCAGAAAAGTATACGCCGTGGGCCGATTCGGCAACGGGGTGGCGTTGCCGCCTTCAAGTCCTGGCCGGTACAATCTTGGTCGAAAGGACCATTGACCTACCGTGGCCGGCGAGCAGCGCAGAGTGGTTTTTGACGGCGACGTGCAGGGGGTGGGGTTCCGCTACACCGCCTGCCGGCTGGCGGAGGGGTACGAGGTCAGCGGGTACGTCTGCAACCTGTCCGACGGGCGGGTGGAGTGCCTTATCGAAGGGGAAACAGACCAGATCGACCGCTTTCTAGAGGAGCTGTCACGGCACATGGCCCACTACATCCGCCGCACGACGCGGCAGTCGTCGCCCCCCACCGGTGGATACCCATCCTTTACCGTCCGGTTCTAAGGCAGGCAGGCGCTGATATCGGCGGGCGGATGTGATAGCATGTCCGCCAACCTTGCGGGCAACCCATGAACCACCTCGGCAAAAAAGCTAGCCGCTACCTGTTGTCCCCCAACGGCATCACGTGGGCGAGCGTCGTCGTCAACATCGTGCTGACCGGGGCCAAGATCGTGGTGGGTGTCCTCTGCCGCAGCCAGGCCCTGATCGCCGATGGCGTCCACAGCGGCTCGGACCTGGCGTCTGACGTGCCCGTGCTGGCGGCGCTTCGAGTGTCCAACCGGCCGGCCGATCGCACGCATCACTACGGCCACCTCCGCGTCAACACGCTGGCGTCGCTGGTCGTGGGCGCGATGCTGGTCGGTGCCGCGGGGATGATCGCCTACAACGCCATCCAGTTGTTGCACAGCTACATTCATCGCCACCCTGTCCCGGAGGTTCGAGCGGGCCTGCCGTTCTGGTTGGCGCTGGCCTCGGCCCCGATCAAGGAACTACTGTTCCAGGTGATGCGCCACGTGGGGCGCAAGGCCTCGAACATGGCCGTAGTGGTCAATGCCTGGCACAGCCGCGCGGACGCCTTTGCCGCCCTTGCCGCGGCGGCCGGGTTGGGTGGTGTAGTCATCGGGGGTAACAACTGGCGATTTCTGGACCCCCTGACGGCCATCGTGCTGGCGGCGTTCCTGGTGGCGGTCTCCTTCAAGATCGTGGTCGAGGCCGCTTCGGAGCTGATCGACCGTGCCCCGACCCAGGCCATTTTGGATAACATCCAGCGCGTTCTGGCCGAGACGGAGGGCGTCCGGAGCTTCCACGCCTTCCGCGCCCGCCAGCTCAGCGGCAAGGTGGAGATGGACGTGCACGTGCAGGTCGATCCGGACCTGACCGTGGCCGCAGGGCACGAGATCGCCTCGCGCGTGCGGCGGCGGGTCAAAGAGGCCGATCCCCGCGTCGTCGAGGTGATCGTCCACGTCGAACCACCACCGTGATCCCTCGGGCGACGGCCGGCGGCTAATCCGATTCGCCTTGCTCCTGAATCTGCACCTGCTTGGAGGAGCCCAGGGTGCACAGCCCGCGGTTGTAAGGCTTGGTGGCTGCGTTAACTTTCCGCACGAACTGGCGGAACTTGTCCGCCGCCGGTCCCCAATCCGAATGAGTGTCCATGGCCTCCAAAGCCTGCTGGCGGTTCAGCCCGCTGCGATAGGTCAGCTCGAAGGCCTGGCGGATCTGTTGGCGGTCTGTCTCGGTGATGTCCGGCGCCCGCCGCAGGCCCACGACGTTCAGTCCGATGATGTGGTTGATTCCGTCGCCGCACATCACGTAGGGCGGGACGTGCATGCTCAGCCCCGCATGGCCCTGGCACATCACCAACTCCCCCACCCAGCAGAACTGATGCACCGACACGTTGGCCGACAGGATCACCCGCGGCCCGATCGTCACGTGGCCCGCCACGGCGCAGTGGTTGGTCAAGATGGCCTGGTCGCCGATCACGGCATTGTGGCCGGCGTGGGCGCCGGTCATCCAGTACGTCCGATGGCCCACAGTCGTGGCGTTATTCTGGCCGGTGGCGCGGGAGATCGTCACGCCTTCGCGGAACACGTTCTCGTCGCCGATGCGGAGGGCGCTGACGGTTGAGGGGGTGAATTTCAGGTCCTGCGGTTCCCCGCCCAGCACCACAAAGGCGTCCACGAAGTTGCCCTTGCCCAGCGTGGTGTACCGCCGGACGACCGCGTGGTCCCGAAGCACGGTGCCCGGCCCGATCTGGACATCGGCCTCCACCAGGCAATAGGGGCCTATCTCCACGTCCTGGGCCAATTGGGCGCTTGGGTGCACGATCGCTGTGGGATGGATCTTGGGCATCGGTGCGGTTCCTGAATGTCGCGGCGGTTTCGCGTGGGGGCATGATACCCGCCTGGTCGCGGCATTTCGAGTCTTTCCCCTTGGGGCTGGAAAGCATTGGCCGTTCTTCCTTTTCTCCCGAGGTGAAGGCGTTTGACTTTGTTCCCTTGCGGTAGGGAGGGTTATAATAATTCCCCTTGGAATTGCCGGGGTTTTCCGGCATGGCGTTTGGAGAGGGGATCGGTACGCGGTTTGGATATGGTGCAAAAAGAGTGCACCGACGCCTTGGGTGAGCTTCTGGCCCCGTACGCCAAGGCCGTGGAGGCCGACCTGGCCGCCTGGCTGGTCGAGCCGGACGTCCCCCCAACGCTGGCGGAGGCGATGCGATACTGTGTGCTGAACGGGGGCAAGCGCCTTCGTCCGGCCCTGGTCGTGATGGCCGCCCGGGCGGTGGAGGGCCGGGCGGAAAACGAGCTGACACGCCGCTCGGCCGTGGCCGTGGAACTGGCGCATACCTACAGCCTGGTGCACGACGACCTGCCCGCGATGGACGACGACGTGCTTCGCCGAGGCCGGCCGACCGCGCACGTCCGCTTCGGAGAGCCAATGGCGATCCTCGTGGGAGATGCCCTGCTGACGCGGGCCTTTGGTGTCCTGGCCGAGTCGGGCGACGCAAGATCGGCCATCTTGGCCCGCGAGTTGGCTGTTGCCTGCGGGGCGGCCGGGATGATCGCGGGCCAGGTGGCCGACATGGACTTGTGCCCCATTCCAGATGGGCTGGAGGGGCTGAGGTACGTCCATCTGCGCAAGACCGCTGCGCTGATCCGCGGTGCCGTCAGGATGGGTGCCTTGTGCGGCGGGGCGGATCCGGCGGCCCTGGAGGCGATCAGCCGGTATGGCCAGTCGCTTGGACTGGTCTTTCAGCTTGTCGATGATCTGCTCGACGCCACCGGCTCCTCGGACAGGATGGGCAAGGCCGTCGGCAAGGACGCCCAACGAGGCAAGCGCACCCACGCGGCCTTGCTTGGCCTGGAAGGCGCCTGCCGTTTGGGACAGGAGCTGACCCGCTCAGCCGTCGCAGCCTTGGAAGAACTAGGCAAGGCGGCGGGGGACTTAAAGTCCCTGGCCTGCCTTCTGGTGGAACGAACGCGATAATAAAAAGCCTATGGACTCCGAAAACCTGCTGGACCACATCACCACACCGCATCAGCTTCACCGGCTGAGTGAGCCGGAGCTGGTCGAGCTGGCCGCGCAGATCCGCCGCCGGATCGTCGAGGTCGTCTCGCGCCCGGCCGCCTTCGAGGCCATGGACAGGAACGCGGTGACGGGGGTGGGCGCGCCCTGGTACACATCCGGCGCCCACATGTGGAACGGCACCGCGGCGATCTTGAAGCTCAGTGCGGCCAGCACCAGGCACTGCCCCGGCGAGCAGCCCCGGCGATCCGGCCGACAGCCCGTGGACCCTGGTGAACAGATCGCGGAACAACGTGGTGCCGGCCACGCCGTAGACAAGGCTGGTGCCGTACAGATACGTGGCCGAGGCGACCGCACCCAGCACGATGTACTTGAGCCCCGCCTCCCCCGAGCGGGGGTTGTCCGTCTTGTACGCCACCAGCACGTACAGGCTGAGGGTGGCCAGCTCCAGACCCAGATAGAGGGTCAGCAGGTCGCCCGAGGAGCCCATCAGCATCATCCCCAGGGCGGAGAAGAAGAGCAGCGCGTAGTACTCGCCGACGTGGCGGAAGCGCGTCGCCGCGAAGTCCGCCGATCCGATGGAGGCCACCGCCACCCCGAGCAGGAAGATCGCCTTGAAGGTCAGCGCCAGCCGGTCGACCACCATCGCCCCGCCCCACAGCGGCACCTGCCCTGCCCGGCCCGCGCCCACTCCGGGACCAGCGCCAGCGCCAGCAGCAGCCCCAGCGCGCCGCTGAACCAGCCCAGCCAGCGGCGATCGCCGCGTGGCAGCGCCAGGTCCACCACGATCACCAGGAGCGCCGCCCCCAGCACGAGCAGCTCTACTCTCAGTTGCCAGAACGTCGCTAGTGCTCCGCTCATGCCTTACACGTTCTCGATCATGCGGGCCCAGGAAGATGTGGGACGTGGTCTGCAGATAGGGCCCCAGGCTGCCGCCGATGAGGTCGGTGAGCCAGGTGGGATAGACACCGATGATGATCAGCAGGGAGCCCAGCACCGCCAGCGTCACCCACTCGGTGGTGCGGGCGTCGGGCAGGTCGCGGTACTTGTCGTCGAAGGGGCCCGTGGAAGATCTTCTGCAGCACCCGCAGCACGTAGAGCGCGGTGATCACGATCGCCGAAGACGGTCGCCGCGAGCGGCACGAGCAGCGCGGCCTAGGCCAGCGCGCCAAGGTGCCCAGGAACACCAGCAGCTCGGCCACGAAGCCGCTCGTGCCGGGCAGGCCGAACGAGGCGAGCCCGCCGATGGTGAAGGCGACGCGCGATGCCCGGCATCATGCCGGCGAAGCCGCCCATGGCGAGGATGTCGCGCGTGTGCGACTTCTCGTAGACCAGGCCGACGAGGGCGAAGAAGAGGCCGGTCATGATGCCGTGCGAGAACATCTGGAAGACCGCGCCGTTGAGGCCGACCGCGTTCATGGTCGGCGCATGCCGAGCATCACCACGCCCATGTGGCTGACCGAGGAGTAGGCGATGACGTACTTGAGGTCGTTCTGGCCCATCGCCGACATGGCGCCGTAGAGGATGTTGATGACGGCGATGCCGCCCACCAGCGAGCGCCCAGTAGCGCGGCGCCCTCGGGCAGCAGCCCGACGCCCACGCGCAGGACGCCGTAGGCGCCGAGCTTCATCAGCACGCCGGCGTGGAGCATGGAGACGGCGGTGGGCGCCGAGGCGTGGCCGTCGGGCGACCAGGTGTGCAGCGGCCAGATGCCGGCCAGGATGCCGAAGCCGACGTAGAAGCAGCAGGAAGAGCGACCTCTGGAAGCCGCGGGTCGAAGCGGCGCTGCGCGCAGCGTCGATCAGGTCGAAGGTGCGCGGCGTGCGATGGCCGCGCAGGAAGTAGATGCCCAGGATGCCGACCAGCATGAAGGCGCTGCCCACCAGCAGGTAGAGGGTGAGCTTCATCGCCGCGTACTCCTTCGGGCCCGGTGCCCCAGATGCCGATGAGCAGGTACATCGGCAGCACGGCGATCTCGTAGAAGAGGAAGAAGAAGAACAGGTCGAGCGACACGAAGACGCCGAAGACGCCGGTGACCAGGGTGAGCAGCAGGACGTAGAACTCCTTGGTGCGGTGCTCGACCGTCCAGGAGGCGAAGACGCCGGTGAAGATGATGATGGCGGTGAGCAGCACCAGCGAGAGGCTGACCCCGTCCACGCCCAGGTGGTAGGAGATGCCGAGTGGCGGGGACCCAGTCGCACGCGCTCGATGAACTGCATGCCGGCCTGCGCGCGGTCGTAGGCGAAGAAGAGGCACACCGAGACGATCAGCGTGACCGCGCCGGCGGCCGCCGCGAGCAGGCGGATGGCCAGCTTGCGCTCGGCCGGCACGAGCATGATGAGCAACGCGGCGGCGAGCGGCGCGAGCAGGCAGATGCTCAGCAGGTGCTGGGGATCCAGGTCATGGCAGCGGCCCGACCCGCGGCGAGCGCCGCCAGCACCAGCCGGCGATACGGCGCCGGCGAAGATGATCAGCGCGTAGAACTGCAGCTGGCCCGTCTCGACGCGGCGCAGCGCCGCGCCCGACGCGGCCGGCGAGCCAGGCGCTGCCGTCCACGAAGCCGTTCACCACGTGGCGGTCGACCCAGGCGAAGAGCGCCGAGGCGCCCAGCATGACGTGGGTGGCGAACCACTGGTAGCGCGAGTCAATGTACCACTTGTCGGCGAGGAAGCGGTTCAGGCCGGTCCAGGCGGGCGCGGTGCGCGGCGCGACGCGCCGGGCCGGAAGCTGGCCCAGGCGACGACGATGCCGAGCAGGGCGAGCAGGCCGTGGCCGCTCGCGACGAGCAGCCCGGTCGGCTCGCCGTGCTCGGCGGCGCGCAGGCCGAAGTAGGCCGCGCAGACGGGCCGGGCCGAACCAGCCGGACGCAGAGGGCGAGCGCGGCCAGGACGAGAGCGGCACGGTCATCACCGCGGGCGATCGTGGGGCTGTGCTCGAGCTCGCAGAGCGGGTTCTCGCGCGGGGCGCCGGTGAAGGCGAGCAGCCAGAGCCGCGAACATGTAGAAGGCGGTGAGGAACACGGTGACCAGGGCGAGCCGCGAAGAGCGGCCTGCAGGCCGCCCGGCCGGCGGCGAGCAGGATTCGGCCGGCGGCGAGGATCTCGTCCTTGCTGAAGAAGCCGCTGAAGGGGCAGATGCCGGCGAGCGCCAGCGCGCCGAAGGCAGCGGTGGCGGCGGTGATCTTCATGGCGCGGCCCAGGCCGCCCATGTGCCAGATGTCGTTGGTGTGGACGGCGTGGATGACGCTGCCGGCGCCGAGGAAGAGCAGGGCCTTGAAGAAGGCGTGGGTGATGAGGTGGAAGATGCCCGGCCGCGTACGCCGCCCGCGCCCAGCGCCAGCATCATGTAGCCGAGCTGGCTGATGGTGGAGTAGGCCAGGACGCGCTTGATGTCGTTCTGCACCACGCCGATGGTGGCGGCCATGAAGGCGGTGAAGGCGCCGATGCAGGCGACCACCAGCCAGGCGCCGCCGGGGCCGCCGCGAAGATGAAGAAGGTCCGGGCCACCAGGTAGACGCCGGCGGCGACCATGGTCGCGGCATGGATCAGGGCGGTGACCGGGGTGGGGCCCTCCATGGCGTCGGGCAGCCAGACGTGCAGCGGGAACTGGGCGCTCTTGCCCACCGCGCCGCAGAAGATGAGCAGCGCGACCACGGTGACGAACACCGACTGGCCGAAGAAGACGGCGATGAGCGCGCTGGCTGCGACGAGGCGGCTGCAGCTCGCAGGAAGTTGAAGGTGCCGGCCGAGCGTGGAGAGGACGAGGATGCCGAGCAGGAAGCCCGACGTCGCCGAAGCGGGTGATCAGAACGCCTTCTTGGCGGCCTGCGGCCGCCTCGGCTTGCGGTACCAGAAGCCGATCAGCAGGTAGGAGCAGAGGCCCACCAGCTCC
Organism: uncultured Phycisphaerae bacterium; assembly: GCA_963760365.1. Classification (GTDB taxonomy): domain Bacteria; phylum Planctomycetota; class Phycisphaerae; order SM23-33; family SM23-33; genus JALHTV01. The sequence continues at coordinate 52,429 of CAVXDC010000040.1, forward strand.
CAGAAGATGTAGATCTGGAGCAGGTTGTTGGAGACGACCAGCCCCAGCATGGAGAAGAGAAGAGCGACATGTAGGCGAAGTAGCGGCCGTAGCCCGAGTCGCCGCTGCATGTAGCCGATGGAGTAGATCTGGACGAGCAGGCTCACCAGGCGACACGACGACGAGCATGACGCGCGCTGAGGGAGTCGAGCAGCGTGCCGACCTCGATGTCAGGCAGCCGCGGGCGCGCCACTCGATGGAGACCCAGGGCAGGCTGAGCTGCGCGGCGCCTGCCGCGCGACGTGGCCTGAGCGCGCGCGAACGGAGAGCGCCAGCGAGCCCAGCAGGGCGCGCGATGATGAAGCGCGGGCGGCGCACTTCTCGCCGGTCGCGCAGGCAGAAGGCCGCGATGAGCAGGAAGGCGCGCGAGGGGCAGCGCCGGTATGATCCAGGAACTGCAGTACCGCCATCGCCCGGACTCAGCCTTTCATGAGATCACGTCGTCCACGTTGATGGTGCTGAAGTTGCGGTAGATGTTGAGCATGATCGCCAGCCCGACCGCGGCCTCGGCGGCGGCGACGGTGATCACCACGAGCACGAACACCTGGCCCTCGAGCGCTTCGGCGCGATGTAGCGCCAGAAGGCGAGGAAGTTGATGTTGGCGGCGTTGAGCATCAGCTCGATGCCCATGAGCACGCCCACGGCGTTGCGCCGGCGTGAGCACGCCGTAGGCGCCGATGGCGAAGAGCAGCGGCGCTCAGGACCAGGTAGGCTGAAGTCGGACGGGGATGGCGGTCATTCGCTCGTCCTCCTCGCGCGCGATCACGATCGGCGCCGATCATCGCGGCCAGCAGCAGCACCGAGGCCACCTCGAAGGGCAGGATGTAGCGTGGTGAGCAGGCTGCGGCCGAGCTGCCGTGACGTCCGGCGCTGGGCCGGCCTGCGATCGCCACGGGCCAGGCGTGGGTCTCGAGCGGTGCACACGATGGCGAGCGCCAGCGCCGCCACGATCGAGCAAGCCCCAGCCCGACCTGGCGGTTGCGGCACGCACATCCGCGGTACGCCCACGCCCGAGGTGAGCATGAGCGCGAAGAGCAGCAGCACCATGATGGCGCCCACGTAGATCAGGATCTGCATCGCGGCCAGGAACGCCGCCCCAGCACCACGAAGATGCCCGCCACCCCCAGCAGGCACGGCACCAGCCAGAACGCCGCGTGCACGATGTTGCGCAGCGACACCACCATGATCGGCCGGGATACATGGCGCCCGCCAGCGCCAGGAAGAGCGCGTACTGGGCGCCGACCGGCAGGTTATTCGACGCCGGGCTCCTTCGCGGCCTGGTCGGCGCCTTCGCCGGGAAGGGCCAGGAGTTCCTTCTGGGTGCGGCCGGCCGGGCGCTTGGCGTCGGTGAGCGCCTCGAAGCCCCAGCGCCGCGATCGAGCGGTCGTAGCCGGCGATCTCGTACTCGTCGGTCATGGCGAGGGCCTCGAAGGGGCACGCCTCGACGCAGAGATGGCAGAACAGGCAGTGGCCCGAGTCCATGCTGTAGCGCTTGGGGTGGCGCTCCTTGCCCTCGCCCTCGGGCTCGATGGTGATCACGCGCGAGGGGCAGGCCTTCTGCGCAGGCCGCAGGCGGTGCAGCGCAGCTTGCCGTCTTCGGGGTCGCGGCGCAGGACGAAGAGGCCGCGCGTGCGCGGCGAGAGGGCCGGCTCGCGCTGCTGCGGGTACATCAGGGTGATGCGCGGTGGCGGAAGGCGTTGCCGATGGTGACCGCGAGCCCCTGCAGGATGCTCCACAGGCCGGTGAATATCGGCAGATGATGGTCGCCGCGTCATGGCGCGGCCCGCACCACCAGGAAGGCGGCAGCGATCAGATCGAGCAGCGCCACGGGCACCAGCAACTTCCAGCCGAAGCGCATGATCTGGTCAATGCGCAGCCGGGGAACGGTCCAGCGGATCCAGATCACAGGGTAACCAGCACGTCGGTCTTGACCAGGAACCAGATCATCGGCGGCAGCCACGGCCCGCGCCAGCCGCCGAGGAAGAGCGTGGTCGCCAAGGCGCAGAGGAAGAAGAGGTTGCCGTACTCGCTCAGGAAGAAGAAGGCGAAGCGCATGCCGGAGTACTCGACGTGGTAGCCGGCGACCAGCTCGCACTCCGCCTCGGGCAGGTCGAAGGGGACCCTGTTGGTCTCGGCCATGCGCGGAGATGAAGAAGATGACGAAGGCGATGAAGAGCGCGGGAGCGCAGGATGAACCAGCCGTGCGCCTGGGCGTCCACGATGCCGCCGCATGCTGAGCGAATTCGCCGTACGATCACCACGATCAGCACCGCCAGCACCAGCGGCACCTCGTAGGTGATGAGCTGCGCCACGGCGCGCATCCCGCCCAGCAGCGCGTACTTGTTGTTGGAGCCCCAGCCCGCCATGATGAGCCCGAGTTGCGGGCAGGGCGGAGATGGCGAGGATGTAGAGCACGCCGATGTCGAGGTCCTAGGCGATCCAGGTGGGCGGAGAAGGGCATGCGCCACCCACACCATCACCGCCGGCACGAAGATGAAGAAGCGGCGCGAGCACGAAGAGCCAGCGCTCGCAGCGCGGTGGGGATGATGTCTTCCTTGAGCAGCAGCTTGAGCCCGTCGGCGAGGGTCTGCAGCACGCCCGAAGCGGCCGCCCACCCGCGCCGGGCCGACGCGGCTCTGGATGTCGCCCGACGAACTTGCGCTCCAACCAGATGACCACCACCGACGACGCGCGATGATGAAGACGACGATGATGACCGCGAGCACCATCGCCCACGAGCGTGCGGAAGACCAGGTCCGGACCAGCCGTGATGCTGCCACCAGCCGTGCAGCCAGTTGTAGAGGCCTAGTCGAGGAGCCGGCCATCTCAGCGGTCCACGTCCCCGAGCACGATGTCAATGCTGCCGATGATGGCGACCAGGTCGCCGATCTTCTGGCCGCGCGCCATCGGCCGGCAGCGCCTGCAGGTTGCCGAAGGAGGGCGAGTGGATGCGCAGCCGGCAGGGCTTGGCGCAGCCGTCGGAGACCAGGTAGATGCTCAGGTCGCCGCGCGGGGACTCGACGCGGCCGTGAGCCTCGCCGGCGGGCGGCTTGAACGACGCGCGGCATCTTGGCCATGCACCTGGCCCCGCGGGCAGCATGGTCGAGGCCTGCTCGATGATGCGCATGCTCTGGCGCATCTCCTCGATGCGCACCAGGTAGCGCGCCAAGCACGTCGCACGAGCGCTGGATGGCACCTCGAAGTCGCAGGCGGTCGTAGACGGCGTAGGGGTCGGCGCGCCGCACGTCCATGTCCACGCCGGAGCCGCGCAGCGTCGGGCCGCTGAGCAGCCCCAGGCGATGGCGTCGCGCGCGGACATCACGCCCACGCCCTCGGTGCGGGCGCGAAGATGCGGTTGCCGGTGAGCAGGCGGTCGTTCTCATCCAGGCGCGGGCGCAGCGTGCGCAGCGACTCGCGCGCGCCTTGCGCGAACCCGTCGGGGAGATCGTAGGGCACGCCGCCGATGCGGAACGCGTGGTAGGTGAGGCGCTGCGCCGCAGAGTCCTCGAACAGGTCAACGATGGGCTCGCGCTCGCGCAAGCCGTAGAGGAAGACGGTGGTCGCGGCCAGGTCGTTGGCGAAGGTGGCGACGAAAACGAGGTGGCTGGCGATGCGGCTGAGCTCGGCGAGGATGACGCGGATGAACTGCGCGCGCTCGGGCACCTCGATGCCCGCCAGGCGCTCCACCGCCAGGCAGTAGGCGAGGTTGTTGGAGGTGATGGAGAGAGTAGTCGAGGCGGTCGGTGTAGGGGAGGAACTGGGCGTAGGTGCGGCTCTCGGCGAACTTCTCCAAGCCCGCGATGCAGGTAGCCGATGTCGGGCTGACAGTCCGCGATGACCTCGCCGTGCAGCGGCAGCGATCAGGCGCAGCACGCCGTGGGTGCTGGGGTGCTGGGGCCCGATGTTGAGGACGATCGTGCTCGCCGGTTCGGTCGCATGCAGGTGGCGGCTCATCGGCGCGCACTCGCCCCGGTCGGACGCCTGCTTGCAGCAGGGGATGGCCCTGCCAATCGTCGGGCAGCAGGATGCGGCGCAGGTCGGGATGCCCTCGAAGCGGATGCCGAAGAGGTCGAATGCCTCGCGCTCCGTGCCAGTTGCGCCGCGGGCCACACGCCCGTCACGGTGGGCACGTCGGGCGTCGCGCGAGTCGAGCGGCACGCTGACCACCGACATGCTGGCCGCGCGCGGTGCGAGCAGAGCCAGTAGACCACGCGCAGCTCGCCGCCGCAGTCGGCGCCGCAGAGGTCGGCGAGGATAGTCGAAGCGCAGCTCGGCTTGAAGCGCGCGCAGACCTCGACCATGCGCCTGGGCTGGACGCGCAGCGCGCAGCTCGCGGTCGCCCTGCCTCGGCGCCTCGATGACGGCGTCGCCGAACTCGCGGGAGCGTTCACGTCCTGCCGCTCCTTCGACTTGGCCAGCGGATGGTCCTCTGTGGATCTTCTCCTGCAGCTTGAGGATGCCGTTGATGAGGTTCTCGGGGCGCGGCGGGCAGCCCGGCACGTAGACGTCCACGGGCACGATCTCGTCCACGCCCTGCACCACGGAGTAGGAGTCGTGGAACGGCCCGCCGGCCACCGCGCAGCCGCCCATGGCGATCACGTACTGGGCTCGGGCATCTGGTCGTAGAGGCGGCGCAGCACGGGCGCCATCTTCTTGGTGACGGTGCCGGCGACGATCATGAGGTCCGACTGGCGCGGCGTGCCGCGCAGCATCACGCCGAAGCGGTCGAGGTCGTAGCGCGAGGCGGCGGTGCACATCATCTCGATGGCGCAGCAGGCCAGCCCGAAGGTCAGATGGCCAGAGCGAGGACTCGCGCACCCAGTTGAGAGCCGGTCCACGGTGCGCGATGATGATGCCGCCGCCCGGCATCTTCACCACATCTCGGCGACCCGGCCGGCGGCGGTGCCGCGGTGGGACGGCACGGCGGCTCGGGCTTGGCCTTGGCGCTCTACTCCCATTCCAGGCCTCCGTTGCGCCAGGCGTAAACCAGCCCGAAGGCGAGGATGCCCAGGAAGATGACCATCTCGATCACCGCCAGGAGCGCCCAGCCGCCCAACGCCAGGGCCCAGGGGTAAAGGAAGACTGTCTCGACGTCGAAGAGCACGAAGAGCAGCGCGAAGAGGTAGTAGCGGGTGTTGAACTGGTGCCAGGCGTCCTCGAAGGGGAGGGGGCCGCACTCGTAGGGAAGGACTTCGCGGGGTTGGGGTGCCTGGGCCGCAGCATCCAGGCGGCGACGAGGGCGGCGACCACGAAGATGACCCCGACGGCGGCAAACACCGCCACATAGGCGTACTGATGATCCATCGGTCGTACGCTCCCCAGCGAACCGGCAGCCCCGGTCGGGCCGCCAGGTGGACCCAGCAGTCGAACAAGCGCCCGCCCGGTCAGGGGCCTCCGATTACCTCGAAGCCCGACCTGCGGGCGAGCCGCTGGCGAACAGTCTAGCCAGCTCGCGCACCTGCGTCAAGGCGTGCGTAAGTGAGTTGATGGGATATTCGCGGGGGGTCCGCCGTCCCCTGCCGGCCGCGGCGTGGCGGCCGGGGACGGGCCGATGCATGGTAATCACCAGACATGGCTGTTCCTGGCCGGGTCCGCGGTCTGCCACCTCCCTGGTGGCGCCGCTGCAGGCATTCCTCGACACGCTCGCCGTCGAGCGCGGCCTCTCCACCCACACCGTGGAGGCCTACCGCCGCGGCCTGCTGCATCACTTCCGCTTCCTCGTCTCCACCGGCCACACCGATCCGGGCGGCGTCGAAGAGCTGCAGCTCATCCTCTACCTGGGCGCACTGCGCCGCACGAACCTGGCGCCGGCCACGGTGGTCCGCCGGCTCTCCCGCTGCCGCGCCTTCTACCGGCACCTCGTCAGGGAGGAGGTGATCGTCGCCGATCCCACCGCCCATCTCCCTCCCCCGCCTCCTCCACCACCTCCCTCCCGTGCTCACCGTTGAAGAGATAGAGCGATTACTAGTTCAGCCAAGAAAATTCCGCTCAGGGGTCGGCGAGACCCGCGCTCCTCGAGATGCTCTACGCCACCGGGCTTCGGGTCGCCGAACTGGTGGACCTCCGGCGCGGCGACCTCCATGTCGGAGCTGGGCCATGGTGCGCTGCCTCGGCAAGGGGCGCAAGGAGCGGATCGTCCCCGTCGGCAGCCCGGCCTCCGGGCCGCTCGCCGTATCTCGACTCCCGGCGCGACGCCGCGCCCGGCTCGACCGCTGTTCCTCGGAGACAAGGCCGGCGGCGCCCGGCGCCGCGGCGCTGGCGGATCGTCGGCCGCTGCGCCGCGGCAGGCCGGGGTCGCACCGCCGTCTCCCCGCACACCCTCCGCCACTCCTTCGCCACCCACATGCTCGAGGGCGGCGCCGACCTCCGCGGGTCCAGGAGCTGCTCGGCCACGCCGCCATGGCCACCACCCAGATCTACACCCACGTCTCGGTCGATCACCTGCGAGAGGTGTACCGGGCCACCATCCGAGGGCGTGGCGAAGTCGTCTCAACAGCCACTGCCGCAGCGTCTACAGGCCACCGTGACGCTCCGACTGGACGTCCCAGACTGCTTGCAGCGGCCCGTGGCGATCGCCGTTCTTCTGCTCTGGCCCCCGCCGCCGCCTGGCAGGACCTCCCCTCCCGCCGCCAAACAGTAACACCATAACCAACACATCCCCGCCCGGAACTCAGCTGCCAGGCATCGAGAACGGCGCCGCGCTGTCTGGCTGGCGCATCGCGCTGCGTTCGCTGCGGCACCGCGACTACGCCCTCTTCTGGGTAGGGATGATCGTCTCGGTCATCGGCACCTGGATGCAGATGATGGCGCAGGGCTGGCTGGTGTCGGGGATGACGAAGACCCCCGAGCTCTATCTGGGCTATGTCGCCGCCTGGGCACCGCGCCCATGTTCCTCTTTACGCTGCCGGCGGTCGAAGCGGTTCCGCAAGCGCAACATCATTAGCAATCCTCACCCAGAACCGGCCATGCTGCAGGCCTTCGTGTTCGCCGCCCTCGTCTACACCGGCGTCATCCGCATCTGGCACGTGATGCTGCTCGCCGCCATGCTGGGCACCATCAATGCCTTCGACATGCCCACTCGTCAGGCGATGGTGCTAGAGCTGGTCGATCGGGAGGACGCCTGCCGAACGCCGTCTCCCTCAACTCCTCCGCCTTCAACTCCGGGCGCATCGTCGGCCCCGCCCTCG
>CAVXDC010000041.1:0-7898 GCA_963760365.1 uncultured Phycisphaerae bacterium
TATTACCATCCTGGTAACAGGTAAGGTACCTATTGTAGAGAACGTCGTCCCCGTTGGCGTCGGGACCCCCCGACGGAGGACCCTGGGGGCACAGCAGGAAGGCGCATCGGAAGAGGGTCTGCTTGTTCGGGTCGGTCGGGGCATTAGGGTCCAGAAAATAGAAAATCCTCGCAGCGTTGCTACACACATTCGGGTCGAAAACGCTTCTGTAGGTGCCGACGGCCGTGAAGTCCATACATACTGTCCCCCCGTGGGTGTCGAGGAACCCATCCTTGTACAGCGAGGCGATGTCTTCCCGGATGACCTGGGCGACGGCCGAGGCGGTGGCGTTGGCCTGCATGAGGGTGTTGGACTTGTCCACCACCTTCTGGGTCTGCGTCATAATCGTCCCGAAGGCCACGATGATGATGGACATCACGGCCAGGGACACCAATAGCTCAATCAGCGTCATGCCCCAGCCGGCCGCGGGCACGTCGAATTGTCCCCAGCGCCTTCGCATCGTTGGTCGCTTTCACTGTTGCAGCATTACGTCAGACACCAACACTGCCATGGCCGGACTCTTGGCTAGAGTGATACTTCCAGACTCTTCCACGATGATAAAAGCATCATTACTACCACCTGTGTCGATCATGTGGTCCAGTACGCAATTCGAGTCATTCACTTCGATAATCTTCGCCCAACTGCCGTTCTTGGCCACGATGAGGGGGGAACCGACGGGCGGAGCAGGGCTCAAGGTCACTTTGGTCACACCGTTGGCGGTGGTGGGATTACTGATGATTCTATTTTGGGCCGTAACGGTGTTTCCTGGGGATCGCTTGTCGTAGGAGACAATCACCAATCGGGACAACCCGTTGGGATCGGCGGGGTGTTTTTGGCCCAGGACCACAAACCCGCGAGTGGGGGGGCCTGTGTTGGGGTCGTTAGGGTCTCCATAGTGTTGAAGGTCAATGCGAATAAGACTGGCATCATTTTCATCGGCCAGGCAAACGAGGTTCGTGTTGTTGGCGTCGCTGGCCTTCAGCAGAGCCTGGGCCACGGCCAGGCCGTTTTCGGCGATGAGCGTGCCGATGGAGTCCTTGGTGGACTGCTCGTTGAGTTTCATGGCCGCGGGAAACAGCGCCGCCGCCATGGTCATGCCGATGGCCAGCACGCCCAGGGCCAGCACCAGCTCCGACAGGGAGAACCCCACCCGCCCCTCTATCCGCCGGACGTTGTGGCTAGTCCTGGTCATACAATCACCTCCCCAGGAGCGTCCCGGTGTAGAGGTTCACGACAATCATCTGCCCGTACTGCTTCAGGAACGTGTCCTTGTCTGTAAAAAGGTTGATCTTGTTGAACTTATCGTAGTTAAACATCACCGCCGCCTTGACGGAAGGCTTACAGTCGTTGTGGTTGGCGACGGATTTGTCCCACAGGTACGTCTTTCGGGTGTTATCAAAAAAGACCGGTTGATTGGCATCCGTGGCGTAAATGACAGTCTTACCGGCTTCCAGTTGCCCGTTGGGAGCGAACAAAAAGGTAAGACAAGCGAACCTATTCGGATCGTTAGGTAAATATTTCCCGGTGTTTTTATCGTAAAAGGGACCATCCACCCGCCCGAAGGCTATCGACCCGGGCATCTTGTGAGGGGAGAAACCCTCCGCCAAGATAAAGTCTCCGTTAGGGTCCTGCTGGACCACGGCCGTGAAGCACGTGTTGACCAGACCCCGGGTGTAGGTTCCATTCGGATCGGCCAGTTGGGCGTGCACGCCGGCGTAGGTTCGCTGCTGGATAGCCAACATGCGGGCGGCGGCGAGCTGGCCGGCCAGGGCGTTGTAGGCCTGGGCGTCGGCCCCTGCGGTGAACAAGCTCATCGTGCTGGGCAGGACAACCGCAGCCAGGAGGCCAATCACGAATATCACCACCAGCAACTCCGTCAGCGTGAAGGCCGCGTCGAAGAAACAAGTTTTCACTGTGCGCACTGCCATCGCTTTGCCGCCTTACTGACTTTCGTCGGAGCGGATGTCGTCCTCGGTATTGAAGCGCCGGTCCGGTCCGGCGGAGATGACCACGGGCTTGCCGCCCAGTCCGCCCCTGGGCTCATAATGCATGTCGACGCCCCAGCCGTCCTTGACGGCCTGGTTCGGGTCACCGTTCCAGACCACCTGCGGCAGTTTCAGCAACTGCTCTGTGGCCGCTTTGACATAAGGTGCCTGGGAGGAGTTACCGTCGGCTCCTCCTCGGGTCAACCAACTCACCAGCACCCTGCCGCTGCTGTTCGGATCGACGTTGGGGTCGTTGGAGAGAGGATAAACCTTATTCCCCGGCTGGTTGGGATCGTAGTAGGCGTCATGCCAGGCCTGGATGGCCTCCAGCACCGTCTTCTGGATGGCCGCGGTCTCTTGCTCGCTGGCCCGGCTCATGACGTACCCGGCCACGCTGACCATGATCATCGCCAGCACGCCGAGGATGAAGATCACCACCAGCATCTCGATCATGGTGAAGGCCTGGGGCGCCGGGTGGGGCAGACTACTTGCCGCCGCGTTGTTCGTCTGAACCTTTTTCACGTTCATGCCTCCAGGGTTGCCGTCAATCCTCTACCTCCTGCGGAGTGAACGGGAAGTTGGCCACGTCGTCGCGCGTGCCGTAGCGCTTGTCAGGACCGGCGGAGATCAACAGATAGCTGTCATGGTTATAAGGCATGTTGGTGACCGTGACCCGGGGGTCTCGTATGTATCCTGGAACTAATGTTGGCGGGCTCCCTTTGATCTCGCCTACACGAAACTTGGTTTGGTCAGAGATGGGATCCTGGATATCCTTGAGTGTTGAAACCCAATTACCGCGCAAGAACCCATCATTATCATCCTTTGTATACATCCGAAAATCTGTGAAATTCGGATCTGGTGCAAAGTACAGCACGGGCATGTCGAAGTTGTCAGCGATGACGGGGGGACTGGACGGATATCCTGTTGATCTGGTGGCACGGGAAAACCAAGATCGGCCGGTGTCTTGATCTTGGTCTTGCCTGTATCAATGAACGGACCGTAGCGTGGATATATGGGTTTGCCGGAATTATTGGTGCAATAGAGTCCGTATCCTCCATCATTGCCGTTCAGGTTTCCTGGGTCATTACGCGGTCCATGGAAACCCGGAGTTCCAAGTAAGTCCGCCCCGGCCAGCGCCCACACCAGGGTCTGCGCACCATAGACAACGTAATCATTACCACCACCACTACTATATGGATCACCGCGGCTGCCGTCAGGGTTACCTCCGGTGTTCCATCTGGAAGGGGGGTACTGACGCCCCAGCCTGCTCTCGGACTTGAACATGTCCAGGCCGGTGCTGAGGCTGTGGATCAGGGCTTTGGTCGCCCCGGCCTTGGCGGCGTCCTTGACGCCCTGGAAGGCCGGCAACGTGATGCCGACCAGCAGGGTAATCAGGGCGATCACAAGCAGCAGTTCCACCAGCGTAAAGGCCCGGCCTCTCGGCCACCGAGCGGCCACCTTGATCAGCGTGCTCGTTTGGGTTCCCATGACCGCTCCCTTTCTCATGTTTTTTTCCACTTCTAGTTCTGCAAGGAAAACCTTTGGTTATTTCGACATCTGCTGGATCATGGTCACCATGGGCATGAACAGCGCGATGACGATCGTCCCGACGATCAGACCCAGAATGATGATCATGACCGGTTCCAGCAGGCTGGTCAGGTTGGACACGAGGGTCTCCACCTCGTCGTCGTAGGTGTCGGCGATCTTGTTGAGCATCTTGTCCAGTTCGCCGGTCTCCTCGCCCACGTCGATCATGTTGACCACCATCGGTTCGACGATCCTGGCCGAGCGCAGGGGCGCGGCGAAGCTTTCGCCCTCGCGGATGCCCTCGCGGACCTTGCCCAGGGCGCGGGAGTACACCTCGTTGCCGGCGGTCTCGGCGGTGATGGTCAGGGCCTCCAGGATGGGCACGCCGGCCGCCAGCAGCGTGCCCAGCGTGCGGCTGAACCGCGCAATGGACGTCTTGCTGAGAATCCTGCCCAGGATGGGGGTGTGAAGGTTTTTCAGGTCCATGAAGTATCTTCCACCGGCCGAGATGCGGATCAGTTTGCCCATCACCCACAGACCCACGGGGGTGAACAGCAGGATCGCCCACCCGCCGCTCATGACCCAGGCGCTGGTCCCCAGCAGGAAGCGGGTGATGGGTGGCAGATTGGTGCCCATGTCGCGAAAGATGTCCTGAAACTTGGGGATCACGAACGTCAGCAGCAACCCCAAGATGCCGCAGGCGAAGGTGATGACGGCCGCCGGATAGATCATCGCGCCGCGCACCTTGCGCTTCAGGGCCTCGCTCTTTTCCATGAAGTCCGCCAGGCGCTGGAGGATGGTGTCGAGCACGCCGCCTACCTCGCCTGCGTGGACCATGTTGGTGTACAGGCGGTCGAAGGCCTTGGGATGGCGCACCATCGCCTCCGACAGGGTCGCCCCGCCCTCGACGTCGTCGGCCACGTAGCGGATGGCCAGGCGCATCGGGCCGGGCTTCTGCTGCTGCTCCAGAATGCGCAGGCTCCGCAGGATGGGCAGGCCCGCGTTGATCAGCGTGGACAACTGGCGCGTGAACTGCGTCATCAGCTTACCGGACACACCGCCGACGCCGCGGCGCTTCCGCCTCCCATCGGGGCTGAGGCCCCCGCGCGGCGCCTGCCACCGGCTTTCTTGAAGGCCTTCTCCTTGATCTTCGTGGGGAAGTTGCCCATCGCCCGCACCTTGGTGATGGCTTCCTCCGACGTGGTGGCGTCGATCTCGCCCTTGACGGACTGCCCCACGCTGTTCATGGCTTCGTAGGCGTATACAGGCATGTTTCAGCTCCTGCGGACTTCCAGACCGTCTTCGCGGCCTGCCCCCTCCGGTATGACAAAAAACCTCATCGCCCCCCGCGGCGTTACTCCGTCTCCTCGTATATCGTTTGCGAGACGACTTCTTCGATGGTCGTCAACCCGTCGTAGATCGCCAGCAGCCCGCTGTCTCGGAGGGTCCTCATGCCCCTCTTGCGGGCGGCCTCGCGGAGCACGCTGGTGCTGCTGCGCTTCATGATCAGATCGCGTATGCGGTCGTCCAACAGCATGATCTCGAAGATGCCCACCCGCCCGCTGTAGCCGGTGCCGCGGCAAGCATCGCACCGGCGCCCGCGGAAGAACGTCCTGCCCGCGACCATCTCGGGCGTAAGGTTCAGCTCCATCAGCGCGTCCTCGGTCGGCGTGTAGGCCTCCTTGCACCGCGGACAGATCCGCCGCACCAGGCGCTGGGCGACGATGCCCTCCAGCGTCGCGGTGAGCTTGAACGGCTCCATCCCCAGGTCCAGCAGGCGGGCGATGGTGGAGGGGGCGTCGTTGGTGTGCAGGGTGGAGAACACCAGGTGCCCGGTCAGCGACGCCTGCACGGCGATCTCGGCGGTCTCCAGGTCGCGGATTTCGCCCACCAGCACGATGTCGGGGTCCTGACGCAGGAAGTGCCTCAGGCAGCGGGCGAACGTCAGCCCGATGTCGTCGTTGATCTGGCACCTGGACCAGCCCGTCGATGTCGTACTCCACCGGGTCCTCGGCCGGTGAGGATCTTCACCGCCACGTCGTTCAGCTCGTTCAGGGCCGAGTACAGCGTGGTGGTCTTGCCCGAACCGGTGGGACCGGTGACGATGCACGATGCCGTTGGGCCGGTCGATGAGCTGGCGGAACAGGCGGATGTCGTCCTCGCGCAAGCCCAGGCGTTCCAGGTCCAGCTGCACCTGGGAGCGGTCCAGCACGCGCAGCACGACGCTCTCGCCGAACATCGTCGGCAGCACCGCGACGCGCAGGTCCACGGGGGCGTTGTTGATCGTCAGCGGGATGCGGCCGTCCTGCGGCAGGCGGCGCTCGGCGATGTTCAGGTTGGCCATGACCTTGATGCGCGAGGCGACGGCCGCGGCGATGGACTTGGGCGGCGGCAGCATCTCGTACAGCAGCCCGTCGATGCGGTAGCGCATCTTGAACTCGTCCTCGAACGGCTCGAAGTGGATGTCCGAGGCCCGGTCGTTGATGGCCTGCAGCAGCACCATGTTCACCAGGCGCTTGACGGGGTTGGACTCGGCCGGCGTCCTTGAGCGTGTCCAGGTCGATGCTCTCGCCGCGGTTCTCCAACTGCGCCAACTGCTCGTCGCCGGCGATCTCGTTGATCAGGTCGCCGATGGACCCCATCGCCCCGGCCGAGGTGGTCTCCAGGCCGTAGTACTTCGCCAGGGCCGCCTCCAGCTGGTCGCCGTCGGCGATCTGCGCGACGATCTCGAAGCCCGTCAGCGTCCGCAGGTCGTCGGCCGCGCGGAAGTTGTCGGCCGAGGCCAAGGCCACCACCAGCCGCTTGGCGGACTGGTCGCACTCCAGCGGCAGCACCTTGTAGCTGTTGGCCATCTGGGCCGGGATCTGGGCGATCACCTCGTCGGGGATCTCCAGCGACGCGAGGTCCACGTACTCCATGCCCGCCTGGAAGCCCAGGGCCAGGTTGCGGGTCTTGTCGTCGACGTAGCCCAGGTCGACGAGGATCTGGCCGATCGGCCCGCCGCGCTGCTTCTGAACGTCGAGGGCCTGGTTGACCTGGTCGCGGGTGACCTTGCCCATCTTCAGCGAGCACCCGCCCCAGGGCCCGCCCCTTTAAGCTCCTTGACGTTGTACGCTCGATCCGGCCATGGCTTAGGCCTCCACTGTGAATTACTTTTCAGCCTCTTCTTGTTCCTGCACCTTGCTTGTCGCCGGCGACGAAGGGGCCTGCCGCTCTCGAGGCCTCGATCTTGTCCTGAATCTCCCCGGGACTGGCTGCGGTCGATCGCCTCCACCTTGTCGATCTTCCCCTCGGTCCAAAGCTGGAACAGGTGGTCGTCCAGCAACTGCATGCCGTACTTCTTGCCGGTCTGGATGGAGGAGGGGATGCGGAACACCTTGTTCTCGCGGATCAGGTTGGCGATGGCGTTGGTGACGTACATGAACTCAAAGGCCGCGATCATGCCCCGGACGTCGCAGCGGGGCATCAGGGCCTGGCACAACACCCGAGAGCCGCCGCAAGCTTGCAGGAGTTTAATCGACGGTTTCTGGGCAGGACTGTAGAGGTATTGTGGGAACAGAAAGCCGGGGGTATCTGGTCGGGACTCACCGGCAACTATATCCGGGTGTATGCCAGAAGTAATGAAGACCTGGTCAACAGGCTGCTGCCGGTAAAGTTAGTAGCGATTTATCAAGACGGGGTGTGGGGGGAGGTTGTTTAGGAGTTATTTTTTAGCTTCCCGACCGGATTGATTAATTCGCAGGGTACCTTGGTCTGGCAGAGCCCGCACCCCAATACGCCCACGCCGTACTTTTCATTGAGGCGGCGGAGCCTGGTGGCAAAGTATTCATGGCACAGGTCTTTGTCGTGACCCTTCTCCGTTATTGCCCCTGACGGGCAACGGACGATGCAGGCGCGGCACTTACCGTTTACGTAGAAAAGGCAATTCGAGTAAGGGTTTAAGGCTGTCCTGGGACTGGCGGGCAGTTCCATGTTCGTGACCACGCTACCGCAGCGGTGAGCGATACCGCGCTCGGTAATGAAGCCGTCAGAGAGGCTGAAGGTGCCGAGTCCGGCGGCGTAGGCGACATGCCGCTCCGACCAGTTCGAGTACTTTCCATGTTTTTCCATATTCATCTTGAAAAAGGGCTGTAATACTGGCGCTACGGCCAGATACCCCCTATCAGTCAGAAGTCCGACTACGTACGCCCGCAGTTGGTCATTAAATTTCTCGCCATACCAGCGGGTGTGAGCCCAGAGGCGGGAGGGGGTTTTCTGGCGCCGATGGTTGGACTTCCGCGTCTTATCGGTAATCGGCAGAATCCAGCTGATTACCGAGAGGTGCGGGGCAGCAAGACCGCAACCTAC
>CAVXDC010000042.1:0-14801 GCA_963760365.1 uncultured Phycisphaerae bacterium
TGCCTGGCGCCGGTCCGACCTGTTGTCTGGAAGACCCGTACCTGATCTGCCCCAACACATTCGGCATTTCGTCGCTTTCTGTGAAGACATGTCACAAGTTGCCCGCTCGTTTCTCAGAGAGATGCTACCTCTGCGAATCCCCTGCAACCAGCAGTTCCCCTTGCGCATGGCCGGTGAACGCATGAGAATCGTGGTAAGAGGGAAGCCGTTCGAACGAGTTGCCGACATGTTCGTCTTCATTACAGACATGCGGGATTCAAGCGGGAAGAAGTACCTGACGACGGAGCTTAAGGTCAAACTCGATGAGATCGTTGATGCCTTACTCGAAAAGGATGAAGCGGCATCGGAGTACACCCACAACGACTGCCGCGCCGTTGGCTGCATTTCCATGAAAGAAGCTGTGCGATGCATGACTCGCCTATGGACAGGTTTGGAAGCTGATCGGGACCGGTCAGGTTTTGCTGGGCTGCGAATGGGAGCGTCGCGGGGAGACATGCTCGTCGGCTGGAGGGGCCCATGGCAAGAAGACCCGATGCTTCTGGACTGCTCCAATACCCTTGTAGCTGCTTCCAGACTAATGGAACTTGATAAGCTTCGATGGAAGACTGAAACAGAGCAAGGGAAACAATGTGCAGATGCCCTCGGCGACTGGTCCACTGATGAATCTCTGGTCTTCTTTGACTCCCGATTCTACGAGGCGTTGCCAGACGGTATTCGGGCACAATCCCGCATGGTAGGGGTTTTCGACTTTCGGGGAATCGGTAACAGGCAGTGTTGGGCTTTGCCCATCTCCAGGCTCACCCAGATGCTGGGTTAGACGCAAGGCTCCCGCACACGCTCGACGATGTCTATCGGTGTAACGATTCACTGTTGTCCCTTCGAAATCGCTTGCCACCTAAGTTCCTGCCCACGAGAATAGTGGTCAACAACCAGGACGCGCGGCGCACCGGCTGATCCCCGGCGCGAAGCCATAGAACAAAGGCCGTGTGGGGCCACACACCCGCACGGCCTTTTTCTTTGGCCCGCGCGACTGGTTGTCTGAGGTGAAGACACGCGATGGCGGAAGACCTCGAAAGACGCGATCAAGCAGAACGCAGAAGGCCCGGAGTCGGCCGAGGTGGACGGCGTGCAGGTCAAGCAGCACAGCCTGCGCGACCAGATCGAGGCCGACAAGTACCTGGCCGGCAAGGACGGCCGGGCGGAACCCGGCCAAGGCGTTCGCTCGCGTGAAGATCGTTCCGCCGGGGACGGTGTAGGGCATGGGACTGTGGCCCTGGATCAAAGCGGATGCCGGTGGCGAGGAACGTCTTGGGCGGTGCAGGGCAAGGCGATGCTGGCGTTCGCGTGCGCGCGGTTCGACTCCGCCCAGACCACGCCGGACAACCGCAAGCACTGGGCCAACGCCGACCATCTCTCGGCCGACGCCGCGGCCAGCCCGGAAGTCCGCCGCACGCTCCGCAACCGCGCCCGGTACGAAGTCGCCAACAACTCCTACGCCCGCGGGATCGTCCTGACGCTGGCCAACGACGTGATCGGCACCGGCCCGCGGCTTCAGATGCTCCTGGGCGACGGGTTGGACGATGCGGGTGACCAGCCGACGCCCAATCAGACCATCGAACGCGAGTTCGCCGCCTGGGCCAAGGCGATTGACCTGCCCGGCAAGCTCCGCACCATGCGGCAGGCCCGGGCGCAGGACGGGGAGGCGTTCGCGCTGCTGTTCAACAACGGCAACCTGGACTCACCCGTCAAGCTGGACATCCGGCTGATCGAGGCCGACCAGGTGACGACGCCCGGCTTGCTCAGGACTACGCCGTGAAGCCCGGCCAGACGAACGCGGTGGACGGGATCGTCTTCGACGAGTTCGGCAACCCCAAGGAGTACCACGTTCTCAAGGGCCACCCCGGCTCCGCGAATGCATTCGGGGCGGGTGGTCTGGAATACGACAAGGTCCCGGCCGCGGCCATGATCCACTGGTTCCGCGACCGACAGGCCGGGCCAGTCGCCGTGGCCTGCCGGACATCCTGCCGGCACTGCCGCTCTTTGCGCAGCTTCGCCGCTACACGCTGGCGGTGATCGCGGCGGCGGAGTCGGCGGCCAACATCGCCATCTTCATGAAGACCAACGCCCCGGCCGGCGGCGAGGCGGCCGAGGTCGAGCCGATGACGGAGATGGAGT
This sequence comes from uncultured Phycisphaerae bacterium, assembly GCA_963760365.1. Taxonomy (GTDB): domain Bacteria; phylum Planctomycetota; class Phycisphaerae; order SM23-33; family SM23-33; genus JALHTV01. The sequence continues at coordinate 2,176 of CAVXDC010000042.1, forward strand.
TCTCGCCCAACATGGCCGTCTTCGGGCCTGAAGGCTGGGAACCCACGCAGATCAGGGCCGAGCAGCCGGCGACCACCTACGACATGTTCAAGCGGGAGATCCTCAACGAGATCGCCCGCTGCCTGAACATGCCGTACAACATCGCCGCCTGCAACTCATCGGGCTACAACTACGCCTCGGGGCGGCTGGATCACCAGACCTACTTCAAGTCCATCCGCGTGGAACAGGCCCACTGCGAGACGGTGGTGCTGGACCGCATCCTGGACGCCTGGCTGGCCGAGGCCGTGAAGGTCTTCGGCCTGGGCGAACTTGAGGCCGCCCTCACACCAGTGGTTCTGGGACGGCCACGAGCACGTGGACCCGCTCAAGGAGGCCACCGCCCAGGCCACCCGCCTGGCCAGCAACACCACCACGCTGGCGGCTGAGTATGCCCGCCAGGGCAAGGACTGGGAGACAGAGCTTCGCCAGCGGGCCAAGGAAGTCGCGTTGATGAAGGAACTGGGGCTGACGACCGCGCAGGCCGCAGCCGCAGGCACCCGCTGCACCGACCGACGAGGACAGCCGAGCACGAAGACGAGGAGGAAGACCGTGCCGCTGCCTGAACGACAGGCCAACGAGACGCACGACGAGTTCGTCCAGCGCTGCATGGCTGACCCGACGATGGTCCAGGAGTTCCCCGACGCCGCCCAGCGGCGGGCGGTCTGCGAGCGTCAGGCTCGGACTCAGGCCGGGGCCATGTTGAACTTCTTCAGCGAGCCGGGGGCGCTGACCATTGAGGCGTCGGCTGACGGCGCGACGGGACAGGACGGCAAGCCGCAGCTGCCGCGGTTCACGATGGTCGCCTACACCGGCGGCCCCATGCGGATCGCGGCTGGCGGTACCCGGTCGTCGTGGACCTGGCCGGCCTGGCGATCCCTTCGCAGTCGCGGCCCATCCGCTTCGGCCATGACATGGCCAGCGGCGTCGGCCACACCGACTCCATCCGCGTCCAGGACGGCAGGCTGATCGCCGCCGGCGTCGTCTCGCGGGACACGGCCGCGGCCAAGGAGATCGTCGCCTCGGCCCGGAACGGCTTCCCCTGGCAGGCGTCCATCGGGGCGGCGGTGGAGCAGTTCGAGTTCGTGCAAGGAGAGCCAGACCGTTCTGGTGAACGGGCGGGAGTTCAAGGGGCCCGTGAACGTCGTCCGCAAGGCGACGCTGGGCGAGATCATCATTCGTCGATCTTGGGGCCGACGGCAACACGTCAGCGAGTGTGGCCGCGTCGGCCAAGGAGAAGGAAATCATGGACGGTAACAACAACGACAAACAGGACAAGGCCGTGCAGGGCAACGAGGGCAAGGAGGCCCCGAAGGTCGAGGCGCAGGCGGCGGCCGGCACGGAGGCCGGCCCGCCTGCGATTCAGGCTGCGGCCGCCACCGGACGGCGACCGACGCGGGCCTCACCGTCGATCCCGTCGCCGACATGCGGGCCACGGCCGCGGCCGAGCAGGAGCGGATCGCGGCCGTGCGGAAGGTCTGCGGGGACGAGCACGCCGAGATCGCCGCCAAGGCCATCTCGCGAGGGCTGGGACGTGACACGGACCGAGCTGGAGGTCCTGCGGGCCGACCGGCCCAAGGCCCCGGCCGCCCACGTGCCCGACAACACCATGACCGGCACGGTCCTGGAGGCCGCCTGCATGCTGACCGGCGGGATCGCGGACGACGCCGAGAAGCTCTACGACGAGAAGACCCTCGACGCGGCCGAGCAAGCGGTTCCGGGGCGGCATCGGCCTCCAGGAGCTGCTGCTGGAGGCGGCCTGGGCCAACGGCTACGACGGCCGCAACTTCCGCGACAGCCGCGCGGTGCTGCGGTTCGCCTTCGGCCACGACGTCCAGGCGGGCCTGTCCACCGTGGACATCGGCGGCATCCTGTCCAACGTCGCCAACAAGTTCCTGCTGGACGGCTTCTTCTCGCGTCGAGCGGACCTGGCGGAACATCTGCGCGGTCCGCAACGTCAGCGACTTCAAGACCGTCACGCGCTACCGCCTGATCGGCAAGGACCAGTACGAGATCGTCGCCCCGGGCGGGGAACTGAAGCACGGGACGCTGGGCAACGAGAGCTACACCAACAAGGCCGACACCTACGGCCTGCTGCTGTCCATCGACCGCCGGGACATCATCAACGACGACCTGGGCGCCATCACCACGGTGCCGCGGAAGCTCGGCCGCGGGTCAGCGGCCTGAAGATCAACGACGTGTTCTGGACCATCTTCCTGAACAACGCCGCGTTCTTCACCGCCGGCAACAAGAACTACCTCACCGGCGCCGACACGGTGCTGTCCATCGACGGCCTGACCAAGGCCGAGACGGCCTTCCTGGACCAGATGGACGCCGACGGCAAGCCCATCGGCATCATGCCCGCGGTCGTGCTGGTGCCCACGGCGCTCGAGCGCCATCGGCACGCATGCTCTACAAGAGCCTGGAGATCCGCGACACCACCGCCAGCACCAAGTACCCGGTGGCCAACCCGCACCAGGGCAAGTTCCGCGCCGAGGTCAGCCGCTACCTGGCCAACAGCCAGCTACACCGGCAACTCGGCCAAGGCGTGGTACCTGCTGGCCGACCCGGGCGACCTGCCGGTGATCGAGGTGGCGTTCCTCAACGGCCAGGAGTCGCCGACCATCGAGACGGCCGAGGCGGACTTCAACGTCCTGGGCGTCCAGATGCGGGGCTACCACGACTTCGGCGTGGCCCTCCAGGACCCCAAGGGCGGCGTAAGAGCAAGGGCGAGGCGTAAGCCGCCTGTCGCAGTCGAATTGCAGCGACCTGGACCTGCGACTGACACGGCCGACGACAACCGACAGGAGATGAGACATGGCAACGTTCGTGCATGACGGCAACAGCGTGGACTACACACCGACCAGCTGACGTGGCGGCCGGGGCGGTGGTGGTCCAGGGAGAACTGGTCGGCGTGGCTGCACGGCCAATCGCAGCCAACGCGCTCGGGCGCCTGGCGGTGAGCGGCGTCTTCGACTTCCCCAAGGCCACGGGCGGCGGCACGGCCATCGCGGCCGGGGCCAACTGCTACTGGGACGCGACCAACCAGCGGGCCACGACCACCGCCAGCGGCAACAAGCTGATCGGCAAGTGCGTCAAGGCCGCGGCCGACGCGGATGCGACCGTTCGCGTTCGCATGAGTCAGTGAGGACCTGTCGGCGTGGCCGACCTGCTCGAACAAGCCGCCGGCTGGCTGGACGGGATGCGCCAGGCGCACCTGTCCCGGCCGGTGCTGTACTGCCGGGACGACGAGTGCGTCGAGGTCGCCGCCACCGTCGGCAAGACGGTCTTCGAGGTCGATAGCGGCTACGGCGTGGTCGAGCGGATCGAGAGCCGCGACTTCCTGATCCCGGCCGACCGGCTCGTGCTGGACTACGACCAGACGGTGCCCCGCCGCGGCGACCGGATCAAGGAGACGGTCGGCGAGCAGACGTTCGTCTACGAGGTCATGGCCCCGGGCAGCGAGGACTGCTGGCGCTACAGCGACCCGTTCCGCCGACGCTGCGGGTCCACACCAAGCTCGTCGGCCAGGAGTAGCAGATGGACCAGTGGATGCTCCAACCCATCGTGCAGTACGGGTTCCTGGGCTTCTCGGCCGTGCTGCTGGGCGTGGTGATCTGGCTGATCCGCCGGCTGCTGGGCGTGCTGGAGGCCAACAGCCGCATCATCGCCGCCAACACCGAGGCCATCCGCGACCTGACGAACATGACGGCCGACCTGCTGAAGCTCAACCGCAGCGTGCACGACAAGCTGATCTCGCGGCCGTGCATCGCCGCTGGAGAGATGAACTGACATGGCCAAGCGATGGCTCAACTCGGCGGACGTGGAGGTGACCGACGAGCGGCGCATTGCTGGTCCGGATGGAAGCGCCTCTGGTGGACCGGCTCCGCCATCGACGCTGGCCGGCGGGACGAAGACGGTCGCCGCAGCCGCGACACCGGAAAAGCTCGTCGCCAACGCGACGCCGTGCAAGTTCGTCTGGATCGGCGCCCGCTGCGACGCCGACGGGTCGGCGCAGAACACGAAGCCCTGCTTCATCGGTGATTCTGCCAGCCAGAACATCCCCGTCATGCCGGCCAACTTCGAGGGAATGGTGATCCAGATCGACGACGCCAGCAAGCTCTACGTCAAGGTCGGCGTCAATGGTGAAGGCGTGGCGTACCGCGTCTTCGCATAGGTGAACGATGGCGACCATTCTGTCAGCACAGAGCGGGTACTGGGACCTGGGATCGACTTGGGTCGGCGGCGTGGTTCCGAATCTCTCGGTGGATGACGCTGAGATTCGCAACGCGCATCAGGTCACGCATGCGAGACGAGCGGACTGTTCCCGGCTGGCCCAGGAACATCAGGCTCTGCAACGGCGGCTGCCTGCACGTCGTGACCAGCGGCTCCCTGTGCGTGGAAGGCGGCAACCTTTATGTCGAGGTCGGCAGCTACGTGAGTCTGAACGATGGAAGGGTATACGTCGAGGAGGGCGGTTCGCTAACCGCGACCGGCGGCTCCGTGTACGTCGAGAGCGGTGGCTACCTGCGCGTCGCCGACGGCTACCTCTCCGTCGGGAATGACGGCTACCTGGGTCTGAATGGCGGGTCGCTGTATCTGATGGAGAGCGCGTACCTGTACCTCACTGACGGCTACTGCTGCATCGAGGACGGCGGCTACTTGTGGCTCGCCGATGGCTACCTCTGGGTCGAGGGCAGCAGCCACCTTTATGTCAAGGACGGCGGCCACGTGGGCCTGAGTGGATGGCTGTACCTCCAGGAAGGCGTCTACATGGCCATAGGGGGAGTGCTGGATGCAAGCGATGGCCACCTGCGCATGGACGGCGGCCTCCTGGACGTGGACGGCACCATTCGCCTCGGTTCAATCTCGGACCTGCAGCTCACGGAGAACTCAACCGTCAGGTTCAGCCGCCGCGAGGGCGGCGTTACGAGCAGCGGAGACGAGCACGTCGTTGTGGATTTCCAGCACGCCTACGGGTTCGCCGGCAGGCCACACCTGATCGGAGCGTGAACATGCCAACCGTGGAACTGACAGACTCAGAATACCGGGCCGTACAGCGGATGAGGATGACGCCCGCCGAGCGCCGGGCTGAGGCGGAGCAGCTTCGGGCAGCCAACGAGCAGCTTCGCCTGGCCCGCATGACGCCCGAGCAGCGAGCCGAACACGACCGCATCCAGGCGATGACAGCCAGTGAGCGGCTGGCATACCACCTGGTCCAGCAGCAGGACAGGATCGCCAAGGAACTGGAAAAGCTCGCGTCGGCAGACACTCGGGCGTCAGAGCCGCCAAAGGCGGCCGAGGGGATGGACGGACAGTGAGTCTAATCGCGGACATCGCCGACGCCGTCGTGGCCGCGTTGAACGGCCACACCTTCAGCCAGCCTTTCACAGGCTCACCGGGCCTACCTGCCTATCTATGACCTCAAGGACATGGCCGACCTGCACGTGACTGTCGTGCCCAAGGGCGTGGAGATGACGACGGCAGGCCGCGGACTGGCCCAGAGCGACGTGCAGATCGACGTGGCCGTCCAGAAGCGAGTGGACCCCGCCGACAACGCCGAGATCGACGCACTGATGGGCTTGGTGCAGGAGATCGCTGGGCTTCATCCGCGCCACTGGCCGATTCGGCGACGCGGCCTGGGTCAAGACGGAGAACTCGCCCATCTACTCCCCCGAGCACCTGGGCGAGCTGCGCCAGTTCACAAGCGTGCTGACAGTGACGTTGAGGATGATGGCCGCATGATCGGGATGGTAACCAAGGCAGATGTTCTTCGACCGCAAGGCCGTCACTGGACGCGGTGGACCGCGCGGCTACGGAAGGTGCTCAGCAAGTTCGGGGCGTTCGTCCGCACGGCGGCCAAGCACAGCATCCGCAAGCGCAAGGCGTGTCGCCAGCCCGGCCAGCCGCCCAGCAGCCACGCCGGCCACCTGAGGCGGCTGATCTTCTTCGGCTACGACCCGGCGCGGAAGTCGGTGGTGATCGGCCCGACGCCGTTCCGCAGTGAGGCCGAGGCCCCGCCGCTGCTGGAATACGGCGGGCGGGCAGCTCGGAAGGACCGCAAGGGCAAGAAGGTCGTGGCCACATACAGGCCGCGGCCGTTCATGGGTCCGGCCTTTGAAGCAGAGAAACCCAAGCTGCCCGCCATGTGGCGGGACAGCGTGAAGTAGCCCGGCTTCCCCGTACGGGTACGCCGTGGCAAGGAGGCAAGGACATGCCAACATTCATCCTGGGCAAGGACGCCAAGATTTACCAGGGCGCCGCCGGTGCGGAGCTGGCGGCCATGACCGAGATGTCCAACGTCCGCGACGTGACGCTGACCCTGGAAGCGGGCGAGGCCGACATCACCACGCGGGCCAACTCCGGCTGGCGGGCGACCGCCGCCACGCTGCGGGAGGCCACGTGCGAGTTCGAGATGGTGTGGGACCCGGCCGACACCTGCTTCACGGCCATCAGGACGGCCTTCCTGAGCGGTGCGACCATCGAGCTTGCCCCGCTCACCGGCTCGCGCACGGCCGCCGGCAGCCAAGGCCTCAAGGGCAGCTACTCCATCACCTCCTTCACCCGCAACGAGGCGCTGGAGGAGGCGATCACCGTCTCCGTCACCGCGAAGCTCGCCGTGTTCGACGAGTGGGTGGAGGTGGCGGCATGAAAACCTTCACCGACAACGCAAGCCGCACCTGGACGGTCACGGTCAACGTGGACTCTATCAAGCGGGTCAAGGGGACGCTCGGCGTGAACCTTCTGGAGGCCGTCGAGGGCAAGCTCCTGGATCGCCTGGCGACCGACCCGGTGCTCCTGTGCGACATCCTTTACGTGCTGTGCAGGCAGCAGGCCGAGGCCGCCGGCGTCAGCGATGAGGACTTCGGCCGCTCGATGGCAGGCGACGTGATCGAGCAGGCCACCACGGCCTTCCTGGAGGAACTGGCCTCTTTTTTCCCCAAGGGCCGGCGGGACCTGCTGACCAAGGCCCTGGGCAAGCTCGCCAAGCTGGAAGCCCTGGCCCTGACGGCGGCGTCCGAGCGTCTGGACAGCGACGCGCTGGAACAAGAACTACGGCAGAGGATTGCTCTCCGCCTCTGTTACCAGCTTGCCGGAATCGTCGGAGTCGATCCCGGCCCGCTGACGCTGAGGGAGCTTGTATGGATGGCCGAAGCACGCAGCCGCGAGTGCTGGGCACGAACATCGGCCCTGATGGCCCTGATCGCCAACTGCCACCGCGACCCCAAGAAGTCGCGGGCCTTCAAGCCGGCGGACTTTGACCCATACGCCGCGAAGAAGGCTGACGCGGTGGTCCTGGACACAGAGAACATCGGCCTGCTGAAGCAGGCCTTCACGCAACAGGAAGGAGTCGCAACGTGAACGAGACGAAACCCGGATACAAGACGACGGAGTTCTGGCTGAGCCTGCTGGCGACGCTGCTGGGCTTCCTGCTGGCCAGCGGCGTGATGGACACCGTGCCGGCCGATAGCTGGATCGCCAAGCTCATCGGCGGCGTGGTGGCCGTGCTGGCCACGCTGGGCTACTCAGCCAGCCGGGCGAAGGTGAAGTCGGCCGCAACGGGGCCAGAGCAGTTGGAGAGCTGACCATGCCCGCCTTGCTGGAGGCCCTACGGCCGGTGCTTGCGCTGGTGCTCGGCGTGCTGATCGACCTGTTCCGCCAGCGGCCTCAGTCCACGGCCGAGGACGGTAAGACCGACCCCGCCTTGCGCGAGCGGCTGCGGAAGCGCGTGCGGAGCACTTGGGGCAAGGCGCTGATCATCGTCGCTATCTTGCTGCTCCTGCCGGGTTGCGCCACGCGGACCATCTACGTCCGCGACGGTGAACCAGTGCGCCTGCGCGAGACCGTCCGCGACGCCAAGGTCTGGGTCCTGGATGCCGAAGGCAAGCCCACCCCCGGCGTCATGGACCTGCCCGAGGGCTGGTACTGCCTGCCCGTCCCGAGTGAGGACTGATCCAGTGCGCAGGCATGCTTCATCCGCGCAGGCATTGCCAATGAAATTGCCAAGGCCCAACAGTGAAAAAGAAAGATCAGGCCGTGGGGGGAGACGACCTGATCCTCAATTCGCCCGGCCGGGGGAGAACCGGGCGCGTGTATTGATTGGCTATCCCTCTTCGTCTCGGCAGGCACGCCAGATGGCTACGCCCGCCAGGCCCACTAGGACGGCCGCAGCAATGGCGAGGCCGACGGGGCCGAGTCTGCTGAGCAGCGGATGGGCCTTTCTGGCTAAGACTGCGACGGGACCGACGGTGTAGGGCCGCAAGTTCCCTTTCGGACCGTGAAGAAGGATGTACAGGATGCTTTTCTTGTCTATGAACATGTCGCCTGGCATATCTGGCATGTCAATGCTCCTTTGTCCAGGTCACCCAAGCTTTCACCACCCGGTAGCGTATCTCCGACGCCTAGCCCTGTCAAGCCGCCTTGGCGACCTGCTGGACCGAGCGGCCAAGAGTAGGTGAGTTCATGGCCGAAGCTAAGGGCATACGTGCAGGTAAAGCATTCGTCGAGCTGTTCGCTGACGACAGCAAGCTCGTGCGCGGACTTCGAGCGGCTCAGGCCAAGCTCAAGGCATTCGGCGCAGCGGTCACAGGTATGGGTCTGAAGATGATGGGCCTGGGTGCGGCCGCTCTGCGCCCTTGGCCGGGGCGGCCAAGAGCTTCGCCGACATGGGCAGCAAGCTCTGGGACATGTCCAAGCGCACCGGCGTGTCGGTCGAGGCCCTGTCTGTCCTTGGGTACGCGGCTGAGCAGTCCGGGGCGGACATGGAGTCCCTGGAGACCGGCCTCCGCAAGATGCAGAAGGCCATCTCGGCCGCAGCGGATGGTTCCACCTCCGCCCAGGAGGCCCTGGCGGGGTTGGGACTCACGGTCAAAGACCTGGCGGGCCTGTCGCCGGAGAAGCAATTCAAGCTCATCGCAGACCGCCTGGACAAGGTGGCCGACCCCACGGCCAAGGCGGCTGCTGCGATGGAGGTCTTCGGCAAGAGCGGCACGGCGCTGCTGCCCATGATCGAGGGCGGTGCGGCCGCGCTGGACGCCTACGAGGCCAAGGCCCGCAAACTGGGCATCGTCATGTCCACACAGGACGCCCAGGCGGCGGATGCATTCGGCGACGCCCTGGCCGACCTCTGGAAGGTCCTGCGCTACTCGGCCGCCACAATCGGTTCCACACTCGTGCCGGTGCTTCAATCCCTGGCCGTGCGGCTTACATCGACTGTCGCGGCCACGGCCCAATGGCTCAAGGCGAACGGCGGCCTGGTGGTCGGGGTGCTGAAGGTCGCTGCGGCGGTCACGGCGGGAGGGTTGGCCTTGGCGGGCTTCGGCCAGGCGATTGGGGTTCTCTCAGGCATCCTCAAGGGCGTTTCCGTCATCATCGGCTTGGTCGCCTCCCCCGTGGCGTTGGTCGTTGGCGGCCTGGCGGCTATTGCGGCGGCGCTGGCCTACACAGGCCTGGAGGGGCAGACCTTCAGTGAGAAGATGGCCGGCCTTGGCAGGACAATCATGCCCGCTGTCCAGGCCATAACGGACTTCATCAAGTCGGCCTGGCAGTCGGTATGGGAGTTCCTATCTCCCATCCTGGCCGCCACGGTCGAAGGCATCCGTTCCGCGTGGGACTCGGTCGTCCAGTACGTCACGCCTATCGTCGGGGCCTTCACCAAGTTTATCCAAACGGCCTTTGATGCCCTGTGGAACGCTTTGAAGCCCGCGGTCGAAGGCGCTCGGGACCTGATCGTCTCGGCCTGGGCGTCCATCTCGCCCTATGTCGGGCCGGTGCTGAACTGGCTACAGGAGGCCGTCATCACCGCCTTCGCCGCCCTCACCTTCGCCATCACGCACTGGCGGGCGTTGCTGGAGTACGCCCTGGTGGCCGCGGCGTACGGCATCGTCCGCTTCGCCAACCAGGCCGAGCACTTCTTCACCGTGGCCATCCCCGGCTACCTCGCCTGGTTCGCCGACAACTGGCGGGACGTGTTCGCCACGATCTGGAACGGCGTCAAGACCTTCGCCTCGAACGTCTGGAAGAACCTGGTGAACCTTTGGCACGCCGTCGGGGGCCTGTTCAAGGGCGAAGGCTGGAACTTCCAGTGGACGGGCCTGCTGGAGGGCTTCCAGTCGGCCATCAAGGAGTTGCCCAAGATCGCCGAGCGCCAGATCGGGCCTCTGGAGGCGTCCCTGGGCGAGCACATGCGCCAGCTCGGCGAGCAGATCGCGACCGATTGGGAGAAAACCCGCAAGGAGTTCTTCACTCAGGATGTGGGCGCGCCCGGCGCGGGTGAGAAGCCGCAAGCAGGCGCCCCAGCCGTCGCCCCGGGCGTAGAGCAAGCCGCAGCAGCCATCAAGAACGCCAGTACGGCCTTGGACGATGTGGCGGAACGAGTGAGTGGCGTCAGCGTGGTCGGCACGTTCAGTTCAGAAGCCCTGGCCGGCCTGGGCGCAGGCGGCGGGCCGATGGAGCGGACCGCCAAAGCTACCGAAGCTATGGCCAAGAACACGGACAAGCTCGTCGCGGCCACACGAAGCGGCAGGCTGGTGTTCACGTAGAGATAAACGATGCCGATCACAGTCGTCGAAAAGCCCGAAGACCGCGAGTTCACCGTCAGCGAGGAGCAAAGCTCCGCCAACACGGGGGTCAAGAAGTTCCTGGTCACCGGGACCGACGAGGAATCTGAGGCCGCCTCTGCACTGCACGACCAGGCCCCCGAGCAGGTCGGCGACGGCTACAAGCAGACCAGCCGGGTGGAGTGGCTTTCGCCCGGCCGCTGGCTGGGCTACGTCAACTACGGCCCCAAGGCCCCCACGCCCGTCGGTGAGTTCGCCTTCAGCTTCGACACCACCGGCGGCACGCAGCACGTCACGCAGTCCATCCAGACCGTCGGCCGCTACGCCCCGCCCGGCAAGACCGCCCCGGACTTCAAGGGCGCCGTCGGCGTCACGGCCGATAGCGTCGAGGGCGTGGACGTGGTCACGCCGGCCTTCAACTTCACGCTGCGAGTCAAGCTGCCCATCGAGAGCTGGAACCCGACCTACGTCACCAACATGCGGGCGCTGACGGGCAAGGTCAACAGCACCGGCTTCTACGTGCGGATTCACGGGGCCACCTACACCTTCCCGGCCGGGGAGCTGCTGTTCCTGGGCGGCAGCGGCGATGAGAGCACGGCCTCGGAGTTCATCGAGCTGACGCTGCGCTTCGCGGCCAATCCCAACCGCACCGGCATCACCATCGGCGACATCAGCGGCATCGACAAGAAGGGCCACGAGTACCTGTGGGTCCGCTACGAGGACGCCGAAGACGCCTCGGCCAAGATGATCGTCAAGCGCCCCGCGGCCGTGTGCGTGGAGAAGGTCTACGACGAGGGCGACTTCGGCCTGCTCGGCATCACCATCCCGCCACCGTAGGAGGACGACTTCAGCGTGACAAGGAGCGTATGATTGGCCGAACAAGGTTTGCCCACGTGGGTGACGTGCGTTGAACAGAGATGGGATTCTTTCTGTACAGCAGCGGTAGCTAAGGGCAGCCCGGAAAGCCTTCTCTATGCTGCTTGCAGAACTGATGCTCGGCGCCTATGTTCACTGTTGACTGGGGCATTGGGCAGAAATGCTTGAAAGGACTCTAGGCTATGGGAATCCTCGGAAAGCTGAAACTCCTTTCGCGGTTGCGCTCGCTGTTCTCCTACCTGATTGTTCTCCCACTTTCATTTGTTCTCGCAGGGATTACCGTGATCACCGGTCGCATCAGTGGTCGCGACGCTAGGCAGCGATGGAATTGGCAGCGGGCGCGGGGTCTGCTCAACAGCACTGCAGTCACCCCAGAGGAGATCACACTGCTGATTGGGACCGACATTGGCTGGGCTGACATCGTCGGTCAGGTCTTTCGTGTACGGGACTTCGACCGGGGTGGAACAACGATTGGGCCGAGAGACAAGGCGCGAGCCGGGTCTCGCTTGCAGCCGTATGGTTACTTGCTCGTGGAGTCCCCGATCTTCAACCAACCTGCTAAGCTCCCGATCTGTCACCGCGACGATTTCCTGCTGGCGTCTACTGTGTTTGACGATCCCAAGTTCGCGCACCTTGTGACTCAGGCAGAATTGCTCGTGACGTACGTCCCCAAGCAGAGACTTCCAGGCGGGGCTGGCTTCCGGTGGCACGCCCTTCACTACGTAATCGTTCCGCCAGGGACGTTGCAGTTTTACTACCAGGTTGGGGGCAACGCGCATGTGGCGAAGCCAGCTCCTGAGAAGTTGTTTGGACGTTTCGTCTACAGTGGCGAGATCGGGGTTGGGGTCAACCACGATCCTCAGCTCACATAGGACGCAAGGTCCAATGAGCGGGTGAAGTCTGCAAGCGTTCCACTCCCGACTGCCTGTGTGACATGGCTTTGATGACCGCAACCTTGCAGAAGAGGTCCGATGGGTGTCTCTGACTGGAGCACGGATGCTCAACAAGGTCAAATCCGGCGATCCGCTGGTCGTTCCCGCGGCCACGTACAACACGTTCGTAGACGCGGCCCGCGACTACCTGGCCCGCCAGCAGGACCAGGCCCAGACGGCCCGGCCCGGCGCGAGGCACAGCGGGATCGTCCTAGTCCGCAAT